>CAMATZ010000018.1 GCA_945861275.1 Bordetella parapertussis
GGAAGAGGCGCTGGAACTCCGGCAGCGAGCGCGGAAACGGCAGATCGCCTCGCTCAAGTACGTCAATAACCATGGTCGCTCCACGTCAGCGCGGATGCTCAACATACTACCGGTAGTTGGTTTGGGTGACAACCGGATAAGCACGGAATTAACCTCCCACAGCCGCGCACTGGCGTCGTCCGCAGCGGTTGCCAGCAGTGTGTGGTCAGGGCTGAACTCAATCCAGCGCACTGCATCGTCGTGCGTCAGCGTTGCGATGGGCTGTGGCGCGCCGGGATTGCTCACATTCCACAGCAGAACGCGCGCAAAGGTGCTGACTGCCAGACGCAGACGTTTACCGTCGTCATCAAAGCGCAGCATCGCATACTGGCCGCCGCCACCCGGCAGTTCTGCCAGCAGTTGCCCGCTCGCTGCGTTCCACAAGCGCGTCTTGTCGTCGTCGCAGAGGGTCGCTACCCAGCGCCCGCCGGGATCGAAGCGGGCCGCCTTCACCGGCGCCGGATGTTGCAGCAGGTGCAGCAGTTCGCCGCTTTGCCAGTTCCAGATTCGCACTGTCGAATCTTCCGACGCGCTGAGCAGCCGCTCGCCGCTGGCATCGAAGGCGACGCTGCGTATGTGGAAACGGCGCCGCTCGGTTTCGGTGGCCGCTGCGGCGTAGCCGCCGGCGTGGCGCAGCACGCGCAGCGGGGCCGTGCTTTCAGTATCGGTGGCGAACAACATCACCTGTCCATCGACAGTGCCGGCCGCCACCATCGGCATACCTGGATGCAGCGCCAACGGGCGCGCTCTGCGCTCCGTCTCCAGTTTCGGGCCTTGCGCCGGATCGCGTCCGGCGATGCGCTCGAAGGCGAACAGCACCCGGGTCTGGGTCCAGCTCGCGGTATCCCACAGGCGCACCGTGCCGTCGCGCGACGAGGTTGCCATCATGCGCCCGTCGGCGCTCATTTCGATGGTTTCGGTCTCGTATCTGATGCCGCCGAGCACGCTGTCCACCCGGTTGCGCGCCAGCGCGAGATCGAGCGCGGCCAGTGCTTCCGCTACCAGCGGCCGTGAAAAAAGCGTATCCGGGGCACGCGGCACGCCATTGAGCAGCACCTTCAACGCTTCGTCGTTGCGCTCGCTTTTCATCAGCTCAAGCGACTTGCTGGCGAGCGCCAGAGACTCGGTCTGCAAAATCTTCCACCACACGCCATAAGCGCTTGCGCTCAGCGCCAGCGCCACCGTGAGCGCCTGCAGCCTGTGCCAGAACTGCCGGCGTTTCTCGCGCTGCCGCAGTTCGTCATAGCCTACGCCCAACAGTCCTGCGATCAGCTTGAGCCGCGCGTTATGCCTGCCGTCCTTGCCCGGCCGCGCATCGGCCGCGATTGGCTCGCTGCGCGCCGTGGTGATCTGCCCGGCGGCATCAACGCGAAAGCGTACTGCTTCGGGAAAGCATTCGAGCATTCCACTGCCGGGCCGGTCACTCGCGTTCGGCTCCCCGTCTACGATCAGGCACAGGATGCGGTCCTCGCGTCCCATCGCCTTGAATGCTTTCACCTCCTCGTTGACCCAGCGCGAAACCGCGGATGAGGGTGAACAGATCACGATCAGGTAGCGCGAGGATTTCAGAGCCTCGGTAAGGTTCGCCCCGAGTTCGGAAGAGGTGGGCAGTTCCTCGCGATCACGAAAAATGGGGAACAGCCGTCGCGGGATCGCGCCGTCGCGCGTGACGCGCCCGACGAGCCGTCGCGGCACACGGTAGGTCTCGAGCGCCTTGTGCAGCCAGTCGCCCCACGCCTTGTCCTGGTGGCTGTAGCTGATAAACGCCCGGTATTTGAAAGGCTCAGCCATGTGCTACGCCAGCGAAGGCGTGAACGAGTGAACGGGTGAACGGGTGAATGGGTAGGGTAAGGCGGTGTAGAACATTTGCCGAGTGCTCAAGTAAGACTGCCCAGCACCTTGCCCCACTTGGGATCAGGCCGATGCAGCATCCCGTTCCCTGCTGCATGCAGCGCAGCCCATGTGGTCGACAAAATATTCAGCAGCACCGGCTTGCCGAATTCCGCTTCGATCATCGGCACCGCGTGTATCGCGAACCACAGGCCGCCGGGCATCAACAGCGCTTGTGCGTCCGGGGTTTCGCGCAATACCTGCCGGCCCAGTTCGAGCGCGAGTTCATGATCTTCGAGCGCCACCGAGTATTTGTTCTGATCGAGCGAACGCGCGCGTGAACGGCAGGCGAGCACTTCGATACCGGCCTCGGCAAGATAAGCGGTAAGCATTTGATTCACCTGCGCCGGCCAGCGCGTCGCCAACGCGATTTTGCGGGCGCCAAAGTGCTCGAGCGTCGCAATGTGCGCTTCGAGATCGGTGTCGCACGGCAGGCCGGTGCGCATTTGCGCTTCGGCCAGAATTTCCAGCATGCGTTTGCGGCCGAGTGCTGAGGCCACCGGCACACCGCTGAGCGAAATGCGGTCCACTTTTTTCTTTGCCAATAGATCAAAGCGATCCCACAGCGTCGGCAAATTTTCCTCGACTGCGGCGAGGCTGTACTCCCTGAGATTGAGTCCCGTAGTCACCAGCATCATGCCTTCGGGCGCGACGCGGTAAAACTGATACGCATCCTGATCGGTATAAAGATGCGGGATAACGTAGCCGAGTTGGTACCACGGGCTGATGATGCTCATGTTGCGGGTCTCCCTGTAGGCGCGGTGCGCACGTTATAGCAGAGCGCGCGCCGCAACAAAATAGCCGCGCCGCCCACGTTAAGACATGTTGGAAAATGCATATCAAAACAGATGGTTACGACAGGTCATTTCGAGGCGCATCCGCGCCTGGCCTGCGCGCGGTTGACCGCGCAGCAGAGCGCGCATACAGTGCCGGTGCAAG
Organism: Bordetella parapertussis; assembly: GCA_945861275.1. GTDB lineage: Bacteria > Pseudomonadota > Gammaproteobacteria > Burkholderiales > SG8-41 > UBA5216. Next base: position 2,869 of record CAMATZ010000018.1, read on the forward strand.
CACGACGGGGTTCAAGTTTCTTATCACCATCCGCTAGAGGCGCCTATGCAACGCTACACAGCCAGGGTCTGCGCAGCAGCAGGCTTGAGTGTCTTGTCGATAGCTTTCGGCGCGCAGGCGCAACCGGGCAACGACCCGTTAGTACGCAACTACCCGTCGCGTCCGATCCGCTTTATCGTGCCCTATCCTCCGGGCGGCGGAACCGACATCGTCGCGCGCGAGCTCGCCCCGTATCTGGTGGAGGCCTGGGGACAGCAAGTAGTCGTCGACAACCGCGGCGGCGCGGGCGCCACCATCGGGCACGGTATCACCGCGAAAGCTACACCCGACGGCTATACCATGATGTTGGGCACCTCGGGTGGACTGGTCAGCAGCCCGTTGTTCGGCGTGCAGGTCAATTACAACCCGCTGCGGGACTTTGAGCCTATAGGGATGCTGGCGGAAATCCCTTTCGTGGTCGCTGTGCCCACCGCGCTGCCGGCGAACAACATCCGCGAGTTGATCGATTTGTCCAAGTCGCGCCCCGCCGGTCTTAACCTCGCCTCGCCCGGCGCCGGCACACCCAATCATCTGGCCGGCGAGTTGCTGAAGATCCGATCGGGCATGCGCTTTGTTCACGTGCCGTACAAGGGCGGCGGCCCGGCGATGACGGATCTCATTGCCGGGGAGATGCATTTCCTGTTTACAGGGATTCCGCAACTGCTGCCGCATGTGCGATCGGGGCGGCTAAAGCTCATCGCCAGCGGGCACCCGGTGCGCAGCCGCTTGGCCCCCGACGCAGCCCCCATTGCCGAGGTGTATCCGGGCTTTAATTCCTCCACCTGGTTCTGCCTGTTGTTTCCGGCGGGCACCTCCAAGGCGATTGCCGCCAAGTTCAACGCGCAACTGAACCGGATCGTCACCGCGACCGAGTTCGGCAATCGCATACTGCTGCAGGGCGCCGAGCCTGCGACCAGCACGCCGGAGCAGTTACTAGAAAAAATCCGCAGCGAAACCGAACGCTGGCGCAAGATCATCAAGGACGCAGGATTGGCCACGGGCGGATAGTCGTCGCAATTCGCGCCATGTACGAGGCGCTATGCTCGCCCCGCTCTACGCTCGTTCAATGAAAACAAATGGTTACAAATATAATGCGCTTTCCTCTCTGAATAAATAGGGTCAGGTTTAAATAAAACGATAAAAATGTGCAATCGCCTCGGCAGGCCACATTGGTGTTGGTTGCTTTGTCACATCAACTTTCGCGCAACACCACCAACGCATCCGCCGCCACCACACCTTGCCCCCGCGCCCGCACAAACAGCGGATTGATATCGATTTCGGCCACGCGCTCGCGATGATCGTGGATGAGCCACGACAGGCGCACCAGCACATCGACGACGGCATCTACATCAAGCGGCGGCGCGCCGCGATAACCTTCGAGTATTTTCGCGCCTTTTAACTGGGTGAGCATCTCGCGGGCATCTGCCGCCGTCACCGGCGCAAAGCGATGCGCCACGTCGTGCAGCACTTCGGTGAGCACGCCGCCCAGGCCCACCATCACGTAGGGGCCAAAGTGCGGGTCGTTCACCGCGCCGGCGATCATCTCGACACCGGAGGCCATTTCCTGCACCGAGATGCCGTCGATGCGTGCGTTCGGCGCGTGTTTGCGTCCGCCCGCGGTTACGGCTTGCGCGGCGGCTTTGAGTTCTTCGAGTGATTTTACGCCGAGGCGCACGGCGTCGGCTTCGGTCTTATGGGGAATATCGGGGGAGGCAAGCTTGACCGCTACCGGGAACGACACCGGGCTTGCTGTAAGCGCACGTATCGCTTCGAGCGAGAGCAGCACTTCTTTGGTTGAAGGAATGCCGTAACGCGCGAGGCATTGCTTTGACACGTGTTCCGCCAACGCGCCGGTGTGGTGACCGAATTCAAGTGTTTGCTTAACGACAGGCCGCGCTTCGGGTATATCGCTGCGCGAGAGGTACTTCTGCCGCTTTAGCGCAAAATCGGTGAACAGGCCGACCGCGCGTCCGGCGTCGGCGGCGAAGCTGGGGCAATAAATGCCGTTCTTTTCCAGCTCGGTCTTGATCTCGAGATCGAGTCCGGGCACGGGCGCCCAGCCCACGATAATCGGCTTGTCGGTGCGCTTGGCGATGTCCAGAAATTTCGGCAACCACTCTTTGAGTATAGGACCGCCAGCGCTGCGCACGTGCAGCATGTCCCAGTTCGGTTCATCAACAATGATTTCCAGCACCGTGTGTTGCTTGCCGTACACCGGCGTGGTGTCGATGGGGTTGCCGCGCGAGCCGTAGTCGGCGACTACGGCCTTTAATTTCTCGGCGGTTTCGGGCGTGGGCAATGGCAGATGAAGGCCATTGCGCTCGTACGCTTCCGCCGTCATCACGCCCCAGCCGCCGGAGCCGGTGAGCACGCCGATGTTGCGGCCCTTGGGATAACGTCCGCCGAGCACCAGCTTGGCGACATCGGCGAGTTCATGCAGATCCTGCACTTCGATAAAGCCGCCTTCCTGAAACGCCGCTTTGAACAGGGTGTAGTCGGCGGTAAGTTTGCCGGTGTGCGAACCTGCCGCGCGCCGTCCGGCGCCGCTGTTGCCGACTTTAAGCAAAATAATCGGCTTACCGAGTTGCAGCGCGCGCTGGCCCAGTTCGCGCAGCCGCACGCCCTCGAGGCTCGATTCGAGATAGGCGGCGATCAACTGCACGTCGTCCTGACCGAGAAGCTGATGGGTGAAATCGAAAAAATCAAGATCGGCTTCATTGCCGCACGAAACGAGGTAGCGGGTGTCGACGCCGCGCGCATGCGCATGCGCCATGATGCTTAAGCCCACGCCGCCGCTTTGCGACACCACCGCCACCGGTCCCGGTTCGAGGCTTTTGTCGTAGAGCGCGCCGCCGAACGCGCAGAACGCTCGCGTTGCGATGTTGGCCACGCCGATGCAATTGGGGCCCACTACGCGCACACCGCTGTCCTTGATCGCTGCATCGAGCTCGCGTTGCATCGCCATGCCGGCCTCGCCGATTTCCTCGAAGCCGCCGGCCAGAACTACGGCGAACGGGATGCCAGCCTTGCCGCAATCGCGCAGCGCTTGCGGCACCTGCACCGCTGACACGGCCACCAGCGCCACGTCGCAGGGGCCGGGAATCGATTGCGCGTCGGGGTACGCCTTCATGCCCTGCACCTCTTCGCGCCGGGGATTGACCGGATAGATTTTTCCGGCGTAGCCCGCATCGAGCATCAGGCGCAACGGCTGTCCGCTGATAGAGGTGTCGTTACTGGATGCGCCGATGATGGCGATGGCAGAGGGGGTGAGCAGGCGGGAGAGGTCGGTGTGCAAGTTTGTTGAATGGGTGGGCATCTGGTTGTGGATATAACGTGTTCAAAGGAGCCGTCATTCCAGCGCAGGCTGGAATCCAGTTCGTTCATCCATGCGAAGCATCTAATTATTGCGCCTGCGGCGTGGGTTACGCACTGGTTTCCAGCTTTCGCTGGAACGACGTGGTGGTGGGGTAAGATGGATTTGTTTGGGTAATTTTTCAGTCAAGGCCGCATCGTAAACGAAGCCCGCCCCGGCGTCAGCAGCGGTTCGGCTAGCCGCACAAACTCACACAGCAGTTTGCGCGTGTCGCGCGGATCAATGATCTCCTCAACCCAAAATGTTTCCGTGGTGCGAAATGGCGAACGCAGCAGATTGAGACGCTTCTCGATTTCGGCGAGCTTCGCTTGTGGATCCGCAGCTGCATCGATGTCTGCGCGATAGGCCGCTTCTATGCCGCCTTCCAGCGGCAATGAGCCCCAGCGCGCCGACGGCCACGCATAACGCAGCGATAATCTCCCCGGCGGCTGGTGCAGCGCGCCCGCGACACCGAACACGTTGCGCACGAGGATCGAGCACCACGGCACTGTCGTCTGATCGATGGCAGCCATCGCGCGCACACCGGCACGAATGGTCGCGGTTTTCTCCGCCTCCAACCCCACCAGAAATCCGGGGCAATCAACCAGATGCAGTACCGGCAGGTGAAAGGTTTGTGCCAGATCGACAAAGCGGATGATTTTGGCGCAGGCGTCCGCAGTCCATGCCCCGGCGTAATGGTACGGATCGCCCGCCATCACCGCCACCGGACGGCCTTCAATTCGCGCAAGACCGGTGATGATGGAGCGGCCAAACATGCGGCCCATTTCAAAAAAGCTGTCGCGATCCACCAGCGTCTCGACGATCGGACGCATTTTGTACACGTGACGGCGGTCTTTGGGTATGACCTTAAGCAGCGCTTCATCGTCGCGCTTTGCATCTTCTGCGTACGGCGTCACCGGCGGCGTGGCGTAGATAGATGACGGCAAGTACGACAGAAAGCGCCGCGCGCAGGCGAACGCTTCTGCTTCGGTATCGACGGCATGATCCACTGCGCCGGCCTTGGTCTGAATCTCCCACCCACCGAGTTCCTGCTTGGTGAGTTTCTGACCGATGCGTTCCACTACCGGCGGACCGGCCACAAACATCGCCGAGGTGGTCTTGGTCATCACCGAGTAGTGACTGGCCGCAACCCTGGCCGCGCCCAGTCCCGCAACCGAACCGAGACCCAGCGCCACCACCGGCACCGTACCCAGATTCACCGACGCCCAGTGATAACCCGCGCTACCCGCGACGCGCCCCGGCAGGTTGGCGCGCCCTGTGCTCTCGATGGTCTTCACCGAACCGCCGCCGCCCGAACCTTCGATGATGCGTATTATCGGCAGGCGAAATTCGTTCGCCATCTGCTCCGCCATCACGGTTTTTTCCTTGATGGTGGCGTCCGCCGAGCCGCCACGCACGGTGAAATCGTCGCCGCACACCACCACCGGCCGGCCATCGACGCGACCGCGTCCGAACACGCAGTTGGCCGGCTGCAATGCGGTGAGATTGCCCGCGTCATCGTACGTGGCTTTGCCGGCAATGCCGCCGACCTCATGAAAACTGCCGGCATCCAGCACGCCGTCGATGCGTTCGCGTACCGTGAGCCGCCCGCCATCGTGCTGGCGCTTCACCTTTTCTGGGCCGCCCATCTGCAGCGCGAACGCTTCGCGCGTGCGCAATTCATCGAGTTCGGGTTGCCAGGTCATGGCTATGTGTCTTTCCTGTATAGGTTGGAATTAGCGGCAAGGGTTTACCTGCATTTATAGCAGAGCGTGCCCGGCAAACAAACAGCGTTGCTGAACCCATTCGGCGATACTTTTAATAATGGTTTAAAAACAGATGGTTATATGATATCTATCGGAGTGTCATGGCACTGGCCGGGCATCGTGTTCATGCTTGTGTTCCCCTCAGAAAAAATTTGAAGCACAGCTACGCTCACGCTACACTCTTCAGCCGGCGGGTGGAATTTTAGTGACCAGGAGAAACAATGTCCGACGAAGACCTGAAGGCGGAACTCGAGCGTCTGCGCAACGAAAATGCCGCGCTGAAAAAAGGCGCAGCTGCCGGAATCAGCATGAAAGTCAGTGAGAAAGGCGCAGTTTCCATCTATGGCATGGGACGCTTCCCGGTGACTTTATACAAGGAGCAGTGGCTCAAGCTTCTGGATATGGAAAGCGACATCCGCGCGTTCATTGCAGCGAACGATGCGCGCTTGAAGACCAAGGGCTGAGTGTCTTACGCCAGCGTATATAGGGGTGTGTGCCGTAGGTGCTATGAGGCCGCCTGACGATTTGCCTATGCGGCTATGCGCCGCTTTGATGTTGCTGGGTGCGCTATGCAGCCTGCCCGCAGCCGCCCAAACCGCTGCGAGCGGCTCAGCACAGGCATGGCCCGCCAAGCCGCTCAAATTTGTCATGACCGCACCAGCCGGCAGTTCGATAGACGTAATCGGGCGCATTCTGGGCGACAAGCTCAGGGACACGCTGCGCCAGCCCGTGGTGGTCGAGAATCGCGCGGGCGCGGGCGGCACGCTGGCTACAGATTTTGTCGCCAAGAGCACGCCGGACGGCTACACCCTGGTGCTGTCTTTCAACGGGCCACTGGCGTTTGCTCCGCACTTGTACGCGAAGTTGCCGTACGATCCGTTCCGGGATTTGATTCCGGTCGTCGTCACCACCAGCCAGCCCAACGTGCTGGCAGTGAGTGCCGCAGTGCCGGCGACGTCGTTGAAGGAACTGATGGCGCACGCCAGGGCGAATCCCGGCAAGCTGAGTTATGCCTCGGTGGGCAACGGCAGTTCATCGCACCTGTCAATGGAATTGCTGAAGGCGATGGCAGGCCTGGATATGGTTCACGTGCCGTTCAACGGCTCGCCGCCGGCCATTACCTCGGTGGCGGGCAACGATACGCAGTTGCTGTTCGCAGTGCCGACGGCAATAACGCCGCTTGCCAAGGCGGGCAAGGTCAAGTTGCTGGCTGTGTCGGGCGCCGTGCGTTACGCGCTGACGCCCGAGTTACCGACGGTGGCCGAAGCGGGCTTGCCCAAATTCGAAGCGCTGGCGTGGAACGGCGTGCTGGTGCCCGCGGGCACACCCGCTGAAATCGTGGTGCGTCTGAATCGCGAGTTCAATGCAGCGCTGGAGGATGCCGGCGTGCGTGCGCGTCTGAACGCTGCCGGCCTTGAGCCGGTAGGCGGCAGCGCCGAAGCGTTCCGCCAGTTGATTCAGTCGGAAAGCGACAAGTGGGGTCCGATCATCCGGCGCATCGGCGCGCGGGTGGATTGATTGCTTACTCCGGCACTTTTCCCCACAATTCTTTCAGCCGTGCATCGCGCCCGCAGCCGTTGCGGTAGAGTTTGTAACGCACTGGATTATTTTGATAGTAGTTTTGATGGTATTCCTCGGCGCGGTAGAACTCGCCGGCTTTGGTGATTTCGGTGACTATCGCGGCTTTAAAGGGTTTGGATTTATCCAGCGCTGTTTTGGAGGCCTCGGCGAGTTTGCGCTGTTCGTCGTCATGGTAGAACACGCCGCTGCGGTATTGTGAGCCGTGGTCGCAGAACTGCGCGTTTTTTACCGTCGGATCGATATTTATCCAGAACACCTGCAGCAGTTTTTCGTAGCTGACTTTCGACGGGTCATATTCGACCAGCACCACTTCGGTGTGCCCGGTGCGGCCGGTTGACACCTGCTCGTAAGTCGGGTTTTTGACGTGGCCGCCCATGTAGCCGGATATTGTCGAGATCACGCCCGGCAGTTTGTCGTAGGGTGGCTCCATGCACCAGAAGCAGCCGCCGGCGAAGGTGGCTTTGGCGGTTTTCCCGGCAGATGCTTGCGCAAAAGTTAGCGCCGGGTTGAGCAGCAGTACGGCGGCAATCAATAACAGGCGGTGCAAGTAATTCATGACACTCTCCTTGGTGAATCGCGGCGGTTTCCGCGTGGTGCGGCTTGGTCGGGGTTGACTGGCTGAACTTACAGCGGGTAAGGTTTTACTGGTATGTTCGACCCAGGTAATACTTAGTGTCTGCAATTATTGCAAAATTCCGTCAAACGCAAAGGAAATCGCATGAGCGAAATTCAAAACGGCAAGGAAGTGGCAACGCTGGGCGGTGGATGCTTCTGGTGCCTTGAGGCAGTTTACGATGAACTCAAAGGTGTGAATTCGGTCGAGTCGGGCTATATGGGAGGCAACAATCCCGATCCAACCTATGAACAGGTATGCAGTGGCCGCAGCGGACACGCGGAAGTGGTGCAGATCACGTTTGATCCGGCGCTGGTGTCGTTGCGCGAGATTCTGGAAGTTTTTTTTGTGATCCATGACCCGACTACGCTGAACCAGCAAGGTAACGATTGGGGCACACAGTATCGCTCGGCGATTTTTTACCATACGCCGCAACAGCAGGCGGCGGCGCAAGAAGTGATTGCCAGATTGAGCGCGGCAGGGCTGTGGAGCAACCCGGTGGTGACCGAGGTCACGCCGGCGACGGTGTTCTATATCGCCGAGGATTACCATCAGGAATACTACGCGCGTAATCCGCGCGCGGGTTACTGCGTGGCGGTGGTGGCGCCCAAGGTGGCGAAATTTCGCAAACAGTTTTTGTCGAAGCTGAAAAAATCAGCTTAAAAAACGGCAACCGCAACCGCAAAGACGCAAAGGCGCAAAGAACTCCCGCAAAGAAGTTCTTGTTTTTCTTTGCGTTTCCTTTGCGTCTTTGCGGTGATGGGCTGTCGTTTTCGGGGCTAGCCATCGGAGCGTCAGCTACCAATCCCCTGAACTGCCACCGCCGCCGGAACTGCCGCCGCCGCCCGAAAAACTGTCGCTCGATCCCCCCGAGCCGGCGCCTGAACTGGACGACCAATTGCCGCTGCTGTGATTCAGTCCGCCAAAGCGCGAGCGGCTACCCGCACGGCGGTTGCCGGAGTGCAGGCTGCGCCGCTTGAACCAGTCGCTGCGTGCAACCAACAGCTTGGCGATGGGAAAACCAATGACGTAGACCGCAAGAATAATCAGGGTGGCATGCACACCCACCACCACCATCGGAAACAGCGCCCAGAACGGAATCAAAAATACATACAAAAACCACCCCATGCCCGGCGTCGTGACACCGATAACGGTAAACAACCCGATAATGCCAAAAATAAACGCGCCGAATAAAAGGCGTTCGGTCAGCGACAGATCGGGTTGCTGAAATCCCGATGAAGCGCTGTCCTTCTCAGCCGGCAACGCACCCGCTGCCGTCTCCTGGCCTTCCAGGTGGCCGATGATGGCGCTGACGCCTTCATCCATGCCCTGATCGAACTTACCCGCCTTGAATGGCGGCGCCATCACGTTGCGGATAATCCGGTTCGCCACCACGTCGGGCAACTGACCTTCGAGTCCGTAGCCGACTTCAATGCGCATTTTCTTTTCTTTGGGCACTACCAGCAGCAGCACGCCGTTGTCCTTGCCCTTTTTGCCGATCTTCCAGTTCTCGAACACGCGCACGGCGTATGCCTCCACTGCCTCGTCACCGAGCGATGCCAGGGTGAGCACCACGATTTGATTGCCGCTTTTGTCCTCGTGCGCTTTGAGTTTTGCGCTGATGCCGGCACGTGCCGCGGGTGTCAGCAGTTCGGCGTTATCGACCACGCGCCCGCTCAGCATCGGCACCTCGGCAGCGAAGCTGCAGACGTTGATGACAAACAGCAACAGTGCCGCCGCCAGGCGTGCGCTTTTCATGACGTACCCGCCTCAACCACGGTGCCGTCCCGCAGCTCGTTGCCATGCGCGTGTAGCCGTATGTTTTTGCGCGCGAGCAATGCCGCCATCGCATCAAAACCTGCACGAAACGCTGCAACCGGCTGCCACTGGGCCAAGTGCGGCGCCATCGCGGCGATCACCGGATTGAGTTCGCCGCGCGCAAGATGTTGGGTGATGCCGGTGTCGGGCAGTATGTAAACCTTGCGCTCGAAGCGGCACACCATGAACAGTATGCCCGCGCGCTCGGTGGTGCGAAATAATTCGCGCTGCAAAAACAGGCCTTGCGCGTGCTGTCTGACTTCTCCGGCCGCGCGCCCCCGATGCAGAAACAGCCGCGCAAATCGCGGCAGACAAGCCGCCGCCAACGCACATGACACGCCCGCAGCCAGGATCACCAGCACGTCGCGCACGGGTGTATGGTTGCCAGCCCAGCCGGGGCGCAGCAGCGCGTCCAGCACCACCGCCAGCGCGGCCAGCCCCACGCCAAGGGCAAACGCCTTCCACGGAATATCCGGGTAAGCGTCGGCCTTGCCGACCACGGCGGCCACGGCTTGCGCCCCCGTCGCGGTCTCGAATTGCTGTGCTAGTTCGTTGATTTCCTGCTGCTCTTTGTCACTGGGTAACATGGCGGATCACTCCTGAAAGCCGTGCGTAATGGGTGTACGGATGCCCAAAGATTACACAGCTGCACCTACTCAGTGCAAGCGGCTGCGGATGCGCCGAAGGGACGTTCCCCAGAGAAATATTCGATTTCTCCTCTAGGAAAGCATTGACAAGCGGGTTTTCCCTCGGCATTCTGTCGCCACCGTGCCGCTACCAGCACCATTGGCGGCAAGGCAAAACAGCAAAGATGAATAACTAGATAACGTTTAATCACCTTAACGGAGACCCTCAATGGCAGCAAAGAAAAAAGCAGCGAAGAAAGCCCCGGCAAAAAAGAAAGCAGCCAAACGCAAGCCTAACGCCGCATTCATGAAGCCGATGAATGTAAGCGCCGCACTGGGTGCTGTGATTGGTAACAACCCGATGCCGCGCACCGAAGTCACCAAAAAAATCTGGGCCTACATCAAGAAGCATGGCCTGCAAGATGCCAAGAACCGCCGCAACATCAATGCCGACGACAAACTGAAGCCGATCTTCGGCGCCAAGAAACAGGTGTCGATGTTCGAGATGACCAAACTGGTCAGCAAGCACCTGAGCTAAGTTTTTTTACTGTAAGAGCGGTCAGCGTTAAGAAACGCTGGCCGTTTTTATTTAGGGGTTGACGCTACTCGCGCCGCACGTACCACGCGCCCCACAGCAGCGCCGCGCCCATGGCGAAGAACACCGGCGTCATGCCGAGTGCAGCGCCGAGTGCGCCAAAAATCAGCGGTATGCCCGCCTGCGTGATGTTGAGCAGCAATGTGCGCATGCCCACGGCTTCCGCGCCACGTCCGGCAGGGGCTTTTTCATAGAGCATGGCCATGAGGATGGGCTGGGTGCCGCCGAGGCCTATGCCCAGCACAAACGATACCGCCATCAGCAGCGGCACGCTTTTCACCAGCGGAATCAGCGCCAGCATAACGCCAGTGAGCAGCAGTGCGCTGATCAGCATTTTGCGTTCATCGAAGCGATGCACCACCCACGGCAGAATCAGGCGGAAGATAAAAGTTGCGGCGCCAAACGAGCCCAGTATCAGCCCGATGGTCGAGGCTGACAATCCGATGCCGGAGCCGTGTATCGGCATCACAAACGAGTACAAATCCCAGCACATCGAGAGCAGACCGCTGATGATGAAGACGCGTAGCATGGCGGGGATGCGCAACAAATCGGCAATGCGTTTTTCGGCGGCATGCGGCGTAGCGGCGGCGGGCACGTGATGCCGTGTGATCGCGGGCTTGCGCAACCGGATCAAGGTGAGTGTGGCGACGACAAAGCCCGCGCACAGCAGGAACGTGTTGCGGTAGCCGATGCCGTCGATGGCGAAGCCCGCCGTTACCGGTCCGACGAAGCCTGAGGTAGAGAACGCCAGCGCCAGCACGCTGAAATTGCGTGTGCGATCCTTGGGCTGGCCCACCAGCGCCGCTGCTTGATTGACGCAGATGTGATACAGCATAAAGCCGCTGCCCGCCAGCACGCTCACCGCGAACAGCGTTTCAATACGCGGCAAGGCAAACGCGAGCAGCATGCCTGCCAGTACCAGTGCTGCGCCAAGCAGCATGGGTTTGTAGACGCCGCCGCGATCGATGCGGCGCCCCCAACGCACCGAGAACACCATCGGCACCACCGCGATCAGCGAGATGATGATACCCACGGTGAGCGGCGTGGCGCCCAAATGCAGTGCAAACAGCGACAGCGTGACGCGCGCACAGGCGAATGCCATGTGCGGCAAAATGGTGAGAAAAAATATGAGGCTGATACTCATGCGCGAGTGATTGTAACGTTTTGTTTTAAAACATTATTTGTTGTTGTTTCCGGCATCCCGGCGCCACGCCACCAAGCCCACGCCGGCGCAGGTGATGACGATGCCTGCCCAACTGATGGTCGAGGGCGTGATGCCAAACCACAAAAACTCCGGCACCAGGGCGAACACCGGCGTGAGATAAATGAGGCTGGTCACCCGCGTGGCGCCGCCGTGGCGCAGCAAATAATGCCACGCGCTCACCGCCAGCAGCGAGGCGAAGATCACCAGATAAAACAGCGCGCCCGCCAGTGCCCAGGTCCAGCGCACCGTGTTGTTTTCAAAGGTCAACGCCAGCGGCGCCAGCACCAACAGGGTGGCGGCGAACTGCACCAGCGCAGCCGCGCGCAAATCCACGCTCGGACAAAAGGCGCGCTGATAAAGCGAGCCCGCCGTGACCCCGATCAGCGCGAGGGTTATTGCGATCAGGCTGCCGGCGGTCGCCTCATGCATATCGATCTTGTGCCACACGATCAGTGTGACGCCGGCCAGTCCGGCGGCAATGCCGAGCCATTGCAGGCGATTCAATTTCTCACCCATCCAGCGCGCCGCGATGATCGCCGTGATCACCGGTTGTATACACAGCAACACAGCGGTAATGCCCGCGGACAGACCCAGATACTGGGTGTAGTGACTGCCGCTCAGGTGTACCGCGTGCATCAACAGGCCAGCGATCGCGACATGCGCGAACGCCGCAGGTGTTGCAGGCCAGCGCGGGCGCATCAGCCACAGCAACGGCGCCAGGCAAACGATGCCCAGCGCAAAACGGATGCTCAGAAAGGTCAGCGGCGGCGCGTGCTGCAGCGCGATTTTGGTGGCGATGAAGCCCGTACCCCAGACCACCACAAAATACCAGGCAAGCAGCGCGCTGCTTAAACGAGGCCAGCGGTGGGTCGTCAGTGACAAGGTGCGGCAGACAGAGAAGCGGACGGTAGCTCGATCGCGGCGAGGAATTCCCGCAAACGCGAAGGCGGAGGCTGAAGTATACCGCGATTGAATCCGACGTGAAATGTGGCGCCAGCGGCGAAAGCAGTTACACTACGCGCCGCGTCGAAGCATCTGCCGCGGTGCGTTGGTGGTGTTTGCAAAAGCCGGGAGGAGGATCCTATGTTTGGCCGTCTCATGCCCACCGAAGGGCGCTTCTTCGACATGTTCAACACACACGCGGGTTATATCGTGCAGGGCAGCCACGAACTCGCCGCGTTGATGACCCATGGCGACGACATTCAGCGCCGCGCTTACCAGATCGAATCCATCGAGAAAATGGCGGACAAGGTCACGCACGGCGTGATTGAACTGCTGCACAAGACGTTCATTACGCCGCTGGATCGCGACGAGATTCACCAGTTGATCACGCGCATGGACGATATACTCGACCTGATGGAGGACGCGGCGCAGTCGATTTTTTTGTATGATGTGCAGATCATACCGCCGGCGGCCGCCAAGCTCGCGGAACTGTGCGTGGCGTGCTGCGAACAGGTCAAAATCGCGGTGGACTTGTTATCCAATATGGAAAACGCCAAGGCGATCCTTGTAGCCTGCGATGAAATTGACCGTCTCGAATCCCATGCCGATCACGTGATGCGCTCGGCGATCGCCACGCTGTTTCGCGACGAGCCCGACGTGCGGCAAGTGATCAAGCTGCGCTCGATTTTCGAGCTGCTCGAAACCGTGACCGACCGTTGCGAGGACGTGGCCAATATCATCGAAGGCATAGTGCTGGATAACTCCTGAATGTTGCTGATGGGGCGTTCGGACAATCACGCGCGAGAAAGTGGCACATGACCTTCAGTTTCGAGGTGCTGGTGTTTTTGATTATCGTGGCGCTGTTGTTCGATTTCATGAACGGCTTTCACGACGCCGCCAATTCGATCGCCACGGTGGTTTCCACCGGCGTGTTGAAGCCGCATCAGGCGGTAATGATGGCGGCAGCGTTTAATTTTATTGCGCTGTTTGTGTTCCAGTTGAAAGTCGCCACTACGGTGGGCAAAGGCATAATAGACGCGAATATCATCGATCACTACGTGGTGTTCGGCGCGCTCAGCGGCGCGATTGCGTGGAACATCATCACCTGGTATTACGGCATTCCGTCGAGTTCGTCGCACGCGCTGATCGGCGGGCTGGTGGGCGCCGCCATAGTCAAGGCGGGCGCCAGTTCGCTGGTGTCCAGCGGGCTGATCAAGGTGGTGGCGTTTATTCTGATTTCACCGCTGATGGGTTTTTTGCTCGCGTCGCTGCTGCTGGTGATCGCCACGCATCTGGTGCGCCGGGTGACGCCGTACCGCGTCGATAAATGGTCGCGGCGGCTGCAATTGGTGTCGGCATCGATGTACTCGCTCGGCCACGGCGGCAACGACGCGCAAAAAACCGCCGGCATTATCTGGATGCTGTTGATCGCTTATGGCGCAAGCGGGGCCAAGGACGGGATACCGTACTGGGTAGTGATCGCGTGTTACGTGACAATCGCGCTCGGCACCATGTTCGGCGGCTGGCGCATTGTGAAAACCATGGGGCAGCGCATCACCAAGTTGAAGCCGTTTCACGGCTGCTGCGCGGAAACCGGCGGCGCGCTTACCTTGTTTATGGCGACCGGGATGGGCATCCCGGTTTCAACCACGCATACAATTACCGGTTCCATCGTCGGTGTGGGTTCCGTGCGCGGCTACAAGGCAGTGCGCTGGGGCGTTGCGGGCACTATCGTATGGGCGTGGGTGTTGACCATACCGTGCTCCGCGTTCATGGCAGCAGTGGCGTGGTGGATCGGCACGCACATTTTGTAACTACGGCGCCAACCGTTGCAGCGTCCAGCCCTGCGCTGTTTGGCGGTAGACCAGCCGGTCATGCAGCCGGTTTTCACGGCCCTGCCAGAACTCAATTTCCACGGGCATTAAACGGTAACCACCCCACTGCGCGGGACGTGGCGGCGCGTCGCCGGTGGTGCGCGCCACTTCTGCATAGCGCTGCTCCAGCGCCGCGCGGCTGGCGAGCACGTCGCTTTGCGGCGAGGCAATGGCTGCATGGCGGCTGCCCAGCGGACGGGTGGCAAAGTAGGCATCGGACTCGGCGGCGCTGACGCGGCTCAAGGCGCCGTCGATGCGTATCTGACGTTCGAGTGGCAGCCAGCCGAAAAGCAGCGAAGCGTTTGCGTTGGCGTCGATGTCGCGGCCTTTGCGGCTTACATAGTTGGTGTAAAAAACAAAGCCGCCGTGATCCACCCCTTTGAGCAGCACCAGGCGCAGTGACGGCTTGTGATCGGGCGAAACCGTCGCCAGCGACATCGCGTTGGGCATGGTGAGTTCGGCCTTCATGGCATCGTCGAACCAGCGCGCGAATTGCGCCAGCGGATCGGCCAACACCTCTTTTTCGTCGAGTCCGTCGCGCATGTACTCCTGGCGCACGCGGGCGAGATCAAGCATGATGGATAGCGCGCAACAATATTTTACTTCTTGCCTTGCCGCGTTTCCCACTCAGCCGCAAGCTCGCGGTTGGTTTTATAGTGCGGCACCTTAAACACAAGCCGCTTCCATGATTGCAGGCGCGGAACGCTGCCTTGCACCTCGGTCTTCCAGTAATTGTCGCCGAGTTCGAGGTTGCGCTTTTCATCCATCTCCCAATATTTTTTTGAGTTGCCGCCGCCGAACATGAACAGCCGGCCATTCACGATCTTGAAGGCGTCGTGATTGCCGCCAAGCGATATCGCGTAGACCAGGCCGTTGGCGCAGAAGCCGTTGTACTGCGGTTTGTATTTGTCGGGGCTTTTAACGAACAGCGCGCGGTTTTCTTCGCTCATGAAGCGGTAGGTAACGCCTTCGTGCTCGGCCTTGAAAGCAGGGCTGCCAGGCGCCGGCTTGGCGAGGGTGAAATAGCTCACCGGGTCGTGTCCCTTGAGCATGAGCCTGCCATCGTCACCGTCGCTGACGGTGTTGTGGGTGGCGCAGCCCCCGAGCGTGAGCAGCAGAGCAGCAAGTAACATGAGACGACGTGTCATTGGCGGTGTCCTCGATTGGATTGCAGGAAATTATAACCCCGCATCCGCTATACTGCGCAGCGGCAACACGCTGAGGAGGGGTTGTGTCCGAAATTGCCATTACCAAAATAGCCGGAGCCATCGGCGCCGAAATCGGCGGCGTGGACTTGCGGCGCGAACTGGCCGACGCAACCATTGCGGCAATCCGCCGTGCGTGGAATGAGCACGTGGTGATTTTTTTTCGCGATCAGGAACTGACCAGCGCACAGTATCTGGCCTTCGCCGAGCGCATCGGTAAGCCGGTGGAGTATCCGTTCATAGGCGGTATTGAAGGGTTTCCTGTGATCACGCCGGTGACCAAGCTCGAACATGAGCGCGTGAACTTTGGCGGCATCTGGCATTCGGACACCAGCTATCTCGAGCAGCCGCCGATGGGCACTTTTTTGCTCGCGCGCGAGGTGCCGCCGCACGGCGGCGATACCCTGTTCGCGAACCAGTACCTCGCGTACGAGGCGCTGTCGGAGGGCCTGAAACGCACGCTGGACGGGCTTGTCGGCGTCAGCAGTTCCGCCAAGGCCGATGTGTCGAAATCGCGCGAAGATCGCATGGCTAACAGCCCCGCTGCGCGTGCGCACGAGGTGTTTGAAGCCGGGCATCCGGTGGTGCGCACGCATCCCGAAACCGGCCGCCGCGCGCTGTATATCAACGTGGGACACACCGTGCGCTTCAAAGGCTGGAGCGAAACCGAAAGCGCGCCGCTGCTCGACTATCTGCACCAGCATCAGATCAAACCGGAATTCACCTGCCGCTTTCAGTGGCGCACCGGCTCGATCGCGCTGTGGGATAACCGTGCGGCACTGCATTTTCCGGTGAACGATTATCACGGCTACCGGCGTGTGATGCACAGAATTACCTTGCAGGGCGATCGTCCGCGCTGAAGGCGCGCAAAGCGCAATACCTACGTAGCGTGCGCTGTGCGCACGAGCAAGCGCAGCAGGCATAGTATGGGACCTGCGGCTGGTCGTGCGCGCAGCGCACGCTACGGCTTCGCAGATGCGCTATAGGCTGGGAGAAAGACGGTTTAAGCCAGCGTCTAATTCGCCACCGACCGCGTCGCTAGAAACGCCGCCAGCACGCGCGAGGTGTGCGAGCGTTGTGGCTGCCGCGCGAGGTCCTGCGGTGTGCCCTGCGCCACGATACGCCCACCAGCGTCGCCGCCTTCAGGGCCGAGGTCGATGATCCAGTCGGCATCGGCGATGACATCGAGGTTGTGTTCGATCAGCACTACCGTGTTGCCGGCATCGACCAGTCGATGCAGCACACGCAGCAGTTTTTCCACGTCGGCCATGTGCAGGCCAACGGTGGGTTCGTCGAGGACGTAGAGCGTTGCGCGTTGGGCATTGGGTGTGTGGAGTGACATTCTGACTTTAGCGAGTTCCGTCACCAGCTTTATGCGCTGTGCTTCGCCGCCGGAAAGCGTGGGGCTTTGCTGGCCCAACGTCAGATAACCCAGGCCTACATCCTGCAGCAGCGTCAGTGCGTGGTGTATTGCTGCATGCGCGGCAAAAAATTCCACCGCTTCATCCACGTTCATGCGCAACACCTCGCCGGCGGATTTGCCTTTGAACAGTACTGCCAGCGTGTCGGCGTTAAAGCGCGCGCCGCGGCAGGTTTCGCAGGCGACGCGCACGTCAGGCAGGAAACTCATCTCGATCTTGCGCATGCCCTGACCTTCGCAGGTTTCGCAGCGCCCGCCGCTGGTGTTGAACGAAAAGCGGCTCGCGCTGTAGCCGCGCATGCGCGCTTCGGGCACCTCCGCGAACAAGCGGCGTATGGCGTCCCAGAATCCGACGTACGTTGCGGGGCAGGAACGCGGCGTTTTGCCGATCGGTGTTTGATCGACTTCGAGCACCCGGCCTACTGCTTGCCAATCGGTAAGAGGTTTATAACTATTTGTTTTTATTGTGTTATTTCTTTTTTGAGATTGACTCAATAACTGCGAGAGCTGCGCGTGCAACACGTCGCGTGCGAGCGTGGATTTGCCGGAGCCGGAGACGCCGGTGATTGCGGTAAAGCGCGCCAGCGGCACACGCACGTTGATGGATTTCAGGTTGTGCAAGGTTGCGCGGTGTATGCGTATGGCCGGTGTGCTGCGGTTCACCACGCGCGGCGGATGCAGCGGATGCATCAGCGGCTGCGACAGAAAGCGCCCGGTCAGCGATTGCGGATTGCGCATGAGATCGTCCGCCGTGCCTTCGGCGATTACTGCGCCGCCGCCTTTGCCCGCGCCGGGGCCGAGATCGATCACGTGCGCGGCGCGGCGTATGGTGTCCTCGTCGTGCTCCACCACCACCAGCGTGTTGCCCTTGGCTTCCAGTTTTTGCAGCGTATCGAGCAGAATTTTATTGTCACGCGAATGCAAGCCGATGGTGGGCTCATCGAGGATGTAGCACACCCCGCGCAGATTGGAACCCAGCTGCGCGGCGAGGCGTATGCGCTGCGCTTCGCCGCCGGAGAGCGTGGGCGCGGCACGATTCAGCGCGAGATAGCCGAGACCCACTTCATCCAGAAAGGTGAGGCGTGTGCGTATTTCGGCCAGCACATCGCGCGCAATCGCGGCGGCGCGGCCTTTCAAGGCAAGCTTGCCGAAGGTGGCAGCGACTTTGGTCACCGGCAATGCGGTAAGCTGCGCAATGGATTGCCCGTTGAGGCGTACCGCCCGCGCGTCGCGGTTCAGCCGCTCACCATTGCAGGCAGGGCAGGATTCTTCAATTTGCAGCCACTCAAGCCACGAATCGAGCACATGTTCTTCAGTGCCGGTTTTTTCGCGCTCGGCGTCCCACTCAAAACCGGCGAGCTTCAAGCCAGTGCCGTAGCACGCCGTACACCAGCCGTGACGCGAGTTGAACGAAAACAGGCGTGGGTCGAGTTCTGGAAAACTGCGGGTGCACGAAGGGCAGGCGCGCTTGGCCGAATACGCGGTTTGCGGCAACTGCGGCATGTGTTTATGTTGCTTGCCGATAGCGCGCGCGAGCGAGTCGAGTTGGCCGATGACGTGAACCATGCCTTTGCCATGATCCAGCGCTTGCGCCACGCCTGCGCGCAGCAGGTGCTCGTTCTCGGGCAATACATGCACGTCCATCACCGGCAGTTCGATGGTGTGCTCGCTGAATCGTGCAAGGCGCGGCCATTGCGCCGTGGGCAAAAATTCGCCATCGACTCTGAGATGGGTGTGGCCCCGAGCCGCTGCCCATTTCGCCAGATCGGTGTAGTAGCCCTTGCGATTGACCACCAGCGGCGCGAGCAGGCCGACGCGGTCGCCGCGCGAGCGGCGCATGATGCTGGCGACTATGGATTGCGCGCTCTGCGGCTCGATCGCCACGTCACAGTCCGGGCAGTATTGCGTGCCGAGTTTCACATACAGCAGGCGCAGAAAATGATAAATCTCGGTGAGAGTGGCTACCGTGCTCTTGCGTCCGCCACGGCTGGTGCGCTGTTCGATGGCGACGGTGGGCGGTATGCCGGTGATACTGTCCACATCCGGGCGCGATGCGCCTTGCACGAACTGGCGGGCATAGGCGTTGAGCGACTCGAGATAACGGCGTTGTCCTTCGGCGAACAGAATGTCGAAGGCGAGGGTGGATTTGCCGGAGCCTGACACGCCGGTGACCACGGTAAATTTGCCGCGCGGAATATCGACGTCGATGTTTTTGAGGTTGTGTTCACGGGCGTGGTGGATGGCAATGAAGTGTTGCGTGTTGAGCGGTGAGTGCTGAGTGGTAAGGGCAGCAGCCTTTGCAGGCGTTAGTTCATGTTCGTATTCCCGCAATGCCTTGCCCGTATGCGACCCTGCATGCGCCATCACCGCTTCCGGCGTACCTACGCACACGACCTCGCCACCGGCTGCACCGCCCTCCGGCCCAAGATCAATAATCCAGTCTGCCGCGCGTATCACATCAAGGTTGTGTTCGATCACCACCAGGGAATGCCCCGCAGCGATCAACTCGCGAAACGCGCGCAGCAGTTTGGCGATGTCCTCGAAGTGCAGTCCCGTGGTGGGTTCGTCGAACAGGAATAGCGCGGCGCGTGAGGCGATGGAGGACGTCTTGCGTCCGGCCTCGGTCAGATGCCCCGCCAGCTTAAGCCGCTGCGCTTCGCCGCCCGATAAGGTAGGAACCGGTTGTCCGAGGCGCAGGTATTCCAGGCCCACTTCGGCCAGCGGACGCAGCGCGGCGCACACCTTGGGTTCTGCGGCGAAAAATGCCAGCGCGGCATGCACGGTCAGATCGAGCACATCGGCTATCGATTTGCCTTCGAGGGTAATTTCCAGAATCTCCGGTCGATAGCGCCGGCCGTCACAATCGGCGCAGCGCAGATACACGTCCGACAGGAATTGCATTTCGACATGCTCGAAGCCGTTGCCGCCGCACGCAGGGCAGCGGCCGTTGCCGGAGTTGAAGCTGAAGGTGCCCGCCGTATAGCGCCGCTCGCGTGCCAGCGGCGCTCTGGCGTACAAGTCGCGGATGGCATCGAAGGCGCCGACATAACTCGCGGGATTGGAACGCGTGGTGCGGCCGATCGCCGACTGATCGACCATCACCACGTCGGTAACCTGCTGGTGGCCGATGAGTGTGCGATGCGCGCCCGGATTTTCGGAAGGTTTGCCTTTGGCTTTCAACAGTGCGGCATACAAAACGTCCTGCACCAGTGTTGATTTGCCTGAACCCGACACGCCGGTAATGCACACCAGATGCCCCAGCGGAATCGCGACGTCGATGTTTTTCAGATTGTGTTCGCAGACCCCACGCAATTCAAGTTTGCGTGTGCCGGCATGCGGGGCAATGCCACGCATGCCATGGTCGGCGCGCAAGCTGCCGGCAAGGTATTGACCTGTTCTGGAGGCGCTGGTTTTTATCAGGTTATCTGCATTTCCGAAATAGACGATCTCGCCGCCGCGTTCACCCGGCCCCGGCCCCATATCGAGTATGCGGTCTGCGGCCAGCATCACTTGCGGATCGTGCTCGACCACCACCAATGAATTGCCCGCGTCGCGCAGCTTGTGCATCACGCCGATCACGCGTCCCATGTCGCGCGGATGCAGGCCGATAGACGGTTCGTCCAGCACGAACAGGGTATTGGTGAGCGAGGTGCCCAGCGCCGTGGTGAGATTGATGCGTTGCACCTCGCCGCCGGAGAGCGTGCGCGATTGGCGGTCGAGTGTGAGATAGCCAAGGCCCACGTCCGCCAGGTAATCCAGTCGCGTGCGGATTTCTTTGAGCAGCATCGCCGTGGCATCGTCCGCCATTTGCGGCAAGTGCAGTTGCTGCATGCGGCTGCGCACCGTGTCGAGCGGCAGCAGCATCAGATCGTGAACCGTGAGGCCGGGTAGTTGCGCGAGTGTTTTTTCGTCAAAGCCTGCGCCGCGCGGCAGAAAGTGTTCTGCCGCGTTCGCGTCAGAACCGAGGCGCCACGACAGCGCCTCAATCTTGAGCCGCGCGCCGCCGCAGCTGTCGCACGGCGTATAGGCGCGATACTTCGACAGCAGCACGCGCACATGCATCTTGTAGGCTTTGGTTTCCAGCCACTTGAAAAAGCGCGCCACCCCGTACCACACGCCGGGCCATGACTTGCGCCAGCTGATCCACTCGGATTCGCCGTTGATCACCCAGCGCTGCTGCGCCTTGGACAGTTCACGCCATGGCGTATCGAGCGGGACACCGCGTTTTTTTGCGTATTTTTCAAGGTCGCCCTGACATTCCTTGTTGCTCGGAGTCTGCCACGGCTTCACCGCGCCTTCACGCAGGGTTTTCGATTCGTCCGGAATCACCAGGCCGTAGTCAACGCCGATCACGCGGCCAAAGCCACGGCAGGTATCGCAGGCGCCGAGCGGGGAATTGAATGAGAACAGGCTGGGTGAGGGCTCCTGATAGTGGATGTCGCAATCGGGGCAGTGCAGCGCCGTGGAGTATCTCCACGGCGCGTGAAGGGTGAAGCGTGAAGGGTGAAGGGTGGGCACTACGGTTTCGCTGCTGTTGTCGAGCGTGTGGATGTTGACTCGCCCGTTACCCACTTTCAGTGCCGCCTCGATCGCCTCCACCACGCGCACCGGCTCCGCAGTGCCTGCACGCAGGCGATCCTGAATCACTTCGATGCGATTTGAATCCTCATGCAAAAAGCGCGTGTAGCCTTGCGCTGCCAGTAATTTTTTGACTTCAGAGACGCTGAAGTTTTTTGGCACCGGCACCGGAAACGCCACCGTCAGGCGTGGATCACCCGCCGCTGCCGCGCGCGCCGTCAGCGCCTTCAAAATACTTTGCGGCGTATCGCGCTTAACCGCAGCGCCACAGCCGCGGCAATACAGTTCGGCGGCACGCGCGTAGAGCAGCTTGAAGTGATCGTTCAGCTCCGTCATGGTGCCGACGGTGGAGCGCGAGGTGCGCACCGGGTTGGTCTGGTCGATGGCGATGGCGGGTGGTATGCCTTCGATGGCATCGACCTGCGGCCTGTCCTGCCGATCCAGAAATTGCCGCGCGTAGGGCGAAAATGTTTCCACGTAGCGCCGCTGGCCTTCGGCATAGAGCGTGTCGAACACCAAAGACGATTTGCCGCTACCCGAAACGCCGGTGACGACGATCAGTTCATTGGTGGGCAGATCGAGCGACAGATTTTTGAGATTATTCTGACGCGCGCCGCGAATGCGGATGGTGTGGCTATCGTTGCTGGGGTCGCTGGACATGAAATGGGTGAGAACACGTTGACTTGTTGCAGCGCTGCCACTGCGCGGCCGGGAAAAAGCGTGCCGCTATTTTACCCGCGCTGAAAGTAACGATCGTGCGCAGGGCGCGGGCGCGACAGTGCGCGGAGATTCACCTAGAATACGTCACGAATAGTTACAGGGGGGCGCAGCTATGGCAAAGTCCGAAGAAAAATCCGAGTTCAAGAAAATCCGCAAGCTGGTCGAACCGTACCGCGTTACCGATGGAAAAAAATTCCGGCTGAAAGACGTTGATCCCGCTGACACGGGCGGGCTGAAATCCGAATTCAAGAGCGAATCCAAGGCACTGCTCGCGCGCTGCGTGGAATTGCTGACCGACGAGCAGGCGCGGCTCTATGCACAGGACCGCTGGGGCGTGTTGCTGATTTTCCAGGCGATGGATGCCGCGGGCAAGGATGGCACCATCAAGCACGTCACCTCGGGTGTCGATCCGCAGGGCCTGCAGGTGTATTCGTTCAAGGCGCCGTCGAGCGAGGAGCTCGATCACGATTTTATGTGGCGCTGCATGCGTGCGCTGCCGGAGCGCGGGCGCATCGGCATCTTCAACCGTTCCTATTATGAGGAAGTGCTGGCGGTGCGCGTGCACGAAGAATACCTGATGAAGCAAAAACTGCCGCGTGAAGTCATCACCAAAAAAGTATGGGATGAACGCTATCAGGATATACGCGCGATCGAGCGCTATCTTTCACGTAACGGCTACCTGATACTCAAATTTTTTCTGCACGTGTCGAAAAAAGAGCAGAAAAAGCGCTTTATGGAGCGGCTCGACTTTCCGGATAAAAATTGGAAGTTTTCCGCCACCGACGCGCGCGAACGCCAGTACTGGGACGCTTATATGGATTCCTTCGAACAAATGATCCGCAACACCGCCACCGATTATGCGCCGTGGCACGTGATTCCGGCGGACAACAAATGGTTCACGCGCCTCGCGGTGTCGGACGCCATTATCGACGGGATGGAATCGCTCCATCTCAAGTATCCGAAGATCGATGCGGCGAAGAAAAAAGAACTCGCAGCGGCGCGCAAGATACTGATGAGCGAGCGATGAAAGCCGCATTGTTGCCGGGCCCGGGCATGCCGTTCACGCTGGCCACCGTACCCGACCCCACACCCGGCCCCTTTGAGGCCGTCGCGCGCGTGCTGGCGTGCGGCTCCGGCCTCACCATACACCACGCGCGCGCCGGGCGCTTGAAGCTCAACCACTATCCGCGCATCATCGGCCACGAGATCGCGGGCGAGATTGTTGCCGTCGGCAGCGGTGTCACGGATGTCAAACTGGGCGATGGCGTCACCGCGTATTTTTATTTCAACTGCGGCCATTGCCACTGGTGCCGTATCAATCGTGAGACGCTGTGCGAGAATTTCGGCGGCTATGTCGGCCGCGAATCCGACGGCGGCTACGCCGAATACATCAAGCTGCCCGCGCGCAGCTTCCTGAAATTGCCCGACGGCATCGACTGGCGCAAGAATCCCGCCGAAGCCGGCGTGATCTGCGATGCGCTGGCGACACCGGTGAAGGTGATCCGCCGCGCGCGCGTGACACCGCATGACACGGTGGTGGTATTCGGCGCGGGCGGCGGCCTCGGCATACACATGCTGATGGTGGCGCGCTGGGCGCGCGCGAAAAAAATCATCGCGGTGGATAAATCCGCAGCCAAGTTTGAAACCGCGGTGAAGTGCGGCGCCGATATCACCATCGATGCGTCTGCGGGACGCGTCGCCGAACAACTGCTGGAAGCGACGGGCGGCAAAGGCGTTGATGTCGCCATCGATTTTGTCAGCAGCGCCAGCACCCTCGAACCCGCGCTCGCCTCGCTCGGCAAAGGCGGGCGGCTGGTCACACTCGGCGGCCACGGCAAACCGTTCAACGCCGATCCGGCAAAAATATTGCGCAACGAAATTGAAATCCTCGGCAGCCGCTATGCCACGCGCCAGAAGGTAATGGATACGCTGGAACTGGTTGCGCGCGGCGAATTCAAGGCGCTGGTCACCGACAAAGTACCTCTCGAACAAGCCGAGGCGCTGCATCAGCGGCTGGAAAAGGAATTGATTATCGGGCGGGCGGCGTTGGTGATGGGTTGAGATCAATCACAGTAACCTTCTTTCCGTCATTCCGGCGAAAGCCGGAATCCAGTGCGTTGACCAAAGCGAAGCATCTAAAATCACATCCTGCGGATCGTGGTACGAACTGGATTCCAGCCTTCGCTGGAATGACGGAGTGGTGTGTCCTAAAATTGAGTATGTAAAATAATGAATAAAAACAATAAGCTACAAACAATAGGTGTCATCGGCGTCGGTATCATGGGCGGCGCCATGGCTGAAGCGCTATGCGCCGCAGGTTATAAAGTTGTTGGCTACGATCCATCCGCGCCTGCACGCGCGCGTCTGCATAAGGCCGGCGGCCGTGCACTCGCGTCGCCCACGGCGGTGGCAGCCACCGCGGATGTAATTATCACCTCGCTCGCCAAAGCTACCGTGCTGGAGGAAGTCGTGGCAAAGATTTGTACGGCTAAGCGCGAGACCTCACGCGCACCGTTGATCGTCATCGAAACCAGCACCCTCACGCTCGCCGACAAACAACGCGCGCAACAGACCCTCGCGCACGCGGGCGCGCAAACGCTTGATTGCCCGATCAGCGGCACGGCGGTGCGCATGAAATCGGGCGGCTGGACCATTTTCGCCAGCGGGCCGCAGGCCGCATTCAGGCGCGTGAAGCCGGTGCTCGATGTGTTCACGCACAATGTGCAGTACGTGGGCGCCTACGGCAACGGCGCCAAAATGAAATTCATCGCCAATCATCTGGTAGCGATTTACAACGTCGCGGTGGGCGAGACCTTGACCTTCGCGCGCAAAATGAAACTCGATCCGCAACAGGTGTGGGATTTGTTCTCCAGCAGTCCGGTGCTTGGCAACGGCGTGTTCAAGCTGCGCGGCAAGCTGATGGTGGAACAAAACTACCTGCCCGCTACCATGAAAGTCGAGGTGTGGCAAAAAGACATGCAGGTGATCGGCGACATGGCGAAATCGGTCGATTGCCCGCTGCCGCTGTTCACCGCCTGCGCGCCGCTCTACACCACCGCGATGGCGCAGGGGCTGTCGCAGCACGATACCGCGTCGGTGTGCGAGGTGTTGGGGCGGATGGCGGGGTTGAAAAGTGGTAACAGAAAATCACGATAGGTTGACAGGGTAAGCCTGCTCACTCGGGTTTCACGCCCATGTCTTTGATGAGTTTGCCGTACTTGGCATACTCCGCCGCTACAAACTGGCCGAATGCTTCCTGCGTGTTGCCGACACCGTCGCTGCCCAAATCCTTTAACCGATCCTTGATCTCGGGCAGGTTGACAATGCGCACCAGCTCGCGATTAAGACGCGCGACGATTTCGCCCGGCGTTTTCGCCGGGGCATGCACCGAATACCAGGCGCTGGCGGTGTACTCGGGCATGCCTGCTTCGGCGAAGGTGGGCACTTGCTGCAGGTCGGGCAAGCGCGTGGCGCGCGCGATGGCCAGCGCTTTGAGGCGGCCGCTTTTCACATGCGGCAGCACCGATGCGGCAGGGTCGGCCATCATCTGCGCTTCACCGCTGATGGTGCCGACTACCGCCGGCGCACCACCCTTGTAGGGAATTTGAATGATGTCGATTTTTGCCAGGCTCTTGAAGGTTTCGCCGAGCATATGCGCCGACGAGCCCGTGCCTGCCGAGGCATATTCAAGCTGGCCGGGCCGCCGTTTGGCGAGCGCGATCAATTCTTTTAACGAATTCACCGGCAGCGCCGGATTGACCACCAGCAGCGTGGGTGCGATCACCAGCAGCGTTACCGGACTGAAATCACGCAGTGCATCGTAGCCGGGTTTGGCATACAGGTGCGGGCTGAAGGCGTGGGTGGCGATGGACGACAGCAGCAGCGTGTAACCATCGGGCGTTGCGCGCGCGACGAATGCCGTGCCGATGGTGGTGCCCGCGCCCGCGCGGTTTTCGACGATGACCTGCTGGCTGAAGGTCTCAGTGAGCTTCTGGCCGAAGATGCGCGCCAGCGTGTCGTTGCCGCCGCCGGGCGGGTAGGGCACGACGAGGCGTACCGGTTTTGCGGGGTATGGCGTTTGTGCGATGGTGGGCGTGACGCTCAGCGTGAGCAGCGCCACAAGCAGGTTGCGGGTGAGTGTGAAAGGTCTCATGATTTTCCTCAATTGGGCGCCAGCAATTCGGTTATCGTATTGACGTTGGCGACAGTTTCCAATGCAAGCACGGCATCGCGTATGCGCGCAGGCTGGTCGCCGCTCAGGCTGCACGTCGCGTTGTCCATGAATTTGGCGATGATAGCGGTTTCTCCGAGCGGGCGTTCCGGTGCGCCGCGATGCACATCCTCGCGTTGTTCGAAACTGCGGCCATCGTGTGTGGTGACGTTTACCGCCCCCGAATAAAATTTCGGAAACGTGGTGTGCAGATCAATTTCGTATTCGGTGCGCT
This sequence comes from Bordetella parapertussis, assembly GCA_945861275.1. Taxonomy (GTDB): domain Bacteria; phylum Pseudomonadota; class Gammaproteobacteria; order Burkholderiales; family SG8-41; genus UBA5216. Next base: position 29,647 of record CAMATZ010000018.1, read on the forward strand.
CGATGAGCGCGAGCACTTCGGGGTCCGCCAGCGCCGCGGGCTTCAGATCGGCAAGTCCGTAGCGCCCGCGCGCCAGCGCCACCGCAACGCCGTAGTACACACTGAACACTGCCGCGTAGGTGTCGGTGGGTTTGCGCCGTATCGCGGCGGGTATGCACACCGTTTCGATGGCTGCCTGTGGCAACAACACGCGCACCTTTTCGATATCCGCCGCGCGCAAGCCATGCTGGCGGTGCAGCGTACATGCCGCGTCGATGGACGCAATGCTGAAGTAACACGCGGGTATCGGTTTGAAGGCGACTTTATCGATTTCCCAGATTTCATTGAAGCCGTGGGTGGCGAGGCTGATGTCGCTGCGTGCTGCGTGGATGCCGAGGTACACGCGATACAAGCCGTTATTCCCCTCGTATGGCAACGTCGGGCCGACGTAGCCGCCTTTGGCGAGCAGCGCCGCGGTGATGCCGCCCACGCCCGCCCAGCCCGGATGCATGCGCTTGGTCCACGCCATTTCCTCGACGAATTCCTGATTGCCCGAGGCGGTGCTGTAGGCGATGCCTTGCGCATTGGCGAGTTCAGCGGCGTTCAGTTCAAGCAGCCGCCCCGCGATGATCGCGGTGCCGAACACGCCCGCCACGCCGATGGGATAGAAGCCCTGCTCCTTGAAGCCGCCCTTGGCCACCGCGCCAATGCGCATCGAACACTCCATGCCGGCGATGTAGGCGAGCAGCATTTGCGATCCGCTTTTGCCGAGTGCCGCCGCCAGCGTGAGTGCTGCGGGCATGCAGGCTGCGCCGGCATGGACGCGCGCACTGATTGAGGTGTCGTCAAAATCGAGGCCGTGCGTGAGTATGCCGTTGGCGAGCACGGCGTCGCGCACCGCCAGCCGTTGCGGCAGGCCGATCACTTGCGCCTCGCCCGTATCCAGCGCCGCAAGTCCGCGCACCGCGCGCCGTCCGAATTCAAACGATGCCGCGGCGAGCGCTACGCCGATGGCATCGAGCAACAACAACTTCGCGCGTGAGCGGGTTGCCTGCGGAATTTTATCGAGCGTAAGCCCGGCGGCGAAGTTGCCGAGTTGCTGGGCGATGGTGCTGTTGGTGGTGTTCATAATGGTGTTCATATTCGGGTTTCATCCGGCTTTCGTGTCGAAAAGCAACCTATCATGTGATTCCCGCCTGCGCGGGAATGACAGAGGCGGAGTGGCGCAGTGCGCATCGCGCACGCGCAAGTACCGCTGGCCCTGTGTGGTAAATTTGTGCCGACAGGTTATGCGAAAGAGGCGGCATGGTGCAATACATCTACGGTTATGATGAACTCAATATCGCGCCAGACAATCCTACCAGCGCCAGAGTTGAGTCGCGCCGCGTGTTGTCGGGGCCGACGCTGGAAACCGGCAAGTCTTCCACCATCGGCGCGGTGCTCTACGGTGTACATATCGCGGTGGCGCTGGCGGGGCAGGCCGCCGGTTCCGGCGCCAAGGCGCACACGCATCCGAACGAGCAGTTCAATTACATACTGCAAGGCGTGATGGTGTCGGACATCGACAACGAAAAACAAACCTTCGGCGAGAAGGGCATGCTCGTACACACGCCGTCGATGTCGGTGCATACGGGGCAGGCGTGTCCCGATGAAGACCTGCTGTTCTTTGCCATGAAAGACACGCGTCACGGCATCACTGGACCGCCGGTCGATGGCAAGTATGACGGGCCGTTTTTTCTGCCGGGCTTCGGCAAGCGCGCGCATGAAGCGAAACAAACCACGGCGCAAATGATGGACGCATCAGGCACCGATCCTGCGGGCGAAAAGACACGCTATATATATGATTTTAATGATCTTTCTGAAAACCTCGATCGCGTTGCCAGCGCACGCATGGTGGCGGGACTGCAGTTGGCCAGCGGCGTGAAGGGCGGCTTATTGATCAGCGAAAAACTGCAAGTGGCGGTGCTCGAACTCGCGCCCGGCGCTACACTGCCCACGCATGGGCATGAGAACGAACAGTTCACGCTGGTGGCCGAAGGCGACGTGCATGCGTATGTTGCGGGCAACTCGCATCGCGTGCGCGAGCGCTTTGTGATTCATGTGCCGCCGCTGGTGTCGCATGGCATTATTGCGGGCACCAGGGGCGCGCGTATAGTGACGGTGCAGGACACGCGGTTTGCGTTTGCGGGTTGATTCTGAAGGGAGTGATAGCGATGATAGTGACACAGCTTTCTCCGAATATCGGCGCGGAGGTAACCGGCATCGATCTGCGTGAGCCCATCGATGCTGCGACGCGAGCCAAACTCAACGCAGCCGTGGTTGAGCATGTGGCCCTCGTCATCCGCGATCAGGATTTCACGCCCGAGCAATATCTCGCGGCGGTTTCACTGTTCGGCGAGCCGATGGAGCAGCACTTCACGCAGTACGCGCTGCCCGCTTGCCCGCTGGTGCATGAGGTATCGAACCAGCATCAGGATAAATCGGGCAAGCGCGTGAAGCACGGCGCCGGCTGGCACACCGACCACACCAATCACCTGCGGCCGCCGAAAAACACCAGCCTTTACGCTGTTGCGCTGCCGTCAAAAGGCGGCGACACGGCGGTGGTCAATATGCGCGCCGGCTACGACGCGCTGCCCGAAGCCATGCGGCAGAAAATACAGGGGATGAAGACGGTCAACGTGTTTCAGGGCAGCGCATCTGCACGCTATTCCGGGCAGTCCGCCGATGCGCAGGTCGAGAAGAAGCCTGAGCCGGTGCTGCAACCGCTGGTGCGCACCAATCCCGACAACGGCAAGAAAGCACTGTACTTTCATCCGGTGAAGACCGAGAACATTGTCGGCATGAGCGCCGGGGATACACAGGCGCTGCTCAACGATCTGCTTGAGCGCACGGTTAAGGACGAGTTTATCTACCGCCACCACTGGCGCAAGGGCGATATGTTGATCTGGGACAACCGCGCGGCGATGCACCGCGCGCATTTCGACTACGACCCGGACGAGTTTCGTCTGCTCTACCGCGTGCTGGTGCGCGGGGAAGTGCCGTTTTAGAGCTTTCGCATTTATGCGAGCGTCCCGAGCGCCTTTTCAACCCTCGGCTTGACCTCGCCGATCATCAGTTCCATCGAGCGCATCGCCGCCTTGTGCGGCGTGTTGCCGACCTTGAACGAAAAGCACACATGCACCGGCTCGCCCGCACGGATCTCGGCGACAAGTTTTTCGGCGACCGTATCGACATCGCCGATCAGCAGATCGTTGTGGATGGTTTCGAGCGACGGCTCGTCGGGGAACGGCACATCGACCAATACGGTGCCTTGCATGACTTCCTTCCGTCGCCTCAAGCTGGAGGCGAGCCGCGACTGATAGCGCGCGTTCTCGGCAAAGCGCATCCCTTCTTCGCGGCTGCCGGTGATGTGGGCGAAGCGGTTGACCGTCATGTGTGCCCGCGACACCGGCACATTCTCGGCGGCAAACGCGGCGACAACGTCGGCATATTGCCCGGCCAGCAATTGGGTGCCGCCCAGCCGGCCCGACGTCAGCACCCGATAGCCGTGCCGCGCGGCGGCGCGGAACATCGGGGGGGCATGGCCGGCGACGTAGATCGGCAGCGGTTTTTGCACGGGGCGGGCAGAGATATGCGTTTCCGGTATCTGGTAGTGCTTGCCGTTGTAGGTGAAAAAATCCCGGCTGAAAGCGAGATCGAGGATGTCGCAGAACTCGTCGGTCATTGCGAGATTCTGCGCGAGGTCAACGCCAAAACGCTCGAATTCGTAGGGCTGATAACCGGCGCCTATGCCGAGCATCAGCCGGCCATTTGATATGGCATCCGCAGTGGCGATTTCGGCGGCAAGCCGCACAGGGTTATACAAGGGCAACACCACCACCGCAGTGCCGAGCCGGATCTTTTTGGTGGTTGCTGCACAATGCGCCACCATCATCAAGGGCGACGCACACAGGCAATAATTCGAGAAATGGTGCTCGGCGAACCAGGCGATCGTGTAGCCGAGTTCGTCGGCCAGCTTGGTCTGCTCGGCGACTTCACCAAACACCTGCGCCGTCGGCTTGTCCGCTTCGCGCGCGCCCATCAAATTGAATATTCCGAATTCCATCGCCGCATCCTCCAGGGAAAAGAACTTTAAACACCATTTTTCACGAACGGGCAATGTAGCGCCGGCCCGGCGACCCGTCAACCGCGCGCGCAGTCGAAGTCGGTGATAGGGTAGCGCGGTGCAAGTGTTATCACGAAGTATGCGGTTGGGCGTAAACTGCGAAGACATCGTCCACTCGCGCTACCGCAACCACGGAGGAAACAAACCATGGCACAACCAGGCACAGGCAAGCTAGCCTACCAACTGGTCCGCGATTGGCCCAAAATGCCCAAGGGCGAATCCCTCGGCGTGGTTAGCAGAGTGGCGACCGATTCGCAGGATCGCGTCTACGTTTTCCAGCGCAAGGATCCGCCGGTCGTGATATTCGACCGCGATGGCAACTACCTGGGCTGCTGGGGCATCGGCGCGGTGAAAGAAGCGCATGGCCTGAAAATCGTCGACGATATTGTGTACACCACCGATCGCCCTGACTCGGTTGCTGTGTCGTTTACGCTGGACGGCAAGCCGTTGCTGGTGCTCGGCAAACGCGGCGTGCATTCCGATACCGGTTGCAAAGGATCGCCCTGGCTGGCGGAGCGTGCCGGCGGCCCGTTCAATCATCCCACCGAGATGATGCCGCATCCCAACGGCGACATTTATGTGACTGACGGCTACCGCAACAGTCGCGTGCACCGCTTTACGCGTGACGGCCAGTTGAAGACGTCATGGGGTACGCCGGGCAATGCGGATGATCAGTATCACCTGCCGCACAGTATCGCGATCGATCCTGAGGGCAAGCTCTACGTTGCCGATCGCGCCAACCGGCGTATCAAGATATTGTCGCCGGATGGCGAACTCCTTGGCATGTGGACCGGCATGGGCGGCCCGAACGACATCACGCTGGGCAAGGACGGCTTGTTCTACATTGCCGAGCAGGAGCATGACGACAAGCCGGCCTATATCTGTGTGCGTGATCGTGAAGGTAACGTGCTTACCCGTCTCGAAAGCCGCCATATACACGGCGTAGGCGTAGACTCGCGCGGCGACATCTATGCGGGCCTGACCGTGGATCATAGCGTAGACAAGTTTGTCCGCGTGAACTGAGCGGCTTCTACAACGTCGATAAGGTGCCTGCACCATGAAATCTCGCCCCATTCCGCTGACGATCTGTGTTGCACTTGCCATTCCGGCGGTCACGGCCGATCTTGCATTGGCGCAGTCGTACGCGACCCGGCCATTGCGACTGCTGGTCTCGTTTCCGCCGGGAGGCGCCACCGATATCAGTGCGCGGATGCTGGCGCCGAGACTCATCGAAAGCCTCGGGCAACAGGTAATCGTAGACAACCGGCCGGGGGCGAGCGGCATGATCGCGACCGCGCTACTGGCGCGGGCGGCGGCGGACGGCCACACCATTATGGTGGTCGATGTGGCGCATGGCGCGAACCCGGCGCTTAACGACAAGATGCCCTATGACACACTGAAAGACATTGCGGCGGTGAGCCTGCTGGTGCGGATTCCCATGTTCCTTCTCGTGAACCCGGCGCTGCCGGCGCAATCGGTCAAGGAATTGATCGTGCTCGCCAGGGCGAATCCCGGCAAATACAACTACGGGTCGGCCGGACTCGGCAGCACCATGTATCTGATCGCCGAGCTGTTCAAGGCTACGGCAGGTATCGATCTCGTGCACGTCGCCTACAAGGGTGGCGGCCAGGCGTTAGCCGACGTGATGGGCGGCCAGATTCCTATAACCTTCCTCTCGACCGCGGCCTCGCTGCCCCAGGTCAAGGCCGGGCGGGTGCGCGCGCTGGGCATCTCCGGCCGGGAGCGCAGCCCCGTCGCCCCCGAAGTACCAACCGTCGCTGAGAGTGGTGTGCCGCGTTTCGAGTTTTATCTGTGGCAAGCGATGATCGCGCCCGCCGGCATGCCGCGTCCGGTCATGGCCACGCTCAACGGCGCGGTAACCGCCGCGCTCAATCACGCGGAAACGAAGGAGCGCTATATCAGTCTGGGCGCCGAACCCACCCCGACAACGCCGCAACAGGCCGACGCGCACGTCCGTGCGGAAGTCGAGCGCTGGATCAAGACACTCAAGCCTGCGCCGGCAGCCCGTTGATCACCGTGGTGCACTTGGATTGTGAATTCACCGAGGACGACATGAAAAAACACACCGCACGGACTGCCATCGCATTGCTGGCTATGGCTTTGTGCGCCGACGTGGCCGCGCAAGCCTATCCCGCGAAGCCTGTACGCTGGATCGTGCCTTATCCGCCCGGGGGCAGTACCGACGTCATCGCTCGCACGGTCGGACAGAAGCTCGGCGAAGCGTGGGGTATTCAGATCATCATTGATAATCGTCCTGGCGCGAGCGGGATGATCGGCACCGATATCGTTGCCAAGAGCGCAGCCGACGGTTACAGCGTGGCCAGTGTCGCCAGCAGCCACGTGCTGCATCCGAGCCTCTACCGCCAGGTGCCGTTCAATACCATCAATGACTTCACGCAGGTCGTGATGCTGGTGCGCTCGCCGAACCTGATCTGCGTCCATCCGTCGCTGCCGGCGCGCTCGATCCGGGAATTGGTTGCGCTTGCCCGTGCCCGTCCCGGCACATTGGTATACGGCATTGGTGGACTCGGCAGCTCGAATCATCTCGGTGGGGAAATGTTCAAGGCGCTCGCAAAGATCGACATCACGCCGATTCCCTACAAAGGCTCGGGACCCGCCTTGATCGATGCGATTGGCGGTCAGATTCCGATGTTGATCCAGACCATCACATCGGCGGGACCATCCGTCAAGGGCGGAAAGCTGCGGGCACTCGCCGTCACCAGTAAAAAACGCTATGCGGCGTTTGCCGACGTTCCGACCCTTGATGAATCCGGCTTTCCCGGGTTCGATAGCTCCGAATGGTGGGGCATGCTGGGCCCTGCCGGAATGCCCAAAGATGTTGTGGCGAAGTTAAACGCCGAGATCGATCGGGTTATGAATCTCCCCGAAGTGCAGGTGAGATTCTCAGAGATCGGCACCAGTTACATCGGCGGCACGCCGGAGCAGGCGGGCGCGTTCTTTCGCGCTGAAATGGCCAAGTGGTCGAAGGTCGCCAAAGCTGCGGGATTGAAGCCGGAGTAACGATAGCCCTCGATTGACCGCGCGCCGGTGCGTGCTATAGTTTCTGTCCCCCGAAAAAATTCCATGTGAGGTGTGCCATGCTCTACGAATTGCGTCGCTACGATGTGGCCCCCGGCAAACTGCCGGCACTGCTCGACCGCTTTGGCAGCTTCACCGTCCATAAGTGGAAGGCGTTCGGCTTTCGCCTGATTGGTTTCTGGACGCCCATGCTGGGCGAGAAGAGTAACCAGATCGTCTACATCTGGGGCTGGGAGAGCTATGAAGAGCGCGCCAGGAAGAACGCCGTGTGGCGCGCCGACCCTGAGCGCATCCAGAAGTGGACGGAGACCGAGAAGGACGGCCCGCTGGTGAACCGCGTCTACAACCAGCTGATGGAACCGACCGCGTACTCGCAGCTCGACAAGGGTGAAGCTTACGGGCCGGACGCCTCCACCCGCGACCCGTACTTCTTCGAACTGCGCGAGTATCAGGCGATGCCGCAGAAAATCATCAACATCACCGATCGCTTTGGCGGTTTTACCTGCCAGGCGTTCAAAAAGCACGGTTTCCGGCAGGTGGGCTACTGGCAAAACCGCATCGGCGGCAACGATCACCAGCTCATTTACATGCTGGCGTGGGAGAACATGAACGAGCGCGTGGCCAAGTTTGACACGTTCGCCAAGGACCCCGACCGCGCCCGCGTGTTCGGCGAGAGCGAGAAGAACGGCCCCATCGTGCAACAGGTGACCACCACCATTCTGCGGCCCACTGCCTTTTCGCCGATGAAGTAAGGATGAATTCGATACCTACCCGTAATGCTGCTGCGCTGTTGTTGCTTGCGCTGCTGTGCAACGGCGTGCTGGCGCAAACTGCTGCGCCCGGCGCCGCCTATCCGGTCAAACCGATACGCCTGGTCGTGGCATTTCCCCCCGGTGCTTCGAGCGACATCGTGGGCCGCATGTTGGGGCAGAAAATCTCCGAGCCACTGGGTCAGCAGGTGGTGGCGGATAATCGCGCCGGCGCGGGAGGAAATCTGGGGATAGCGGTCGCAGCGAAGTCTGCGCCCGATGGCTACACGATCGTGCTCGCCACCTCGAGCATAGCTGTCAGTCCCGCGCTGTATTTGAACCCCGGCTATGACGCGGTCAAGGATCTCGCGCCGGTCGCGCGGCTGACTTCTATCCCGAACATCCTGATCGTGCACCCTTCGGTGCCGGCAAAGACGTTGCGCCAGTTCATCAACCTGGCGCGCGCGTCTCCCGGCAAACTCAACTTCGGTTCAGGTGGCGCTGGCACCACCAACCATCTCGCCAACGAACTTCTCAAATACCTGGAAAAAATCAACATCGTGCATGTCCCCTATAAGGGTGTGACGCAGGCGATGACGGCGATGATGGGCGGCGAGGTGGACGAGGTGGTGATGCCTGTCACCACGGCGATAGCGCAGGTGCGGGCCGGCAAGGTGCGTGCGCTGGCGGTGCTCAGCGAGCGGCGCATCACAACGCTTCCCGACGTGCCGACCGCGAAAGAGGCCGGCGTCGACGGCTTCGTCATGCCGGTGTGGTACGGCATGTTCGCGCCCGCGACAACGCCGCGCGATATTGTGTCGCGGCTGCACCGGGAATTGGTGAGGGCGCTGGAGGCGCCGGACATACGCGAGCGGCTCGCGGCGCTGGACGTCGAGCCCTGGCCAGGAACACCTGAGCAGCTGGCGGAATTGCTGCGCGCGGATATGGCGCGTTTCGGGGCTATCGTACGCAGCGCGGGCTTGCCGCGGCAATGAGCGGACGCACAGATTCACTCGCGTGATTCCAGAAAATTAATTGCACGTCTGCAATTCTCCGGTTCAGGGTTTTATGCCGGACTCGCGGACCACTTTACGCCATAGTTCCAATTCGATCTTGAGCACGCGCGCGAGCTCCTGCGGCGAACTCGCCAGGATTTCCGTGGCCTGTGCTTCCGCGCGGCGCGCGAACTCCGGGCGCTGCAGGCCGCGTTTGGCCTCGGCACTGAGTTTCTCGACCAGCGCCATGGGCGTGCCTGCTGGCGCGAACAGGCCGAACCATCCGGTGACTTCATAACCCGGTAATCCGCTTTCGGCCGTTGTTGGCAGATCGGGGACTGCCTTGTTGCGCCGTGGCGAAGTTATGGCCAGGGCGCGCAGGTGGCCGGCGGCGACCAGCGGCAGGGCGGAAATGGCCGCGCCGAGCATCCAGTTCACGTCGCCGCTGATCACGGCCGGATAAGCGTCAGCCACCCCCTTGTAAGGTATGCCGAGCATGGTGGTGCCGGACAGCGAGGGTAGCAGCGCGGATCCCAGGTGCGTGATACTGCCGATGCCGGAATTGGCGTAGCTCACTGCGCCCGGTTTTAGTTTGGCGAGTGCGATCAGTTCTTTTATCGATGCGACCGGCAGTGACGGCGTTACCACGACAATATACGGCGTGGAGGTCAGGTTGCTCACCGGTTGGAAGGAGCCGATCGGATCATAATTCACCGCACGAAAAGCGGCATTGGTGGCGATGCCGTTGCTGGTTACTAACAGCGTGTAGCCGTCCGCGGCGGATTTTGCCACCAGCTCGATGCCTATGGCGCCGCCGGCGCCGGTGCGGTTATCAACCACAAACGGCTGATTGAATACCGAGTAGAGGTGCTGAGCTACCACGCGCGCGGTGGTATCCACCCCGCCGCCTGCGGTGACGTTGACGACAATACGCACTGGCCGCACGGGATAGGCCTGTGCGGGGCCTGTCGAAGCGGGCTGCGCCAGTGCGGGCAGGCTGGCGGCCAGCAGCAGGGCGGAAAATGCCGTGACTGCTGCGTTACCAAGCAGGCGACTGGATTTGCATGCATGCATCTTTTTTCCTTCGCTATTCGGTGTGAAGCACGCCATTGGCATTTACAGATTCCCGCGTGCGGCGCCGATGGGACCGGCCGCAGCCGTTGGTTGGACTATTGTATGATCATTGGCAGTGCGGCGCTTTGCGCTATGCGTTCGAGTAGAATTGCAAGTATCGACTGACATTCAGGGACGAGATTAAATTATGAGCGATACCGCTACACAAAAAAACAAGATAGCCACGACGCCACACCATCTCAGGCACATGCTGTGCCTTGATGATTTTGAAGCGCCCGCGCGCCGTTTCCTGCCGCGTCCCATCTTCGGCTACATTTCGGGCGGCGTGGAGACCGATGCATCGCTCAGCGGCAACCGCGCTGCCTTCAGCGAGTACGAGTTTTTGCCGCGGGTGCTGGTCAATACCAAGGCGCGCCACCAGAAGACGACGCTGCTCGGACGCACTTACGATCTGCCGTTTGGATTTCCGCCGATGGGCTCCACGGCGCTCGCCGCCTACCGCGGTGATGAAGCCCTCGCCAAGGTCGCGGCGGAACTCAATACGGTGATGATCCAGAGCGGCGCGTCACTGATACCGATGGAGCGGCTCAAAGCCGTCGGACCGACCGCGTGGTTCCAGGCGTATCTGCCCGGCGAGCCCGACATCATCACGCCGCTGGTGGAGCGCGCGCAGCAGACCGGTTTCGAAGTGCTGGTGCTCACGGTGGACGTGCAAATGGCCGCAAACCGCGAGAACAACGTTCGCACCGGCTACAGCTCGCCGCTGAGACCGACGCCACGGCTGGCGTGGGACTGCATGGTGCGGCCGCGCTGGCTGTTCGGCACTTTTACCCGCACCGTGCTCAACCACGGCATGCCGCACCTCGAAAACATGGGCTTTCCCCGCATACCGATACTCGGCAACATGGAGCGCCCGCGCATGTCGCGCGACGGCCTAAACTGGGAACACGTGGAACTCATGCGCAAAATCTGGAAGGGCAAGCTGGTGTTAAAGGGCGTGCTCGCGCGCGAGGACGTGCGCATCGCGCGCGAGAGCGGCGTCGACGGCATCATGGTATCGAACCACGGCGGGCGTCAGCTCGACGGCACGATATCGCCATTGCGCGCGTTGCCGGGCGCAGTCGCTGAAGCCGGCGGCATGGCGATCATGATGGACAGCGGCATTCGCCGTGGCAGTGACGTGCTCAAGGCGCTCGCGCTGGGCGCGCATTTTGTCTTTGTCGGCCGACCATTCCTTTACGCGGCCGCGATTGCGGGCGAAGCCGGCGTGCGCCACGCCGCCAACCTGCTGCGGGAGGAGATCAGCCGTAACATGGCGATGCTGGGTGTCTCATCTGTTGCCGAAATGAAGCGCGAATTGATTGTTTCGAGCCGCGGGCCGATTTAGACCCTAAAGCGTTACGCCGACCCTATTCAAATCTTATGGATTTTCCCCTATGACGATACGATGCAAAGCCGCCGTTCTGCGCACGATTGCAGCGCCACGGCCCTACGCGCGGTCCAAGCCACTGTCGATCGAGGAAGTCACGCTCGCACCGCCGAAGTCCGTTGAACTGCTGGTGCGCATCGCCGGCGCGGGGCTTTGTCACTCGGACCTGTCGGTGATAAACGGCGATCGTCCGCGCCCGGTTCCGCTGGCGTTAGGTCACGAAGGGTCAGGGGAGGTTGTTGAAGTCGGCTCGGCCATCGACGACGTGCGTGTCGGGGATCACGTGGTGTTCCAGTTCTCGGCGTCCTGCGGCCGTTGCCGGCGTTGTGTCGAGGGGCGGCCGCAGGTGTGCGAGCGCGCGCGTGTTGCAAAGGCGACCAGTGACTTGATGGCGGGTGGAAGCCGCATCACCAGCCTCAACGGGGAACGTATCGGTCATCATTCGGGATTGTCGTGCATGGCCGAGTACGCAGTGGTCGATCGCGGCAGCGTAGTCGTCGTCGATCGCGACGTGCCGCTTGCAGATGCGGCGCTGTTCGGCTGCGCGGTGATGACCGGCGTGGGGGCCGTGATCAATACGGCGCGCATCCGCCCGGGAGATTCGGTTGCGATCCTTGGCCTGGGCGGGGTGGGACTGAGCGGCGTGCTCGGCGCGCGACTGGCCGGCGCCGAGACGATTATTGCGATTGACCGCGAGCCGGCCCGGCTGGAAGTTGCGCTCAGCGTTGGCGCGACGCATGCGATATGCGCGCGGGATGCCGACTGCATCGAACAGGTGCGCGATCTCACGGGCGGCGGTGTTGACTATGCGTTCGAATTATCAGGCGGTGCCGATGCGATGACCACGGCCTACGGTGTCGTCCAGTACGGCGGAACCGTGGTGATCTGCGGCTTGCCGCCGCTGACTTCGACCTTCAGCATCAACCAGTGCGATATTGTCGGGCAGGAGAAATCCATACGCGGCAGCTACATGGGATCGTGCGTGCCGGTGCGCGACATACCCAGATTCATGCGCCTTTACAGCGAGGGCCGCCTGCCGGTTAACCGCTTGATCGACGGCTACATCGGGTTCGACGAGGTGAACGCGGGCTTCGACAAGCTGCAGGACGTCAAAGCCATACGCCAGATACTCACGCCGCACGGGGTGGGATCTTGATTTATCCGACTTTCGTGCGGGTCACAGGAGCAAACGAATTGCCGTATTTACTGGCAAGTCAAAAGCTACCCTCTTACCGTCATTCCGGCGCAGGCCGGAATCCAGTGCGTTACCCGATCCGAAGTATCTTGATTCGAGATGCTTCGCATGATTGCACGTACTGGATTCCAGCATTCGCCGGAATGACGGGATAGGAGCGCGCATGCTGACAGGCACGGTGCAATGGACGGCACAGGAACGCGTGATCCACGGCACGCCCGTGGCCACAGCCGTGCCCGTGGAAATCGAACGCAGCGGCGCCAGGCGCGTGCTGCTGCTCACCACGCAGTCGCTCACCAACAGCAGGCTGATCCGCGACGTGACCTCGGCACTCGGCGATCGCTGCGTGGGTCAGTTCGCCGCGATACGCGCGCACTCACCGCGCGAAGCGGTGATCGCCGGCGCTGCACTCGCGCGCGAGATTGAAGCGGACCATCTGCTCGCCGTCGGCGGGGGCTCGGTGATCGATGCGACCAAGACCATGTTGCTCGCGTTGTGGCGCGGCGTGCACGACCTCGACACACTGTCGACGCTGGCAGTCAAGCGTGGCGCGCCGTCGCTGACGCCGCTGGCCTCCGACCGCATGCGTATGACTGCGGTGCCCACCACATTGTCCGCCGCCGAATTCAGCAGCGGCGCGGGGATCACCGATGTCCAGCGCAAGGTCAAGCTGTCGTTCTCTCACCCGCTGATGGCGCCCATTGCCGTGATACTCGATCCGGCAGCGACGCTCGAGACGCCGATGGAACTGATGCTGTCGACCGGCATGCGCGCGATGGATCACGCGGTCGAGCGCTGGTGCTCGATCCGGCCGCATCCGCTGGCCGACGGCCTGGCACTGCAGGCGATGGCGATGCTCGCCGAGAACCTGCCGGCGATCAAGGCGCACCCCGGCGACCTGGAGCCGCGCCTGAACTGCCAGCTCGCGGCATGGCTCACGCAGGTGTCTGCCATACCCGGCGTGCCGAACGGCGCGAGCCACGGCATCGGTTACATACTGGGCGGCTACGCTGGTGTGCCGCATGGCATAACGTCCTGCATCTCGCTTGCCGCCACGCTTGAATGGAACGAGCCTGTCAATGCCTCGCGTCAACAGACTGTGGCGGAAAAACTCGGCCGTCCCGGTGCGCGGCCGTGCGACGTGATGCGGGATTTCGTCAGTTCGCTGGGCCTGCCCACACGGCTCGGCGATGTCGGTATCGCAGCAGATCGAATTCCCGAGCTCGCGCGGCAATACGACGGCACCGGACCGATTGCCACCAATCCAAGGCCGGTGCGGGGCGCGGACGATGTTGCGGAGATACTCAAGCTCGCGGTTTGAGAGCGAATGCCGTGCTTAGTGGTCTGTACTCGCAAGCATAATCGCGGGCGAAGCCGGCTTGCGGCATGCCGCAAGCTCCTGCGGGACGAAATCATTCGCAATTCAGGTGGGGGATAGCAACGCTTCACCCGCCGCCGTGACCAGCTCATCCTGTGTGCTGCGGCTCGTTTAGTCATGTCAGCTTGACATTAGATGTTTGATGCATTAGCATCTGATGTATGCGAACCACGCTCGATATCGCAAACGATGTGCTCAGCGCCGCCAAGGAGCGCGCGCGCCGCGAGAAAAAAACCACCGGCGATGTCATTTCGGAACTCGCCCGCTACGCATTGAACGCGCCGCCAGAAACGCCAACAGCGCGGGCGCCGAAGGCGGTCTACGGCTTGCGCCCTTTCCCGAAACGCGGCGGCGTTGTCACCAACGAACTGATCGACAAGTTGCGCGAAGACGACGTCTACTGATGCGCGCGCTGCTGGACGTCAATGTACTGATCGCGCTGTTGGACGCAGATCATTCGCTGCATGCACGCGCCACCCATTGGTTCGCCGGCCATGCCCGGAGCGGCTGGGCGTCGTGTCCGATTACGCAAAACGGCTGTATTCGCATCATGTCACACCCGAGCTATCCGAACGCGTTGTCCGTGCGGGCAGTCATCGAACGGCTTATGCAGGCGAGCGCAAGCGCCTTCCATGAGTTTTGGCCCGACGACGTCAGCCTGCTCGATGCGAAGGTCGCCGATTCTGCCCGCATTCATGGGCCGCGCCAGCTCACTGATGTCTACTTGCTCGCACTCGCCGTGCGGCATAACGGGCAGTTCGTCACATTCGATGCGTCGGTTTCCGTCGACGCTATCAGGAGCGCCGGGAAGCGGCATCTGCTGACCCTCTAGCTGGGCGCTGCGCAAACTAATATGCATAACTAATGCCGGCGGTTTACAAATGTCCGCGCCTGAATGTTTCGGCTCAAATTCAGTATCCGTGATTGTCGATGACCGCGAAAGCGGCAGCGGTGTGCTGAAAGCATTGCGTGATCTCGAAGACGTCACGGTTGCGGTGCAGCGTTTGCCGCTGGGCGAGTATCTGGTAGATGGTCGAATACTGTTCGAACGCAAATCCCTGCTTGATCTCGCCGAGTCGATCAAAGATGGCCGTTTGTTCAAAACAGGCATGCAGACTTGCGGCATCGCCGATAAAAACAGTCATCCTGCTCGAAGGGACTTCAGTCGACATCGCAACCAGTGGTATGCGTCGCGAAGCAATCCAGGGCGCACTGATCACGCTCAGCGTGATTCTCGGAATTCCCCTGTTGCGATCAGTAAGCCCTGAAGAATCGGCTCGTCTAATGCTCTATGCGGCGCGGCAGATTCAGACCGTCGTATCCGGGGCAATTCCGCGCAAAGGCGCAAGGCCCAGGGGCAAGTGGGGACTTCAACTCTACATCCTGCAAGGATTGCCGGGCATCGGCCCGGCCCGGGCACGGCATCTACTGGCGAGATTTGGCTCCATTGAAAACGTGTTGCACGCTCAAGTCGATGATCTCAGCGCGTTGCCGGGCATCGGCCCGGCTACTGCACGGCGCATTCGCTGGGTGGTGAGCGAACCGCGTTCGGCGTATGGCGTAGAAAAGCGGTGTTGCGCGTTCAAAGAATTGACAAGCCTCCGCAGCAGGTCTAGTCTTTTAACCTCGGGTTTCATCATCACTTTTCCACCACCACTTCTTGGGAGAACAGTATGAGTGCGCATCTTAGCCCCGCCAAAATCCATTCCCGGCTCAAGCATCCCGTCATTGATGGCGACGGCCATTGGCTCGAATACAGCCCGGTGTTCAGCGAGAAGATGCGCAAGGCGGTCGGCGACAAAGCTGCGGACGGGTTTATCGCGGCGATGAAAACGACCCCTGACGCGCTCAAGATGACCTCGGAGACGCGCGGCAAACGCCGTGTTTCCATGCCCGCTTTCTGGAACCGCCAGGCCGAGAACACGCTCGACCGGGCAACGGCGATGATGCCCAAGATGTTGTACCAGCGGCTCGACGAGATTGGCTCGGACTACGCTGTGATCTACCCGACTTCCGGCTTGCGCCTGCCGCGCATCAAGGATGACGAAACGCGTCGCGCTGTCATTCGCGCCTACAACATCGTCTCGGCGGAATATTTCCGTGGTCTGGAGGATCGCATGACACCGGCGGCGATCATCCCGATGCACACGCCCGACGAGGCGATCGCCGAACTCGAATACGTCACCAAGCAACTTGGCGCCAAGGTCGGCATGTTCGGCAGCGGCATGGCGCGGCCGGTGGCCGAACCCCGGGCCGGCGCCGAACCCATGGCGTACGACGTGATCGGCATCGACAGCCCATACAATTACGATCCAGTGTGGGCGAAGTGCGTCGAGCTCAAGATTGCGCCGACCTTTCACAGCAGCGCCAATGGCCAGGGGCTGCGCAACTCGCCAAACAATTTTGTCTACAACCATATTGGCCATTTCGCGGCAGCGGGCCACGCAATCGCCAAGGCCATCTTCCTCGGCGGCGTGACGCGGCGCTTTCCCGAACTGCGTTTTGCTTTCCTTGAAGGTGGCGTCGGCTGGGGCAGCCAACTCTTCGGCGACCTGATCGAACATTGGGAGCGGCGCGGCGCACCGGCGTTAAAGCGCATGGACCCCGACAAGCTCGACCGCAAATTGCTGATGAGCCTGGTCGAGCAGCAGCCGGGCTATGACGACATCGCCGCGGCGCTGCGTGCGCGCGACGGCTGGCCTGATCCTGAGGGCATGCGACTAAACGGCAACCTCACCGAGCTCGACGACTTTGCGGCCTGCAAGATCACGCGCAAAGAGGATTGGGTCGAACTTTTCGCCAAGCCTTACTACTTTGGCTGCGAGGCGGATGACCGGATGAACTCGGTGGCGTTCGGTCGCGCCAACCCGTTCGGGTCGAAATTGAACGCGATCTACAGTTCGGATATCGGGCATTTCGACGTGATCGATTTCCGCGATCCACTGCCGCAAGCCTATGGGCTGGTCGAGGATGGCCATATCACCGAAGATAATTTTCGCGACTTCACGTTTGCCAATTCGGTGCGGCTATGGGGTACGCAGAACCCCAATTTCTTTGACGGCACGGTGGTCGCCAAGGAGGCCGCGGCAGTGTTGGCGGCGCAGAACGCGGTGCCGGCCGTGGCGAAAGCAGCCTGATCATCAGCGCTTCGCTGCGAGGCAAGCGCACAAGGATTAACACGGTTTTATCCCCACGCAGTTCGCGTGGGGATAACGAGTGACGGCGTGGGCCAAATCAAAGTGTTTTTTGCCGCCCATCCACACCGTTACTTCTTCAACGCCAATCCCATTTCGGTCAAATACTGCATCATCTCCGCCTGCTGCGCAGCGAGCCATTTGCTCAGTTCCCCGGCGTTCATGTAAACGTCTTCGTACATGTTGCGTGTCATGTAGTCGCGCCAGGCGGCGCTCTTGTGCACTTTGGCCAGCGTGTCTTCAAGTAATTTGGCGGCGTCGCGCGGGATGCCTGCCGGCGCCACAAAGCCGCGCAAGGCGCCGGCATGAATATCAAAACCCTGCTCCTTCAGCGTCGGCACGTTGGGCAGGGATGCGATACGATTCACCGACGGCACGCCCAGCAGGCGCAACTTTTTCAGCTCGACCTGCCCCATGACTTCGCCCAGGTTCTCGGCGGTGGCGTGGATATGCCCGCCCATCACCGCGGTTACCGATTCGGCGCCGCTCTTGAACGACACCATGTTAAAGCGCGCGCCCGAGAGTTTTTCCAGGCGATGCATCATGCTATGCGCGCCGCCGCCGGGAGAGGTAATGCCGACGCTGATGGTTTTCGGTTTGTCGCGCGCGGCGGCGAGGAAATCCTTCAAGGTGCGGTAGGGTGAATTCTCGGCTACCGAGAGACTGTTGAGGTCGAATCCAATGGCGCCCAGTGTCGTAAACTTGTCCACGCCCAAATCGAGTCCGGTGCGTATCGGCACGGTGACCAGGTTTAGCGCCGTCTGCATGAAGGTGTAAGGGTCGCCGCGCTTGGCTGCGACATAGGTTTGCCCCATCGCGCCGCCGCCGCCGGGCTTATTTACCACGAAGACCTGCTGCGGCAGCAGTTTCTCCTTGGCGATAATGTCGGCGACCATACGCGCCACCAGATCGGAGCCGCCGCCCGCACCAGTGGCCGAAACCAGTTCGATGTGGCGTGTAGGGTAGGATTGAGCAAGAGCAGGCGTCACCCACCCTGCCATCAGCCCATACAATAACGAGAGCAGTTGCACACGAATTCGCATAGCATCTCCGAATGTCATAAATTATTCAATAAAAACAAATGGTTACATAATTTATCGCCTGCGTGCTGCCAGTTTACTACTTACCAAGTCGGTATGAGGAAAAACAAATGAGTCATGAGTTCCCGCTTGAAGGCATTCGAGTCGTGGATGCCAGTCAAGGTATCGCCGGTCCGACTGCCGGCATGATGCTGGCGCGCTACGGCGCCGACGTGATCAAAATCGAGCCGAAGGAAGGCGACTGGTCACGCGGCATTACCGCCGGCAAGGATGGCATGACGGCGATGGCGATTGCTACCAATGTCGGCAAGCGCAGTATCGCGCTCGATCTAAAACATCACGAAGGTACCGCACTGCTGCACAAGCTTACGCAGCGGGCGGATATTTTTATTGAGAACTTCCGCACGGGCGTGATGGAGCGTCTCGGTTTTGCCTATGCGCAGGTTTCTGCATACAACCCCGGCATCATTTATCTTTCAGTGACCGGCTTCGGCCAGCGCGGGCCTATGCAATCGCAGCCCGCTACCGATGCAATCCTGCAGGCGTTCACCGGCATGATGAGCATCAACAAGGGGCGTGTGGATGGCTTGCCGCATCGGCTGGAATGCTGGCCGATCGACAATGCCAGCGGGCAGCTCGCGTTTCAGGCGGTGGCGATGGCGCTTTATGCGCGCCGCGATTCCGGCCGCGGACGTTACATCGATGCGAGCCTGCTGCAGGGCGCGGCGAGTCTGCAGACCGTGCGCATGATCGAGCATGTGATGACCGGCGGCGCAGCGGTGGCGGGCGGTTCTTTCCCGGTAGCCACCTTTCGCACCATGGATGGATCAATCAATGTCAGCGTGCTGAAAGATACCTTATGGCCGCCGTTCTGCCGCATCATCGGCCGCCCCGATCTTGGCGCCGACCCGTCGCTGGCCAAAGGCAGCGGGCGGCGAGCACGCGGGGACGAAATCCTGCGCATCGCGAGCGAAGCCTTTGCCGGTCAGCCCTCGGAGTATTGGTGTGCGCTGATGCGGGAGGCCGGCATACTGAATGAGCGCGTGAACACTTATGCCGAGCTTTTCACGCATCAGCAAACCGAAGCGGCGCAGGTTTTCACTTGGTCGGAACAGGCAGCCGCCGGACGCGTACCCCACCCGAACCTTCCGGGCATGCAGCCGCTGGAAGCGGATACGCCTCAAACAAAGGTGCCGCGTATCGGCGAACATACGCGCGCGATTCTGGCCGAAGTGGGCTACGAAACGCAGGACATACGCCGCATGTTCGATCAGGCTGTCGTGTTCGAGCCGGTGGGATAGCTTATCGCGCCATCGAGCGAATCCATTCCCGGATCAAAAGAAAATATCCTTCCCCTGATCAACTCTTCCTCATCACTGATAATCACGGTAAGCATTTTGCAATGTAATCCTGTGTCCTTGTATCCAGTCTAAGCGCCACAACGCGCGCCGCCGCGCCTGCGGCGCGCATCAAACGCACATCACGTAGGAATGTAATTTAGCGCTCCGCGACGGTAAGTCAAAAGGAATAAATCAATGGCAAAGGTAACGTATACGCAGCAGGACCGGATCGCCCGTATCCACATGAATGTCCCGTTACAGGCGTTCGACCCGGAGACGCGGCGCGAGCTGAACCGCGCTTTGCTGCAGTACAAGGCAGACAACGACGCCTGGATGGCCGTCATCTCCGCCGAAGGCCCAAACTTCGCCGTCGGCGCCCGCGAACCGGTTCCCGGCTCGTATCGTGCGCAACGTGAGTGCTTCTCTCTTTGGGCGGGCGGCTTCGTCGAAGTGTGGAAGCCGACGATCTGCGCGGTGCAGGGCCAGTGTCGGGGCGAAGGCCTGGCCCTTGCCTTGAGCTGCGATCTGCGGGTAGCGGACGAGACGGCGTCGTTCACTGCCGACTTCAGTGGCGGCGCAGGCGAGCCCGATGTGCTGGCCGCCTGGCTGCTCAATCTGGTGGGCGCTTCCAAAACATTCGAGATGCTGTGGCTGAACCGCACTTACAATGTACGCGAGGCCCAGCGCATCGGCCTCGTGAATCGGCTGACTACCAAGGGACCGTTCAAGCAGTTGCCGCCGGAAGACGGACGCTTTCCCATGGATACAATGAACACGACGATCCCGGTGCCCGAGGGCGATGCCATCACCGCTGCGGTGAAGTTCGCCGAAGAGCTGCTGCTGTATGCGCCGGTAACGCGCAACTTTCAGAAAGAAATCGCTTTGCGCTCGATCGGCGTGCCTTTCCACTACGCCCAGACCCTGGAGTTGGGGCCCAACCCCTACGCGAGTGAAGACCGTATCGAGGGCACCCGCGCGTTTGTAGAAAATCGCCGGCCGGTCTGGCACAACCGCTGAGAGAGATAAACATGTCCCTGTCACCGACCGAAAATTCGCCCGCGCCGATCCTGATCAAGGAGCGCGAAGAAGGCATTTTGATCGCACGCATGAACCGCCCTGAACGCATGAATGCCATGGGCGGCGGGCTGCGCGAAGCGCTCGAGGACGCCTGGTTCGAGTTCCGCGACGATCCCACGCTCAAGGTGATGATCATCACAGGCGTCGGCGCCCGCGCTTTCTGCGCCGGCGCTGACTTGCGTGAGAACGATAAGCGCGCGCGTGAGCTGGGCGCGCAATCGGCGCAGGCGCTGCTTGATGCGCAGCGCGCCGCAGGTATTGCTCCCTCGTTCACGGCCAATAACTTTCATCTTTACAAACCGGTGATTGCGGCGATCAACGGCTGGTGCCTGGCAGGCGGTTGTGAGATGGCGCTGGGTTGCGACATACGCATCATCGAGAGCCACGCCAAAATGGGCTTGCCGGAAGTCAAGCGTGGCATGGGCGCTAAGGCCACAACACACAAGCTGCACTTTCTCACCTACCTCGCCAGCGGCCTTGAGATCGTGTGGACGGGAGATCCGCTAACAGCCGATCGCTCGGTCGAGCTGGGCATGGCCAACGAAGTCGTGCCGACGGGCCAGAGCGTCGCGCGAGCTAAGGAGATCGCCCGCGAGATCTGCCGCCGGCCAATGACGTACGTTCATTACCATAAAGAACGCGTCTTGCAGAGCCTGGGCGTGCCTCTGGCCTCCGCCTTGGCCATGGAGCAGCGCTTCCCGCCGCACGAGAGTGAAGACTACCGGCGCGGTCTGCGGGCCAGCCTCGAATCGAAGCTTCCGGGCTGGTCCGGCAATTAGCGCGCAGACTATCGAGAATTACAAAACACCGCGACAACTGGAACAACGGTGCTTTCCTCCCTCACCCTCGGTCCCTCTCCCGGCGGGAGAGGGATGAAAAAGCCCTTCTCCCTCCGGGAGAAGGGTTGGGATGAGGGAAAAGTTGTCATACGGATACGTAATACGCAATAGGAGAAGATCATGGCGTTACTCATCAAGAGAACCGAAGGCAATGTCTTCGTCGTCGAGCTTACGCGGGCCGACAAGGGCAACGGCTTGAACCGTGAGTTGCAGCAGCAGTTGGCACAGACCTGGCAGGAGTTTGAGGATACTGACAACCTGCGCGTGGCGGTGCTGCAGGGAGCCGCCAACGTGTTCTCTATCGGTCACGACGTGAAAGAGCTGGCGAGCGACGCATCGATCTCGCCGCTACCAGACAACGAACTGTTTCCGCTGCAGATCAGTAAGCCGGTCATCGCCGCCATCGAGGGCCCGTGTTACGGCTTGGGCTTCGAGCTGGCATTGAGCTGCGACCTGCGTATCGCCGGTGAAGGCGCTATGTTTGGGCTCGCCGACCCTAATCTATTCGTGCCTTACCGCCTGGCAACGGTGTTGCTGCCACGCATGACCTTTCTGGGCAAGAGTCTGGATCTGATACTTTCCGGCCGGATTCTCAGTGCAGAAGACATGGGCGAAGCGCGACTGGTCAGCCAGGTTACGGCCAAAGGCGGGGCGGCTGTTGCCGCCATGGACGCAGCCCACGGCATGGCAAAACGCTTTCCGAATACGCAAGCCTTCCGAAAACGCAACATCTGGAGTCTCTCCGGCATGCCGCTGCCCGCAGCGATGAACTTGGCGAGAATGCCGCACGTCTAAACCGGAACCCACTTTCCTGGCGACTGCGCCGGTTGTATCAACGCGCAGCGAGAGCAGTATCGCGTTTCGTGTCGTTTGTTTCGGAGGCCCATGATGCCGACTTCTTCTGCATGCAAAATGTCAGGCGCGCGAGATCGGGATGCGGATTTGCAGTGGCGGCCCAGAACGACGGGACGGCAGAGTGTCGTTCAGAAGGCTGCATTTGGATTCGGCCATCCCAGATGCGCTTCAGGCAGTGGCTCTGCGGCCGGAATCAGCCGGGCATCCAGAGATGGTCTATGGAGGTATCGGGAAAGAAATACGTAAACCCATTGAGTTCAGCGTAATACTTGTCGATGTTGGTGTCGCCGATGTGGAAATACTGTTCCGCGCTGAAGTCAGCTTTGACCTGATCGAGCCGGTGCTTTAACACGGTGAATGCGACGGTGATGCCGTGTTCCAGCCACATGCGCTGCTGCGTGCTGACCGTGCGATCGGAACAACTGCCGATAATGTATCCCAGTGCCTGAACTTTGCGCACCCGTTCAATAGTGATGTAGCCCGGCGGGTCGCCGGTCTCCAGCGTTCCGTCGATGTCAAAACTGATTAGCTTCGCCAAGATTACCCCCATCCCAACCTTCCCCCTTCAAAGGGGGAAGGAGTATTAGTTAGGGTGCTTGCCTAACATGATCCAGCCGCCGTTGGGGGGCGTGGTAAACGCCGCCAGTGCGGTCTCGGCCCGTACTGTCACCTGACGCTTGCCGGCAGTGCCGCGTAGTTGTTCGATGCTGTCGGTGTACATGGCGGAGCGCACGCGTCCGTTGCCCAGATTGCCGCCGCTGGAGCTGAAGGGATGCGGCCCCTTGACGCTGATATCGCCGGCGTAAAACTTGAGAGCGTCGCCGCGCTTCACGCCGTGCCACTGGAAAGCCTCCAGGTAGAACTGGGACATGACCGAGTAGCCGTCATAAGGGTTGAAAATATCGACGTCCTTCGGTCCCATCCCTGCACCCTCGTACATCCTCTTCGCCGCACGGTCGGTCCACATCTCGATTACATCGAGGTCCGCCTGCGTGCTGGGCTGCTTGAAATTGTGCTGCGAATGATTGAGCACGTAGACCGGCTTCTGGCGCATGTCCTTGGCGCGACCCGCGGTGGTGAAGAGATACGCGGTCGAGGCTTGCACCGGGCGGTCGCAGTCCCATATCCGCAGAGGATTCAGGATATAGCGTGAGGTCACATAGTCTTCGACAGTAATCGGCTCGATCCCATGGGTGGCGTTGAAACCCCAGGGTGTGAGCATGCCGTTCTTTTGCTGATTGATCACGAAGGGGGCGAGATCGTCGTGCTTGCCGCCATACTTGAGGCAGTACTGATTGTGGGGGAAGGTGTTGATGAAATCGTTCCCGCCGTGATTGCCCCACGGCACCGTCCACTGGCGGGCGCCGCGCGCGTAGTCGTCGGCGTTTTCGCCGCCGCGGCGATAGCGCCCCTCGAGGTTGCCGCACGGATAGATCATCAGGCAGTTGGTGCACAGGCCATCGCCCACGGCTTGCGCAGCCATGCCGACCATTTCGCCGATGGTGGGCAACTTGGTGGGAGCGAATTTGACATTGGTGAGGCCCATCTGCTTGATGAGCCAGTCCGCATTCACCAGCGTGAGTCCCAATTCGGAATCATAGGGCGGATCGAAGTACGGCCGCGGCGCCCACTTTGATGCGGAACCGCCGCTGGGGCCGGCGATATGGCTGTCGCAACAAATCACGCCATCAATCTGGTCTGCTGTGACGCCGGCGTCGTCCATCGCCTTCTGACAGGCGAGGATGCAGTAGGCGCCCAGCGTTTTGTCCATCGAGACACCGTCCCAACGCCGATCTACCGGGGAATGGCCGTAGCCAGCCACCGCGACTTTGCCGCGATGCTCCCAAACGCCCAGACCGTCTTTATCTCTGCGCCATGCATAATTACTTGGGGTAGCCATTCGTCATCCTCACTTTACGCGCCATTCGTGGATCAACTGGCCCGGCGCTACTTCCTCGAAGGTGGCCTCGACGGCAGCGCCCACCGGGACCTTGTAGGGTGGAGTGCCGGGAAGGTTAGAGTAAAAATTAATGCTCGGATCCTCGTCCAGCGTGATCAGCGCCATATTGTATGGCTGATCGGGCATGCGCCGGTTAAGCCGGCCATCCTCAATCACGATATACGTGGCTATGTGGCCCTTGCCACTGACTTCTTTCCATACCAGCCCGCCAGCACCGCAGACCTGGCAGGTCTGTTGCGGGGGATACTGCAGTTTGTTGCAGCCGGTGCAGTGCTGCAACACCAGGCGCTTGGCGTTGACCGCATCCCAAAACGGCTTGCTTAATTCATCAGCAACCGGAATAAGCTTAGGCATCGTGTTACTCCATACTATGATCGACCCACTGGCCGTCCATCGAATACGGGCAGCGAAGGTATTCACTATAGACCACCCGAGCACATTCACGCAACCTGCGGTAAATTTACCGTGGGTCTGCGGGAAGCCTTGAGGTATATTAAAGATTGAGCGCATGGGTATCGACGCATATGCGCTTGACATTACGTTTTGAACTGGCATACCAGCGCAAAAAAAAGAGCCTGACCGGGTGACTTTTTGCGCACCGGGTTACGGTTTTAAAGTGCGCGCAGATCAAGACGGAATTTCTTTCTACGGCCTGGGAACACATGCACGCAATGCCAACCAATCATCGTCTGCTGCTCACGGCGCGGCCAAAAGGTATTCCAGGGCCGGAGATTTTTACCGCCGATGCCGAACCGGCACGCACGCCTGGTCCGGGCGAGGTGCTGCTGGAGACCCTCTATCTCTCCATCGATCCCGCCATGCGTTCCTGGATGAGCGAAGACGCAGCCTATAAGCAGCGCATTGCGATTGGCGATGTGATGCTGGGCGGTGGCATCGCCCGCGTGCTGGTAAGCCGAAGCGAAGGCTTTGTCACCGGGGATCTGGTGCAGGCGAGACTGGGCTGGCAGACCCATCCGACCATTGCCGGCCGCTACCTGCAAAAACTGGATCTTGCCCTCGGTAGTGTGGAGGACTGGATAGGCCCGCTGGGCTTAAGCGCCGTCACCGCCTATTTCGGGCTGCGCGACATCGGTGGATTGCGGCCGAATGATCGCGTGCTGGTGTCCGCCGCCGCCGGCGGCGTAGGCCAGATCGCGGTGCAGATCGCCTGCATTGAAGGCTGCCGTGTCGTCGGCATCGCGGGTGGTGCGGAGAAATGCGCGTTTGTCGCAAGTGAGCTTGGTGCTGACGCCGCGCTCGATTACAGGGCAGAGACAGACTTGTCCGCCGCCATCGCCCGTGCGTGCCCGCAAGGAGTGGATCTTTATTTCGACAATGTCGGCGGCGCTACTCTGGACGCGGCGCTGGAACATTTACGCCACGGCGCGCGGGTGGTGCTGTGCGGCCGCATTTCCCAGACGCATGCTGCCGAACCTTACGGTGTGCGCAATCTGGGCCGGCTGGCAGCGGCGCGCGGGCGCATGCAAGGATTCCTGGTGTTCAATTACCACGACCGTTACGATGAAGCCCGCACCTGGCTGGCGGCGCGGCGGCGGGACGGCAGCCTGCGTCAGAAGATGCATGTGCTGGTGGGATTGGAGCAGGCGCCTATCGGCCTCGGCATGCTTTTCCGGGGTGAGAACACCGGCAAGCTCGTGGTCCGCCTCGCCGATTAGTTATTGCCCATAAAGGGAGCAATGCGCCGTTTGAAGCCCGTCAGCGCTTCGGTAATTCTGTATCGCGTCGGAAACGGGAACGAAATGTGTTTCTGGATCAGCGCGTCGCGTACATACTTCTCGATCGGCATGCCCGAGACGACGCCCATGCCGCCGAACAGTTCCATGCCCTGCTCGGTCAGCCGCTGCACCGCGGTTCCGGTAAATGCCGTCGCCATCATTTCGTAGGGCTGGTATTCGACGCTGCCATCCTCTATTGCTTCCGGATGGTCCTTCACCCACGCCGCGGTCCAGATCAGCCGCCGCGCCGCCTCGAGATTCGCGGCCATGTCGGCGAGGTAGAGGCCCACCGCCTGGTGTCTGATGATGGGTTTGCCCCCGGAGACGCGCTCCTGGGTGTACTTGAGCGTTTCCTCGAGCGCCGCACGCCCGAGACCCAGCGTGAGCGCGGCAATGGTGACGTGGGTGCCCATGTCGGTGCGTCCCGGCGGCGACGGCGGCAGGATACGGCCTTTCGGCACCCGCACATCGCCGAAGAAGATTTCCGCGTTATCGCCGACGCGGCGTCCGATCTTCGACATCGGGTGGCGCACCAGGCCGGGCGAATCTCCCTCGACCAGAAACGGCTTGGGGCCCTGCTCGGTCTGGGCCATGACCACCAGCAACTTGGCGAGATAACCGACGGTCTGAAAGTTTTTCGCGCCGTTGAGTATCCAGGAGCCGTCGGGTTGCTCGACCGCCCTGGTCTTGAAGCGGGTGGTTGCCGGTGTTTCGGTGTAATAGTCAAAGCCCATGTCCGTGTCGGGCTCGTGGATGACGGCGGTGGTGAAATAGGTGTCGTCGCTCAGAAATTTCGGCAGGAAATAGGCCTTCTGCTCGGGCGTCATGCGCAGCTCGAACCAGTCGCGCGCGCGCCGCGCCGTGAGCATGAAGTAGTAGGCTGTGCCGATCTCACCGGCAGCGAGTTCCTCGGCAACCAGGCAAGACGTGAGGTGGTCGGATACGCCGGAGCCGCCGTTTTCTTCCTGCAGCACGAAGGTGCGAAAACCGAGTTGAGAGCCTTTTTTCAGAAGCTTCCACGGAATGCGATCTTCCCATTTCGGCTCACGATCAAGCGCCATGGCGAAGGGCTTGATTTCCTCCTGCGCGAACTTGCGCGCCAGTTGCTGAAATTCCCGCTGCTCCTCGGACAATCGGATGTCGAACATAATCACCCCGCTTTAAAATGGAAGGAGAGTGCGCGGCAGGCCGATGGACTGGATCGATATCAATAAAAACAAATGGTTAGACACATAATTCGTGTCTGACCCCATTTACATGCCGGCCGTGCTTAGAGCCGTGACTCGTCGATCGGCAGTCCCAACCAGTGCTGACCGACCAGCTCGTAGTGGGCGAGGCGGCCCTGCACATGCTGGGTGATGACGTGGATGTCCTGGAAGTGGCGCTGGATCAGGTTGCCTTCGAAGGCAGCGGTCGCGCCGCACGCGGTGTAGATGCTCTCGACAATCTGCGCGGCCAGCCGTATGGCATGCGTCGCCGCCAGGCGCAGCACTGCGCGCCGCTCCAGACTCAGCGCGCCCTTCGACGTCGCTTCGTCCCAGATATCGCTGACCGCTTCCATCAGAAAGGCGCGCCCGGAGCGCAGCGCGGCTTCGGCCTGGCCGGCGGTGAACTGGTTGAGCGGCTGCTCGCGCATCAGGCCCTGCACGTAGCGCGGTATTTTCGATCCAGCGAGTTCGTAGAACGCGGTGAGGCAACTGCGCGCGAGGCCGAGCGCGGTAGCAGCATCACCGGCCGCGAATGACAGCGTGAAAGGTATTTTGTAACGAGCGCCACCGCTGACCTGGGTTGCGCCTCTGGCAAGAACCGTGCGCTCTTCCGGCACGAAGACATCCTTGACCACGAAAGTATGAGTGCCGGTACCGCGCATGCCGCGCGTGTGCCAGGTGTCCAGCAATTCGGCTTGCGCAATCGGCACCAGCATATAGCGCGCTTCCGGCTTGCCGGCCAGCAGCCTCACTTCGCCGTTGTCGATGATTTGCGCGTGCGCTGCCACCCAGGAAGAATGCCTGCAACCCGTGCTAAAGGGCTGCTGGCCGCTGACGCGATAGCCCCCCGCTACCACTACGGCTTTTGCAGTAGCGCCAGGCGTGTTCGACACCACGCTGCGTGGCGTGTCGATCCAGATCGCGCGCGCCACATCTGGCGCCATGAAGGCGGACCTGGTGGCGAAGGTCCCGCCCTGGTTCACAGCCCAAGCCGTGCTGGCGTCGGCTTTACCGATTTCTTCGATCACTTGCACGTAGGTCGGAAAATCGATCTCGCTGCCACCGACGGCACGCGGCACGGCCATGTGAAACAGACCAGCGTCAGCCAGGGCAGTAAAAAGCGGTCGCGGTAACTCGCGAGCCGCGTCGATTTCGTTGGCGCTTGCGCGTATCAGGGGCGCCAGCTCGCGGGCGGCTTCGAGTGGAGATCGCTGCGGGGACAGCGGCGTGGCAATCATGGCTGGGGAATTGGGTGTCATGTCCTTGAGTGTCGCGAATCTATCGGCCGCAGTCAATCCTGGTTCCGTACTGTACGCTCGGACGGTGACTGTGGCCCGCTACAGCGCAATACTTCCAAGGCTGAACAGGAAAAATCGGCGTTTCCCTGGCGAGGGTCATGCAGTACGGTGCAAGGTCGCGGACGCAAAGGCCCCGCACTTAATGGTCTCTGGCGACACGGAAACCGCGGCCGTAGACCCGGATAACCGTGGGGCTGCCGACGCGGTATGCGGCGTGCAAGCCTGCTGGCGCATCGTCCCAGGAACCGCCGCGCACTACGCGTAGAGAACAATCGCCAGTAGCCCATGCGCGTGCATCCGTCGGAGCGCCATTGTAATTCCCGTTCCAGCAGTCCTGCGTCCATTCGCCGACGTTGCCCAGCATATCGTGGAGACCAAATGCATTGGCACGATAACTTCCAACCGGGGCGGTGTAAGCGTAGCGGTCATCGCAATCGACGATGCCCCAAGCGCTTGCGCCAGGCACCTGTGCCGCAGCCGTGAGATCAGCGCCATTGGCGTAGCCGCAGGCGCTACTCCCATCATCGCCCCAAAAACGCGTCGTCGTGGTACCGGCTCTTGCCGCATATTCCCATTCGGCTTCAGTCAGCAAACGATAGTTGTTGCCGGTTTTCTGGCTGAGCCACCTCACGTAGGCACTGGCATCGTCCCAACTGACGCACGCCACCGGGTGTGCATCGTCCTGAGCATAGCCGGGATTGCGCCAATCCTTGGCCGGGTCTTTTTCAAACTCGGTCCCGCTCCAGAAGAAACACCCGTCGCTGCTGCGGCCTGTCGCCGCTGCGAACACCCGGTACTGGCCCCGCGTGACCTCAAATTTCCCCGCCGAAAAACGCGGCACAGTCACTTCGCGCTGCGGCTGGCTGCGGTTACGAAATTGAGCGGCCAAATTTTCGCGCTCTTCCGCGCCTGGCGCAGCGCCCATCACAAACCGTCCCGCAGGAATGTTGACCATCTCCGGGCAATCCGCGCAGTCTTTATATGAGTTTTCTGGCGCGCGTGCGGCGGCAGGCTTAACCACCGTGCCAGCAGGTGCTGCCTCAACTGTGGTCGCGGCTGAAACCTGAGCCGGCACACTCCCCCCCGCGACAGTCAGCAGAAGCGTAACCAGACAGGGAAACAGCAGACCGTTCACGATTTCCCGCAGCGCCGAAGCTGCCGTCACATTACAAAATCTGCGGCCTGTCGTTTCCCCGCCTGCGCTTTGCGCTAGTAATACACCGAGCGCCCTGCACCACCGGTTGCCACCACCAGTTCGCCGCTGATGGCCCAGGACTTGTCCGAAGCGAGGAACGCTGTGACAAAGGCAATCTCTGAAGCGTCAACCATGCGGCAGATAGCGTTGCCGCGCGGTGCATCGGGAGCAAACGTGCGTTTCTCGGCTTCCTCGGGCGTGACGCCCAGCTTGGCGGCCTGCTCTGCCAGCAGGCTGGCGGTGCGCTCCGTGCGCGTGGTGCCGGGGTGGACGCAGTTCACTGTGATACCGAAGCGGCCCAACTGCACCGCCAGCGTCTTTGTCATGTGTACGAGGGAGGTGTTGCGCGCGCCGCCGCTTAGATTGCCGGCGTTGCGCGAATTGGTGCCGCTGATGTTGATGATGCGGCCCCATCCCGCTTTCTTCATGTGGGGAATGGCAGCACGGGCGCAACGCAACGCACCCATGTATTTGGTGTTGAAGTCGCGCAGAAGATCTTCGTCGACCACTGTTTCGATGGGGCCGGTGGCGGTGGTGGAGCCGCCGGGCGAAGAGCCGCTGTTAACCAGTATGTGCAGCCCGCCCAACTGCTTTGCGGCTTCGGCGACCATCGCCTCGACTTGTTCCTTGCTGGTGACATCCGCTGTCAGCCCGATGACGCGCCCGCCGGTTTCGGCGGAGAGTTCCTTGGCGGCCGCGACCAGCTGCTCTTTATTTCTGGCGACTATCGCCACGTTTACGCCTTCGCGGGCGAGCTCGCGTGCGATGGCTTTGCCGATGCCCAGGCTGCCACCGGTTACGATTGCGTTTTTACCTTTTAGTCCCAGATCCATTTTGCATCCTCCATAAAAAGAATTGGTGATACTGCCGTAGCCCGGAACAAGCGCAGCTTATTCCGGGATAAATTCCATTTCCGAACAACTTTCCGGTGGATCAAGCGATCTTCCTGTGGCCGCTCACGTTGGCAAACGGCGGCTTGCGGTCGGCCTGCAAATCGACTTCGGCGCTGTTCAGACACATCGCCAGCATGGTGAAATAGCCAACCGAGCCGATCAGATCGACCAGCGTCCTTTCGCCGAAAATCGCTCTCGCTTCGTTGAACGTTTTGTCGCTGACGAAATGATTCTCGAGCAACTCCATCGCGAAGTTGTAGTAAACGCGTTCGTCGTCGGCTTTGAATTTGGGCTTTTTGCCGGCGGCAAGATCGTTTACCACATCCTCGGGAATGCCGGCGGCCACAGCCTTGTCGACATGCGCGTTCCATGAATACTGCGCATCCCAGTAGCGCGACATGACCAAAATGCCGAACTCGCGCAGTTTCACCGGCAGCCCGCAATCAAAGCGCATGTAGTTGCTGATGGCGGATGCTTTTTCGAACATCTCCGGGCTGTGTATCCAGACGTTATAGGGCCCGCCGAGGCGATCGCGTCTGGCGTTATGCTTGTCGACGACTTCTTTTTGGCGCGGCGTGTACTGTGCGGGGCTCAACTTCGGTAGGCGCATGGCTTTATCCTCAATAGGGTCGTTAGTTATCGCAGCGGCCGCAATGGATCAACGCTTCCATCCCAGCCAGTCGACCACGGCTCCACCCATCACCAGTTCAAGGTCGCGGCCCTTAAGCCACGGCATTTCTTCGGTGTACATGGTCACGCATTGCCGATACGAACACGGCATGCGGGTAATGTCGGTGCCCCAGAAGCAGCGCTCAGGGCCAAACGCCTCGACGATCTGGCGCAAATAGCCGTGGATGTTTTTGTACGGGTAGGGCTGGCTCGAATAGCTTGGTGCTCCGGACAGCTTGACTGCGAGGTTGGGATATTTGGCGAGCGCAAGCATGTCCTTGAGGTCTGCAAAGACCGCGTCGTCCACCACGCCCTTGCCACCGCCGCCGCGTCCGATGTGATCGATGTGCAGTTTTAGTCCGGGATGTTGCCCGGCGATCTTTGCCAGCGCCGCCATGTTTGCACCGCTGGCCAAGAGACCAATGCGCAGATCCGCTTTCTCGCAAGCGGTCCAGAACCAGTCGAGCGAGCCATCGCTCCACCACGCTTGTTGATGTGGCTGGTTGAAGGTAAACCGAAAGCCAAGCATGCCTGTGCGTTCGCGCCAATGGGCGATGACATGCTCGCGATCCGGGCTTTCGAGGTCCATATGCCCGAGTATGCAAAATTTATCCGGGTGCCGGCGTACCGCCTCGACCGCGTAAACGTTGACCGCCTCGCCCAGCGAACTGGGTGGATGGATCACCGCTCCATCGACGCCCGCCGAGGCCATTTCGGCCAGTGCATCTTCGATCGAATAGGTGGGTACCTGACGATGGTGGGAGCTCATCTTCCCGTTCTGCCAGATGTGGATCTGTGAATCAATTATCAGCATGCCTTACTCCTGGAATGTGCATCCCCGATCAGATCACCTTGCGATCGCGAAACCCCTGAATCTCCGCCGTGCTGTAACCGACCTCAGCCAGCATCGCCTCATTGTGCTCGCCCAATTCCGGCGCGACGCCGATCTGTGCCGGCGTTTCGGAGAAATGCCACGGCGAACCATGCACTTTCAGTTTCTTGCCGTGCTTGGGATAATCGACCTCGGTGATGTAACCATTGGCCAGCACATCGGGATCGCTCGCGGCTTCAAGCAGCGTATTAATGGGCGCCGAAACTATATCCGCAGCGCGCAGTAGCGCCACCCACTTGTCGCGCGGGCCGGTCGCGAACAGGCCATCGAGTGTCTTGAGCAGTGTTTCCCGCAGTGCGTCGTTGCCAATCACCACGCCAAGATCACCGAACCCCGCACTCACCAGCCGGTCGTAGAAACCCAGCGCGGACATCGCCGTCTTCCATTTGGCCGCGCCATTGAGTTGGAACACCAGTGGCTTGCCGTCGATGTCGATGAAACTCGCACTCAAGCCCGGCCGTTGCGGCGTGCCGTTGACGCGCGCCTGGCCGGTGACCGGTGCGCGATTGCGCCACATCGCAGTGGTCAGGGTCCAGCCCATCAGCCGGATCTGTCCTCCCAGCAACGAGCAATCGACCTTCTGGCCGATGCCCTGCGTGCGGGCGCAATGTAATGCCGCCAGCATGCCGCCGAATGCGAGGATGGCACAGGTTTCATCGGCTACCGATACGATGCCGGTGCGCAGCGGCTGGCCCGGCGTGGAATAAGCCTCGGTGATGCCGCCCAGCGCCTGCGCCATGGAATCGGTGCCGGGAAGCGCGGCATGTGGCCCCTTGGGCCCGTAACCGGAAATCGAGACGTAGACGAGTTTCGGATTAACCTTTTTCAATTCCTCATAGCCAAAGCCGTTCTTGTCCGCGGCGCCCGGCCGGAAGTTCTGGCCGAAGATATCGGCACGGGCCACCAGCTTGTGCAGGATGCCCCGTGCCTCCGCGGATTTCATGTTCAGCGTGAAACTTTTCACGCCGCGGTTGTTGGTTTCGAAATAGGTGCTGGGCAGGCCGGGAAACACGTTGGAGGTGCGCGAGTTGTCGCCTTTGCCCGGCACTTCGATCTTGATTACCTCGGCGCCCAGATCGGCCATCAGCATATAAGGCACCGTGCCGGCCTGCGCGGTGGAGCAGGCAACAACTTTTACGCCGTCCAGCGGACCTCGTGCTTTTGCCATTGCGTTAATCCTTTACGCGATCGCCTCAGCCGTGCGCGCAACAGGCATCTGTTTAAGGAAGAACGCCGCAATCGGATCGTATGACGCTACAGTCGCGCGTGCAGCCTGATCGATGTACAGCATCTCTATTGCGCCACCTGCCTTGCGATAGTTAGCCGCAAAGCGCTCTGGCTCGTTGAGTGCAACGGGCGACTCAGGGTCGCGATAGTCATGTACCTGATCGGGCCGGCCCTGCACCCAGATCGCGGGCGGCATAACCACCTTCTCGCCGCGTTCGAGCATGAGCATTGGATTACCTTCGGCCATATTCTCTTCGTTTTTCCAGAATGAGTTCTGCCGTTCGGGGATGTCGCCGACCCAGGCTTCACCTTGGGTGCGCCCGCGCACGGCATTGCGATAGCGCGACAGCGGATTAATGACTGGCCAGGCCATCGCCACGCAGCGCACTGTGGCATCAACCGCAGGCGATCCCGCAGGTAGCGGGACAGCCGTGTAACGCGGATCGCCGGGCCGCATCGCGGCCAGCATGGCGAGATGCGCGCCGCTCGACGCGCCGCAGATGCCCACGAGATCGGTGCGCGTCTGCAACTGCGCGGCGCGCGCCTTGAGCCAGCGAATCGCGTAGTTGATATCCACCAGCGCAGTCGGGTAGCCGTTACTGCCATCACGGAAATCCAGGCCCGCGACCAGCAGTCCGGACTTGGCCAGCGCTTCGTCGCGGCCCCGGCATTCTTCGAGGCTGCCCTTGCCCCAGGCGCCGCCGTGCAGATCCACCACCACGGGGAAGGGGCCGGCGCCGCGTGGTTTATACAGCCGCAGCATTAACGCCTTCTCGCCATGGCGCAGGTATTCGATGTCTTCGGTCGTGAATTCGTAGGTCTTGGTCATAGCGGTGTCTCCTGGGTTGGGTGCGTCACTATACATCGTCGAATATATTGCGTCACAGTTGAAGCGTCAAATCTGCATTTGGCAAGTCGTCGTGCATCTGGTGCACGATTCAATTGCCGAGTATCCCCGCCACCTTAACCACTCTGCTCCATTGCTCGTGCTCGTTCCTGATGTGCGCTGCGAGTTCAGCGGGCGAGCCGGTCACGGCTTCGGAGCCTTCCGCCATCAGACTCTTCCTCATCTCTGGTGAGCGCATGGCCTTGTTGGTCTCGGCGGCGAGCCGGTCGATGATCAACTGTGGCGTTTTCAGCGGCGCTATCAAGGCATACCAATTGACGACCACCATGCCTTCGACACCGGCTTCGGCAAAGGTCGGCACGTTCGGCAGCGCAGCCACGCGTTTGGTGGTAGTCATCGCCAGTGGACGCAGCCGCCCGGAGTTGATGTGGCCGATCGATGATACAACGGTCGGGAACGACACCTGCACCTGCCCGCTGAGAAGATCGGTATAGGCCGCAGTCATGCCTTTGTAGGGCACGTGCGTCATGCGAGTTCCGGTGGCGATCTTAAGCAGTTCGCCACTCATGTGGATGGTACTACCGATGCCTGACGAGCTGAAATTGACCTTGTCGGGATTTGCCTTGAGATATTGAACAAACTCCGCCACCGACTTCGCCGGCAGCGACGGATTCACAATCAGCACATAACCCTGCGCGCTCACCTGCGCAACCGGCGCAATATCGCGCCGCATGTCGTAACGTGATTTGTACAGTATCGGATAAACCACGGTACTCCCGCCGATCATCATCAGCGTGTGTCCGTCGAGTGCAGACGATGACAATATATCGAGCGCGACGAGAGCGCCCGCGCTGGGTCGATTATCTACAACAAACGATTGCTCAAACGCTTCACCCAGTTTGACCGACAGAGCGCGCGTGACGGTATCCATGCTGCCACCGGCTGTCAGCGCCACCAGCGTGCGCACCGGGCGTCTGGGATACGGTGACGGCTGTGCGGCAGCAAGCGCGCTGGTGAGGGCTGTAAAAAAAGTTACATAAAGTATTGTTTTTATTGACATTTTTACTTGAAAAAAGGCAGCAGCGTATCGACGAATAGTTGCGGCGTCTCCAGGTTCATGAAGTGTCCGGTATCGGCCAGCACATAGGTAGCACCAGAAAGAGCACTCGCTACACGCTGCGCCAGCTCGGGTGTGCGCAATGCATCGTGCACGGCGCCTATGACCAGTGTGGGCGTTTGAATCCTGGCGTAATCCGGCGTGAGATCTACTGTAGTCATCATGCGCGCCAGGGCCGCGAACGAGGCGGGTGTATTGCACACCCAACGCGACTGGTAGCGCTGAAAACGTTGCGGGTCCACCGCGCGCAGGTGCTCAGGATAAGAACGATCATGACTCGCTTGCATGGCGGCGCGTATGCCTTCGCGCTCGACCAATGCGGCACGCTCCAGACTTTGCGGGGCGCGTGCGGGATTATTGCCGATGGTGGGGCTGGCCAGAGCCAGTTTCGTAACCCGCGCGGGATGACGCGCGGCGAATCCCACCGAGAAATCGGCGCCCATGGCGCAGCCGGCCAAGTGCACCGGTGCAGTGATTTTCAATGCATCCAGCAGCGCAGCAAGGTCTGCTACCACGCCCTCGAAACTCAGTTCGCGCACTTTCTCCGAAAATCCGAATCCACGCTGGTCATAACGCAGCACGCGGAACGCCTTCTCCAGTGCAGGCAGTGCATCGGAATAACTCTCGAGGCAGCCGCCGGCTTCGTGCATCAACACCAGCGTGTCTTTTCCCGAGCCACTCAATTCATAGCGCAGGCTGGCGCCGTTCGCTTCGATCCAGGGCATGGCAATTCTCCTATGAGATGATAAAAGTCCGGTGAATCTAAAACATCGTCTGCCCGCCGTTCACATGCACCGTCTGTCCGGTAATGTAGCCCGCACCCGGCCCGCACAGAAAACGCACCGTGGCGGCGATCTCCTCTGATTCGCCATAACGCTCAAGTGGAACGATGCCTGTCACATCGCGGCGCGCAGAGCGGTGAGACGGGCGCGTGGTGTTGATCATCCCCGGCGACACGCAGTTCGCGCGTATGCCGTGCTGCCCCACCTCGCGCGCGAGCGCGCGTATCATGCCCGTCAGCCCGCTCTTGGCAGCAGAACTGTGTACCTTGCCCACCGCGCCGGTGAGCACGTTGCTCCCCGTCAACGCAATAATGTTGCCACCGCCGGCAGCGATCATCGACGGCAGACACGCCTTGATGCAGTGAAACGAACCGTCGAGCGAGATCGACAGCGGCACCCGCCATTGCTCGAAACTCATGTCGGTGAAGCGGGTCTCGATGCGCACCGAGGCATTGAGCACCAGTATGTCGATGCGGCCAAAGCGCGCGATCACTGCATCGACCATCTGCTGTACTTGCGCGGCATCGGCGACATCCGCCATGTAAAGTTCGGTTTGCCCGCCCGTGGCGCGAATCTCCTGCACCACGGCTTCAGCCGCTGCACGCGAGGCGCGGGTGTTAACCGCGACCGCAGCGCCTGCTGCCGCAAGCGCGAGCGCGGTGGCGCGGCCAATGTTCTGACCTGCGCCGGTGACCAGCGCGACCTTGCCTGTGAGTTCGTGGCCGGGGGTGGATGAGTTAGGCATCGGCTTCTCCGTCTTTCACGCGGCCAGAAACCGGAATTCAAACGTGTCCCGGAATTTTTCGATGCGACCTGCGGTCGTGCCCGGAAAATGTGTCGGAATGATCAGCGTGCCGGTATTCACATGCTCGCGAAAAAACTTCCAGCGCGTTGCGGCGGATTCCTTCACATCGAAGCAGAAGCACGAGCTCCAGTCGGGTGCAATAACCTGTGCGCAGTGGTGCATCATGTCGCCGGTGAAAAGCGCGCGCTCACCTCGCGATTTGAGATCGATGCACACATGCCCCGGTGAGTGGCCGGGTGTGGGCACCAGCGACAGCTCGTCGGACAGCACATACGCGTCGTCGACCAGCAGCGCCTGTCCCGCTTTGACGATCGGTTCAACGCAGTCTTCATGAATCGCCGCGAAGCCTGGGTCAGTCGCCTGCTTCCAGTGCTCGTACTCGCGCCGGCTGAACACATACTTGGCGTTGGGGAAAGTCGGCACCAGGCGGCCATCACGCAGGCGCGTATTCCAGCCCACATGGTCAACGTGCAAATGGGTGCAGAACACGTAGTCGATGTCCTCGAACTTGAGGCCGTGCTGCGCAAATCCGTCGAGCCAGGGTTTCTTGTCGAATAAAAGTGCGGGCGGACGCCGCTGGTGCTCGCCCACACAGGTGTCGATCAGCACGGTTGCGCGCGGGGTGCGCAGGACGAACGTTTGATACGTAATGCACAGCAGATCCTGGGCACGGTCGTACGCGAAGTCCGGCACCAGCGACATCACTTTGGCCAATTGTTCCGGCGTCGCTGTGGGGAACATGATGTTGGGTGCTCGCCACGGGCCTTCGCGCTCGATAATGCTGGATACGCTGACATCACCGATCTTCACTGGCTTCATGCTTGGGTTCCCTGTAAGGTGATTGTGAACTACATCCGGTCTCATTGAGCATTTGCAAATAGTAGCGGTCAAACGCCGCGAGCTGACTCTCGAGTTCGCTGTACGGGCCGGGCTCCCACGCATGCGAGCTCACCCCGCGGAAGGCGTTCGCGCAAAGTCCCCAGTCCTGACGATTGGTCAGATCCCAAAATTCAATCGCCGGCTGTGGATCGAAGCCGAGGGCCGAGATGGCGTCGGGATGAAAATACCAGTCACAAACGACGCGCGTGCGATCGACGGCGAGCGGCTGCGCGCGGTGGACCAGAACATAGTCGGGGTGCAGCGACAGGAAGGCAGAGGGGAACAGGGTGTAGTAGTAGACCCGGCCGCGCTCTTCGGCGGTGAGGCCGGCGAACGGCGGCGCGCAGCGCCCACCGTGCATCGTCATACTTCCCTGCGGGTTCGACATCCCCATCGCGCCACCGAGCACCGGGCCTTCGTCCAGATCGTTTTCAGTGTTGCGATACGGCGTGAGCCGGTTCAAGTGCGGATGCACCGTTGGGCAGTGGTAACACTCGCTGGTGTTGTGGAAGATGAGCTTCCAATTGGCTTCGACTTCGTAGACGGTCTGATGCACCGATGTCAACTCGTGTAGCGGCCAGTGCTCGAATTTACCGGCGAGGGCGTGCAGTGCTTCGCTGAATGGTTGCGGGTCTGCCGCGAAACTCACGAACAAAAACCCGCGCCACTCCGTCAGCGCCGCCGGCTTCAAACCCCACGACGCCTTGTCGAACCCGGCAACCTCCTGCATGTTCGGCGCACTCCTGAGTGTGCCGTCGAGCCCGTAGGTCCAGGCGTGGTACGAGCACTGCAGCGCGTTACCGAACTGTCCGCGGTCCTCGGTGCACAATCGCGTCCCGCGATGACGGCAGAAATTGTGATGCGCGCGCAGCTGGCCGGAATGATCGCGCAGCACGATCACACTCTCGCTGCCGATCTGGTGGAGAAAGTAGCTTCCGCGTTGCGGCAGTTCCGACACGTGACCGGCGAGCAGCCAGTTACGGCGAAATATCCGCTCCTGTTCGAGCCGCCAGATCTCGGCGCTCCGAAAATACTCACCGGAGAGCGTGCGCTGACCATGGGAGGTACGCAACTTCATGTATGAATTCGCGAGTTGGCAGCCACTATCCGCTGCGCAGGGTCAGCGCCCTACCCATGAACCTCCCCGCTCGGGCGGGGACTCGACACTCCCTTCTCCACTCGGGAGAAGGGCTGGGGATGAGGGAAGAGACGCTGCATTCACGGCCTCAATTCGCGACGTACGTGTCGTGGTGTCTCTCCTGGCTTCGTTTTTCCCGCCGCAGCGCGTCTCGCGTGTAGCAGCGCTGCAGCTCGCGAAGGCTCAGAGCATCGATTGTCCCGGCCGCTTCATGTAAATATCCTTGATGCCGTCCGCGGCCCAGCATGCCAGCGTGCCGATGGTCTCGGTCGGGCCCACCGCGGCGTTCTGCGGATACGCGCTGCCGCCGACCACGAACACATTCGGCACATCCCACGATTGCAGATGCTTGTTCACCACGCTGGTTGCCGGATCCGCGCCCATCACCGCGCCGCCGATATTGTGGGTGCTCTGATACGGGATGATGCTGTATTTCGTC
Source organism: Bordetella parapertussis (assembly GCA_945861275.1). Lineage (GTDB taxonomy): Bacteria > Pseudomonadota > Gammaproteobacteria > Burkholderiales > SG8-41 > UBA5216. The sequence continues at coordinate 69,101 of CAMATZ010000018.1, forward strand.
GGCACGGCGCGCGCAGCGTAGCTGGTCGGCGCCAGGGCTTTCGCTATTTCGACGCAGCGCTCGTTCATATACTTGAGCATTTTCTGCTCATTCTGATGCCAGTCGAAAGTCATGCGCAGCAGCGGCAGGCCGTTGGCATCGCGATAGGTGGGATCGAGATCGAGATAATGCTGGCGGTAGCTCTGGCACGAGCCGTGGATGCCGATGCTGAAGCTGCGGCGGTAATTGTGCGCGACCGCCTTCTTCCATGCGCCGCCCCAGCGCGGGGTGCCGTGGGGCACCGGCTTGGATTTGATCGGCGTGGCGCCGGGGCTCGATACCGCGATATAGGCGCTGCCGACGAATCCCAGTTCGGAGCGATCGAGCTCTTCGCCGTTGAAATCGTCAAATTGGGTGCTGGTCATGCCGCCGCCGATGAACGGATTGAACTCGCGATCATCAAAGAAGACCTCAACTTTGCCGCCCGTCTGGTACGAGTAGTTGCGGCCCACCACGCCGGTGCCGGCCTGTGGATCGTAGGGCTTGCCGATGCCCGACAGCAGCAGCAAGCGCGTGTTGTTAAAGCAGTACGTCGCCAGCACCACGATGTTGGCGGGCTGCTCGACCTGCTGGCCGCGTGCATCGATGTAAGTCACGCCGGTCGCCTGCTTGCCGGTGGAATCGGTGTTGACCTTGATCACATTGCAAAGCGGGCGCAACTCGAAATTTTCTTTTTTCATCAGCGCCGGCAGCACCGCGGTGAGTGGGTTGGCCTTCGCACCAGCCGCGCACGCATGACTGCTGCAGAATCCGCCGCGCTGGCACTCGCCCATCATCACTTTGTAAAGATTGGTGTAATCCCGCGTCATCGCTGCGGCCGGCCCCGGAAACGGGTGGTAACCCAATTCAGCTGCAGCCTTGGCGAACAATGCGCCTTGCGGCGTGGGGCGCGTCGGCGGATTCGGATACTCACGCGAACGCGGGCCTTCAAACGGATTGCCGCCGGGCTGGATGTCACCGTTCAGATTGCCCGCCTTGCCACCCACTCCGTAGATGTGCTCGAACTGGTCGTAGTACGGTTCCAGTTCCTCATAGGTGAGGCCCCAGTCCTGACTGGTGCAATCCGCGGGAAAGAAATTCTTGCCGTGACGTGCCGTCATGCGGCTGCGGATTTCGAAATCGTAGGGCAGAAAACGCCGCGCATTGCAGCCCCAGTGCGCCGCCGTGCCGCCGACGATTTCGCCGGGCTTGAAGGAACCGAGTTCGCGCATCGGCAGCGCAGTCTCGTTCATGTTGTTGCGAATGGTGATGGTTTCGCGCGACAGGTTCTGAAAGATGTCGCTGTGGCGGTCGTACTTCAGTTCGTCGTTCGTATACGGCATGACGAAATCGTGCTGCGGCTCGATCATGCGGCCGCGCTCGAGACACAGCACATTGAGTCCGGCGTTGGCCAGTTCCATGCAGATGATCGAACCGGCAACGCCGCTGCCGACCACTACTGCATCGACAGGTTTAAGTTTTGTAGTCATGTTATTTGCTCGCTATCGGTTTGATCATGATGTGCCTGGCGTAGCCCTGTGCATCCACCTTCGCCTGCTGTGTCTGGATGTCGAGAATACTTACCGGCTCTGCACGGTAAATCTCCGGATTGTCCACGTGCGCGTTGTAGGCGCCCGAGGCAACCCCGGGAAAACCGACCAGCTTCCAGCCCACCTTGTCACGGTTGCCGCCGTACATCGGGTCGGCGAAAAAGCCTTCCTCGGTATTGCGCCAGAGAATGTCGAAAAAGAGCTTGCTCGACAGCGAGGGCAGCGCAACCTTTCCTTGCTCAAGCGCCTGCAATACTTCGTCCTGCTGCGCCGCCGTCAGAAACTCGAAGTTCTTGCCGTACTGCCTGGTGCAATACTGGTTTGTCTCAAGAATGCCGACGTGATAAATCTCCACTGGTGTAAGCCGTGACTGGAATCCCTGCTGCGGCGTGCCTTCGAGCCACGGGCCGGAGCGGTAATTGCGCCCGTGCGTGCCCCACACGCTGCGCAACTGCTGATCGATGTAGTAGGTGACATCGGCGTCTTTAGCGCCTGGCCCCAGCTCGTCGGTCGGGATCAGGCGCTCGACGGCCGCGTCAAGAAAGCGAACTTCCGGCTGTGTCAGACAACTGTATGCGTGCGGAACTGCGGACTCTCCCATCTTGGTATCTCCCAGAATATGGACATTAGCGGCAGGCGACGACGACGTGCTCGACGCCTGATCCGCAGTTTTTGAATTATACCGGCCAACACCGATTCATGGCGCGTGCGTTGTGGATAGAGGCCATGCGGGGCTTATTGTCCACGGTACGGGTCTACAGGTTTATTGCAGCTTGCAGGCTGATTTTAAAATCAATCAACCTTGATCCTTGCTTCGGCAATTACTTTCGCGTATTTCGCGTGCTCTGCTTTCATGAATACGCCGAACGTTTCGGCGCTGCTGTAGTGCGCATCGCCGCCTTGCGCTGCGAGGCGTTCCTTGACGTCGGCTAACGCGAGCACGCGCTGCAGATCGGCATTTATTTTTGCAATCACCGCAGCGGGGGTGCCCGCCGGCGCGAGGATGCCGAACCATTGTGACGAATCAAATCCTTTGACGCCCGCTTCGGCCAGCGTGGGAATGTCGGGCAGCGTCGCTGTGCGCTGCGCAGTTGTGACGACGATGCCGCGCAGCCGGCCTGATTTAAGATGTGGCGTCAAGGGCGCCACGCCGAGGATGCCTGAGGGAATTTGACCGCCGACCAGATCGGTGGTCGCGGGCGCCGCGCCTTTGTAGGGCACGTGCAACAGGTCGATACCCGCGTTGCGCTTTAACCATTCGCCGGTGAGATGCTGCGTGCTGCCGGTGCCGCTGGAGGCATAACCGATGCCGCCCGGTGTGCGTTTGGAAAGTGCCGCGAATTCCTTCCATGTGCGCACCGGCATGGACGCATGCACAGTGATGAGATTGGCATACATCGCGGTCAGCGAAATCGGCGCCAAATCGCGAAACGGGTCGTACGGTATTTTGGGATACAGCGCCGCGTTGAGCGAAACTTCCGCCGGCGAGCACGACAGCAGCGTGTAGCCGTCTTTGGGCGAACGCACGACCAGCTCGGCGCCGATCATGCCGCTCGCGCCGGGGCGATTTTCAACCACAACCTGCTGCGCCCATGCTTCGGCGAGTTTTTGCGCCACCACGCGCGTGGTGAAATCAAGCCCGCCGCCGGCAGGAAACGCCACGATGATGCGTACCGGCTTGGCTGGGAAAGCTGGTGCTGAACTGGTCGAGGCGGTTTGCGCGCTTGCCGGAACCGCCGCCAGTATTGTTGTGAGCATCACGCAAAAATTCAATAAGTATTTGTTTTTAAACATTAAAATTTTCTCCTGTCCTCTGTGTTCATCTGTGTAATCTGTGGCTAATTTGTTCTTGCTCTTGCTCTTGGCCCCACTACACCCAGCCCCACGCGCAGCGCCTCAGTCTCGATGATGTCCTGCGGCAGCACGTTGGCGATGTTCACGTCAGGGCCGAATTCCGCGACCAGAAATTTCTTCATATCCTCCACCGCTGACAGCGTGACGTTGCTGATCCACGGGCCGGGCAGTTCAATCAGCACTTTGTCCATGTCGAGTGCGCGGCGAATGCCATTGATGAGTTTCATTTTGGGTTTGCCATTGGCGATCAGTTCGGCGGCTTCGACCAGCACCAGCTCCGCACCCGCCTTGAAGCAGATTCCGGCTTGATGCACCAGCAGGGCGGCGTCGTTTTTCATATCCTTCGAGCCCACTTCGCCGAACACCGCCAATCCGCTGTCCACCGCGAGGCGAATCTGATCAAAGCGTTCCGTGTCGCTGAGCGGTACGCAGTTGTCGGAGATTTCAATGACCTCGAAACCGACACGCTTGGCCTCCTGCATGAAAGCCGGCAGTTTGTGCGCGCCGTAGGTCGCAAACACATACTCCTGAAACTGCCCGCCGATGAACGCACGGATACGGTTGCGTTTGTACATCGCGAGTTTGCGCCGCAGATAGGCGAGATCGTAGAGCCGCGAAGTGCCGACTGCGATTTTGGCAAGATCGATGTACGGGCCTGCAAGCTCGATGGTGTCGGTCGCGTAGCGCAGCGGCAGGCCGAAATCGGCCATCATCGTCAGGCCCGTGCGCCGCGGTTTTTTTTGCGACCGCCCGCGCGGCAGCTCAACAAATCCAAAGGGAATATTTTTTGTCGCCATGTTCATCCCCAATTATCCCAGCACGACCGGATATCCCGGCGGCGGCGAGAATCCCAGGTCGCCGCGCTTGATCACAGCCTCACGCCCGCCGTTCAGTGCCAGCAATTCAGACTGGCGTTTCTTGGCACGCGCATCCACTTCGGCCGGATCGCAAATCGCATACAAGCGCGCGCGGCACTCGGACAACACTTTCGCATAAGCCGCGTCCTGCGCCAGGTCCTGCAATTCTTCCGGGTCAGTCTGCAAATCAAATAATTGTGGCGCGTAGGCGGCATAGTGTACGTATTTGTATGCGCCATGGCGAATCATGAATGCACCCGTGGTCGAGCCCATGCCGTGGTATTCGGACAATACATTTCTGTCTGGCACCTGTCCTGCCGCCAATGCAAACAGCGAATGGCCGGGATGATGATCGTACATCGACGAATGATGCTCGCCCGTGCATTCCATGATAAACGGATAGGTATCGACATGACTGGCGGGCGTCGCAATCTTGCGCTCCGCCGGGATGCCGGGCCCGGCGATAATCAGCGGCACGCCGGCGACTTCCTCGTACATCGTTGATTTTCCCCACAGCCCACGCGCGCCGAGATTGTCGCCGTGATCGGAAGTGTAGAGCACACGCGTAGTGGTGCTAAGACTGGTGTCGTCGAGCACGCTTAACACCTTGCCAACATTGTCGTCGACAAAACTCACCAGGCCGTAATAGGCACGGATGGCTTTGGAGAGTTTTTCCGGATCGAAATACTTGTCGTAGCTGAAGCTCTCCGCATAGTCGCGCAAGTACGGATGCCGCGGCCGTTCGTGCGGCGCGTATTGCTTGGGCAGTTGCACGCATTCGGGCGCATACCGATAATAAAATTCAGCAGGCGCCACCAGCGGAAAATGCGGGCACACCAACGACACGAACAGCACCCACGGCTTGCCAATGTGTTTGGGCGCTTCTTCGCGCAGCCAGATTTGCGCGCGCGTGCAAATGTCGCGGTCATAAGCCGTATACGAGGTCTCGCCCGGCCCGGCCAGTTTGGCGATCTTCCATGACAGCGCGCGCTCGGGTAAATCGGTGCGCACCAGGCCCATCAGATCACCCTTGCCCTCGATAATCTGCATGGCGATCTGCACTTCATTAAAGCCGTAGTCGTCGCCTGGGTGTCCGCGAAAATGCAGCTTGCCGATGGACGCCGTGTAATGCCCCGCGTCGCGCAGCCGGTGATGCCAGCTGGGTATCGCGCCTTCGTAAGCGTCAGCATTATCCCAATAGCCGATTTGATGCACATACTTGCCCACCGCGAAGGCCGCGCGCGCCGGCACGCAAACCGGACTGGTGGTGTACGCCGACGTAAACATCGTGCCGCGCGCCGCGAGCGCATCCAGATGCGGTGTCTTGACCACAGGATGTCCGCTCGCCCCCATGATTTTGGGGTTGTGCTCATCCGACATGATAATGACAAGATTGGTGGGTTTGTGCATGGTGATTTCAGTTGATCAGGGCGTTTCGTAACCAGGCTGAAGGGGTCAGGCGCTTCATTATCGTGCGATTACGCCTGCCCTGTCACCGCCTTCCAGCGCGCTACTGCTGTGCGATGCCGGCGTCCTTGATGACGCGTGCCCAGCGCACGGTCTCCGCACGGATGAATTGCGCGAATTCCTCGCGGCTGTTGGGAGCGACTTCGATTATCAAGTCCTTAAATCGCTGCTGGATTTCGGGCATGCGCAACACCGCGGTGAGATCGGCATGAACCTTGTCGAGGATAGGCGTGGGTGTGCCCGCCGGCACACATAATCCATACCAGGAATTTACCTCGAAGCCGGGTAGCGCGGTCTCGTGCAGGGTCGGCACCGCAGGCAACTGCGACAAGCGTATCAGGCTCGTCACCGCGAGCGCTCGCACACGACCGCCCTGAATCGCCGACAGCACCCCCGGCGCCGATTGCACGCTTGAAGGAATCTGCCCACCGATGACGTCGGTAAGCGCCTGCGCCGCGCCCTTGTAGGGGACATGCACGACATTGATCTTTGCCGTCAACTTGAGCAACTCCATCATCACCTGTTGCGAAGTGCCCGCAGCTGACGTGCCGTAGCTCAGTTTGCCGGGGTTGGCCCTGGCATAGGCGATGAACTCCTTCATGGTGCGTGCGGGCATCGACGGATGCACGACCACGACGTTCGGGGTCTTGCCGATCAGCGAGATGGGGGCGAAGTCGCGCTGGTGGTCATACGGCATCTTCGCATAAAGCGACCCGGCGATCGCGCTGGACGCGATATTGCATTGAAACAAGGTGTAGCCATCGGCCGGCGCTTTGGCGGCGATGGCGGCGCCCAAGGTTCCGCCCGCGCCCGCCCGGTTATCGACTACCACCTGCTGGCCCCATATCTTGCTGAGTCGCTCGGTGATGTAGCGCGCGACAATGTCGGGCGAGCCAGCGGCAGGAAAGGGCACGAGGTAGCGTACGGGTTTGGCGGGGTAGCCTTGTCCTGAGCCCGTCAAAGGGGTCTGGGCCGAAGATGAAGCTACCCACTGGCAGTGCCAGGCTAAGGCCGCCAGCACCAACCACAACGCCCGAGGTCGTTTGATCACAGGTGTCCCAAGCCTGGCGCTAAGTCAGGCGATACTGCTCAAGTTTTTTGTCATCGAGGGTAATACCCAGACCGGGCCCCGCAGGCAATGACAGGCGGCCCGAAGAAATATCGAGGCGCGTCGTCGCCACTGTATCTTTCACTTTGAGCGGCCCCACGCATTCGAGTCCGGGCAGCACATTGCGGGATGAGGCGGCAAGCATGACTTCCGCGATGGTACTGGGATCAAGTCCGAAACCATGGCCGATAACGACGGGGATGCCGGCGGCCTCCGCTGTGGCCAGCATGCGCGCTGCGCGAAGAAACCCCCCGGCCTGCTTGATGCCGAACTTGACGAAGTCCGCGGCGTCGGCCTTGATCGCCGCGACGAGGCTGGCATGATCGCTGATCGATTCGTCGGCCATCACCGGAATTCCGCCTTCGCGGCGAACCCGCGCCAGTCCTGCAAGATCGCGCAGATGCGCTGGCTGTTCGAACAGTTGCAAGTCAAACTGTTTGACCCTGCGGCAGAGTTGCAGCGAGGTGTCGGCGTCGTACTGCAGGTTGGCGTCGATGCGCAGCTTCATCGCGCTGCCCACCGCGGCGCGCACCGCGGCGACGCGGTCGTGATCGGCTTCGACGCCGCTGCCAACTTTAATCTTCGCCGAGCGGAATCCCGCTTTGAGCCAGCGCAGCGCTTCTGCCGCCGCTTCCTCGGGCGGAAGCATTCCGATCCAGCCATTAAATTCCACGCTGTCGTTTAGTGCGCCGCCAAGGTAGGTGTAGATCGGCACACCGTTGATGCGCGACACGAGGTCTACGCACGCCATTTCCACAGCGGCGCCGGCGCCGGGTTGTGTGGGTGCGAGCGCATCCAGCCGCTCGATCAGGCGGTGAAGATTGGTCGGGTCCATGCCAACAACCGCGGCAGCTATGCGATCACGCAGCACCACCATCAACTCGGCGGCAGTGCCGGGCGACTTCGCGGCCGCCGATGGTTCGATGCTGCTGATACCCACCGTGCCGTCCGACGCGGTAAGGCGCACCACCACACATTTGGTGGCTTGCTTGGAGATGCCAGCGCTGGTGAAGGTGCCGATCAGGGGCATCGCCACGCCAAACACTTCGACGCGTTCTATTTGCAGTTTCATTGAAAGGCTCCACGATTGTCCATAGTCTGCGGGTGTTTTGCTTTATTTTATACGGATATTGGCCGTGTGCTGATTTCAGGCCAATGCTTGCGATGCTACACTCTCTGTTTCAAGCCCCGATAGGAATATGCCGATGACAACCCGTCCGCTGCCACTCAACGGTTTCAAAGTGCTCGACCTGACCGCGCACCGCGCGGGACCGACGGCGGTGCGCCAGCTCGCCGACTGGGGCGCCGACGTGATCAAGATTGAAGAGCCCGGAGGCCCTGATGTCGACGCGACGGGTAGCCGGCGCAACGGACCGGACTTTCAAAACCTGCACCGCAACAAGCGCAGCCTGACGCTCAACCTGAAGTCGCCGGAAGGCAAAAAGATCTTCTTTGAAATGGCGAAGACCGCCGATGTCGTGGTGGAAAACTTCCGCTCCACCGTCAAGCACCGGCTCGGCGTCGATTACGAGTCGGTGAAGAAGATCAACCCGCGCATCGTCTACGGCAGCATCTCCGGCTTCGGCCAGGACGGGCCGTACGAGGGCCGGCCGGGCGTCGACCAGATCGCGCAGGGCATGGGCGGGCTGATGTCGATCACAGGCCATGCCGGTGGCGGCCCGGTGCGAGTCGGCATTGCCATCAACGACACCTCGGCCGGCATCCTGCTCGCCAACGGCATCGTGCTCGCCCTGCTCGACCGCAGCCGTACCGGCGAAGGCCAATGGGTATCGACCTCGTTGATCGAGGCGCAGATTTTCATGCTCGATTTCCAGGCGGCGCGCTACCTCATAAAGGGCGAAGTCGCCGGGCAGGAGGGCAATAATCATCCGACCGGCACCGGCACCGGCATGTTCCAGACCGCCGACGGCTATATCAACATCGCGGCTGCGGGCGACAAGGTATGGGTGCGCTTTTGCCAGGCGGCAGGCATGGCCGACACACTGACCCACCCCGATTACGCCACTGCCGCGGCGCGCTCGACGAACCGCAAGGCGCTCAACGCGATTATGGTCGACGTCGTCCGCAAGCAACCCACGGCCCACTGGGTCGAGGCCATGGACAAGGCCGGGGTGCCGTGCGGCCCGATCAACACCATCGACAAGGTGTTCGCCGATCCGCAGGTGCAGCATCTGGGCATCGCGAAGCCGGTTGACCACCCGAAATACGGGCCGCAAAAAGTTGTCGGCCAGCCGATCCACATGAGCAGCTACCCGCAGCCGGATAAGCTTCAGCACACGCCTGAGTCCGGCGAGCACACCGCGGAAGTGCTCAAGAGCCTCGGCTACGATACTGCGGCGATCGCCGCACTGCGTGCCAAGGGCGCGGTGTAGGGTGGCACGGCTGCGACGCAAACTGCTGTGGAGTTGAGACTCAAAATTACCATCCCCAAGGAGCTGTAGATGAGCAAGACCGTGTGCGTTGTCTGGATGAACGATGCGAAGGTCTATGAACAGGCGCTCGCGCGCGCGGGCCTCGCTGACAAGTTTGAGGTGCACGGCCTCGCGCCCGATCAGCCGGTCCCCGATGATCTTGCAGCGCGCACCGAGGTGCTCCTCGGATGGCGCCCGGCAAGTTTCCTCAAACGCATGCCGCGGCTGCGCTGGGTGCAGGCGGTCACTGCCGGTGTCGATGCCTGGCTCGCCAGCCCGGACCTCAGGAACGATGTCACGCTGTGCTGCGCGCGCGGCACGCACCGCGTATCGATGCCCGAGAATATTCTCGGCGCCATATTCCACCTGACCAAGCCCTACATGCAAATTGCTCTTGACCAGCGCGACAGCCGCTGGACCAAGCGTCTTTCGGTGCCGCTCGCGGGCAAGACGCTGGGCATACTCGGCCTTGGGGCGATAGGCCAGGAGCTCGCGCGCAAGGCCGCGGCGCTCGAGATGCGCGTGATCGGCACCAAGCGCAGGCCGCAACCGCTGGCGCATATCGAGAAGGTTTATCCACAGGAGGCGACTGACGAGGTGCTCGGTGCATCGGACTTCGTGCTGCTGCTGCTGCCGTCGACCCGCGACACCGAGAACTTCATCGATGCACGCCGGCTGCGGGCGATGAAGCCTACCGCATGGCTGCTCAATTTCGCGCGCGGCGCGCTGATCGTGGATGCAGACCTGATCGCCGCAGTGCGCGCGAAGACCATCGCCGGTGCGGTGCTCGACGTGTTCCGTGAGGAACCACTACCGGCCACGCATCCGTTCTGGAAGACTGAGGGCATCCGGGTGTTGCCGCACTTAGGCGGCGGGCATCCCGAGCGCAGCTTGGCCGTGTCCGAGATCTTCGTCGACAATGCGCGGCGCTTCGTTGCCGGCCAACCGCTCAATGCGGTGGTGGACCGGGCGCTCGGGTATTGAAGGCGCCCGCAAACAGGAGACAACCATGCGAGCGTATCACTACGATCACGTACATCTGCGCAGCGCCGATCCCGATGCGACCGCCTGTTTCTTCGAGACGATGTTCAGCGCTGAGGTCACCCGCAGTATCTACCCGCCCGGCACGCTCTATCCCGGGCAGTTGCGCATCACCATGAGGCTGGGTGGGCAGACCGTGCTGATCGCACCGCCGCATCCACATGAACCCACTGCGCCAGCACCAGCGTTTCCGTATTACGGGCTGGAGCATATCGGTCTGACGGTCGATAACGTGGACGACGCGGTGGCGGAATTGCGCGCCAAAGGCGCCGAGATCGCTGTCGGTCCGCTGACCCGCAGCGCCGGCCTGCGTCTGGCCTTCATCCGTGGACCCGAAGGCATCATGGTCGAGCTGGTGCAGCAGTCTTAGGGGTACTCTTAAGCTCCCTTGAACACCGCCATGCACTTCGGCGCGTTGAAGGTCCAGGTCTCCACCCAGTCCAGGATGTTCGCCTTGTAGTTCAGCTCAGCCATGGCGCCGGCGAGGCACATCCAGTTGAGCACCTCCTGCTGGCCCGCCTGTTCCATTTGCGCCAGTGGTGTATCGCGCCACGCGTTGTAATCGCCGGCGCGCAACTGCGCCAGCATCACGCGGTCTGATTCGAGGTCGGGATAGATCCAGTGGTTCTTCTCGGTGAGAAAAGCGTGTGACCAGCTCGAAGAAGCCATGATCACCACCCGCCATGGACTGTCCTTAAGCACGCGGGCTGTCACGCGCCCCATCTCAAAGCAGCGGGCAGGCGACGGCGAGGGGGGGTCCGGCTCATCGGAAACTTGCGCGCCCCCGCCGCGGTTGCGGATGACTGAACTGCCGTAACAGTTGACGGCAACGGGCAGCACAGGATAGTCAAATCCGCTACGGTCAAGATCAAGATAAAGCAGCGTGTTGGCAAAGGCGTGACCAAGACCGTCCTCGTGCAGGGGTTTGTACGCGTAGGACATGTCGATGCCTTCTTCCAGCAGGCGGCGGGCGAGGAACCGCCCGGCCTTGTGGTGCCCCGCCTGGGTGAATATCTTGTCGGTGGGTTCGCCCCAGATATTGGGGCGGCCGCGCAGGCGCTTGTAGGGGTTGAACTTGAGCTGCTCGTAGGCCAGCACGCAGAATGGCGGGATGATGTCTTCCCTGAAATTTTCGTACTGATCATCACCCCACATGAGAATGAAGTCGGGGTTGAAGGCGTCGATTTCCGCACGGATTTTTCGGAACGCGCTGAACACGCGCGCCTTGTGTGCTTTGTGCGCCGTGATGCCTTCGTCGTCACCCCACTCCTGGCGCATCGGCTCCGGCCAGTTGGCGGGATCCCGCATACGCTCGGGAATTCGTGGGTCGCTGTGCAGCATGCGCGCAAGCGGCCACGGTTTGTACTCTTCGGGAACCAGTCCCGGAGGATAGTGCGTCGCGCCTATGCCCAGAATCTCTGCCATGGTTTAGCTCCCCTCGCGCCGTTTCCCGGGATAGAGCGCCTCGATCTCTTTAGCCTCCGGGCGAATGTTGTAGTCCTGCGCAAGTTCGCCATTGCCACAGGGGCTCTTTACCGTGATAAACGTCGCAGGCCCATTCACCGGGCGCGAACGATGGCGCGTGTTGCGCGGTATATGGATGAGGGTTCCGGGACCGACCACGCGGTCCTCGTCACCCAGCACGAAGTGCATCTGGCCGGCAAGCACGACGCTGAACTGCTCTTCGTTCGGATGCTCGTGCAACGGCGGCCCTTCACCTTCCGGCTTGGTCACAATTCCGAACTTCATGAATTCTCCGGGAACGGCGCCAGACTCAACCTTTGAATTTACGGCGGACTTCTTCTTCTCGAGGTCATCGAGTTTATAAAACGGCATAATGCTCTCCTTGTGGGTCAGTTCATCGTCGCATGCATCCGCACGAATCATAACGCGATGCTGCGAACCTGTGGGCAGCGAAATCGTGTCAGTTAATTTCTCCACAGTTCGCGGCACAGCTTGCGTATGAAATCCGCTGAGTTTTCAAGGCATTTGAGTTTTTTATGCGTTGAAAACACGCCCAAACTGCAGGGTCTGAGGTAGCATCGCGTATACCTGACAGGGGAAAGCAATGTCCAACCGCTGTGTGGAGGAAGCCCTTAACGTATTCGATCTGCGCCTCATGGCCAGGAAGCGCTTGCCCAAGTGGCTGTTCGAATTTGTCGATCGCGGCACCGAAGACGAAGTCGCTTTGAGCAACAACCGCGCCGCCTTCGAACGCATCAAGCTCAAGACGCAGGTATTGGTGGATGTCTCGAAGCGCAGTCAGGACATCACGCTGTTTGGCAAACAGCACAAGATGCCCATCGGCATTGCGCCCACCGGCCCCGCCGGCATGCTGTGGTACAAGGGCGAGCTCGAACTCGCGCGCGCGGCCAAGGCAGCCGGGATCCCCTTTACGCTTGCCACGGGTTCGCAGACCAGCATGGAGGAAGTGGCCAAAGTCGTTGGCGGCACACTCTGGTTCCAACTCTATATGTGGTCGGATGTGCGCATGTCGCACATGCTGGTGGAACGCGCAAAAAATGCCGGCTTTGAAGCGCTGGTTGTCACTGTGGACGGACCTGTCGGCACCAATCGCGAGTACAACATCCGCAACGGCTATACCGTGCCGTTTTCCTACAACCGCAAGAACACTACCGCGGTAATGGCCAGACCGGGCTGGTTCTTCGGCGTTCTCATGCGCTACTGGATGACAGGGGGCATGCCGACGCGCGCAAACTATCCGGAGGGAATGACCGAAAAATTCACCCAGGTTTCTTCGGCGGAACGAAAGACCAAAAACGATACTCTCGGTTGGGCTGATCTGAAGGTGCTGCGCGACATGTGGCCGGGTAAGCTGATTGTTAAAGGCATACTGACACCCAGGGACGCGGCGCTGGCTATTGCGCATGGCGCCGACGGCATCATCGTATCCAACCACGGGGGCCGCAACTTTGACAGTTCCATGGCGCCCATCGAAGCACTTGCTCCCATTGTGGATGCCGTCGGCGATCGCACCACGGTCATTGTCGACAGCGGTTTTCGGCGCGGCAGCGATGTGGTGAAGGCGCTGGCGATAGGTGCGAAGCTGGTGATGGTTGGCCGCGCCACGCTGTGGGGCACGACGGTGGGCGGCGAAGCGGGCGCGGCGCGTGCGCTCGATTTCTATCGTGAGGAAATCAGCCGGACAATAGCCTATCTGGGTTGCTGCAGTGTGGCGGAACTCAATCGGGATTGTCTCGAGTTTGTCGGTAACGCGCACACGCCGGCAGCGATGTAACGAGGAGGCTTTATGTCGAGCAGGCATCTTGTGGTTTGGATAGTCCCGGCTGCGGTAGCGGTTCTCGGCGCGGGGGCGGCGTTAGCACAAAGCTACCCGAGCAGGCCCGTACGCTTCCTCACAACCGGGCTTGGCGGCAGCACAGACCTCGCAGCGCGAACTGTCGCGCAGGGGCTCATAGATGGCGCAGGCTGGAACGTGGTGGTGGACAATCGCGGCAGTACCATCGTGGCGTCGGAAATGGTCTCCAAAGCGGCGCCGGATGGTTACACCATACTGGTCACCACGGACGGTCACTGGCGCGGGCCGCTGTTGCAGAAGATGCCTTTTGATCCGGTGAAGGATTTTGAACCGATTACACTGGTGAGCCGCTCGCCCAACATTCTGGTCGTGCATCCCGCGCTGCCGGTAAAGTCCGTCAACGAATTGATCGCGCTGGCCAAGGCCAGGCCGGGGGAGCTTAACTACGGCGCGGGTGCGATCGGCGCGGCGACGCATTTGGCATCGGAACTGTTCAAGGTCATGGCGGGCGTCGATATCGTGCATGTTCCTTACAAGAGCACCGGCGGGGCAGTTACTCCTCTGCTCAGCGGCCAATTGCAGCTGATGTTCGGCACCACCGGCGCGGTGACTACGCACATCAGGTCGGGCAGAGTGAGGGCGCTGGCGGTCAGTACCGCGCAGCCCTCCGTGCTCGCGCCCGGTTTGCCGACGATAGCCGCCGCGGCGAATCTGCCGGGTTACGAGTCGGCAGCGACCGCAGGCATATTTGCGCCGGCAGGCATTTCTCAAACTCTCATCAAACGACTGCACGAGGAGGTCAGCCGGGTGCTGGTGCGGCCGGACGTAAAAGAGCGATTTTTCAATCAGAGTGTGGAAATCGTGGGCGGCACACCGCAGGAAACCGCAGCCTTCGTTAAATCTGATATCGAAACAACAGCCAGGATTATCAAACAAGCCGGCATCCGCGGCGATCGCTAGAAAGAATGCATAGACAGTATTCCGCATTGGCGTTTATTGCACGTCAGCGAAGCGACTTCTATAATCAAATCGGGTCAAAAGATTTCAACCTGCATTTGCACAACACGCGCGGTGCGGTAAGGCGCGTACCGGACATTGCCGCGAAAATGTAGGTTGGGCTGAAATGAAATGAAGCCCAACACAATGGCACAGCGCCAAGTGTGCGTGATGCGGGATCGGTAGCATTGCGCTGTGTTGGGCTTCGCAAGCTCAGCGCCAACCTACGAATTGCGCATCTACTCCGGTTTGAGACCCGCCGCCCTTAATATCGGCGGCATTTTCTGCAACTGAGCAACAAGAAAAGCAGCGAACGCCTGTGGCGTTGCCGGCTTGGGCTCGTACGCCATCTTCCCCAGCGCGGCCTTCACCTGGGATGCGTTCAGGCTCTCATTGATTTCCAGATTGAGTTTATTGACGAGGGCCGTGGCCATGCCGACCGGCCCGAAAAACCCTTGCCAGGCATCCGGGTTAAAGCCGACTTGCGGGAAGCCGCTTTCGCTCATCGTCGGCACGTCCGGCAGGAAGGGGCTTCTGGCGGGCCCGGTAAAAGCAACCGGCCGCGCTCTGCCGTCCTGGATCAGCGGCAGCAGATTGCCGACGGGCGCCATATTGAGGTGGACGCGTCCGCCCAACAAGTCCGCTCGTGCCTGGTCTCCGCCGCGATAGGGAATGAAGTTGATGTCGATGCCGCTCGCCTGCCGGAACACGCTGCCCAGAATGTGCGGTACGCTGCCGAGACCAAATCCGAATACGAGCTTGCCGGGATTGGCCTTTGCATGGGCAATTAATTCCGCGACTGTCTTGGCCGGTACGCTCGGCGCGACCACCACCACGTGCGACCACGCCACGGCGCTGGCAATCGGTGTCAGGCTCTTCAGCGGGTCGAAATCGAGAGTCGGATACAGCGTCGAGTAATAACTCAAGTTGTCGCCTACGATGACCAGAGTGTAACCATCGGCAGCGGCAGCGGCGGCGACTTTGGTGCCGATGGTGGTGCCGGCGCCCGGCCGGTTATCGATAACAAAGCTTTGGCCCAGCCTCGCTTGCAGGTGTTGCGTCACAATGCGCGCAGCGGCGTCTACCGGCGAGCCCGGCGTATACGGCAGGATGAGGCGCACCGGTCGCGCCGGATAAGCCTGCCCCCGGATCGAGTCCGGGGCAGGCTCTGATCCCTTCGACAAGCTCAGGACAGGCTCTGTCGAAGCGGTCTGCGCAATCGTCAGACCTGAACTAACGGCAGCGCCCGCCCATACTAAAAACGCGAGCTTGATCCTGCTTGCCTTGCGCATATTCATCTCCTTGCAGAAGGACGTGCGCAATGCGCACATGATGCGAATAGAATAGTGTTACTCGATTGAAAGGCGGATACCAGTATGGCTGAAATCCTCGGACTAGGGTTGACGCACGCCCCCAGCCTGCATCGGCACGACGCCGACCTGGTGGCGAGCCTGCGCCGCACGCTGGGCGGCAAACGCACACCGGCGCACCTGAAGGACCCGGCCAATTGGCCGGCGCCGATGCGCGCAGAATGGGGTAACGACGAAGGCGCTAGCGCCACACGCGCGCACCGCACCCGCTGCTTCGCGGCCATGCGCACCCTGCGCCAGCGGCTGGATGCGTTTGGTCCCGACCTGGTGGTGATCTTTGGCGACGATCAGTATGAAAATTTCATCGAAGACATCGTGCCGCCTTTTTGCATTTATATCGTGGATCAAATGGCATCGCGGCCCTTTGACGTCTCTGACGTTTCGGCAGCAGGCTCACGGCCGCAGCCGAATTTCTGGAACGAAGCGAACGACAAGGTGTTCCGCCATCGCGGGCACACCGAGGCCGCGCGTTTTCTGACCAATCGTCTCGCAGCAGCGGGCATCGCGCTGCCTTACGCGTATCGATTGCGCTATGCGCGCGGCCTTGCGCATGCCTTTATCAACACCCTGCTGTATCTGGACATCGACCGGACGGGATTTGACTATCCGGTGCTGCCTTTTCATGTCAATTGCTACGGCGGCGCATTGGTGCGCTCGCGTGGTGGGCAGATTGCCCCCGGCGATATCGCAAGCACAGCAGAGCCGGATCCGCCCGCGCCCTCCGCCGCTGCGTGCTTTGACGTCGGCCGCGCCATAGGCCGCGCGTTTGCCGCATCGCCGTGGCGCGTTGCGCTGATCAGTTCATCCAGTTGGTCGCATGCGTTCCTGACCGCAAAGAACGATTGGCTGTATCCCGATCATGCCTCCGACCGCGCCCGGCTCGCCGAACTGCGCGACGGAAGCTTCGCCGGTTGGCGCGACCTGACGGGCGCGCAGCTCGAAGATGCGGGACAACACGAACTGCTGAACTGGATCACCCTGGCCGGCGCCATGACGGAACTGGGAAAAAAAGCCGAGATTGTCGACTATGCCGAAACCTACCTGGTGAATTCCAATAAATGCTTTGCGGTGTTTGGTTAAGCCGAATGCCCACTGCAATTGACCGCCTGAACGTCACTGCTGATCCACAATTTTTTTCTCCCGAAATTGATGCGCACCCACGTTGATTCAAGAAAGCGCGTAGGGCGCAGTCCCATTGCGCCGAATGCGGTTTGCAAAGTAGCCATGCGGCGCAATAGGGATTGCGCCCTACGCGGGCTAGCCCGCTGCGCTGGCCTGTTGTGCGTCCGCGCGCCGCTTTACCATGTGCTTCAAGGTTAGCTTCAGATCAGTTAGGTAGCGCACATGCTCCTCTTCAATCGAATGGCGGATCGACTGTCGGTACTGGGCAGCGTACCACGGGGATAGCTCGGCGATCTGGGACGTAATCAGTCGCGCGGTTATATGGGCAACCACGATCAGGCGTCGCCTATAAGCCGGAAGGTTGTGTTCAACGAGGCTTGGGATGCGCTGATGGCACAAGAATCGTTGGGGTGACAAAGGAACTTCAACGACAGCGCCACATCACCACGAACAGTGGGATTCGCAAGCGCACCCGA
Source organism: Bordetella parapertussis (assembly GCA_945861275.1). Lineage (GTDB taxonomy): Bacteria > Pseudomonadota > Gammaproteobacteria > Burkholderiales > SG8-41 > UBA5216. Next base: position 86,672 of record CAMATZ010000018.1, read on the forward strand.
ACTCCGCGCTATGCGCGGTTTATGAGGACAAATAGACTGATCGCCACACCCACTGCCCAAATTAACGACGTCTCTCGTATTAGTCCCACTGTGCCAGATAATTCTATAGCCATAAGCGTTCCAATGAATCCAAAAATTGCAGCAATTACGCCTCCTCGATATCCTTTCTCGCCAACAGCATCTCGTAATCGATCTTCCTGAAGAATAGGGATCATAAATTGCTCCAGTTCCTCGCGTGCCGCCCGTCCCAGAATCGCCGCGCGGTCGGCGTAGAGACGTCGCAGGTTCATTAGCGCCTCTGCCTCAACATTACCGAGTTGGTATGCCTTTATGAACCATGTACTGGCTATATCATATTTGGACGAGATGCCGTGATCGCCATACAGGTAGGCCTTCGCGAGCATTATCGCGGCATCCGCATCACCAGATTCGACTCGACTCTCTAGCTCTGCCACAAACGAAACCACCTTTAATTCCTTTGCTCGCATTTCCTCCTTAATCTTCGCTACGACTACGCAGAGTTCTGCGTGCATTTGGTCATCGACTGAGATTAGGTTGCGTTCGTAGGCGTGAATTAGTCGCCAGTTGTTGTTGACCCCATTAGCGTAGGCACGCAGTAGCCATCGAACGCTTTCCACGTACGAACATTTCATACCGTACTTGCCGTCCCATATCCGCACACCTAATCTGCTCTGGGCCTCAGCGTCTCCTTGTTCAGCGCGATGAATGAGGGCAATATTTTCGGCCGCATCGTCCGCGTTAAGCGCGATATTCAGGGTAACGGCGGATTGCTCATTTGGATTCAAGGTGGTTCACCTTCTTACTAAATAAGATACTCGACGTCGGTCAGTAACTCCATGATTTTATTTATTATTTTGTCTATCCAAGCTTGTAATTATCTCATGGAGTACGGAAGCTTGCTGCTTCGCTACAAGTGTTCCAAGGCGGCGGCAAGCCGCCGCACTCCAAAATGGATATTCAAATCGGCGGCGGAACCAAAGCACTGAATGAGAGGGATCGCGCCGGTAGCCCGTTCTCTGCGTTTGACGTCTGTTTGTTTGGTGTGGAACGTATTGATGACACGATGGATCATCTGCAATAGCGGCTTCGCTATATGCGACACCTATCTAGCCCGCCGCGCCAGCCTTTCGCGCGTCCGCGCGCCGCTGCACCATGCGCTTCAGGGTTTGCTTCAAATCGCTCAGATAGCGCACATGCTCTTCTTCAATCGAATGGCGTATCGACTGCCGGTACTGGGTGGCGTACCACGCGGCGCGCTCGGCGATGGCCTGACGCATCGCAGCCACATCCGGCAGCCGGGCGTTATCCAGCAGGATCTCCCGCACCCAGCGTGCCTGATGTTCGAACACCATGTTAAGGGCGGTATCGGTGTTGAAGAATCCCATGAAGAACAGGCCCGGCCATTGCGGCGGTACCATGCGCATGTAGAGTTTAAGCTGGTTATCGGCGGCCTGCAGCACGCTTGTCGGGATAAAGTCGAGGTCGATGGCGTAGCCGGTGGCGGCGATCAACACGTCGAATTCTGCACTGCTACCGTCGGCGAAACGGATCACCTTTCCTTCGATAGCCTCGATACCGGTCTTGACCTCGATGCGGCGGTATGCGATGTCGGTCACCACGGTCGCGTTTGAGGTGACGTGGGAAAGTATCTCCGGGCGTTTGAATCCGAGGCGGGTGAGGTCGCCGTGTGCGAGCCAGGTCAGGAAGCGGGTGATACGCCGACGCAGATTGCGCGGAATCCACGGGCGCTGGATGCGGGCCGTGATGTCGGTGAACGCGCGGCCGAACATCAGCTTGGGGAGTATCAGTACACCCGAACGAGCGACCAGCACGCAACGCGGCGCCGTCACGCACAGGTCACTGGCGATATCGCAAGCACTGTTGCCAACGCCGACCACGCAGATGCGTTTGCCTACATACGGCTCGGGCATTTTGTAATCGTGCGCGTGCACGTATTCGCCGGTGAACGCTTTGAACTCCGGCATGTCGAGCGGTTGGGTCAGATGGCCGGAGGCGACAATCACGCTGTCGAAAACTTCAACCACGCCGGTCGCAAGCTGAACTTCCCACCGTGGCGCTTCAGTCTCCCGCTCAAAAGCAGGCCGCACCTGCGTCACACGGCTGTGGAATTTGATGTGCGGCGTAACATTGAAGTGCTGCGCGTATGCCACCAGGTAGCGATGCATGTCGGCATGATCGGGAAACACCTGGGTGGCGGCATCGAAATCGAGATCACTGAAGCGTGTGACGCCACGTGAGGTGTTGATGTGCAGGGTGCGATAGGCGGAGGAGCGCCCATTGTCGTTCATGTAGCACCACATGCCGCCGATCTGTCCGCCGATTTCGAACACCGTGACATCGAAGCCAACTTCGAGCAGGTACTTCGCGGCGCAGATGCCGCACGCGCCAGCCCCGATTATTGCTACGCGCCTGGTGCTGCTTCGATTAGGGCCCGCGACTGGACCGTCAAGGCCGCGCTGATAGATGGAGCTGGTGGTTGTCAATGCTCACCACGAGTTGCGCAGCTCGCGCAGCTTCAGAAACACGGTACGCTCGTCGGGACTATCCGGAAGGTCGGGAAACGCCTCACGCAGTTTTGCGATCACGCCCGGACTGGACAGGCGAAAAAAGGTGTTGATCTCCCGCTCGACACTGAGCGTCGACACAAAGGCCTTGTCGGTGTCCTGCCCCTGCACCCGTTCAAGCATTTCCTGGGCTTGTTTATTGCCAGGCTCACGGTTCAAGGTAAAGCGCAGGTTGTTCTCGATGTAATCATGCCCCGGATAGATCAGGGTGGAATCCGGTAGTTTGGCAAGCTGCCCGGAGAAGGTATTGTAGAGTGCTACCGGGTGACCGCTATTACAGTTTCCGACACCGGCATTGAACAAGGTGTCGCCGCAAAACAAGGCCGGCTGGTCGGTGTGCGAGAGCAGGCACACGTGGCTCATGGTGTGGCCGGGCGTGTCCAGTACTTCGAGTTCCACCGTCTTGCCCACCTTGATGATGTCGCCCGCACCCAAGCCGCGCGACATGTTGGCGATTTTCTCCCTGGCGTTTTTGTGAGCAAGGATTTTTGCCCCGGTTTTTTGCGCCACAGCTTCGTTGCCGCCGGTATGGTCGCGGTGTTCGTGCGTGTTCAGGATCTGCGTAATGTTCCAGCCCTCTGCCTTCGCAGCGCGCAGACATTTCTCGTGATCCAGAGGATCGATGGCCACGGCCTCTCCGGTTTCGGCACAGGCGATCAGGTAGTTGAAGTTGCGATAAGAATTGGCAGTCCAGATCTGTTTGACGATCACGGCAGTGTCCTTTGCGACGGGAATTGTGGCAATGATAGCGCCAAATGAACCGGCCGAGGACGCGCAGATTGCGCCGGAGCGAGCAGGCAGTTGCTACGGGGCTGGTGCTGTGGATGACGGGGAAAGTCGTATACTCGATCCGGAATTACCTGGACTGTTCATGACAAGATGGGTTTCAATCTTATCTTTGCATCGGGCGCGAACGGGTAAGGGGCGGTTTTCCGATTTACTCTAGTCGTGCATTGCGGGGCGGGCTGCGGGCAGACCGGGATTATCAACTTCCCGGCGTTGCAAAATATTGAGGAGGAGACGCAATGAGAACCAACAGCAGCAATCATCTGGCGGCATTGTTATGCGCAGTGCCATTCATGTTCTGCGCGGCGATTTCCCCGGTGCTGGCGCAAGCACAGCCACCTTACCCGAAACAGCCGATCAAGATCATCTGTCCGTTTCCGGCCGGCGGCGGCACTGATATTACGTCACGCCTGCTGGGCGAGCAGCTCACTAAAATCCTCGGGCAATCCGTGATCGTGGAAAACAGGACCGGCGCAAGCGGCATGATCGGCACCGGAGCTGCGGCCAAGTCGCCCCCTGACGGTTATACACTGCTGGTGGCGTCGGGCGAATTGGCGGTCAACCCCCACTTATACAAACCGATGGCTTATGACTGGGACAAAGAACTCCAGCCCATCACCTTGTTAGTCAAGGTGCCGAACGTGCTGGCGGTCAACATGGACGTGCCGGCGAGGAACGTTCGGGAACTCATCGCTCACGCCAAGGCGCATCCGGGCAAGCTCACATTTTCTTCCAGCGGCATCGGCAATCCGCAGCAGCTCACCGGCGAGCTCTTCAACAAGATAGCGGGAGTGCAGATCATGCACGTCCCGTATAAGGGTGCGGCACCGCAAATCGCGGATGTTGTGGGCAAGCACATCACCATGACCTTCGTCAGCATCGGCGCTGCGCTGCCTTTCATTGAAAGCGACAGATTGAGGCCCATCGGCGTCACTTCGTTGTCCCGCGTTTCCGCGCTGCCGAACGTGCCTGCGATTGCGGAGCATCCGGCCCTGGCCGGATTCGAGCTGGTTAATTTTTTCGGATTTTATGCGCCGGCCGGAATTCCGGATCCCATGCTAAGAAGGCTTAACGCCGCCGCGGTACAGATCCTTATGATGCCCGAGGTGAGCACCCGGCTGCGGGGGTTGGGCTTTGAACCTTCTCCCACTACGCCGGAGCAGTTTCGGGAATTCATCCGCAACGAATCTGCAAAATTCGCGAAGATTATTGTCGAGGCAAATGTAAAGGTCGAACAGTAATCGTATCCTGACGCCGCGGTTGGGCCGGTGATGTCAGGGCAAAGCCGCGACAGCGTTGATCTCGATCAGCATGTCCTCATGGACGAGCCGCGTGACCTCGACCATCGTCGAAGCCGGCGGTTCGCTCGCAAAGTATTGTCGGCGCACCTCGTGAATGGCATCGAAGTGCGTGATGTCGGTTACGAATACGGTCACCGAGACCAGGTCTTGCAGGGTGCCGCCGGCGGCCGTTACCGTCGCTTTCAGGTTTTCGCAAATCATGCGCGTCTGGGCGCGAATATCGCCGCGATGGATCACCACACCTGTTTCGTCGCGCGCGGTGAGGCCCGAAATGAAAAGCAGCTTCGCCGGTTGCGTCACCAGTATCGCGGGCGACCACACGCCCGCGGGCTTTGCCACTTGTCCAGGATGCACTACTTGCTTGTGCGCCATCGCGTTCTCCTTGTCAGGGTTCAGTTCTTGACTTTGCCGCCGCAGAGGTGAACACTAACCTGTCCTAAAATACAGCGCAACCGTGGCGCAGTAAATAACTCAATAAAAACAATA
>CAMATZ010000019.1 GCA_945861275.1 Bordetella parapertussis
GGCTTGAATGCTGGCGATATCCGCCATCGTCAGGTCACGGCCGCGGTGGCGAAACACAATCGGATCGGCGAGGCTCCCCATAAGCGGGGAACATTACACAAAGTCGCTCTCAGACGCCAGCGAAATCTTTCAAATGGCTAAAGTCACACGAAGTTTCTAAGCGCGGCTTTCATCGCCGACTGGTCGGCGTCAATCTGCAAGGTCACCACAAACCCTGAATCGGTAAGCGCCTTGGCAATGGCGCGTGCGTCCGCACGTGCATTGCGCAGCGGCTCAAGCTGCCGATAGCTGTCATTGCCGATCACCAGGGCGTATCGCTTGGCTGCCGACGGCTGCACTTCAAGCGTACGCGACTGGCCGTACGCGGTCACCGACAAGATGACTGCCGTTGCGCAAAGCAACAGGCTGCGAATCAATGTGGCAAAACGCATTGCGCCCCCCTGCAGATTTTTCAATGAGATGTTAGTTGACTTCTTCTATGGCAATCAAAGCAGCACCGTAGGCATTCGAACAGCGCTTTTTAACCTCCAGCGTGCGCGAGCCCGCAGGCGCGCTGCATTCGGCGGAATTCGCGGCCGCTGCGGTATTCGAGACGAACTGGATATCGTGGGAGGCAGAACCCGCTGCATTTACCACGGAAAATGGACCGGCCGCACGCATGCCCGTCCTGGAAAAATCGCGCGGCGCGTCAGCCACGATGGCAAGCAGATAGTCCCTGCCGGCAGGACCGGCGGCCTTGATTTGCCACGCAGGGCGCGGCAGTTGCAGCGTTTGCCCGGCGCCGATTTCATTGTGTTCGTCCAGTTTGTTCGGGAAGATCATGTCAAAGGTCTTGCCGTCACTTCCAACCATCAGCAAATAAACGTATCCCGGGTGCGAGGAGGTCAGACTGAAGGCGACGTCGTCCTTGCCGATCTGAAAGCGTGGTTTGGATGCGGCCAGTCTCACCACACGCCTGTCGTCACGATTACTGTAGACATCGCGCAGGGTGTAAAACGCGGGGGGAGCTGGACGGGCGGCTTCAGTCGTGGTTGGCGTTGCGGGGGGCTTGGTGGTGAGTGTGCTGGCAGGCGGGCGCGTGGGGGCGGGTGGCGCAGCAGGCGGCTGGCTGGCGCGTTCCACAAAGGCAAGCACCGTGCTCGAGTTACCTGCGACGGTGACGTGGCTCGGCAATATGCCTTGTGACTCCATACCCCTAAACATAAGATTCATTTTTGCCTGCGCACACTGCTGGATTTCCGTAGCCGACAATCCGCCGCTCTGGTCCCTGTCTTGTGCGCCACCGGTAATGCATTCGCGCCAGGATTGGGTCGCTGCGCCGCCGGTCTTGCCCATGTCCCATGAGACTTCGTTTTCCTGTGCCGCGGCAATATAAACAACGTTGTTGCCACCCTTGCCGACAGAGCGCGCCTGAGTACGCAGATTGTTGGTGACCACATTCACCGGAATTTCGCAGGAATCGGGACCTTGCTTGGCCCAAAAACGCGGCGCTATTCCCTCGGGCAAGGGCGTGGACAGCGACCTCGTTTTTACCCCGCCGGAGTGGCATGCATCGGCAAACATCACAACTTTGCGCGCTTTGGTCGCGAGCCGGGTGAGTTCGGACTGGACCATGTTATCCATGAACCATTCGCCGTCGACGGCAACCAGTGCCGCCGCACAACGGCTGTCCTGTTCGCTGACGCGCGAGCGCCCGCCGTGACCCGAGTAGTAGATAAAAACCGAATCGTTTTCAGCAACCCGTTGATAAAGGTCATCAAATGCCCTGCGCATGCCCACGAGGGTCAGTTGCCCGTCTTTGTAGTAGCGGATATTTTGGTCTTTGACGCCCATCTTGTTGGCGATCGCGCGCGCGCTCGGCACATCGTATTGTGACCCCACCAAGGGAGTGACCCCATTGATATACGCGCCTATCGTCATGATGAGAGCGTGTGATTCGGCCCACACTGGCGGCGCCAGTGATGCCAGCACAAGCGCGAATATTCGAATGCATTGCCGCATGGTTATTTTCCCGGTAAAAGTCGTGACTGGCATTGCCACTCTTACACCCGCATACCGCACACCCATCGCACAATACATTGTAGCGCCGCGCAGCCGAATCGGTAACGATGTTTACGATTATGGCATTTCAATGAATTTTCGCAATCCTGTTATGCTATGGTTCACCATCGCATGCAGTGCGACGGTCATTTTCGTCTTCGCTTATTCGGCATGGGGATTTTCGTCATGGTCAGGTATACGATCCGTTCGGGTCTAGCCGTCGCAGCTCTGCTGGCAATGCTGATGGCCGGAATCAGCGGCGCCGCCGACTGGAAAGTGGGTGACCGGGTCGAAGCCTTCAACGTCACCTGGTATAAGGCCACGATCACGGAAATCGGCGGCGGCAAATACGCCGGCCACTATAGGGTGCGTTACGACGGCTTCTCGCAAATGCAGTACCTGGCCGCGAGCAGTATCCGCGCCATTCCTGGTGCCGGCGCAGGCAGTACCGGCGCGAAGGGCGAAGCCAAAGCGGGGGCGCAGCCACAGTTGGGGAGCGGTGACGGCCCGCGTCCGGGCAAGTACCTGATCATGAGCTATGGCGCGACCGGCATGCCGCCGCTGGTGCTCGGCTCTTTTGTGCTGGGCAAAGGCAGCTACGAAGCATTTCTCGTTGGCGGAAGGTCAACCGGAACAGGACGCTACGACTACAACGCCGCCACCCGCACCGTCAATTGGTCATCGGGCCCGTATGCGGGCGTGTGGGGTGGCGGATTCACAGTAGAGCGCGATGGCAGGACACACAAAATCCGCATGAAAAGCACCACCATCGGCACCAACAGTGTGAATTAAATCAGCCGAACCAGTGTAGTATCCGCTCGCGTCTACACATTTGCAGCGAAAATTTTGGGAGACAAAATCGTGAAACAACTTATTGCCGCCATGGTGATCATCACAGCGGCTGCCCTGGGTGCAGCGCTCAGCACGCCCGCGCACAGCGCAACCGCAGCGGAGACCCGGAAAGCTGAGGCGAAACTGGCGCAGAAAAAAGCCGATGCCAAAAGAGCTGAGGCAAAGTCGGCGCAGAAAAAAGCCGATACCAAGGTGGCGCAAAGGAATACAGCCGCCAAAACCGCTGCCGCAAAATCTGCCCAAAAGGCTACGGCGGCCAGAGCCGCAACTACCGCCGCTGCCAGAAAACGCAAATAGCGCGCGTGGGATGGGCGCGGTTTCAGTGCGCTGGCCGGAGAGCGGTTCCGGCAAGCCGGCGTGTCGCGTGCCGACCTACATCACCAGCTCCACCAGATAAGGCCCGTGCCGATCCAGGCCGCGCTTGAACTGCACCGCCAGTTCATCCAGATTTGTCGCGCGCCCCGCTTCAACGCCAAACCCTTTGGCGATGGCCACCCAATCGAGATTGGGATTGCCGAGTGTCAGCATGCTGGTGGCGTTAGGCCCCGGCACGCCAGCACCCACGTTGCCGAGTTCAGCCAGCAGAATTTTGTAGGCGCGATTGGCGAAAATAATGACGGTGACGTCGAGGTTTTCACGCGCCATGGTCCACAGCGCCTGCTGCGTATACAGGGCGCTGCCGTCGCCGATCAGTGCGATCACCTTGCGTCCGGGCGCGGCAACCGCTGCGCCCACGGCGGCACCCATCGCCCAACCAATCGAGCCACCCATGATGCTGAGCCAGTCGTGCGGGCGCGCACCCATGGTGGCGCTGGTAAAGTTACGTCCGCTGGTGATGGCTTCATCCATCACGATGGCGTTCTCCGGCATCACGACATTAAGTAACGCACCGAGTCCCTCGAGTGTGATATTGCCGGTGGGCAGCACACTGCCAAAAGTCGGCGCATTGGTGAGCGGCGCCGCGGCGCGCGCGCCCAGTTCGTCTGCCAGCGCTGCCAACGCACCTTCGAGGTCCGCCTCCGCTCCCGCCACCTTGATCACTTCGCAGCCTTCGGGCACCAGCACGCTGGGCTTGCCGGGATAGGCAAAAAACGACACCGGCGTCTTTGATCCCACCAGCACCAGCTGGCGCGTGTCTTTCAACGCTGCCAGTGCGCTGTCCACTAAAAATGGCAGCTGCCCTACCGGCACGCGGCCCGCGCCGCGCTCGATGCGCGCGTTGCCGGATTCGCTCATCAGGCCACAACCGGTTTTGGCGGCTATGCGTCCCGCCAGTTCCAGAGCCTTGCCGCACACCGCAGCGTTACCCAGAAACAGCATCGCAGACCTGCCATTTTTCAGCGCACGCACACCGCCGGCAATGGCCTCTTTTAACACGGCTTCGCGCGGCGCGGGATCCGCGACCTGCGCCGGGCCATCCGCCTCGCCCCACGCGGTATCGGCCGGCAGGATCAATGTCGCAATCTGTCCCGGCGCAGTGCGCGCAGCCTGCACCGCCAGCGCGCCATCGGCGGCGATGGTTTTCGAGGAATGAGACGTTTTCACCCAATCCGACATCGGGCGCGCCACGCCTTCGATATCCGCGGTGAGCGGCGCATCGTATTTGATGTGATAACCCGCGTGTTCGCCAACGATATTGACGATACCGGAGCGCGCTTTTTTTGCATTATGCAAATTGGCGAGACCATTGCCCAAACCGGGCCCCAGATGCAGCAGCGTCGCAGCGGGTTTGCCTGACATGCGGTAATAGCCGTCCGCTGCACCGGTAACGACGCCTTCGAACAATCCCAAAATGCAACGCACGCCCTCCACGCGATCGAGCGCGGACACAAAATGCATTTCGGATGTGCCGGGATTGGCAAAGCAAACATTCACGTCGCCGTTGAGCAACGTGCGTACCAGACTCTCAGCGCCGTTCATTGTGTTCCTTTAAAAACAAATAGTTAACTTTGTTACCGGCACCAGGACACACGCCCGCGCAGCGACTGACATTCGGCGGACTTGCGTTGCGCCGGCGTGACGACTCTGATGGTGGTATCGGACTGCACTTTCTTCCAGGTATCACTCCACGATTTGTGCGCGCCGCTTTGATCGCGGCCTTTCAATTCTTTCGCCGACCACAAGCCCTGGGTGTTAAAGCTGAACACCGGCGTGAGATCGCCGCGCTGAGAACCGGGCAATACATTCGGATTGATGTTATCCAGAATCATGGGGTCGCCGTCGAGCGTCGGATAATAGGCGAGCACCATATGCGCCCCGCTGAATGCGCCTTGCCGATAGGTGGCATACACAATGCGCAGTTTGTCGTCAGGCACACCCAACGCAAGCAACGCGTAATATTTCGCGATAGCGAAGTCCTCGCAATCACCGCCGTCATTGGCCAGAAACTCCAGCGGCTTGGCCCAGTAATCTTCCAGACACCACATCACCGGATCACAATAAAACGGCGTCTCCGCCACAAAATCGTTGACTACTTTCAGTTTGAGTGCATCTTCAAGGCTGCGATTTTTAGACGACTCGATCATGCCTTTCCAGGCAGTGAGGCGGCGCTGAATCACGCGCTTCTCAGTGTCGCTTTGCCCGACAGTATCCACCAGGCGCTGAATCTCGGCTTCGTCCACGCGCGCAAGATCAGCCGCCGGCAGCGCGTTGATAAAAACCACGCCCAGCAGAAATATCAGTGATTGACGCAAGCGCGGCATGGTTCTCCCGCCGTGAATTTATACTGCTGCGAAGTTTACCGCTAATCCGCCCGCGCCCCCGAAGCCTTGACCACCTTCTCCCACTTGGCATTCTCCGCTTTCAGAAACGCGCTGAACGCATCAGGCGTGTTGCCGATGGGGTCCGCGCCCAGCCCGGCGTAACGTTCTTTGACATCCGCTGCGCCCAGGGCTTTGACGGTTTCGGCATGCACGCGCGCCAGGCGCTGTTGCGGCAACTGCGCCGGCGCGAACAGGCCAAACCAGAGGTCGGCGTCATAGCCCGGTATGCCCGCTTCGATAATCGTCGGCACCTCGGGCAACACCGGCGTGCGCTTTTTGCCGGAAATGCCCAGCGCCCGCACGCGGCCCTGCTTGATAAAATTCAGCGCCACCACCGGCACATCAAACAAAATCTGAATCTGCCCGGAAATCATGTCGGGATACACCAGTGCCGTGCCCTTGTACGGCACATGCACAATGTTGATGCCCGCCAGCAACTTCAACAGTTCACCCGACAGATGAAACTGCGTGCCCACGCCCGATGAACCATAATTCAGTTTGCCCGGCTGCGCTTTGGCTAGCGCAATCAAATCCTTGAGCGTGGCCGCCTGCACCTGCGAGGCCACCATCATCACATTGGGCGAAGTCGCCACCTGCGTCACCGCGGTGAAATCCGTCAAGGGCTCATACGGACGCTTCGCGTAAAGATGCGGGCCGATGGCGTGGGTGCTGGTGGTGCCTAGCACCAGCGTGTAACCATCCGGCGCAGCGTTGGCTGCAATGCGCGAACCAATGGTGCCGCCCGCGCCCGGACGATTGTCGACTATCACCTGATAGCCGAATTGCTCGCCCATTTTTTGACTCAACACCCGCGCCAGTATGTCGGTCGCGCCCGCCACCGGAAACGCCACGATCATGCGCACCGGTTTGTTGGGGAAACCATCGGCGGCCCGCGCGATGATTGCGCCATGTGATGACAGCGACAGCGCTGCTACCGCCACTGCAATCTGAAACAGTTTCATGACAATTTACCTTTTAAAAACACACGTTATATTATTCGACTAGTCTGCGCATCACCGCATACAGACCCGACTTCGCCTCGAAACCCACGCCGGGAATATCCGGCAAGGCGACAAAGCCATCGACCACCGGCGTGTTGTCGGCGAATCCGCCAAAGGGTTGAAACACATCCGGATACGATTCGTTGCCGCCAAGGCCCAGCCCTGCAGCAATGTTAAGCGACATCTGGTGGCCGCCATGCGGGCAGCAGCGGCGTGGCGACCAGCCGTTTTCCCGGAGCATGGTGAGCGTGCGCAGATATTCGACCAGGCCGTACGACAACGCGCAGTCGAATTGCAGCCAGTCGCGATCCGCACGCATGCCGCCGTGACGAATCAAATTGCGCGCGTCCTGCATCGAAAACAGATTTTCGCCGGTGGCCATGGGATGCGTGTAGTGACCCGCTAACTCGGCCTGCAAAGCATAGTCCAGTGGATCGCCCGCTTCCTCGTACCAGAACAGGCCGTAGGGTTCGAGCGCCTTCGCATATGCGATGGCGGTTTTCAGATCGAAGCGGCCATTGGCATCGACTGCCAGATTTTTGCCCGCGCCCACCACTTTAATCACCGCTTCGATGCGTTTGATGTCATCGGCAAGCGAATCGCCGCCGATTTTCATTTTCACCACCGAATAACCGAGATCAAGATACTTCTTCATCTCGTCCTGCAAGGCTGCAAGATTTTTGCCGGGATAATAGTAACCGCCCGCCGCGTAAACAAATACCTTTTCGTCCACTTTGCCGCCGTTGTAACGCTCGGCCAGCAGACGATACAGCGGCTTGCCTTCAATCTTGGCCACCGCATCCCACACCGCCATGTCCAGCGTGCCGATGGCTACCGAGCGCTCGCCGTGGCCGCCGGGCTTTTCGTTGGCAAACATTGTCGCCCAGATGCGATGCGGATCGAGATTATCGCCTGCGTCATTCATCAGCGTCTTCGGATCAGCCCCCATAATGCGCGGTACAAAGCGCTCGCCGAGCAACCCCACCTGCGCATAACGGCCATTGGAGTTAAACCCGTAGCCCACCACCGCTTTGCCGTCGCGCACCACGTCGGTAACCACGGCGACCACGCTGGCAGTCATTTTGGAAAAATCGATATAGGCGTTGCGGATCTGCGATGCGATGGGCGCAGCTATGGAATGGATGGCGGTGATACGCATGGCGGAGTTTATTCTTCAGAGTGAGCAAGAGAGTTTAGCCGAGCCGGCCGCAGGCGTCACGCAACCGCATGATGTGTAGCCCGGAAGGAGCGCAGCGTATTCCGGGGGGAGCAGGCACCGCAGCACGCAACGTGTGCTGGAACAGGCAGCAACGGTTGTCCTCCCTTTCAGGATCCGCTACGCTCCTTCCGGGCTACTGGCCGTTTCGCGATTGACAAGCGCTGTTGATTCGGAGACAGTGCGCGGCAAATTGGAGCGGAAAAATGAACATCAAATTATCGCGCTGGGCCGTGTTATTCGTTGTCGCAGTGCTGCCATTGCACGCAGCGGCACAGCCGTACCCCAATAAAACCATACGCATGATCGTGGTCTTCCCGCCCGGCGGCGGCACCGATTTCATGGGGCGCATCATCGGCCAGAAACTCGCGGAACGCGTCGGGCAACAAGTCGTCATCGACAATCGCGGCGGCTCCAACGGCATCATCGGTTTGCAGGCGCTGATGGCCGCGCCGCCTGACGGCTACACCATCGCCAGCGCATCGGCCGGGCCGCTGGCGGTGAATCCGCATGTTTACAGCAAGCTGCCGTACGACACACTGCGCGACTTCACCATCATCGCGCGCGGAGTGGACTTTCCGCTGATGCTGTTGACGCATCCGTCGCTGCCGGCGAAAAACGTCAAAGACCTGATCGCACTCGCCAAGACGCGCCCCGGCGAACTCGCCGCGGCATCTTCCGGCGCCGGCAACTCCGACCATCTGGCGCTGGAACTGTTTAAATCGATGGCGAAGATAAACGTGATTCACGTGCCGTACAAAGGCAGCGGCCCTACTGCGATTGCACTGCTCTCGGGAGAAGTGCAATTGATGTTCTCCAGCATCCCGCCGACACTCGGGCATATACGCGCCGGTAAAATGCGCGCGCTCGGCATCGGCAACGCCGCGCGCCTGCCCTCGCAACCGGAATTTCCCACCATTGCCGAAGGCGGCCTGCCCGGCTTTGAGGCGTATTCGTGGGCCGGCATCGTCGGCCCCGCCAAAATGCCCACCGACGTGGTGCAAAAACTCAATCGCGAAATCAACGAAGGGCTGAAATCCAAGGACGCCGTGGACCGCTTCCTCGCCAACGGCACCGTGCCGGCGCCCGCAACACCCGAAGCATTCACCGCGCTGATCCGCTCAGAAATACAAAAATGGGGCGTGGTGGCGCGTGCAGCCAATATCCGCGCAGATTAGAATCGTATTTAAAACAAATACTTATGGTTGTAGTCGTAGGATGGGTAGAGCACAACGCATCACAAACCAAAGCAGCCCCGCAATCCAGCTTGCGTACCCGCGTTGCCATCAGCAGAGTGAGCGGCGGCAAAGGCGATCCGACTTTCGACACCGCGCAAGCCATCGCCGTGATGCTGGAAAAGCACGGAACTGAAAATCCGCTCGAAGAAAAACCCGGTGCATAGCCAGCTCTTCAGCGACAAGCTGAAGAAAACACTCAACGCGTATCACAACCACGCCATCGCCACGCAGGAAGTGATCGCGGAACTGATCAAGCTCGCCAAGGAAATGGACGCTGCCACCAAAGCGCGGCGAAGACCTCGGCCTGACCGACGACGAAATCGCCTTTTACGATGCGCTGGCCGCGAACGCGAGCGCAGTGCAGGCGATGGGCGACGACAAGCTCAAAGTGACCAATTGCCAACTCCACTTCCATGTCTCGCGCACCGTCATACGGCATCGGGTTATAGACTTCATAGAGTTCCGGCAACAAGCGTAATCCGAACTGCTTCACGTATCGATTGGCCTTGATACCTGCTTTGTGTTTGTCGAAGCGCGTGTCCGGATCCAATCCGGTCATGCCGACATAAACGCACGGTTTGCCAGGTACGTAACCCGGGTTGTTTTTCCTGAATCGACCTTTGTAAAGAACGTCTTTCGAGAGTTCAATCACATAGACATGGTAATGGTGAAAGCGTCCCATGGCTCACAGCACACCGATGATCGCGTGCAGCAGCAAACCAACGGTGCCTCCGACCAGCGTGCCGCTGATGCGGATGTACTGCAGGTCCTTGCCGATCTCGAGCTCCATTTTCTTGCCCACTTCGCGCGCATCCCATCCGCTGACGACCTCGGTGATCAGGCGCGAAACCTGGTGTGCATGCCGGACCAGCAGCGTTTCAATTGTCTGCAACAACCAGGCGTTGAGCCTGGCCTGTAACGCGTGGTCAGCGCGCAGGCCGCTCGCCAGCTTGAAGATGGCCTCCGCCACGTGGGTGCGAAGCAGAGAATGCTCGTCCGCGAGATCGGCCACAATTCGCTGTTTGACGTCGTTCCACACGATGCCGTAATAGTCCTCGCTTTCCATGTGTTGCAGGAATTCACGCTTGAGTGCTTCCGCCTGCGTGAAATAGTCGGGAGATGTTTTCAGCTTGCGGATGAATTCTTCAGTAAATGCATCGAATTGCCGCCGAATCGGGTGAGCGGAATCTGAAGCAACTTCATGCATCAAAGCAACGATACCCTCGACGAATTTGTTGACGATGTAACTGTCGAGAATACCCGGCGTATATTTCGACGCCGCGCTGAACTTTACCTTGATCATCTCCTGATTGGCAACCAGCCAGCCTTCGCTCGCGCGCAGGGCTCGATCGAGCAGCGCCTGATGGCGGCCGCCGGCGGTGAGCACCGTGAGGATGTCGCCGGCGATACGGGCCACATTCAGTTTGCGCAGTTGCGGCGCGACTGCGCCATCAACGAAGCGCCTGAAATCCTGGTCGCCCAGCGTGTTGAGTGCGGCCGGAATCAACGAGCATACGCGTGCCGCCACGTTGTCTACGTTGGCGCGATCAGCCAGCCATTCGGCCGCCACCATGGTCAAATTGCGCCGCTCAATTTCGCGGATCACGTTTTCGGGTGTCAGGAAGTTGTGCTCGACGAAGTGACCCAGGCTCGCGCCGATGCGGTCCTTATTCGCGGGGACGATGGCCGTGTGCGGGAAAGGCAGGCCCAAAGGATGGTGGAACAGAGCAACCACCGCAAACCAGTCGGCAATAGCGCCGACAGTGGCCGCTGCGGCGAATGCCTGCACCCAATGCAACCATGGATAACCGGTCTTGAACGATGCGCTCAGCGCAAGCAGTACCAGCATCGCGACCAGCAGCGCGGTTGCCAGCCGCTGCATGTACCTGAGCCGCGCGGTTTTCAGTTCGGCATGCGGATCGATCATTCGGTATAACTCCTCATCAGGAACCCTCATTACATTGTTGAGCGCAACGTTCATGTAAAGCGCCATTAGTGGCGTGTATAACGCTGTTTGTGATTACAAAACGCCAAATATGGCGTATTGGGCATGTATGCTCGTGCGATGCTTCAGAAAGTATCATAACTTATTGATTATAAGTAGTTATTTGCAATATGATCAGCTAATTCGAGAAGCTCCAGAAGCACCGATACCCCCAACTGTCGTTCCCGCGCAGGCAGGAAGGGGACCAACTGTTCTTTGACCAGATTCAGGAAGAAGCCATCGAAAGCGACACGCTCCAGAAAGCAGCCGCGACAAACTCGAAGGAAGACTTTCGCTATGTGTTCGAGAAAGCCTTCGAGGGACTCGTCATTGACCGCATGGATGGTAACGAGGAAATCTTTAGCAAGCTAATGGCCGATGGTGAATTTCGGAAGCTGGCCGTGGAGCACCTGCTGCACAAAGTCTATAGTGCGTTGAAGAATTCGAAGGTCGAGGAATCCGTTTAGTGGCGGCTTTCCAGCACTGAGAGCGCCAGTCAGGGCAATCCGACCTTCGATGCCGCGCGGGCCATCGCGGTGATGCTGGGGAAGAACGGCATCGCTAGTGGGCGCAAGCTTGAGCCAGTGCTAAATATAGTACGTAACTATTTATTTTTAAATATTTTTTAGCTCGCCGGCGCATTTGCGCGGTCACTGGCGATTTGGCCGTCGACCAGTTCGATGATACGGTCACAACGCGCTGCCAGTCGCGGATCGTGCGTCACCACCAAAAACGCCGTGCCCTGCTCGCGATTGAATTGGCGCATCAGTTCGAAAATACTGTCGCTGGAGTGCGTATCTAGATTGCCGGTCGGTTCGTCCGCCAGCACCAGCCGTGGCGCCAGCACCAGCGCGCGCGCTATTGCCACGCGCTGCTGCATGCCACCGGAAAGTTCGTTGGGCCTTTTGTGATAGGCGTCTTGGAGTTCCACTGCGTCGAGCAAGTGCGCTGCACGTTCACGCGTGGTGTTGCGTGTCGAGTCCGCTTTGCCCGCGCCGCCGATCATCGCCGGCAGCATTACGTTTTCCAGCGCGGAAAACGCCGGCAGCAAATGGTGAAACTGAAACACAAAGCCCAGCGTTGCGTGCCGCGCGTGCGTGAGCGCATCATCATCCAGCGCGGTGACGTGGCTGCCTGCCAGTTTATACACGCCGCCGCTTGCGCGTTCCAGCAATCCCAGTATATTCAGCAGCGTACTTTTACCCGACCCCGACGGGCCGATCAGCGCGCAGAATTCGCCTGCCAGCATGGATAAATCAATGCCATGCAGCACCTCTTGTTCGTTGGGCAGGCCGGCATTGTAGGTTTTACGTATGCCTTGCAAAGCGACCAGCGGCACGGACTCGGCACTCATCCTCTATCCCCGGATCGCCTGTGCCGGATCAAGATTCGCGGCATTACGCGCCGGCAGCACGGCGGCCAGCACGCCGAGCATGGTGGCCGCAGCCAGCGCAATAAATGTGAGTTGGTAATCAAATGCCAGCGAGAACAGCGGCTGCCCGGCCGCATTACGCAGGATACGGCTGAAAATCGCTATCAGCGCCATGCCGAATGCGGAACCCGCCAGCGCGCCGGCAAATCCCACGATCGCGCCCTGCATCAAAAATATGCGCAGCATCTGCCCGCGCGTAGCGCCTATCGCGCGCAAGATGCCGATCTCCTTGCGTTTTTGTACCACCGACACCACCAGTACGCTGGCGATGCCGAGCACCACCACCACCGTGACAAAAACGCGAATCAACAGCGTCATGATGTTCTGATTACCGATGGCGGAAAACACAAAGGTATTGGTCTGTATCCAGCTTTCGATCTGCTGCCCGGACTGCGCGCGCAGACGCGCGGCGATCTGATCTGCGCGCATCATTTCGCTGACCGCTACCTCGATGCTGGTGATACGTCCGGAAATATTGAGCAGGCTTTGCGCGGGCCGCAACGCGAGATACACCGAGCGCTGGTTCAGTTCACGCGAACCCATATCCAGCAAGGCGCGTATCTGGAACACTTCGCTGGCCCCATCCACCGCTTGCACGCGAAAGCGGTCTCCCAGCACCGCCCCCAAATCGCGCGCGAGATCGATGCCGATCATGGCGTCGCCGGCGTCGAGTTTGAGTACGCCCTGCACTATTTTGTCGTCCATGCGCACCACGCGCTGGTAGCGCTCAAGATCGGTGCCGGTAATGACGATGGAGCGCGATGCATCGCCCTTCACTGCCAGCGCGCCGCCGCTGGCAACCGGCGCTGCGGCTCTGACGCCCGGCGTGGTCTCGGTCTGGCGCATCAGCGCCGCCCAGCCGTCGATGGTGGTCAGGCGCTGCGAGCGTGCCTGCACGCTGGACAGCCGCGCGCCTGCTGATTTCCCCGCGATCAGCGGTGCCACGGTGTCCTCCGGCGGTTTTATCACGACATGGGGCTGTGCACCCGTCACGCGCTTGATGAGATCGGCCTGCACCCCCACCAGCACCGCGGTGATGAAATAAATCACCGCCACGCCGACCGCTGCACCGCCGATAATCAGCGCGGTCTGCATGCGGCCTTCGCGCAGGAAGCGCAGCGCAACCGTCAGTTCAAATGCCGCCATGGGCCGTTACCGCCGTTCGCTGACCCGCGCACCGGTCTCGACTTCACGCGAGAGTATGACGCGGTCGCCGGGCGCCAAACCATCGAGTATCTGCACGCGCCCCTGCATCTGCAGGCCCGTGCGCAGCGGTGCGCGCGTAGCGATACCGGCACGCTCCAGCAACACATACGGCGCATCGGATTGCAACTGGCGTATGGTATCGGCGGGAATAATCAATGCCTGCTTTAACACCGGGCCGGTGAGATCAATCGTCACCGTCATGTCTGACTTTAGAAAGGGCGGCGGTTTGGGGATATCCAGCCGCAACTCAACTGTGCCGCGCGTGGCGTCTACGCCGAGCGAGATATACGCTATTTCCGCGGTGAAGCGTTCAGCCGGAAAAGCATCCACCACCGCTGTTGCCGTGCGCCCTTTTTGCAGCAGCGGCAGGTTTTTTTCATCCACCTGCACGATCAGCCGCGACGGGCCGTCCAGCGCCAGTGTCATCATGCGCTTGGCCGGTTGTGCAATGTCGCCCGGCTCGGTTAATCGTTCCAGCACGACGCCCGCCGCCGGTGCGCGAATTTCTGTTTGTGCCAGTTTTGCCTGTGCCAGGTCCAGTGCGGCCTCGCTCTCCAGCAGTTGCTGCCGCACCTGTTGCGCTTCGGCGCCCTGCGCGCCCTGCGCGCCGACTTGCGAGCGCGCGGAGGCTAACTGGCTGCGCGCTACCTGCAATTGACGTTCGGCTTCGTCCATACGCGCCTGACTGATGAAATTGCGTGCCAGCAGGTCTTGCGAGCGCTGATGCTCGCGCTCGAACAATGCCACGTTCGCTTCGGCCTGCGTCTGCGATTCGCGCGCAGCGGGCAGCGCCAGCGTCGTCACCGATTGCACCCGCGCACGCGCACGGTCACGCGCCGCGCGCGCCTGCACCACCGCAGCATTCAGTTCTGCTTGTTCCAGCAAGATCAATAACTCGCCCGCACTCACGCGTGCGCCTTCACGCACCGCCACGCGCTGCACGCGCCCGGTGATGGTGGCGCCAATATCCACGCGAGCCGGCGCCAGCACGCGCCCGCTCGCCACCACACTCAATTGCACATCTTCGCGTTTGGTGACGAGCACATCCACCACCAGCTGTTTGGGGCGCGTTGCAACATAGGCCGCGGCGGCTGCGATCAGCAGCGCGAGCGCCAACCACACCCAGTGCTTGACACTATTCATTACGATTTAAAAATAGTTAATAAAAACAATATGTTACCACGTTTCACGCTATCGTCTTTGATCGTAATCAAGGGCAGAGTTCTGCAGCGGGATTTTGCGTGGTCCGACATTCCGACATCGTCACGCCAAGTAAACTAAATTCTCCAATGTCGTTCCCGCGCAGCGGGACACCATACGGTGGCGCATATGGCTCAGGTGTTATAGGTTCCCGCCTGCGCGGGAACGACCGTAGTGTTGTTGCCCCGCATGCAAGTCACCCACAAAAAAAAGGAAGGCCGTAAGCCTTCCTTTTTTGTCGAGCGTGAATGCGTTATTTCTTGGCTGGCGCCTTGTCGTCTTTCGCGCCGCCTTTGGATTCGATGCTGGTCGCCGTCATGTTGTACTGCACGGTAACCCGGTCGCCCTTCTTGATATTCTTGTCGCCCTTGGTTGACTTGTCGCGGGCGATTTCATGACGCTCCCCGGCTTTGTCCACCACGATTTTGGTATCGGTCACTTCGAGTACCGGGCCGGTAACTTGATACGCGTAGGCCGCTGTGCCTACCAACATTGTTGCTGCAAATAGCGTTATCAAACGTTTCATGATCTTCATCTCCTCCGGGTTGGTTTTAACAGCAACGCAACAATAGTGAATTGCGATGCTTTCGGCAATAGCACTACTGTGAATTCGTTGTAACTGTTTGTTTTTATTGAATACTTTATAATGCCGTAACCACCGCATCACCCATACCGGTGGTACTCGCCGTGCCGCCGAGATCGGGCGTGAGATGTTTTTGTTCGGCGATGACTTTATCCATCGCGCGGTCCATCAGCGCCGCAGCCGCAATCGCTGTGACTTCATTACGCTTGCGGCCCAGCCATTCGAGCAGCATTTGCCCTGACATAA
Source organism: Bordetella parapertussis (assembly GCA_945861275.1). GTDB lineage: Bacteria > Pseudomonadota > Gammaproteobacteria > Burkholderiales > SG8-41 > UBA5216. Next base: position 15,761 of record CAMATZ010000019.1, read on the forward strand.
TCAGCGCATACGGGTTGGCGATATTTTTGCCTGCGATGTCCGGCGCAGAACCGTGCGTGGCCTGCGCCATCGCTTGACGTTCGCCGCACACCAGTCCCGGCGCGAGACCCAGGCCGCCAACGATGCCCGCACCGAGATCGGTGAGGATGTCGCCAAACTGATTGGTGGTCACCACCACGTCAAACGGCAGCGGGTTCATCGTCACTTTCATCGCAAAGCCGTCCACCAGCACTTCGTTGAAGGTCACATCGGGAAACTCCTTCGCCACTTTGCGGCATTCCTCGGCGAACATGCCGCACACCAGCCGGTATACCGGTTCTTTATGCACGGCGGTGACCGTCTTTTTGGTGCGCGTGCGCGCAATCTCGAACGCCGCGCGCGCGACACGATTGGCGCCTTTGCGCGTGACCACGCGCGAGCCGATGGAGATTTCATCATTGGGGCGAAACTCCCCCGCGCCGGCGGTGACGGTGTCGCTCGACTGAAAACCCTCGGTCACCTCGCGCAGAAACACGATATCGACGTTCTTGTGCACCGACGCAATATTCGGGTACGACTTCACCGGTTTGATGTTGGCGTAAAGTTCAAAGCGCTTGCGCACCGGCGGCATGATCCAGGTCGGATCATTGCGCGGATATGCGTTGTGTCCAATGGGGCCGCACAGCCAGCCATCGACGTTTTTAAGCTCGTCTATCGTCTGTTGCGGAAAGGTGTGGCCGTGCAATTCATGGCCGCGCTTGCCGATGGCGTGGTCGCTCCATGCGATGGATAGCCCTGTTTTGGCCGCCGCTGCTTTCATCACTTTGACCGCTTCGGGCACTACCTCCAGACCGATATCGTCGCCGAGCAGGATTCCAATTTTCAGCACGCAAACACTCCCTGTTCCAAACCGGAGTGAAGTATAGCAGTGGCCAATGCCACCACCGTGCGATCATTCTGAACCGTAGCGTCTTCGAGATCGTGCGCATGGCGCACGCTACTGCTGTACTGGTACGGAATGAATGGCTTGATGGTTGACAAGCCCGCGAATTGCTGCAAACTGGCCGGCAATTCAACCAGCGGAAAGCTTACGATATGCGTTTCACCCCAACACTGATGGCCGCGGCAGCGGCGGTCACTTGCCTTGCAACGGTGACGACACAGGCGCAAACCTATCCCACCAAAGCCATCCGCATGATCGTGCCATTCCCGCCGGGCGGCGGTGTCGATTTTGTCGGACGCGTGGTGGGACAAAAGCTCGCTGAACGCATCGGGCAACAAGTCGCCATCGACAATCGCGCCGGCGCCAACGGCATCGTCGGGCTGCAGGTGCTGATGGCGGCAGCGCCCGACGGCTACACCATCGCGGCGATATCGGCCGGACCGCTGGCGATCAACCCGCATCTGTATGCCAAGCTGCCGTACAACACCTTGCGCGATTTCACGCCGATCGCCAACATGATCAACTTTCCGCTGATGCTGGTGGCGCATCCCTCGCTGCCGGTGAAGAATGTGAAGGACCTGATCGCGCTCGCCCGCGCGCGCCCCAACGAGATCACCTACTCGCACCCCGGCATCGGCAATACCGGACATATTGCGGGCGAGGTGCTGAACGCCGTGGGCAATGTCAAAACCGTGGGCATCCCCTACAAGGGCACCGCGCCCTCGGTGATCGCGGTGCTTTCCGGCGAAGCGCATCTCACCTACAGCAGCATACCCACCGCGTTGCCGCATATCCGCGCCGGCAAGTTGCGCGCGCTGGGTGTGGGCAATGCCAAGCGCATGCCGTCGCTGCCGGAATTTCCAACGGTGGCCGAAGCCGGACTGCCCGGCTATGAAGCCTATGCGTGGGCCGGCATGTTGGGCCCCGCCAATATGCCCAGGGATATCGTGCAACGTTTGAGCCGCGAGATCGTTGCCAGCGTAAACACCAAAGAGGTTACCGAGCGCATGCTCAACGAAGGCACGGTGCCCACGCCGTCCACGCCCGAGGCGTTCACCGCCTATATCACGTCGGAGATAAAAAAATGGGGTGACGTGGTGAAGGCGGCAAACATTAAGGTCGAGTAGTTATTAAAAAATACCTTTAATAACAACGTGTTATATCGAAATTATGGCATCCGGGCTCACGCTGGATCACATGCGGAGGTTCTGATATTCTCGATTCATCTGTCCACAATTGCCGCCACTTTTTAATTCGGAGAACCCCATGAAATACAAACGTAACGAAGCCAAAGAAGCCGCCAAGGAAATGCTGCGCGGCGTGTGGACTGCGCTGCCGACCAATTTCATCGACGCCGAGAGGCTCGATGAAAAAGGTATCGCATCCAACCTTGAACACTGCATCACCGGTCTGAACATCGACGGCCATTACTGCATCGGCAACGTCGGCGAATTCTGGGCCATGACCAACGAAGAGCGCATGCGCGTGGTGGAAATCAATGTCGAGGTCAACAAGGGCCGCGTGCCGCTGATCGCCGGCTGCCACCACCAGAATCCGCTGGAAGCCGCCAAGCTTGCGCAACACGCGCAGGACGTGGGCATCGATTTCGTCATCATCCTGACACCGTACATGGCCGCACGCGGCGATGATGCGGTGTTCGACTACTACAAATTCGTCGCCGACCGCGTGGATATCGGCATTTGCCTGTTCAACACCAATCAGGGTCATCCGCTATCGGCGAAGCTCGCGCAGCGCCTGGCCACCATTCCCAACATCTGCGGCTACAAGCAGGGCGTGTCGGGCATGGCCGCAGCCACTTCGCTGCGCGACAGCGTCGGCAAACAAATGGAAGTCAGTGTCGCCGACGAAGCGCCGTGGCTCTACAATATCGCGGTCTGCGGCGACCATTGGCTACTCAACTACTGCCCGCATCTTTTCCAGGTGCCCGGTTACCTGCCGGTGCGCGACTACACCCACGCCGCGCAGAACGGCGATATGAACAAAGCCGTCGACATCTGCAAGAGCATCAACCCGCTGCGCTCAGTACTCGCGAAATGGATCCCCGGCTACGGCAGCTCCAACCGCATGGCCATCGCCGAACAAAAATACTGGATGGAACTCGTCGGCATGGCCGGCGGCCCGGTACGCGCACCATGCGCCGAAATGACCGAAGAAATGAAGAAAGGGATGCGCGCGGATTTGGAAGCGACCGGGTTGGTGGCCAAGGCCAAAGCCGGCATGGCGCCGGTGCGCCGCGCAGCGTAGGTTTTGGTTTTCGTAGGGTGGGCACGCCCTTTGTGCCCACGCAGAGCAGTGTAGATCACATTCGGCGGCGTGGGCAAAACAAAAAGACGTTTTGCCCACCCTACGAAATTTACTTCTTGCGAGCCTTTGCCGCAACGTTCGCCCGCGCAGGCACCGCCCCCCGCGCAATCTGCGCCGCGCTTTTCAGCTTGCCGACGTTCCAGCACAGACCGATCAACTTGTCCGCCTGCGCCGCCGGCAATATGCCTTTGCACAGCGCGTGAAACTTGGCTTCGAGATCGGCGTCGCTCATCGGGCGCGCGATGCTGCCTACGGCGTGCTCTACAGTTTTTTCAAGCACGCGACCATCCTTGAGCGTCATGGTGATATGCACCTGGTCTTCCGCGATACCCGGCTGCACCACGGCGTTGGCCTGATCCCTCACGCGCACCACCGCCGGGTTGCGCACGAGAGCGTCGCTGTACGCCGCCTCGCCACCCTCGCCCAGCAGGATCGCCGCTGCGCACGAATGGTAGATGCTGAACTTGCCTTCCAGCCCTGATTTGGGTTCGCGCCGTCCGGTGAGTTCGAGCACCAGCGGGTGCACTTTCAGATCGATGCGCGCGATGTCATCAAGCTTGAGTTTGTGTTCGTTACGCAACTGGATGCAGCCGTCAATCGCGGGATGGATCACCACACCGCACGCGTACGGCTTGTAGCTGTTCGACAAAATCTCCCAGGTTTTGCCCAGCCCTTCGGTGATTTCTTGCGGGACGAATTTTGTCGAAAGTACCGCTGCAAAGCCGCGCCGGCCTTCGATACCCTGCTCCGCGCTGGTGACATTCTTTTTCGCCAGCAGCGCAGACATCAGACCATTGCGCGCTGCTATGCCCGGATGCAGCGGTTTGGCCATGGTGCCGAAGGTCTCGCGTATGCCGCAGGCGTGGGTGGCCGCGGTACCCAGTGCCCAAACCATTTGTTGTTCATTCAGCTTGAGCAGGCGACCCGCTGCTGCCGCCGCGCCAAATACACCGGCGGTGGCGGTAATGTGCCAACCGGCATCGTAATGATTGGGAAAGATCGAGTTACCGATACGGCATTCGGCTTCAACGCCCAACAGGAATGCATGCAAAAAATCGCGTCCGCTCACTGTTTGACGCTCTGCCAACGCCAGTATCGCCGATGCCACCGGGCCGCTGGGATGGATCACCGTTTTCATGTGCGTATCGTCAAAATCAAAGGTGTGTGAGGTCGCGCCGTTGAGCAAGGCCGCCTGAAAAATATCCACACGTTCGCGGCGACCCAGTATCGTGGCATCACGCGGGCCGGACAAATCATAAAGCGCCGCCAGCGCGCGCTTGACCGTCGCGTGCCTTGATGCGCCTACTGCGCAGGCAACCCAGTTAAGCAGTGAGCGTGCGCCTTCGTGACGCACAGCTTGCGGCAGGTCCACAGCTTTGTGTGTGACGAGAAATTTGGCGAGGGTGCGGGTGACTTCCATAGCGATGCCTTTTCATTTAACGTTGGCCTCCAGCCACCGCTGGAAATAGCGCGCGATGTCGAGATTGTTTTTCTCCAGCATCATCATGTGACCGTTGCCACGTATGCCCGCATCGGCAAGCCGCACGAACGTATGCTCAACACCCGCCTGTTTTAAAAACAACGAGGTGCCGTGATCGTACGGCGCGTGATACGAGGCTTCTGCGGTGACCATCAGTATCGGTATGCCCTTGAGATGAGTCAGTTGCCGCGCGGGTTCAACCTGCAGCCAGCAACGCGCGAGGCCGGGTCCATCCGCCTGCGCCTGCTTCACGAAACGCATTTCGCTGGCAGCGGCCGCCGGTGGCGAAAACGTCAGTGCATGGCGCGTGATGCCCCACGGGCGTGCAAGCACATCGTCCTCGAAATAATCGGGGGCGCCGGTAAATTTTATTTCATAGACCGGCGCACCGTTCGGCTCCACTGCGACGATGCCTTTCACCAGCCTGGGGCGCGCATCGGCGATGGTCCAGCCCAGCGGTCCGCTCTGCGAATGTGTAAGCAATATTGCGGGCCCGATGCGATCCAGCAGCGCGCTGCCCGCTGTGCGCATCATCAACTCGCCCGCGCCCACGTCGCTCATGCTTTCGACCTGAGAGGCGTAAAACTGATCGAAGGCTGCGTCACCCGCCGTACCAGTACCCGGCCATTGCGTGTGCAAATGCGCCTGCGGCCACAGTTTCGCATTTTCCGGCGCGGTAAAACGCTCGGCAATCGCCTCGGCGCTGCGATTCGCTGCCGCACCATACACCTTGCTGATAAAGCCGGAGCGTCCACGCGACGGCTGATCCACCACATACACCGCATAGCCATTTGCCACAAAATAATCCGCCCAGCCGCGCCGCCCATCGGGCGTGCCGAGAAAGTTCACACCGGTCTGCCCGCCGCCGTGAATCATCACCACCGGGTACGGCTGCGTTTGCTGCGCGGGAATTTGATACTGCACGTACATCTGTCCGCCACTGATGCGTCCCTGCGGCGTTTCGACATACTTTCCACCGACGAAAAAAAAGCCCTGATCGGCTATCGTCAGTGGCTGCTCCTTGCTGAATAAGCGTTCGTTCACGAAGCGACTGTCTATTCGACGCGAGCACCCGAAATCTTCACGATATTTTCGTACTTGCCGTGCTCGGACTTCAGCAGTTTGGCAAACTCCTCGGGCGTCATATGCATGGGGTCGAGCACCTGAGCCGAAAGCTTCGAGGCCGCATCGGGATCCGCCACCGCTTTTTTGAGCTCGGCGTTGAGTTTGTCGACAATCACCTTTGGTGTGCCGGCCGGCACGAAAATGCCCATCCACGAGACGAATTCGTAACCCTTTACCGTTTCCGCGATGGCGGGAATCTCCGGTAACTGCGTGGTTCGCTTATCAGAAGACACTGCGATGGCCCGCACGCGATCGGTCTTGATGTGAGGGAGAACCTCCGATATCGGCGTGAGCATCACCTGTACCTCGCCGGCCGCCGTCGCAACGGCTGCCGGACCACCGCCCTTGTACGGAACATGAACCATTTGCACACCGGCCATGTTGGCGAAAAGGCTGGTCGCGAGATGCTGGAAGGCGCCGACGCCGGCCGTGCCGTAGATGACCTGCCCCGGCCGCGCTTTCGCCAGGGTAATCAGGTCTTTTATCGTGCGCACCGGCATCGAGGGGTGCACGACCAGCACGCCCACCAGCCTCGCGACCGGCGTTATGCCGATGAAGTCCTTGAGCGCGTCATACGGCAGCGATTTGTAGAGATGCTGATTGGCGATGAGCGTCGCCGAATACACCATGATGGTATAGCCATCAGGCGGACTCTTTGCCACGATCGCGCCGCCGATCGTCCCGCTCGCCCCGGTCCGATTGTCGATGATGAATTGCTGGTTGAGCTGCTCGCTCATTTTCTGAAACACGATCCGCCCCACGATGTCCGTCGCGCCGCCGGGAGGAAATACGATAACCACGCGCACCGCCTTCGACGGGTACGGCTGCGCCCACGCCGTGCCGCACGCCAACACGATGAGACCCACCCATGCACTCAACAATCGAATCTTACTCACGGCGCTCCTTTTTATGGTTAGTTCCGGAAAAAAGTAACATGATCAGCTTCATGGTGGCAGGCGTACAGACATTAAGCAACTTTTTTTATCAAGCGGCTATCTATCCGGCGACGCGCGCGCAGTCGATCGCCAGAAGACAGCAAGCGCGTCACAAGCGCTGCGCATTCCGGCCTACGTGAACCCGTCCCGAAAGCGCAGTACGGCATCCTCGATCCGCTCCACCGCCATCACCTGCAGCCCGGCAATCGCCTGCTTGGGTTTGTTGGCGGTAGGAATCAACGCGTGCGTAAATCCCAGCTTGGCCGCTTCACGCAATCGCTCCTGCCCCCGCTGCACCGGACGCACTTCACCGGCAAGACCGACTTCGCCAAACACCACCAGCTTCGCCGGCAGCGGTTTATTTTTCAGTGACGACACCACCGCCATCATCACCGCCAGATCCGCCGCCGGTTCGCTGATGCGCACGCCGCCGACAGCGTTGATGAACACATCCTGATCGAAACACACGATGCCCGAATGCCGGTGCAGCACCGCCAGCAGCAGCGCCAGCCGGTTTTGTTCGAGCCCGACGGAGAGCCGGCGCGGATTCGGCGCATGCGCTTCATCCACCAGCGCCTGAATCTCAACCAGGATCGGGCGCGTGCCTTCCTGCGTCACCATCACACACGAGCCGGCGACCTCACCGTTGTGTTGCGACAAAAACAATGCCGAGGGGTTGGACACGCCCTTCAAACCCTTTTCGGTCATCGCGAACACGCCGAGTTCATTCACCGCGCCATAGCGATTTTTGAAGGCGCGGATCAATCTGAAGCTCGAATGCGTGTCGCCTTCGAAATAAAGCACAGTATCGACCATGTGCTCGAGCACGCGCGGGCCGGCGAGCGCGCCTTCCTTGGTGACATGGCCGACCAGAATAATCGTCGTGGCGCCCGATTTGGCGACACGCGTGAGCTGCGCCGCGCATTCACGCACCTGTGCCACCGAACCCGGTGCTGAAGTCAGCGCCGCCGAATACAGGGTTTGTATCGAATCGATCACCGCGACATCGGGTTTTTCGCGCAGTATCGTCGCTTGAATCTTTTCGAGATTGATTTCGGCCAGCACATGCATCTGTGTCGCATCGGCGTCCAGACGCTTCGCGCGCAACGCAATTTGCTGGGCGGACTCTTCGCCGCTGACATACAGCACTTTGCGCGTGGCGCCCATCGCTGCCAGCGATTGCAACAGCAAGGTCGATTTGCCGATGCCCGGATCGCCGCCGATCAACACCACGCCGCCCGGCACCAGCCCGCCGCCGAGCACGCGGTCAAATTCGGCGACGCCTGACGGACTACGCGCTTCCTCGCGTGCCTCGACTTCGGACAGGCGTTGCAGCTTGCCCGCCTCGGTAATCAATCCGAAGCGATTGCCACCGGACGCTGCGGGTTCATTAACGCTTTCAACCAGCGTATTCCACGTCTGGCATGCCGGACACTGCCCTTGCCACTTCGGCGACTGACCGCCGCACTCGGTGCATACGTAAATCGTTTTGGGTTTTGCCATGACAGCTATTGCAAGGCGGGGGCCGGCGCTGTCCTAACGCGCGGCCATCGGTACGGCAGAAGGATCAGCGTTCCGCGTCCGCATGCGGGCCGGCGCGGTTGGCTCTATCGACCTCGAGTTTTTTGATGCGCGCATGCAGATTGTCCAACAAAAACGACACCAGCGTCGCATTGATGACGAATATCAGAATAGCGGTGCGCTCCGCCTCACCCATCGTTCCGGTTGCGGTTCGCGGCAAAAAGAAATAGCCGCCCAGCAGCAACCCGGCAGCGGTGGCAAACAAGCCGGGACCGAGACCGCCGTACCACGCCACCACCATCACAGCCAACAGGAAAAAGGAAAAAGGCAGGCGCGTATCAAGGTGCCCGAATAGTGTCAGCCGCAGCAGAAACGCGGCCAGCACCACGCCGCACGCCACGCCATAGCGCATCTGCCAGCGCGCATTAAGGTGCGGCGCGACACCGCCGGCAAAATCAGCTTTCCAGGGGTTGGGTTCGGGCGTACTCATGAGTAGTCTGCCTGCGAGGCTGCCTGCGTGAGTGAAGCTGCCATCATACACCCGGATGCCGGCACGCCTACATCGCGCTAAAGTTCAAATGCACCGGCACGCGCGGCGCCACCGCACACAATAATTCGTAGCCCACCGTGCCGGCAGCCGCGGCAACATCATCCACCGGATTACCCTCGCCCCACAAGGTAACCGGCGTGCCCACACCGGCATCCGCCAGCGCAGTGAGATCCACGCACAACATGTCCATAGACACGCGGCCCACGGTGCCGCTCAGGGCATCGCCCACGCGTACCGGCGTAGCGCTGGGCGCATGGCGCGGATAGCCGTCGGCGTAGCCGCAGGCCACCACACCAATGCGGGTATCGCGATCCGCCACGTAAACGCTGCCGTAGCCTGTGGTGTCGCCCGCCTTCAACTGTTGCACGGCGATAATTTCCGAGGTCAGGGTCATCACCGGTTTTAATCCCACAGTCGCGGCGCTGACATCGGCGAACGGGGTAGCGCCGTAGAGCATGATGCCGGGGCGCACCCAATCGGCGTGGGTTTCGGGGTAGCGCACAATCGCCGCCGAGTTGGCGAGGCTGCGCGGAAGCAGCATGCCGCGTGTCATGCGTTCAAAGGCGCGCATTTGCCACGCCACACCACGCGCATCATCCGAGTTGGCGAAATGCGTCATCAGCGTAATCTCTCCTGCTGCTGCAGTGGCACACAGGGCCGCGAGCGCGCCGGAAAATTCCGCTTCACTGAAACCCAGGCGATTCATGCCGCTGTTCAGTTTGATCAGCACATTGAGCTTGGCGCCAACGGGCGCATGGCGCAGCATCGCGATCTGTTCTGCGCAATGAACGACAGTGTCGATGCTGCGCTCCGTCAGCACCGCCAATTCGCGCGCATCAAAAAACCCTTCGAGCAGCACGATGCGTTGCTGGTAGCCGGCGTCGCGCAGCGCAATCGCCGCATCCAGTTCCAGCAACGCGAAACCGTCCACGCCCGCGTCCGCCAGCGCGCGCGCCACAGGCATCACGCCATGCCCATAAGCATTGGCCTTCAGCACGGCCAGCACGCGCGATTGTTTTGCGTGCAGCCTCACCACGCCAAGGTTATGGCGCAGCGCAGCTAAATCGATGGTGGCGGCTATTGGGCGTGACAAGATCTATTCCAAAAACAAACCAGGGCCTGTGAACCAAAACTGAAGCGCCCTGGTCCATTCAATCACATTTCGACAGCGGTGAGTAGCTTCACCGGCACCTGCCCTGACCACAGGCAGGCTGTATAAAATCTACCCGCATGGAACTATGGTATAACGTCGCCTGCGTTGCGCCGGCCCGCTGGCGGAACACGAAAAATCCTTATAAAACAAAAACATGCCCTTCGGTTTTTACATCATCATGGCGGCGCAATTTTTCTCGTCGCTCGCCGATAACGCACTGCTGGTCGCCGCCATCGCGCTGCTGATGCAGTTGTATGCGCCCGAGTGGATGACGCCGATGCTGAAGTTTTTTTTCACGGTATCGTATGTGTTGTTCGCGGCCGTGGTTGGCGCCTTCGCCGACTCCATGCCCAAGGGCCGCGTGATGCTGATCACCAACACCATCAAGATCGCCGGCTGCCTGGTGATCTTCACGCATGAATGGTGGTCGATTCCCGGCGTTGAACACTACGTGACCATACTCTTTGGCTACGCTGTGGTGGGCCTGGGCGCCGCCGCGTATTCGCCTGCCAAGTACGGCATCCTTACCGAGTATCTGCCGCATCACAAACTGGTGATCGCCAACGGCTGGATCGAGGGCCTCACTGTGGGCTCGATCATACTGGGCACGCTGCTTGGCGGCATGCTGGTGAGTGACGCGGTTTCCAGCCGCTTGCTGGCCATAGACTTACCGCGCATCGACACCGGCATCGACACTGCCGGCGAAGCCGCCATCGTGTTTATTATTGCATTCTATGTGATCGCGGCAATTTTTAATCTGTACATCCCGAACACCGGCGTCGATCACAAGATGGTCAATCGCAATCCGATCTATCTGATACGCGAGTTCGCGCATTGCGTGAAACTGTTGTGGACCGACAAACTCGGACAGATTTCGCTGGCGACCACCACCTTATTCTGGGGCGCCGGCGCAACCCTGCAATTCATCGTGTTGAAATGGGCGGAAGTAGCACTTGGCTACACCCTGTCGCAGGGCACCTATCTGCAGGGCGTATGCGCGGCGGGTATCGCCCTGGGCGCGGTACTCGCGGCAAAAATGGTGCCGCTCAATCGCGCGGTGAACGTGGTGCCGATGGGCATCGTGATGGGCGTGATCGTGATGGCGATGATCGTGGTGCAAACCGTTTATCTGGCGGTGCCGCTGATCATACTCATTGGCGCGCTGGCGGGATTTTTTGTGGTGCCGATGAATGCGCTGTTGCAGCATCGCGGCCACATCCTGATGGGCGCCGGGCATTCCATCGCCGTGCAAAACTTCAATGAGAACATTTCCATTCTGTGCATGATCGGCCTCTACGCGCTGCTGATTGCAGTAGATTTGTCGATCTATATCGTGATCGCGCTGTTCGGCGCGTTTGTGTCGATCTCGATGTGGCTGGTTCGTAAACGCCACCTCTACAATCTGGCGCAGGGCTCTATGCCGGTTATACCGGTGGAGGCAGTGCACTGACGTGCGTGAAGGGTGAGTAGTTCGTGAAGAGTGAAGAGTGAAGGGGGCACGTCAACCCCAAGAGCGGGGTACCCCTTCACGCTTCACTCTTCACAGCCGTTCACGTCCTGGCTCACACCGCTTCAAACTTAAGCCGCTTCACCTTGGTCATGTCGGTGCCTTCGATGCGTATCAGCTTGGTCGATGACGCGCGGCTCGGCGAATGCAGGTCGCCTTCGTTATACAGGTGCGCGATGCCCGGCGTCAGCTTGTAGGTGCGCACATGCTTTACCTTGCCCGGCACTTCGGCGCTGGCTTTTTCGAGCAGCGACCAGTCGTTCATGGCTGTCTCACCGCGCGCCTGGCCGTAAATTGCCCAGGAATGGCCGTGATCGTGGGGTCCGCTTTCCTTGGGGCCTTCGTAGTTGTGCGCGATGATGCAAAAGCCGAATTCGGGATCCTGATACAGAATATTGCGTTCTTTATCGTTGCTGTCCACGTATTTCGCGACAAATTGCTCGTCCCTCAATACTTGCGACAACAGGTTGACGACTTTGCGGCGGCCCGCCGGGCCGGGTTGTGCCTTGATAGCTTCGTGGCATTGGGCAGCGAAGGTTTCCAGCGTTTGTCCCACCTGTTCCATATTTCCCATAACGGTCTCCTGTGAATGTGCGCGAGATGAGATTGTGCGCCTAATCATCCCACTTTGAAAAGGGGGCTATCTAACGGCACGCCAGCCATGACAAAATGCTGCTGGCGTGCCATGACGAAGCGAAGCGAAGGAATCCACATGCTGCAAGAATTCAAGGGCTTGGCGCTCGCGGGGCTGGCCGTTGTAACTTCCGCTGCACCAGCCCAACCGTACCCCCAGCGCCCCATCCGCATGATCGCCGCGCAATCGGCCGGCTCGTCACTGGATACGATATTGCGCATCTTCGCCGCGAAAATGACTGAGTCGCTGGGCCAGCAGATCGTGATCGACAATCGCGGCGGCGCCGGCGGCACCATCGGCGTGGAACTGGCGGCACGCGCAGCCGCCGACGGCTACACCCTGCTGGCAGGCGCTTCGAGTTCCATGATCGTGTCCAGTTTCACTTACAAAAAGCTGCCGTTCGATACGCTGAAAGACTTCGCACCGATTTCACTGTTCGCCAATGTCGAAGCCGTGTTCGTGGTCAATCCCGCGCTGCCGGTCAAAAGCGTAAGCGAATTTCTGGCATTGGTGAGATCACAGCCCGGCAAGCTCAACATGGGATCGGCCGGCGTCGGCTCCTCCAGCCATCTGGCAGGATTATTGTTCGTCAGTTTCACCGGCATCCACACCACGCACGTGCCCTACAAAGGCGGCGGGCCGATGACTACTGCCGTGGTCGGCGGCGAAGCGCAATGGGCGATCTCACCGGCAGCGGCGCTGGTCGGACAGATCCGCGCCGGGCGTCTCAGAGCCATTGCGATTTCTTCCAGACAGCGCTCGCCGATATTGCCGGAACTGCCCACCATCGCCGAAGCCGGCGTGCCGGGTTACGAATACGTCAGCTGGAACGGCGTACTCGCCCCGGTGGGCACGCCGCGCGCCATCATCAGCCAGGTGCACGGCGTGATGCGCAAAGTCGCGGCCATGCCCGACGTACGGGAACAGTTCGCTACGCAAGGTCTCGCGCCCAGCGCCAGTGAATCGCCCGAAGAAATGGCGCGCATGATACGCGCCGACTACGCGACCATCGGCAAAGTCGTGAAGGCAGCGGGCATCAGGCCGGAGTGAAGGATGCGGCGGTGGCTCATACTCGGGTTTGCGTGCATGAGCGCATGCGCGTGTGCATACGCGGCAGATGACATGGTGAGCATAGCCGCCGGCACCTTTACCATGGGCCGCGACGACGGACCCGACGACGAGCGCCCTGCACATCAAATCACATTGCCGGCGTTTCACATCGACCGGCTGCCGGTGACCAATGCGCAATTCGCGCAGTTTCTGAATGCGCGCGGCCACAGCAGCGCCAAGGGCGAGCGGCTTTACGACCACGACGACAACGATGCGCGCATCCATCAGGTCGCCGGCAAATACACAGCCGACCGCGGGTTTGAGAACCATCCCGTGGTGGAACCTTCCTGGCTGGGCGCGCGTGAGTATTGCACCTGGCGCGGCAAACGATTGCCTAGCGAAGCCGAGCGCGAGAAAGCCGCGCGTGGCACCGACGGGCGCAAATACCCGTGGGGCAGCGTTGCGCCGGACCGCACGCGTGCGCAGTTTGGCGCACGCTTCAATGACACCGCGCCGGTTGAAAATTTCGCTGCGGGCGCGAGCGCCTACGGCGTGCTCGGCCTGGCGGGCAACGCGTGGGAATGGGTGTCGAGCGCCTATCGCCCGTACCCCTATCGCACCGACGACGGTCGCGAGGACTTAACGCCCGGCCCGGTGCGTGCCACGCGTGGTGGCGCACACGATTCACCCGCCGAAGAAATCACCGCCACCCAGCGCGGACGCAACCTGTCGCGCAACCCGCGTGCGGGGCATCACAACATCAGCTTTCGCTGTGCAAAATAATTGTTTAAAAACAAATGCTTATGCATAACATCGCACAGGAATTGCTGAGCGCCTGGGACAGCGGACAGCTCGTGCCCTCGATCCTTGCGCGGCATCCTGCATTCAACTGGGACGATGCGTATGGGATTTCCGCCGCACTCATAAAACTGCGCCGCGAACGCGGCGAAAAAACCGTCGGTCGCAAGATCGGCTTCACCAACCGCAACATCTGGCCGCAGTACGGCGCGACCTCGCCGATCTGGCATCCTGTTTATGACCGCACCGTGGTGTTCGCGGACGAGGGCAACGCCACAGTGTCGCTCGCCCATAGTTCGCAGCCGCTGATCGAGCCGGAAATCGCATTCAAACTGCGTGCGCCGGTGGCGGCGAACTGCACCGAACCGGCTGACATTCTGCGCGCCATCGAATGGTACGCGCCCAGTTTCGAAATCGTGTGCTGCCATTTCGCCGGCTGGAAATGTTCACCCGCCGAATTTGCGGCAGATTTTTCGTTGCACTGGCGGCTGGTGGTTGGTACGCCGGTTGTGGTCGGTGACGACCTTGCAGCGCTGTCGCAGCAACTGCGTGATTGCCACGTCACGCTCTCAAAAAACGACAGCGTGATGGATCGTGGCATCGGCGCCAACGCGCTGGATCATCCCGCACTCGCACTCGCTTTTCTCGCCGACATACTCGCGCAGCAACCGGCCTTTGATCCGTTGGCAGCGGGAGAGATCATTACTACCGGAACGCTGACAGCGGCACTGCCCATTAAAGCGGGCGAGACCTGGCAATCGCGCTATGAAGGGCTGCCGGGCGTGAGCGGGTTGACGTTGCGCTTTACCGAATGACCTGCGCGGCGCGCGCGATGCATACTCCCGTTGCAGCCAGCGACAGAAACAGAGTTAATTCCGAGCTAAAGCCGTAGCGTGCGCTGTGCGCGCGATTCACGCGCATTCCGGTAACCCACGCAGGCTGACGTGCGCACAGCGCACGCTACATTGTTGCGCTTGTTTTCACCTCTTGGCGGCAGGTGCGTGCCGCCCCAGCCGGTTATTCCGCCCGCATGCCGCGTTCCTTGACCACGCGGCTCCATTTCTTCACCTCGGCGGCAAGGAACGTTGCAGTCTGCTCCGGCGTAGCGCCGATGATGCCGAGGTCGTCCTGCTTGAAACGCTGGATGAGATCCGGCGACTTCAGCGCCGCCTTGATCCGCTCGTTCAGCAAGCCGATGATGTGCTTCGGTGTGCCTTTGGGCGCGACTATCACGTGCCACGCCTGGAACTCATAGCCTGGAAGTCCCGCTTCCGAGATGGTGGGGACATCCGGCAGGGTACCGGCACGCTGCGTGCCGGTTACCGCGATGGCACGGATGCGTCCGGCCCGGATGTGGGGCACCGCGCCCGCGGTCGAGTTGTAGAGGAGGTCGATCTCTCCTCCCATCACTGCAATTAGGGCTGGTGCGCCGCCCTTGAAGTGCACGGCGACCGTGTTCACCTTGGCCATCAGATTGAACAGTTCGCCCGCAACATGCGGATTGGTGCCTATGCCGGCCGTGCCATAGTTCAGCGCGCCGGGTTTTGCACGGGCGACTGCGATCAACTCCTTCACCGTGCGCGCCGGGACGGACGGGTGCAGGCCGAGGAATGAGGTCTGATTCGCCATCAACATGATGGCTTCGAAATCGCGCTGCACGTCGTAGGCCGGCTTGGCCACCATTGCGGGATTGACCACGAACGGCATGGTATTCGACAACAGCATGTAACCGTCAGGGGCGGCGCGCGCGACCAGTTCGCTGCCGATGTTGCCGGAAGCGCCACTGCGATTGTCGATGATCACCTGCTGGCCGAGACTTTCCGAGAGCTTGGGGCTTATGAAGCGCGCGATGATGTCGGTCGAACCGCCGGGCGGGAACGGCACGATCCAGCGCACCGCTTTGAGCGGCCACGGATCACCCTGCGCCCCGGCAGGCGCCGGCATAAAAGCCATGACGACGCTCGACAGCAGTACCGCGTAACGGAATTGTAGTTTCAGCATGGTGTGCCTTTCGGGATGGTTGCGGTGCCGGTCGACTCAATCCTCACCATCATAGATTTTCAGATAGGTAGAACGCCCGCCGTCGGCGGCAATCGTCGTCCCCGTCAGCATGCGTGAATCATCCGACGCCAGAAACAGCGCGATGGCCGCGATGTCCTCCGAACTGCCATGCGAAAAGGGATACAGTTTTTGCATTTTCATGCGCGTACGCGCCGCGGGACCGGGCTTTTCCGCCAGCATGAAATCCTTGTTTTCGTAGCGCTTGATCTGCCGCTCGGTGCGCACCGAGCCCGGCGCAATCGCATTGGCGCGGATGCCGTACTGCACATACTGCGCTGCCAGTGTTTTGGTGAATGAAATAATGCCGCCCTTGGTCGCCGCATACGCCGGCTTCATCGAACCCATCAGCCCCAGATGCGAGGTCACGTTGATGATCACGCCGCCGCCCGCTTTGATCAGGTGCGGTATGCCGTGGCGGCAGCTCAAAAAAGGATGCAGCAGGTTGAGATTGATGGTGTGATGCCACACCGCGAGATCCATCTCATGCACCGGCACGTCTTCCTGCAACGAACCGCCCGCGCAGTTAAAAATAATATCCAGCCGGCCGAAATGCGCGATGGTCGCATCCATCGCGCGCTTCATGCTGTCATCCTGGGTGACGTCGGTTTCGACGAAAAGCGCATCGCCGCCGGCCGCGCGAATTTCACGTTCGGCAGCCTCACCCACCTCGCGATTTAATTCGATGATCGCCACCTTCGCACCCTCGGCCACATACGCCCTGGCAGTCGCTTTCGCGATGCCCGCGCCCGCGCCGGTTAGAAACGCCACTTTGTCTTTCAGTTTTGCCACGCAACCCCCTTGTTAATCCGCTTTGATATCCAGTGGTTTTACCAATAGTGTAAGGCCTTTATCACGTAGGGCGGGAGGACCCCGGACTTGATCCGGGGGTATCCCGCCGTTATGCCGCGTCCGGTGGAGAACGCCGAATGGCGGGATACGCTGCACTCCTCCCGCCCTACCCTCACTCAATTTTCAACTTCGCCTCGCGCACCACCTTCACCCACTCGTCGTATTCCTTTTTCGCGCGCGCGGCGAGCGCCGCCGGGGTGCCGCCGGTAACGGCCAGGCCCTGCGCGTCCATCGTGTTCTTGACACTGCCCTCCTGCAGGATTTTGTTCACCTCGGCGTTCAGCCGGGTCACAATGGCCTGCGGCGTGCCTTTGGGAAAAAACATGCCGTAGTACGTGCCTGACTCATAACCGGGCACCGTTTCTGCAATCGCCGGCAGATTTGGCAGGGTGTGCCAACGCTTGGCGCTGGTCACGCCCAGCGCGCGCAAGCGGCCGCTGGTATAAAAAGGCTGCGACCCCAGCATGCCGGCCACCATCACCTGGGTCTGTCCCGCCATCAGTTCCGGCATCGCCACGCCGGTGCTCTTGTACGGCACATGGATCATCTTGATGCCCGCCATGCTCAGGAACAACTCGGTCGACAAATGCGTGTTCCCACCTATCCCGGTAGACGCGAACACCAGTGAGTCCGGCTTCGCGCGCGCCAGCGTAATCAGTTCCCTGGTCGTCTTCACCGGCAGCGCCGGATGCACCACCAGTACGTTGGCTACATAACCCAGCTCCACCACCGGGATCAACGCATCAAACGGATCGTATCCCAGCTTGCGCGTGGCCGAGGTCGCGGAATAACTGCCGGAGATACTCATCACGGTGTAGCCGTCCGGCGGCGCCTTCGCCGTCAACTCCATGCCGATGGCTCCGCCCGCCCCACCACGATTATCGATGACGAATGGCTGGCCCAGCGCTTCGGTGAGCTTTAGCGCCACCGGCCGCGCCGTCAGATCGGAGCCACCGCCGGGGGCGAAGGGCACGATGACGCGCACGGTTTTTGCGGGCCACGATTGGGCGAAGGCGGCAGACGCCAGCAGTGTGATAACAACAGCGCTTGTGCAACGGGTGAAATTCTTCATGGGTGTTACCTCCGGCTATGCAATTACCTGGCGATGGCGGGCTGCATTAACAGCGGTAGCCCGGACGAAGCATAACGAAATCCGGGTATCCCTGCGCTGGAATCCGAAATGCACAGCGCCAGGCCCCCAGGGTAAATTTGTTCTCAGAGAATAGCGTAGGGTGGGCAGACAGGTTTATCGTCTGCCCACGCGGTTGGGTATCCGCGTGGGCACAAAAGCGTGCCCACCCTACCGTCATTGATTTTCATCATAAATTTCAGAGAACAAATTTACCCTGACCTGCCTCCGTTCTGGACGCGGCGGGTGCGACCTGTTTTAATACCCTGAAACCGCTTACCACAAAGGAGCTTTCCCGATGACGATCATTGATTCCCAGGTTCACGTCTATGAGGCGAACACCCCGAAACGGCCCTGGCACAATGTGCCGAATTGGCCCGATCACGTCACCGGTGACGAGATGGTAGCGGCGATGGACAAGGTCGGCGTCGACGGTGCGATCTTCATCTCCGCCTTTTCCATGTACCAGTACGACGCCAGCTATGCGGTGGAAGTGCAACGCGCCCATCCCGGCCGCTTCGCCATCGTCAAGCCGGTCGACCCGGATAATCCGGCGGTGGCCGATGTCATCGCCGACTGGAAGAAGTCGCCGGGCACCGTCGGCATCCGCATCATGATGACCAAGGAGGCGAAGCGCGACCCGCATGACCCGGGCCTCGACCGCATTCTGCGCGCAGCCGTAAAGCACGACTTTCCGGTCAACATGCTGTGCTGGGGCAACGTGGACGCAGGCATTGCACTGATCGACCGCCATCCCGACACGCGATTCATCCTCGACCATCTGTGCATCATGCAGCCGCGCACACCGCCCGCCCCGCCGCAGCCCTGGGCCGACCTGCCGAAGGTGCTGGACCTTGCCAAGCGCCCGAACGCGGTGATCAAGGTCAGCGGCGCGTGCACGCTGTCCAAGGAGCCGTATCCTTTCCCGGACATCTGGGACCCGCTCGCCCGCGTCTTCGACGCCTGGGGTTTTGAGCGCTGCCTGTGGGGCACCGACTGGACCCGCGCCTTCGCGGTCGTCAATTACGAACAGGCGGTCGAGCCCTTCCGCCTGACTGAGCGCCTGAGTGAAAGTGAACGGGCGATGCTGATGGGTGGCGCGTGCGCCAAGGCCTACGGCTGGTCGCCGAAAAAAGGTTAGGCCTTGCGCCTTCGCTTGTTGTACTGGTCAGCGAGCACGTTGCGCACGTGCGGAAAACCAATCGAGGTTGCACCACCGTCGACGACGATCTCGCTGCCCGTAATGTAGCTCGATTCGTCGCTCGCGAGAAAAAGCACGCACTGCGCGATCTCAATAGGCCGCGCTGCACGCGCCATCGGGATCGCCTGCTTGTTGGCTTCGCGATAGGCCGGCGACGCGTTCGCCTCCATTCCAGTCTCCGCTACCTGTGCTGGATGCACTGAGTTCACCCGCACCCCCCAAGGCAGATACTGCAGTGCGGTGGCCTTGGTCACACCGCGCAGCCCCCACTTGCTCGCCGCGTAGCAGACGCCGGGATGGCCCACCAGCGCCGCCGTCGACGAAATGTTCACGATCGAACCGCCGCCGGAATCACGCATCAGCGGCAGCACCGCGCGCGTGCCGATCATCGGTCCCGTGAGGTTGATGGCGAGCACGCGCGCCCATTCGCGATCGGTCACATCCGCAACCGGCGTGCGGCTAACCACCCCCGCGTTGTTCACCAACACATGGATGCCGCCGAATTCACGCTGCGCGAACTTCACGGCGCGCGTCCAGTGTGAGGTTTTCGTGACATCGAGGTTGATGTATGCCGCGCGTCCGCCGCGCTTGACGATCGTCCTCGCGAGCGCCTTGCCGGGCCCGTCGCTGACGTCCGCCAGGATAACGGCCGCACCCTCGGCCGCGAACAACTCGGCCTCGACCAGCCCCTGGCCTCCGCTCGCACCCGTGATCAGGGCGATCTTGCCCTGCAGCCTGCCGTTCTTGCTCATGCGGGGCTCGACTTACGTCCGCTCAGCATGTAAGTGCGCAGATGACCGTGGCCAGGTACCTCGATGACCGTGGGGCTGCCGGCGTCAAATTTTTCGTTCAATTTCGCGTAGGTCGCCGCAGAAATCTGGATCTTGCCGGCAGGCGCCTGGCAGGCGATTGCTTCGGCCGTATTGACTGCGTCGCCCCACATGCCGAATACGAGTCGATCGCCACCCGCAATGCCGGCTATCAGCGCGCCCGTGTTGAGTCCGATTCTGATCTCGGGACGGTCTGCCCCCTGTAAGCTTTTCTGCATGGCCTGCAGCAGGTCCAGCGCATAGTCGGCTGCGGCCTGCGCGTGGTCTTCGCGCCATTCAGGCGCGCCCACGATTGCGGTGTAGGCGTGATCCGTGGCGCGTATGATCTCCAGTCCTTGCGCCTTGCTGCATTGCTCGAAGACCGCGAGGGCTTCGTTGATGCGCGCGATTGTTTCGACCGCGCCGGATCTGGCAGCGATCGCGTCAAGTCCCTCGAGTCGCACCACCACGGCTGTGACGTCGGAATAGTGTACGGGTATCGAACGCTCGCCGCGTTTGAGGCCATCCGACAGCGGACGCGGCACGAGGCTCCTGATGAATTCGTCAACAGACGTGCGGCTTTGTGCGAGCTCGTCCTCGGCACGCCGCAGATCTTGTCTCATCTGATGAATTTGCAGCGTCGCGGAGACACGCGCGCGCAGGAGGACAGGATCGAAGGGTTTCGCGAAATAATCCACGGCGCCCTTCTCGATGCAGCGCGAGACACTGTCTATTTCGTCCAGCGCTGAAATCATCACCACCGGAATCTCGCACAGGACCGGGTCGCGTTGGATGTGCTCCAGCACTTGAATGCCATCCATTTCGGGCATCATCACATCCAGAAGAATGAGATCGAAATCGTGCAGCCGCAGCATCTCCAGGGCTTCCTTGCCCGAAGCGGCGGCAAAGACGCTATACCCCTCGCGCACCAGCTGTCGGGTCAATAAATCGCGATTCATCGCGTTATCGTCCACCACCAGCAAAGTCCCGGCGTGCAGCGCTCCGGGTGTCGACTGGGCGCTCGGACGCAGGCGGTTGAAGACGCGCTCGAAGCCAGCTCGCTCTGACGTCTCGGACGCCGGGGCAGAGGGCAACGCCAGCTGTTGCACCAGCGCAAGCAATTTTCGCGCGGCTCCCAGCTGGCGCTCCAAATCCGCTGACGCGCGTTCGGCACTGCCGGCCTTTGCCAGCAGCTCCTGTGACTGTTCGACTAACGCCGTGGTCGGCTGCAGCAATGCTTCGTGCAAGTGTGCGCGAATGGTAGTGACGTCGACATCCGCAGCCTCGGGCCCGGTGGGCAGAAGGTGATCGATTCTCTCCAGCACTTTCTTCGCTGCGGCATGCAGACGCTGAATGTCCGGCACGAGCGCGGCGACCCCTAATTCTTCTGCCTCGATCACGAGCACACCGCCATAGCCGAGGACCGCATTCATGGGCGTGCGCAAATCGTGTCGCAGACCGGCAACGACGGCGCGCTTGGCGCGGTCCGGGTCCGCGGTTAGGGTCTCGTCCTCGGCAGGGGCAATCGACGTGATCCCGGGCCGGACCGCACGCGGCGATGCAGGCCCGGAACGACTGATGACACGCGAAGACTGCGCTGTCCGAGCCGTCGGGGCGGACGGCGGCAAGAGCGCCTGCTCCGCGCGTATTCCCGTGGGCGTAAGCTCCAAAGCCCATGACAGCGCGACCGCGATCGGAAAGCCGAGGATCGCGAGGACTACGACGAGGGTTATGGCCCAAGCGGGGAGATGAAGCGCTGGGAAAGTATTGGTCGAGATCTGGATCACCACCCACGCCACGATGGCGTAGACGCCCGCGACTCTGATTACCTTTCGCCGCCGCAGCTCCCGGAAGAAGCGCATCGGGGCATCGATTAGAGTCTTGAGCATAAGGGCCGCCATCAGAGTGTGTTCGGTTTCACATGCGCGCGTATTTTTGCCACCAGCCGCTCGAAATCGACAGGCTTGGTATCGAAGTCGTCACAGCCGGCAGCAAGCGCCTTTTCCCGGTCGCCCGACATCGCATTCGCGGTAAGGGCGATCACCGGGATATGCCGCGTGACGGGAGACGCTTTGATCTGGCGCGCCGCCTCCCAGCCATCGATTCCCGGCAGACTCTGATCCATCAGGATGAGATCGGGCAACGCCTGCGCGGCCATCGCCACCCCCTGCTCCCCGTCGTTCGCCACGATCAACTCGAAGCCGACAATCGAGAACCACCTTTTCAGGACGTAGACGTTATCGTCGTTGTCTTCGACATAAAGTATCTTCATTGCGGGGCTCTCGCTTCCTCGGCAGGTTTCTCGGGCAACGGCGAGGTGCGCTGAAAGTCTTCTGCCCGCGCGGGCAGGCGAATCGTAAACGTCGATCCCACGCCGGGCTCGCTCTCGACCGTGATCTCTCCGCCCATCATGTTACACAGTCTTCGGGTTATCGCGAGTCCAAGCCCCGTACCGCCGTATTTGCGCGCCGTCGACGCATCCGCCTGAACGAAGTCCTGGAACAGGCGCTCGATTTGCGCGGGCGTCATGCCGATGCCGGTATCGGAGACGCGGAACCGCACCCATTGGCGCCCGCTCGCTTCTTCGCGATCCACCGCGAGCCTGATGGTCCCCTTGTCGGTGAATTTACTGGCGTTGCCGCCCACGTTGAGGAGCGCCTGGCGCAGCCGCACCGGATCGGCGTAGACACTCACGACATCGGACGCGCAGCTTATATCGAGCACGTTGCCGCTCTTGGTCGTTAGCGGCTCCATGGTGCTCCTGAATTCGTCCAGGACCGGCGCCAGCGCCACTGCCTCGGGCTGAATATCCATGTGCCCCGCCTCGATCTTCGACAGATCCAGGATGTCATTGATGAGCGTCAGCAGGTGATGTCCCGCACCAAAAATGCGTTGCAGCGGTTCCGACAGGTCATCGCGTTTCAGGAGTCTTGACTCGACCTGCAGCACTTGCGTGATGCCGATGATCGCATTCAGCGGCGTGCGCAACTCGTGCGACATGCTGGCGAGGAATTCGGACTTGTGGCGGTTCGCGACTTCGAGCTCGCGGCTCTTGGCTTGAATCTCATTGAACAGCCTTACATTCTCGATCGCGATGACGGCCTGATCGGCGAAGGTTTTGAGCAGCGCTACTTCTTTGTCGCTCATGGCGCCGGGCTCCTTGCGGGTCACGGCCACGGCACCGATCGCCGAGCCGTCGCGGATCATCGGTGCCGCGGTGATAGCGCGGTATCCAAGCTCGCGACCCAAGGCTTTCGCTACCTCTGGGGTGCTCTTAGCCTCGATGTCGGAGATGTTGATTACTGAGTCCTCCATAATCGCCCGTCCAGCGACCGTATTGCGGTCAAGTGGCAACGGATATTTCTTGCGCGTCGACTCCAGGTTGAGTGTGCCGCCAGTCGATCCCAGCTCAACCCGATCACCATCGCGGAGAAGGATGCCTACTCCGTGCCCACCGAAGATGCGCAGCGCGCTCTCAACTATGGCGTCGAAGACTGGTTGCGTATTGGTGGGCGTGCTCGAAATCACGCGCAGAATTCCCGCCGTGGCCGTCTGCTGTTCCAGCGATTCGCCGAGGTCCTTGTTACGCGCTTCGAGCTCCCTGAACAACCGCACGTTCTCGATCGCGATCACGGCTTGGTCGGCGAAGGTCTTGAGCAATTTGACCTCGCGTTCCGGGGTCTCGCCGGGCTCCGGCCATGCCACGACGAAGGCCCCGATCGGACTGTCCTCCCGCATCAGAGGAACGCCGAGCATTCGGCGCCAATGTCCCGTCACGGCGGAGGTGCGGTCATACGCCGCATCGGCCAGCGTATCCGGGATGTGCACGATCGATTTCGAGAGGACGGTCCGGCCGCTTAATAGCGCAGGATCAGCCGGACACGGATATATGTCGGCGAAATGGACAAGGGCTTCTGATGGCCAATTATGGGTGGCTGCCAGGTGCACAAGCTTCCCATCAAATCGAAAAATGGCGGCGAACGGACTACCGCACAGACCAACAGCGTTTTTCAAGATTGTTTCAAACACTGGTGTCACATCGGTCGGGGATTTCGATATGACACCGAGAATCTCGCTGGTGGCGGTCTGCTGCTCCAGCGCTTCGGTGATCTCGGCATTGCGCGCCTGCAACTCCTTGAACAGCCGCACGTTTTCGATCGCGATCACGGCCTGATCGGCGAAGGTCTGGAGGAGAGCGATCTGCTTCTCCGTGAAGGCGCGGACGTTGCGACGCCAAAGGATGACCACGCCCACGAGCACGCTCTCGCGCAGGAGCGGCACGGCCAGGACGGTGCGCGCCTGCTCGGTGAGGTGCAGCGTCTGCGGCTTGAACGACGGCTCCGACAGCAGATCGACGACGTGAACCGGTCGGCGCTCGAACGCCGCCCGCCGTGCCGGCCCCTCGGGGCCAGGCCGCTGGGGATTGCCCTTGATGAACTCTACGAACTCGGGTGATGCGTTGTGGGCAGCGCCGTGGACCAGGTTCTCGCCGTCATAGAGCCAGAGTGCAGCCAGGTTGGCCTCGCACAACGTGGTGGCGTTCGAGAGGATCGCGTCGAACACCGGGTCCAGGCTCGTAGGCGAGCTGCTGATCACGCGCAGGATGTCCGCCGTCGCCGTCCGCTGCTCCAGTGATTCCGTCACCTCTGCGTTCCGCGTCTGCAACTCCTTGAACAGCCGCACGTTCTCGATAGCGATCACCGCCTGAGCGGCGAACGTCTCGAGCAAGCTGATCTGCTTGTCCGTGAACGGGCCTGGGCTGGGGCGAGAGAGCGCGATCACTCCGACGGCATTGTCCTCCCGCAACATCGGTACATGCAGGAGCGCGCGGCTCAATCTGCGTTTGGCACGGGCCTTGGTCGATTCGTTAATCCAGTCCTCCGCGAAAACGTCCGGAATATGCACGACCTGTCGGCGTAAGATGGCCCGCGTGCTGGGCCTGCTTTGGTCATCTAATGGCGTAGGCAGGCGCGAGCCGTCGTTAGTAGCCTCCGTATTCGCCACGACTTCGGTCTGGTCGCCATTGACAAGCCGCAGATACATGTCTTGACCTGGGAATAGACGAGCGCCACTCTTGACGATTGCATCAAACACCGGCTGGGTATCCGTAGGGGAAGCGCTGATCGCACGGAGAATTTCTGCGGTGGCCGTTTGCTGCTCCAGCGACTCCGTGAGCTCGCTGTTGCGCGCCTGCAACTCCTTGAACAGCCGCACGTTCTCGATGGCGATCGCAGCCTGGTCGGCGAACGTCTGCAGCAGGTCGACCTGTTGCTGTGGTGTTTCGCCGGGCTCGCGCCAGGTGACCACCAGCGCGCCCAGCGCGCGTCCCTCACGCTGTATCGGCACGCCGAGCATGCGGCGCACTTTGCTGGTCGCGGCCGAAGTCGGGTCGTAGTGCGGGTCGGCGGCCGCGTCCGCAAGGCGCACCACCGAGCGCGAGAGGATGGTACGCCCGCTCATCATGTGAGGGCTGGGCGGCGACGGGTAGAAGCGCGAATAGTACTCGATTGCGTCGCGCGTATCGTTGTAGTCGGCAGCATAGTGCACGAGCCGCCCGTCGAAGCGAAACGCGGCGCCCATCTGCGCGTCGGTGAGGCGTACCGCGCTTCGCAAGATCGCGTCAAACACCGGCTGCAGCTCGGTCGGCGAGCTGCTGATGACGCGCAGGATCTCCGCGGTTGCAGTTTGCTGCTCGAGCGCCGCCGTTATTTCGGCGTTGCGGGCTTGCAGTTCCTTGAACAGGCGCACGTTTTCGATCGCGATCACGGCCTGAGCGGCGAACGTCTCGAGGAGCTCGATCTGCTTATCGGTGAACGGACATACCTCACGACGACGCATCACAATCACGCCGATCGCCGCACCCTCGCGGAGCAGGGGTACGTACAAGAGAGTGCGAGCGCCCCCGCCTCTTGCTAGCGAGTCGGAGTACTTCTCGCGCACATGCGGTTCGGTGACGTCGGGTATATGGATGGTCTTGCGCTCACGTGCAACGGCTCCCACGAAGGTGCGTAGTTGCAGCGACCGCACATAGCCCGCCGGCTCATTCGGAATCGATCCGATGTGCGCCACAATCCGGGTCGTATCGCCGTCAATCCGGCGGATGTACACGTCGTCAGTGTTGCAAAGGCGCGCCGCACTTTCGGCAACTGCGTCGAGGACGGGCTGAATATCCGTCGGTGAACTGGAAATGACCCGCAGGATGTCGGCAGTTGCCGTCTGCCGATCGAGCGATTCCGTCAGGTCCGTGTTCTTGGCCTGAAGCTCCTTGAACAGCCGAACGTTCTCGATCGCGATTACTGCCTGGCTCGCGAAAGTCTGAAGCAACGCGACCTGTTTGTCTGAGAATGGCCCCGGCGTTGCGCGATGTACGTTGACCGTGCCAATCGCCCGGTCGTCTCGCAGCATCGGCGCACCCATGCTCGCGCGGTAGCCCCTCAGTTCGCCCCGCTTCTTGGCCAATGGACTCACCCAATCCTCTGCGGCCAGGAGGTCCGCGATCTGCACGACTTCACGGCGCGCTATCGCCCGGGAAGAAAGCGCTCCCATATCAGCAAGCGGAACAGGTAATTCACCGCCTTTGTCGTCGCGAACGGGGTTTGTGCTTGCCGCCGTTACGGTGTCATCCCCTCTTACCAGACGGAGGGACATGTTCATGCCGCCGAAGAGGTTAACGCCGCTTTTCACAATCGCAGCGAACACCGGCTGGGTGTCGGTGGGTGAGCTGCCAATCACACGCAGAATCTCGCTGATCACCGTTTGCTGTTCGAGCGCCTCCTTGGTCTCGTTGAACAACCGCACGTTTTCGATAGCGATCACGGCCTGATCGGCGAAGGTCTTGAGCAGCGCGACTTGCTTGTCTGTGAATGGTCCCGGCGTTGCGCGCAACACGCCGATCGAACCGATTGCGATGTTTTCCCGCACCAACGGCGCAACCAGTATCGCGCGCCAGCCGCGTTGCTCGGCTCGCCGCTTGAGGCTATCGCCGACCCACTCTTCCGCAGTAAGAATGTCCGGGATTTGTACAGCTTCCCGGCGCAGCACCGCGCGCGACGAAGCTGATCGACCATCGTCCAGCGGAACCGGAAATACGCTGTCGGTATAGACCGGGTAGGTGTTTGCCGCTGTCTCGAAATGATCGTCCTTGATCAGGCGAAGCGACACATTCATTCCGCCGAAAAGATGCAGCCCGCTTTTCACGATCGCGTCGAACACTGGCTGCGTGTTGGTAGGCGAGCTGCTGATCACGCGCAGGATCTCGCTGATCACGGTTTGCTGCTCGAGCGCCTCCTTCGTTTCGTTGAACAGCCGGACGTTCTCGATTGCGATTACGGCCTGATCGGTGAAGGTTTTGAGGAGCGCGACCTGCTTTTCGCTGAACGGGCCTGGTGTACTGCGCATCACGTTGATCGCGCCGATTGCGCTTCCGTCTTTCATCAGCGGGGCCGAAAGCGCCGCGCGATAGCCGCGTCGCTCCACCCGCTGACGCGCCCAGTCGCTGAGCCACTCGGCGGCAAGTACGTCAGGAACCTGCACGATACTGCGGGTCCTGATTGCTCGATTGGAGCCGGATTCGGTGTCGAGTGACGCCGCCGTTCGATCGTGTTCCTGCAGCGGATTCGTGCTCGCGACCGGCATGACGCTGTCGCCCTGCACGAGTCTCAGCGTCATGGTCGCGTCGCCGAAGAGATGTACGCCGCTTTTGACAATGGCGTCGAACACCGGCTGAACGTCGGTCGGAGAGCGGCTAATGCCCTGCAAAATCTCACTGACGACCGTTTGCTGCTCGAGCGCTTCCTTCGTCTCGTTGAACAGCCGCACGTTCTCGATCGCGATCACCGCCTAAGCGGCGAACGTCTCGAGGAGCTTGATCTGTTTATCGGTGAACGGGCGGACTTCCTGCCGCCGCATTTGAATCAGACCGATTGCCGTGTCTTCGCGCAGCAGCGGCACGGCGAGGGCGGTCCGATGCCCGCTTGCAAGTGCGATATTCTCCGGGTACTCCTCTCGCACATTTGCGTCGGCGACATCAGGGATGTGGATTGTGCGAGCGTCGAGAATTGCGCGACCGGAGATGGTCCCCCGTGTGATAACGCGTGGCACCGCAGCGGGAATCGGGCCACGGTGCGCTACGGTGCGGTGAACATTGCCTTCGACGAGCCGGATGACGACGTCGTGTGCTCCGCAAAGGCGCGCGGCGCTCTCGGCTACCGCGTCGAACACCGGTTGGGTATCAGTGGGCGAGCTGCTGATGACGCGCAGAATCTCGGCTGTCGCGGCCTGCTGTTCCAGCGACTCGGTGAGATCTCGCGTGCGTTCCTCGAGCTTGCGCTCGAGTTCGGCGTATGTGATTTCGCGTCGTCTCGTCATTCCATTACCCTATCAGTTCGGCGCCAGGAACGGCGAGCTCGATGCGCGCTGTCTGGCTGCTTGAACGCCAGACAAGGCATAGATTTCAAACACAATTTTCCCCAAACGGCAATCTATCCCCCGTCCGGCGAACAGTCAACCGCGTGAATGTTCGCTACGCCCCGCCGCCCCAATCGGCTACACTAATCTAAACCTATCGGCCGTTGCGGCACCACATGGTACCCGATGGCCCCGAACCGGAGCCCATTCCATGCACCTGTTCCAGCAGCACGCCCCCGCGGACATCGACGCCGCGGTCGGCCAGATCCCGATCATCGACTTCGGCGCGTACTTTGGCGGACGACCGGGTGCGCTGGCGCCGCTGGCGGCGCAGGTGCGCGACGCCTGCGAGCGGGTCGGCTTCTTCTACATCAAGAGTCATGGCGTGCCCGAGGTGCTGATCGAGCGCACCGTTGCCGAGGCCAGGCGCTTCCATGCCTTGCCGATGGATGCGAAGCAGAAGCTCGCGCTCGACCAGAACAACGTCGGCTACCTGTCGATGAACGCCAGCACGCAGCGTCACTCGACCGTGCACCAGGCGACCCGGCCGAACGAGAACGAGTCCTTCTTCGTCGTCGTTGACCGGGCGGCTGATCATGCGGACGTGCTCGCCGGCAAACCGCTGCGCGGCCGCAACCAGTGGCCGCAGTGGCCACATGAGCTGCCCGGTTTCCGCGACAACGTGATGGCGTACTTCACTGCGCTGAACACACTCGGCCAGCGCATGCTGCCTGCCTTCGCTGTGGCGCTCGGCATGCCGGCCGAACATTTCGCACCGTTGTTCTCCGACGACAACCATGCCACGCTACGCATGCTGCACTATCCGCCGACCTCAGACGCGGACAACGCTTTCGGCCAGGGCCCGCACACCGACAACAGCTTCCTCACCATCCTCGCGCGCATGGACGTGCCGGGCCTGCGCGTGCAGTTGCCATCAGGGGAATGGCTGTCGCCGCCGCTGATCCCCGGCACCTTCCTGGTCAACCTCGGCAATATCATGCGGCGCATGTCGAACGACCGCTTCCGCTCGACCCCGCACGGCGTGGTCGTCGATGGCCAGACCGACCGCTACTCGCTCGCCTACTTCCACAGCCCGAACCCGTACCGCGTGATCGAGGTGCTGCCCTCCTGCATCGACGCGGACCGTCCGGCGAAATACACACCGGCGCTCTACGCCGATTTGGTGCTGGAGTTCTTTCGCGCCAACTACGCCCACCAGCAAGGTCACGGGACGGCGGCGATGCCGAACCGCTACGGCTGAAGGCCCGGGGACCGGCCGGACGATGGCTGCGGAGGCCAACATTGAACGGGCGTGCCCGCGATAGTAAATCGAAAATAAATAGCGCGACTGTGCTGCGCAAGCGGCTCACGCCGAAGCGACGAGGACACAGGCGTGGATACAGTAGTGGCGCGGAGGATCAAATGACGTTAGGCAATTTGGGAGAATCGTCTATGCGAAACGCAAAATCAAATCGACTCCGCTACCTTTCGTTGTACCTTTCGTTACTGGAAACTCACGACCCCGCGTTACCGCGACGCCGCTTCCTCATGCTACCAAGGCGTACGGACAACGCCTTGGACGGGACTTCAACCCGCTAGACTCACTGCTGTTACTGCGAACCGTCAGGTCTTTCGTTATCGTACGATAATGAAAGACCTGACCACTTCGTGAGAGCCTGACCCCCGCGTTGGCGCGCTCGACTGCGCAAACAACAACGCCCGCAATTGCAGGCGCGGGATGGAATGTCTCTTCCTTTAGCCGCTAAAAAGAGGGGCATCGCGCTGCGATGTGATTAATGCAAGACTTGACGAAATGGGAAATGGGAGACCTGGCACCTTCGTTTCCCTGCGCCGCGACACCCGCAGCCATCGTGAAGTTCCTCAATACGGAAATGGTTCAGGTGCTCAATACGCCGGAAGCCAGGGATCGTCTGATCAAGGCGGGCATCGAAGTTGTCGGCAGCTCACCTGCGCAGTTCTCGGCGGCGATCAAGGCAGACATGGCGCGCATGGGGCCGATCATTCGGAAGGCGGGGATGCGAACGGATTGAGATCTGTCGGCCGATTGCCGCCTCCGGCGGAAGAGATCCCTCGTCAAAGAAAAAGCCCCATGGAAGGGGCTTTTTCTGCAGCTGCATCACTACCGGACTACATCAATGGGCCGATTTCTGCTTGAGCGCGTTCAAATCGTTTACGCCCTGCAAGCTATACCCACCCATGGGCGAAACCGGCGGATTCCTGGCCATCGCAGCGTTGATGCCGTTGGTCAGATTACCGCCGCCGGCAGCCACGATGTTGCCACCGCCCGCCGCGACGATATTGCCGCCGCCCGCCGCGACGATGTTGGCCGGCAGGCTGATCGTGATGTTGCCGCCTTTCAGCATACCGATCGCCAGTCCGTTATTGCTTTGCAGATTGAATGCATTGGTTCCCGCGGACGAATACTTGATCCTGGATAGATCCACGGTTGGAAACGGCGACGGTCCCGCACTGCGCACGTACTCCCTTAATTTATCCTTGTTGGCCCAGGTGCCATTGTTGTAGCGCTTGATGTTGCACTCGCCCGTTTCTCCGGAACCGTGCGGCGCTCGCTTGTACTCCTGTGTAACCAGCTCGGTAACCCACGGATCCCGGCAAGACTGCGCCTGTGCTCCCACTGCCGGTAACAGCATTGCCGCAGCCGCGGCGCTGAGAAAAATAATTCGCTTCATGTAGATCTCCTCGTAATAATAATAATAATAATGAAAAGCGGGGGGGCGATTCTAACACAAGGCACTCGCTACCTGCGCAGGCCAGGCAGCCCGTCGCATTTGCATGGCGCTCCAACTTGCAGCGCAGTGGCATCTATTGAATGCGATCGTTGCCTCCTTCGCCCAAGCGCGCCTCTGGGGTCTGGTGCCGAGCGTGATGCCGGTGGAGCGGCGGAAGGAGAACACGACGGGGTCAAGTCTTTTATTATCGTACGATAATGAAAGACTTGACCCTTTTGCGCACGGCGTGGTCGTCGATGGCCAGACCGACCGCTACTCGCTCGCCTACTTCCACAGCCCGAACCCGTACCGCGTGATCGAGGTGCTGCCCGCCTGCATAGCCGCGGACCGTCCGGCGAAATATGCGCCGGCGCTCTACGCCGATCTGGTGCTGGAATTCTTCCGCGCCAACTACGCCCACCAGCAAGGCCACGGCACGGCGGCGATGCCGAATCGCTACGCCCGAAGGCCCGTCGCTCTCACCCGCACAAACTGTAGGGCGTCAATAAGCGTAGCGCATTGCGCCGAATGTGGTTGGCAACCGCGACATGCGGGGCAATGCCCTTCGGTTATTGCGCCCTACGCGGACTGCAGAATGAAGCGCCGCAACTACTCCAGCGCGCGCAGCGCACCGCTGGTAACGCGCAGGCGGGTGGCCAGCTCCCGGTTCAGATTGCGATAGAGCTTGATGCCCAGCTGCGGATGCTGCTGCATGATCTGAGTGAACTGGTCCGTGCCGAGTGTATACAGCACCACACGCTCACCCTTGGCAAAAGCATCGGCCGACCGCGAGGCACCGTCAATGATCGCCATTTCTCCGAAAAAAACGCCGGGCATGAAAGTGGCCAGACGGCGGGCACGGTTCTCGTCGGGGAGTTGCACCTTGATGCTGACCGAGCCGCGAGCAATCAGGTACAGCCGGTCTCCAGCATCGCCTTCCTTGAACACCACATCTCCGTGCGCCAGCTCCAGCAGCGCCATCATCACGGCCATTTCGTCGGCATCGAAATCCGCCAATAAAGCCATATCCCGGAGCGCGAGTTCCGGCGCATCTTCGAAGCGCTCGCGATCCAGCAACCGGTCTTCGACCCATTCGAGCGCACGGTCGAGGTCTGGGAACCAATGCCCTGCATCGACTACTGCGGCAACGCCCAGCACCTGCAGATAACGACCATGGCCTTCGTCACCCCGCAGATGGCTCAGCAGCACCTGCATCCTGCGTCGCGTGGCGGTATGGCAGATCGTTTCGAGGGCACGCGCTCCGCTCGCATCGATCTCGGTCACCCGGCGAAAATCGAGAATGATGAAACGAACGTCGTCTGGCAGATTTTCGACACTCATCTGCAGACTGTCGGCTGTGCCAAAAAAGATCGAACCTTCAAGCTCGAAGATACGGATCTGTCGCCCCAGGAGACGCAGCATTTCGCGCTCCCCCGGGCCGCGCATTTTTAGTGAAGTGCGAATCGTGCCATCCAGCATGCGGCGCACCGGTGAGCCGCTCAGCTTGAAGAGCAGCATGAATATCGCAGCCGCGATGCCGACCGCGAAAGCTGCCATCAGGTTGAACATCAACATCGACAGAGCGACACCCAGCACCACCGCCAGATTGAGTACGATTTCGCCGCGATCAGTGCGGTTCGCGGCCAGTCGCCGGACGAGGTCGCGCGACCAGTGGTCCACCAGCGTGAATGCGGTGTAGATGATGATTCCGGCAAGCGCCGCAACCGGCACCTGCGCTATCAGCGGCCCCAGCACAAACAAGGACAGCACCATGAACATCGCATGAAACATCGAGCAGCGCGGCGTCCTGCCTCCACTCAGGTAAGCGGCACGCGTATGCGTGCTGGTTACCGGCGGAATAACGCCAAATGCGGCGGCCAGCGCGGCGGCAGCGCCCTGCCCCTTGAGCAGCCGGTCACTGTTGTGGCGGCCGCGTGTTACCGAATCAACAATCACTGCAGCGAGCAAACCATCCACCGCGGCGACTGACGCCAGTAGCAATGCGCTGGGCAGTAAAAAAGCGACCCAGGTGCCGAAGTCGTCGCGTGCGGCCACATGCAGCATGGAAATCAGCTCGCGCGGCGCAAAATCCGGGATCGGCAATTCACCGACCAGCGGTCCGATGGCGCCCGGCTCGAACCCTGCAATCAGGAAATGCAGTCCCGTGCCGGCCAGCAAACCACAGAGCAACGCGGGCAATTTTCGGGTTACGCGTGGCGCAACAACAGCCACGGCAATGACGACAACGGCCACCAGCAGGCTTGCGGGACGGATCATGCCGGGATCTCCGGCCAGTTCGCGCAGCTTCACACTCGCATCAACACCCAGCACCGGACCGATCTGCGAAACGAGCATCAGGATGGCGATGCCGTTCATGAAGCCCGCAATGACCTGATAGGGCACAAACTTGATCGCCCGACCCAGATGCAGCACGCCAAATCCCAGCTGCAGCAGGCCGGAAAGAAACACGGCAATGAAAGCCAGCGTGAGCACCTGCGGCACGTCAGGCCCCTGCGGTGTCTGCAGCAGCGGGTGTGCCATCAGGGTAGCGAGGATGCCGGCAAAAATCCCGACCACTGATGTTCGAGCACCCATGATGATGCAGGTGCTGGCGGGAATCACGCCGGATATCAGGGAGCCGATGGCACACGACAGCAGACCGGCAACCACGCCGACCGGAGCCCAGGCCGGCCCGAGCGCGGCAAACGCCAGCAGTCCCAGGCCCATGGCATTGGGAATTGCAGCCAGTGTGGCAATAAATCCACCGGAAAGATCGCCGAAAATACCTTGCCGCGTTTCCGTGCCTGATGCGCCGTGCGCTCCGGCTGCGGCTTCATTCTTGTATGAAGACAAATTTCCCCATTCCCTCAGAGTATTGGGGTCAGACACCAATACATCGTAAGCATTTATTTTTATTGATATTTTTTCAAACGGCCATTC
Organism: Bordetella parapertussis; assembly: GCA_945861275.1. Lineage (GTDB taxonomy): Bacteria > Pseudomonadota > Gammaproteobacteria > Burkholderiales > SG8-41 > UBA5216. The sequence goes on from CAMATZ010000019.1 coordinate 49,906, forward strand.
GGCAGAGCAGATAGGCCTTGACTATTGCCTGTCCCGTCAATTTTCCAACGATCCGACCCACGCAGGACGGCAGTTGACCAATAGTCAAGGGTGACTCTATCGCATCGTGTGAATCAGATTATAACGCCGCACTTGCCCGCGGCCGATCGGAAAGTCGCGGGCCGAAAAAGCGCTCGGACTACTATATCGGCGTCACCCGTGCATGCAGGATTGCCGTACGCCCGCTGCGCACGGCCTTCACGCAGCGGGCAAGCGCCGCGGAAACCTCGTCCGGATCGTTGATCTTTTCACCATAGGCGCCAAACGCCTCGGCTATTTTGCTGAAGTCCACGTCCGGCAGCAGGTTCGACTCAAATTCGTTTGCGGCGACTGCTTCGCCTTGCGGGAATACACGTTGCGTCGACGCTTTCACCGCGCCCCAGCCCGTATTGTCCAGCACGACGATGAGGATCGGCAGCCGGTATTGCTGGGAAGCGGAAAACACCGAACTCGGATTGCCGAAATAGAAACCGCCGTCGCCCACCACCTGCACCATCATGCGCTCCGGCGCCGCGAGCTTAGCGCCGAGCGCGAATCCACCGGACCAACCGAGTCCTCCGCCCGCCGAGCGCATCATGGTGTTGGCAGCCGGACGCGTGATCTGCAGCGCGACTGCACCGGCATTGCGGATGCCCTCGTTGAAGACGACGTCGTTTGCATCGAGCACCTTGTTGAGCTCGGCCATCAGAAAGTGCGGATTGATTTCGTTCTGCCTGCCCTTGTCGGCGCGGAGCTTGGCGGCGCGCTCGATGAACGCGGCGTGTTCCGCTTTGAGTTGCGCAACGCGGGCGGCAGCCTTGTGCCGGAATGCCGGCGTGGCTTTCCTGTTGATCACTTCAATAAGCTGCGTAAGGATATGACCGCTGTCGCCCTGCATACGCAGATTGCCCGGAAACGTCCACATCGGCGATGCCGGCTTGAGAATGTCGATGTCGATGTGCGCCCAGAACGAATTGGCCTTCGGCTGCACGTCGGTCGGAAACCACGGAACGTCGATATCGACGAGGATCCCCAGGTCGGCCTTCGGCATTTGTCTATCCAGCGTGTAGCCGACGAAGCATGGCAGCGTATTGGGGATGTTGCTGCTGGCGTTCGCCTCGATGATGGCAATGCCGGCGAGTTCGGACAGTTCCGCGATCGCCTGCACCGCGCGCGGATTGCGCCCCGCGTAGGCTGTGATCAAAATCGGATCGTCGGCATTGATGATGCGGTCCGCGAGCGCGCCGACGAGTTTCGGATCGGCCTGGCCGCCCTGCGTCGCTCCGTACTGATCAGCGGCGAAATGACGCACTTTGTCGACTCTCCAATGTTGCGTAAGCGTCTCGCGCTGCATCATCAGATACACCGGACCGGCAGGTTCGCTCTGCATAATGGAATGCGCGCGCCGCAGTGCCTCCTTCACCACGACGCCCGAAGGCAGTGTCCATTCCCATTTCAGATAGGGGCGCACCAGGCTCGCCTGGTCGAAGGGTTCCTGCACGAAATGCACATAGGTGTCGCGCGAGCCGACCAGTTCGTTGCCGGTACTGTAGGGCGCCTTGCCCGCCATCAGCAGCACCGGCAGCCGCGTGCGGAAAAGATTGTGCATAGCGTTGGAGGAATTCGCCGTGCCGACGTCGACGTGCACCAGCACACCCTGGCCGCGCCCGGTCATGAAAGCGAAGCCGCCCGCCATATGGGCAGCGGTGTTCTCATGCGGGCAACGGATGACCTTCGGCAGCTTCTCGCCGAGACTCTTCTTGTGCGCCATTTCCTCGATGATCGGCGCGTGGTCGGTACCGAAATTACAGAACAGATACTCGATCCCGATCTCGTTGAGGCCTTCAAGAAAGTAATACGCAGTGGAGAATTCCGTTTCGTTGCTGGTTTGGCGGGCGGGCTGCTGCATGTTTGCACCGGGAGTAGGAGTTTTAAACACAATTTTTCACCAGTCAGCAATCTATGTCGCGACGGGCTAACAGTCAACCGCGTGAATTTTCACTGAAAATTCGTGCGATTGACTACGCGTCGGGTGGTAGATACAGTTCCAGTAAGTGAAAAAGAGTGTTTAAATTTCCCATTCACCGATGGAGGCCGCTTGATGAGTGATCTGACACCCAATCTTCCGGAGGTCGTCGCCGAGGTGCGCGACCTGTTCGAGCGCTACGAGCAGGCGCTGATCGACAAGAACGTCGCTGTGCTCGACACGACCTTCTGGGACAGCCCGCACACGATCCGCTACGCCCTCCACGAGAACGGTTACGGCTTCAACGAGATCCACGGCCATCGTGTCGCGCGTCCGCCGGGTCCGGGTACCAAGGAGAAGCGGATTCGCCTCGAGATCCTCACGCTCGGCCGCGATCTCGCCACCGTGAACCTCGAATACAAATTGCGCGGTCGCGAGTTGATCGGCCGGCAGAGCCAGACGTGGGTGCGGTTCCCCGCCGCCGGGTGGAAGGTGATCGCCGCGCACGTCTCCGCCATGAGCGACGCACCGCTGTGGTAGAGGAGAGTCATGACAACGACAGACGAAGTCCTTTATGCAGACGACCGGCAGTTCGACGCGATCCAGAAAGCGACTGGGCCCAGAGTCAGCCAGGAACCTTGATTTCAGCCGGCACTGGCACCTCTGCGTGCAGGTCTCACGACCAACGAGCGGTATCTCGCCGATCGGTGGCGGTCAGCAGGGTCGCCGTGGACACCACGGTCCAGTCGCACAGTTCGTAGCGACGGTTCAGCTTGTCGCGCACCTGCGCCTCAGCCTTGGCATTGAACTCCACCTCTTGTGCCATTGCTTGCAGCGCCCGAATGATACATACTTTAGATACATATCCTCTAAGAGTAGACCATGAGCCTCACTGATAGTGTTCCCGATGTCGCCAAGGTTTTCACTACGGGCCGCAGCCAAGCCGTACGCCTGCCCAAGGCCTATCGCTTTGACACCAGCGAAGTGCTAATCGAGCGCCAGGGCGATGCCGTCATTTTGCGCCCCAAGCCCGTCGACAAACAGGCTTGGCGCGCCAGGATGGAGGCCGTGGTGAGCCGCTTTCAGGGGATGCCCATAAACATCAAACGCGAACGCGGTAGCGTCAAGCCACCGCTGAAGCTCGATTGAATTTCCAGCATGTACTTGCTCGATACCAACATCTGCGCCTATTTCATCAGCGGCAAATATCCCCGGGTGACCAAGCGTTTTTACGCTTGTGAGCCGAATGAAATTTGCATCTCCAGCATCACGGCGGCGGAGTTGGCCTATGGCGTTGAGAATAGCGCACGCGCGGCGGCGAACCGGGTCAACCTGGAGGATTTCTTGAGGCTGGTGCAAGTATTGCCGTGGGACAAAAACGCCATGTGGCACTACGCCCGGCAGAAGACTCGTTTGTGGAAGGCAGGGACAAAGATCAGTGAACTCGATTTGCTGCTGGGCAGTCAGGCGCTTGCGCTTGAAGCCGCCTTCGTTACCAACAACACGCGTGAGTTCAAGCGGCTTCAGGGGCTGCGCTTGGAGAACTGGGTGTAGTTTTTCTGAGGCATTGAAGAATGATCGAAAAAGGGTACCTATTCAGCCTGAGTGCTAAATCAACTTCTTTCCCTCACCCCTGGCCCCTCTCCCGGAGGGAGAGGGGAACAAACCCTCGCCCTCCGGGAGAGGGTGGCGCGCAGCGCCGGGTGAGGGAGGATTTTGACTTTTCGTTCACTCTGAATAGAGACGAAAAAGGCAACACAGCATTCGCGTTAATGACCAGTGGCGAATCTGTTTTGTGTGGACGAAATCCGGACCCGATGCTGCATGGATTGGCAGTTCAGTGCCGGGCCAGGAATCCCAGGACGGCCGCGCTGAAAGCGGCCGGCTGGTCCATGTTCGAAAGATGCGCCGCCCGATCGAGGATCACCAGTTCGGAACCGGCGATACGCTCATGTATGCCCTTGGCCATTCCCACGTTGGTGGCTGGGTCCTCCGCGCCCACGACGACCATGGTCGGGACAGTTATCGCAGAGATGCGGTCGGTCAGTGCGAGCTTGGAGAGCGCCTGACAGCACCCGATATAGCCGACGATGTTGGTCGCGCGGACCATTTGGCGGACGGCGTCGGCCACTTCCGGCTTGCTCATTATCGTGTCGGCCGTCAGGAAACGCGCAACAGTCATCTCCACCATCGGCTCCATGCTGCCGCCCGCGTTGACGGCGTCGATGCGCTGCTGCCACAACTTGGGATCGCCAAGGGGGTCCTGGCTGGCGGTGTCGCACAGGACGAGAGAGCGCAACACGCCCGGTTTTTTGAGCGCCATGGTCATGCCGGTCATCCCGCCCATGGAAAGCCCGACGAAATGCGTCTGCGCGATTTTCAGCGCGTCGAGCAGCGCGAACACGTCGTCGGCCAGCAACTCGAAGGAGTAGGGACCCGGCGTGGCTTCGGTTTCCCCGTGCCCGCGCTTGTCGTAGCGCAGGACGCGGTAGTTCTTCGTTAACGCCTCCATCTGCGGGTCCCACATCTGGTGGGTGGTGGCGAGTGAGTTGCTCATGGTGACCCAGGGAGCATTCTCCGGCCCGTCGACGCGGTAGTTGAGATTGACGCCGTTGACTTTGATTTTCATGAATTCCTCTCTTCGATTGGCAGGGGTAACCAATCGTTCGGCTGTCTATCAATCGAGCTTGAGATTCGCCGCTTTGCCGATCTTCTGGTAGTGCGCCATCATGGTTCGGACAAGCGCGGCGTACTCTGTCGGACCGATCGGCGTTACAACGTATCCATCCCTCAGCGCGACGGACTTTACTTCGGGAGTCTGCAGCAAGCGCATCAAGTCGGTGCTCAAGCGGTCGATGGCGACCTTGGGCGTCGCTGCCGGCGCCCACACGGCCATTGCGCCGGTCATGTCGAAGTCCGAAAAGCCCAATTCGATCATGGTGGGGGTATTCGGGAGCAGAACCGAGCGCTCAGGTGACGTTACAGCCAACGGTCGAAGCTTGCCTGATGAAACATGCTGCAGCATGGGGGCGACGGTCGAAATCAGAATACTGGCGTGCCCACCCAGAACGGCCATCGCGGACGGCCCGCCGCCCTGAAACACCACAGGCTTCATGTCGATACGCGCCCCCTGTTTCAGCAGTTCGCCCGATAGATGCTGCCCGCCCCCGTAAATGTTGATCGAGTACACCAGCTCACCGGGGCGCGCACGCGCGAGAGCGATCAGTTCCTTGATGTTTTTCGCAGGTACCGATGGATGCACCGACAGCACATACGGCTGACTGCCGACGCCGACTACGGGGGTCAGGTCCTTAAGCAAGTCGTAGGGAAGCTTCGATCGAAGCGCGGCATTTGCCACTGACGTTCCGACCAGCAACGTATGCCCGTCGGCGGAGGCACGAGCGACATGCTCCGTCCCGATGGTGGCGTTCGCACCAGGGCGGTTCTCCACGATTACGGTCTGGCCCAGCGCTCGGCTCAGTGGCTGCTGTATGGTGCGCGCCACTACGTCAACCGAACCCCCTGGCGGATACGGCACCACAAGCCGCACCATTTTCGATGGGTATGGCTGTGCCGCCGCAGGGACTGCGGACAGTGCCGTCACCGACACCACCATGAGCATTGCAAGCGGCATTGCGGTATTCATCGCTCGCCTCCTGGGAACAGGAATTTCAAACACCATTTTTCACCAGTCAGCAATCTATCCCGCGACCGGCTAACAGTCAATCGCGTAAATTTTCGACTAGCCCCGATGTTTTCCTGAAAATCCTGCCCCGCGAAACGCGCCGCATCGGCTGATTTCCGACCCGTCGACTCGTTTACGCGAGTGCAAGCCAAGCCATCAGCCCTGGCAAAGCGTATCAAGTGCGGGCGCGGGCGCGGTACCAGTACGGCGAGCCGCTGCATGAACTCCATCGGCGACATCACGATGTGCGTAGTACCGTTGCGGTAAGGTGCTTTAAGTTTGAGAACTACCTGCCCCGCGTGGTTGACACTCAACCGTTCGTTGGCCGATCGTAAACAGCAGCCGGGCGCGTGACGTAGCGCCACAGTTGTTCAAGCTCACTGCGTTGATCGGCATCACAGCGTACCCCCCCATGCAGGCTGAATCCGTGGGCGTTGGCGCACAGTTGATGTATGAGCGGCGCCGAGTGGCTCGGCGCGTATCGCAGACTTAGCACTTTGCATCCTGCGCGCGGCCCCATTGCGATGCGATAAGTGCTTGATGCTGCTTGCAGCGGCATGAGCACGTCATCCGGGTCGATGTTGTCAGTGCGCGCCATGTAGGTGACGCCCTCCTCCTTGATCGGATGGCCAAGGTGGGTCAGTAACTGCGCAGAGAAGAGCATCCGACAACCGGATATGCGGCGAAGCGTCCGCCCGGGCAAGAGAACGAGCCAGGCGACCCGGAACTGACCGAGAAGAATCGATCGTCTACGCGCGGCGCACCATCGCCGGGACGAGGTGCTTGATGGTCGGCGCGCCGACCTGCTGCATCGAGATCCGCAGCTCGGCACGCAGCAGCTCGAGCACGCGCTCGACGCCGGGCTGACCAAACGCGCCGAGTCCCCAGATGTAGGGCCGGCCGACGCACACGCCCTGCGCCCCCAGCGCGAGCGCTTTGACGATGTCCATGCCGCGGCGGAAGCCGCTGTCGATCAGAATCGGAACGCGGCCGTTCACCGCTTCGACGATCTCGGGCAGCGCGTCGATCGTCGAGCGCCCGCTGTCCTCGCTGCGCGCGCCGTGATTCGACACGATGATGCCGTCGAGCCCCATGTCGGCGGCCAGCTTCGCGTCCTCGTGCGCGAGCAACCCCTTCACCAGAATCTTCATGCGCGTGGTGTCGCGCAGGCGCTTGAAGAAGTCCCAGGTCATGGCGTTCGACGCCCCGATTCCCGTGAGATCGACGCCCTCATACATCGAACGGCGGCGCAGGTTGGTTTGCGGCGAGCTGCGGTCGTGGCATTGTGCGCACGCGCGCGTGTCGGTCCGCTCCAGGCGCCGCTGCGTGTCCTGGATACGGCCGCCCATGATGTCGACCGTGACGGCGATGGCGGAGCATCCTGCTTTTTCCGCGCGCGTCACCAGCGCCCTCGCGATCTCCCACCGGTTCGACGCGTAGAGCTGGTACCAGATGGGCGCGCCGCGTGCCGCCGTGACCTCCTCGACGCCCGTCGTGGTCTGGGTCGAGAGGATCTGCAGGTGGTTGCCGACCTTCGCGGCGCGCGCGACCGCGACCTCCCCTTCCGGATGGAACGCCCTGTGCGTGGAGACCGGACAGAGGATGATCGGGCTCGGATAGCGCACACCGAGGATCTCGGTACTCATGTCGACTTTGCTCACGTCGACTAAGCGCCGCGGCCGGAGCTGGAACTTCGCGAATCCTTCGCGATTCGCACGCAGCGTGACCTCGTCGCCGACGCCCGAGGCCATGAAGCCGAAGTGCGCCGGCGGCACGTTCTGCCGCATCACGGGCTCGAAGTCGAACACGTTGATCGCCTCCTTCGGGTCCTTGATCATGGCGCCCGCATCCTGTGGCCACCACGTGACCGGATCCGAATATCGCTGGCGCGGCAGCAGTTCCTGCGCGAGCGCGAATCCGGTGCTTCCTGCGAACAACGGGCTTGCTGCGATGAATTGAAGCAGACGGCGACGATTGACGAACGTATCGCGAGATGACGGCATGACGAACCTCCGAGTATACGAATTTCAAACACCCTTTTTCACCAGTCAGCAATCTATCCCGCGACCGGCTAGCAGTCAATCGCATGAATTTTCGCCAAGCCCCGATGTTTCCCTGCAAAATCTTGCCCAACGAAGTGTTCCGAAGCGACTGATTTGCGTCCGCTCAGCGCCCTTGCACGAACGCTAGTCGTGATCGAAAATCTTGCGCCAAGCGGTGAGGGCCTCTGACGGGCCATCGGTCTGCAACAACTGGCGCAGCGCGACGCGGCGGCTGAGACGCTGGGGGCGCGTGTACGAGGGCTCTTCACGCGGCGAGTCGGCGGCACGCACGGCAGACATCGTCTCGGCCTTTGCGCGCGCGCACGCGGGATCGCCGTAGGCGCTCAGCAACGACTGAAATGCCTCGTGCCTTGCCGTGTCGAACGGCACTCGCCGTCCGTGGGCGTCATGAATGGCGCTGGGTGGAAACATCTCCGCGCTCGGCACCATGCCGAAGGGTATCGGCACCGTCGCTGCGTGCGTGCGTCTGTGCCTGAGGAGATCAGGCAGCACGTGGGTGTGTGGACCGTCCAGCGTCTTGCCGTCGGGCTTCGGGATCGGGGTGCGTACTTCCAGTCGACCAAGGCGGGAGATGAACACCCGCGTCGGGCTCATGGCCGCGAGTTCACCGAGCAATCCGGATTGCTTCAGCGGTCGTCCCTTCGCGGCACGCAGCGCACGCAGCATCGCCGAATCTTCAACACGGACGCAGACATCGCAATGCGGCGCACCCATGCCGAGATCGAACAGCACCGCGTCGCGAGCTTCCGCCTGGAGCGCGGCCTCGTCCGTGCCGAGTTCGGTGATTTCCGTGCGACCCGCCATCGCACCTGCCGACGAGGAAAGGCACAAGGCAATGCCCTGCGTCCAGGCGTCGCCGGCGGTCGGACGCTCCCAAGCGACGGCGCGTACCGACTCGGGCAGGCAAAGGCGGATGCCGCCGCGTGGCGTGACGGCGGTGTGTTCCGACAGGGTGACCGGTTCGCCGGCGTCCCGGTGGAATTCCGCTATCGCGCCGAACGTGCCAATGGCCCAACTCGTTTCAGGATCGAGGAGGCGGCAAGTGACGAGGTCGGCGGGAGTCACGGCGAGGTCCTGGGCGGTATCGAGTATGGTGTGGATCGTAAAATGAAAGAGCCGGCGTCGAAGTCCTATCCTGCGATTGTAAATCGAAGTACAGTGCGAATGCATTTTGCTCATCAAGGAGACGTCATGGCGTCAGATGCATTGCTGCTACTGGTGGGGGTTCCTGAAAATTATCGCTTGAGCGGACCGGCCTTCCAAAGGCTGCACCTGGCGCATCCGCGCGTGCAGGTGCGGCTCATACACGACCTGTCGGCGTTTGCCGCACAGGTTGCGCAGGCTGATGCTGTTATCGGTAGCCGTCCCTACTTGAAATTTTCCTCTGAGGTGTTGAAACCTGAGGGGCGATTGCGCTGGGTGCAGACCACCACGGCTGGTGTGGATCAGGTGGTGACGCCGGACTTACTCGCCGCCGAGCATGTGACGATTACCTGCCTCAAAGGCCCGCCGGGGCCCTTGATGGCCGAGCATGCAGTGCTTCTGATGTTAGCCTTGTCGCGTAATTTTCCGGCGTATCTGAAGAACCAGGAACGTCACATCTGGCGACGTGAAGGGCAGGACTGGCCGCCTCTGCACGGCCATACCATCGCGATTCTGGGTGTCGGCAGCAGCGGCGGCAATCTCGCCCGGGTGTGCAAAGCCGGTTTTGGAATGACCGTTCTGGGGATGTCGCGGACACCGCGCGCGCATCCCCATATCGACCGCTGCTTCGACAAAACCGAACTCTTGCAGGTGCTGCCCGAGGCCGATTTTGTAGTGCTTTGTCTGCCCAACACGCCCGCGACCCAGCGCATTATCGATAGCGCGGCTCTGGATGCCATGAAATCCACGGCCTATTTGATCAATGTGTCGCGAGGCGCCTTGATCGATGAAGACGCCCTGATTGCGGCCATGCGCGCGGGCAGGATTGCCGGCGCTGGTCTGGACGTGACGACGACCGATCCCATCCCCAAGGAAAGTCCGTTGTGGGATCTGCCCAACACGATCATCACGCCGCATATTGCCACCGAGTCCGTGAAGTTGAGTGAAGCGGTGGTGGATTTCTGGTGTGAAAACGTGCGTCGATTTGCAGAGAACGAACCTCTGTTGGGTGTAATGGACCGGCAGACCGGTTACTGAGACTATCCGCCCGTGAGATTTTTTGTAGCGCTAGTTCGGTTTGATTCCGGACACGCGTATGGCGTCGCCGAATAATTTCCAGTCGCGTTTGATAACGGCGGTAAATTCCGCCGGCGTGTTCGCCATGGGCTCCGCACCGAGCTTGATCATGGTGGCGTGGGTTGCCGGATCCGCCATGGTTTTGACGAGCGTGTGGTAAAGCTTGTCGCGAATCGGCTGTGGCGTTTTAACCGGCGCCATCAATCCGCCCCAGCCGTCTGACACATAGCCCGGCACGCCGGATTCAATAACTGTGGGTATATTGGGAAATAACGGCGAACGCTTTTCGCCGCCCATCGCAATAGCACGCAATCGTCCCGAAGTTAAATGCCCCACCACCGACGGTGCGGGCACGATGGTCACCACGGACTCTCCCCCCACCACGGCGGTGAGCGATGCGCCCGCGCCCTTGTACGGCACATGCAGCACCTCGATATTCGCCATATGCGTGAATAACACGCCGGCGAGATGACTTTGAAATCCGGAACCGGCATTGGCCCAGTGCAATTTGCCGGGATTGGCTTTAGCGTAGCCGATCAAATCCTTCACACTGCGTATCGGTGTTTGCGGATGCACGGCCAGGATATTCTGCGTTACTGCAAACATCGATATCGGTGCGAAAGCGCGAAACGGATCGTAGTTTACAAGCGATTTATAAAGCTGCGGGCCGATGACTTGTGACGCCAAAGCCGCGACAAGCAGCGTGTAGCCGTCCGGCTCGGCATGGGCCACGATGCCGCCGCCGATCGTGCCGCCGGCCCCTGTGCGATTGTCAACGACCAATTGTTCGCGGAGCAACTCGCCCATTTTCGCAGCCACCACACGGCCCATGGCATCGATCGATGAACCGGGTGTTTGCGCAATAATCAGGCGCACAGGACGAACCGGATAGTTGCTGGCTTTGTCAGCGGCGGCTGCCAGTTGCACAGAGTTCAACACCGAAACGCACGCAATGCCTGCAGTCAACGCTCGCAACATGGCATCCTCCTGGTTATTGTAGGTAGTGATACGAGTACTTAAACTGAACCTTTCCCACTCCCGTCATTCCGGCTTTCGCCGGAATGACGGGGTTAGTGTTGACGCAGCTACGTTTTACGCTGCGTTGAATGTTCTATCAAGAGCGAGACACTACACCAGGGTGAGGCGCCGCTACAGTCTGGATGACTTCCACTGTGTCGCGGCTGCGCGTGACCTTGTCGCCCCACCTGCGGTCGAATTCCGCCACCAGGCGCTTGAGCGCAGCGGAGCCCTGAACCGCCTGTGCTTGCGCCATGTCGTCAAATTCATAGAAGGCGTGGTGCACGGACGCGTCCACCGCGCTCCAGCCGCGCCACGCGCGCCGCGCATTGAATCCCTTGAGCGCATCCGGCAGGTGCTCATCCTGGTACCAGCGGTCGAAGTCTTCCTTCACAGCCGGATCCACGACCTGGGCACGCACGATGAAATAGGCAGTCATTTCGTTCTCTCCGGCTTATCCCTTGAGCCCCAGACGTCTGATCAGCGCGCCCCACTTCTCGGTTTCCTTGCGCACAAACCCGGTGAATTGCTGCGGCGTGCCGCCCACCGACACAACGCCTGCGGCCGCATAGGTGTCCTGCACCGGTTTCGATTTGAGTGCAATGTTGAACTCGGTATTCAAGCGGGCGAGTATGTCTTTGGGGATGCCCGTCGGCGCCATGATGCCGCCCCACGGCGAAATCTCGTAGCCCGGAACTCCGGCTTCGGCAACCGTCGGCAAATCGGGCAGCGCGGCCACACGTTTGGATGTGGTTACCGCAAGGCCGCGCACACGCCCTGCTTTCACGTGCGGGAGCATGGGTGTGCTGTTGTGTATGAGCACCTTGGATTCGCCGCTGATCAACGCCACGACCGCCTGGTCGACGCCCTTGTACGGCACGTGAACCAGGTTGACCCCGGTCATTGACATCAGCAACTCCCCTCCCAGATGCAAACTGGTGCCGCTGCCGCTCGAGCCAAAATGCAGCGTGCCGGGGTTCTTGCGTGCATGCGCGAGCAATTCCTCGACGGATTTCACCGGCAGGCCCGGAAACACCGCCAGCACGTTGGGCGTGGAGGTGATGTGCATCACCATTTGTAAATCGCGCGTGGCGTCATAACGCAAATTGGACATCAGGCTGGGTAACGTCGACAGCGCGAACGTGGCATAGCCCAGCGTGTAACCATCGGCCGGGGCTTTGACAACCATTTCGAAGCCGATGACGCCGCCTGCGCCCGAACGATTGTCCACCACCAGTTGCTGCCCCATCTGCCGGCCGATTTCCTGCGCGAACAGGCGTGAGCTGATATCGGGCGACCCGCCCGGCGAGGACGGCACGATCAGCCGGATCGGGCGGCTGGGATAAGGCTGGGCGCACACCGGCGCTGGCGCAAGCGCGGCGCACATCAGCGCGAAAGCAATCTCAATCTGCAAACTGTGGTGTTTCAAAGCACTCTCCAAGTGAACGTTTAACCTGGAAACGGCAGTTGACCGCTCGCGATGCTACCAACCTCTTGATGGCCTTATAGTTTTTCATGCTATCAACGATCACCCGTTTGGTGACCGCGCTACGGGGCGGATCGCACGGTTCTGGCGGCCTCACTTGTCAACTGAGGCTGCGTTGCAACTCCTTGGAATGGAACAACCATTCCGCGTCGTCGCGCCTTGCCCTGCACCCCCATAACCGCACGCTCCACCCCGTCCAGCTACCGTTTCCAGGTTTAAGTTTCATCAGCGCAATTCTTACCAATCAAGCACCAGCGTTTCAGTTTTCGCACCCGAACAGCAGATCATCATGCTCTTGTTGGATGCCCGCTCGGCATCGGTCAGCACCATATCGCGATGATCGGGTATGCCTTCCAGCACGCGCATTTCACAGGTACCGCACACCCCCTCGGTGCATGAGCATGGTGGATCAAGGCCCGCGGCGAGCAAGGCATCAAGTATGGTCTTACCCTCCGCCACAAAGACCTGCACATTGGACCTGGCAAGGATAACGCTAAAACCGCCGCCTCTGGCGGGTGCTTCCTTCGCCGAAAAGTATTCGACGTGGACACGCTCGCGCGGTCGATGCTGTGTGGCGCGCTCGAAGGCCTCGAGCATCCCGGTCGGACCGCAGCAGTAGAGGTGGGCGTCTTCAGCAGCATGGCCGGTGATGGCGGCCAAATCCAGCGGCCTGCCCCCGGGTTCGAAGTCGAAGTTCAACACCACCGGATTCGCATTCAGCCCGCGCAATGCTGCTATGGGTTCCAGAAACGCCGCCGCTGCGTGCGTGCGGGCGCTGTAGTGTAATTCCCATGAACGGCCCAGTTCAACGAGCCGCTGCACCATGCACCAGATGGGGGTGATGCCGATGCCGCCGGCAATCAGCACTGTGTGCTTCGCGTCTTCGACCAGTGCAAAATTGTTTTGCGGCGGCGTGATGGTGAGCTTGTCACCCGCAGCAATCCGCTCGTGAATGTAACGCGAGCCACCCGTGCTCGCCGCGTCAAAGGCGACCGCGATGACATAGCGGTGGCGTTCGCCTTGCGGGTTAACCAGCGAGTAGCTGCGCGTCGCGCCATTGGCAAGCTGCAGATCGATGTGGGCGCCCGCGGTGAACGGTGGCAGGTCGCCGCCCGCCAGCGGTCGCAGCTCGTAGGCATTGATGCGTTCGGCTTCATACGTCACCGACTTGACTTGCATTGCCAGAGTCGGTCCGCTCATGCTGGTTGTGTCGCGCACGCTTAGTCGAGAGTTATCCGCAGAGTAACTAGCCAGCGAAAGGGGGAAGTCAAAAACCTCCCTCACCCGGCGCTGCGCGCCACCCTCTGCTCCGCTGCAAGTATTCCCTTGTCCCGGAGGGCGAGGGTCTGTTCCCCTCTCCCGCCGGGGAGAGCGTAGCGAGGGGGGCGGAGCCGGCTAGGGGTGAGGGAAGATGTTGATCTTGTCATTCGAACTGAATAGCTACGCCACAGATTACTCGAAAGTGAGTCCGACTTCCTTTACCAGGCGCTGGTAGGTGCGAAAGGTCCTGGTCTGCAAATCGCTGAAATATTCCGGCGTGGTACCCGGTGTCACGGTGTAGCCGGCGCCCTCCAGTGCTGCGCGCACTTCGGATGTCTGCAGCGACTGGTTGATCTCGGCGTTCAGCCGTTTGACAATGGCCGGCGGCAAATGCGCCGGCCCGGCGAAACCCAGAAACGGTTCGGGCATGGCAAATTTTGGGAAACCACTCTCGGCCGCGGTCGGAATGTCCGGATAAGCCTTGCTGCGATGCGCCTCGGCAACCGCGAGCGCGCGCAGCTTGCCGGCCTTGATATGCGGCAACACCGTGGACAAGTGCAGCACCCCCATCGAGATGTGCCCGCCGAGCAAATCAATCAACGCCTGATGGCCGCCCTTATAACTGATCTGGATCAGTTTGGTGTTAATGGCGTGCGCCAGCGATTCACCCGTCAGGTGCTGCATTCTGCCGGCGCCGGCGGTGCCGTATTTGAGTTGTCCGGGATTTTTCTTGCCATAGTCGGCGAGCTCCTTCATCGACTGCACCGGCAGCGACGGATGCACCACCACTACCGTGGTCGACGTCGCCGCCGCCACGATGCAGGTGAAATCCCTGAGCACGTCAAATGGCGCGTTCTTCAGGGTCAGTGGAATAAGGGTCAGGCTTCCGGTGGTCGCCAGCAGCGTGTAGCCATCGGGGGCTGCGCCGGCAACCAGTTGCGCGCCGATGACGCCAGACGCGCCCGAGCGATTATCAATCAGCACCTGCTGGCCGAGTTGCTCCGCAAGTTTCTTCGCAATGGGCCGCGCAAAAATATCGTTGGCGCCGCCGGGCGGATAAGGCACCACCAGCCGGATCGACTTGTTGGGATAACTATGCTGCGCCACTGCAAGCAGAGGAACGCACAGGGACATCAGCAGTAGTGCGCGGCGCACCGGCTACCGCTTAGGCCGTGGTACGCACAACAAAATCCATTTCCACCTGCGCGCCACGCGTCAACTGTGAGACGCCGACGCAGGTGCGCGCAGGCAGCGGCGCGATGGCTATGCAACGCAGATACGCTGTATTCATGCGCTCAAATAATCGTTCAAATTCAACAAGATAGACGCGAACGGCCACAACGTTCCGGCGCTCCAGCCCGGCAGCCTGCAGTATCACATCGAGGTTGCTGAAAATCTTTTCGGTCTGCGCCTCTACTTTTTCCGGTAGCGGCACGCGGTCGTTGTTGAGGTCTGCCGCACGCACGCCGGACACAAAGCCCAGCTCACCGGCGATCACTACGTCGCTCGCCAAGCGGCTGCGCGCGCTGGTGCTGGCGAGTGTGACGAAACGGGAATCCGCCATGCGTATTACACCTGCACCGGCTGCTTCACGGCAGAGCACGCTTCGCGAAGAATTTCCTCAATGCGTTGCCGCGCCACCTCATCACGCCGCTCGGCTGGAATATCGTCCATGTCGATGAATACCCTGGCCGCCAGCCGGCCAAAATCCGCCAGCGCCTTGCGATCCGTCAGACCCGCGGCCACGGGCAAACGCAATACCGTTTCGTGCGCGTAGGTGCGCACCGGCGCCTCACCCACCGGCAGTCGCGGCATGACCGGGACCTTGCCTTCCCGGGTGGTATGTATGGCGTTAGCCAGCATGCGCCGGATCATCACCACGCCGCGATCGGTGGTGCCAAGGTGCTCCGCCTTGCGATTGACGATGGCGCCGGGGCTGACCATCGCATCATAGTCGCCCGGCTCCACCTGGCGTTCGTGATACGGGCGTTCGGCAGTCTGGCCGATCAGCGGCATTTTGCCGACGCCATAATCATCAAGATTGGTGCTGCGCGGAGCGCCGTGCGCGTCCCAGTGCGAGGCGCCGATATAAAACGAGTTGTTATCGTCGACCGGCACCGCCCAGCGCGTGGTCGAGCAGAACGCACGCACCGATTCTTTCTCGACCGTATTGTTGCCTGAAGGAAACTGCGCGACATTCGGCAACATCAACTCGCCGGCGCGTATAAAAACGAAATCGCGAATCTTGCGCGTGGCCATCGACAGAAAACCCAACGGTGTCTCGACGAAATCCAGCGCTGGCGGCACCTTGAACGGCGCGGAAAATTGATTGCCGCTGGCGCTCATGATGGCGTGCAAATACGCGTTGTGGATCGGATCGGCCGCGTTTTCAACGATCTGCAACCAGTTGCACGGCAACGGCATTCTGAACGGTGCTACCACCAGGTCGGCGCCCTCGAACGAGTCGTAGAAAGGGAAATCCGGCGTCACTTCGGGCGGCCCCATGTACGCAAAGATGAGGCCGTGCTCTTCGCGCACTTGATAAGCACCCTGACAAAAATTATTTTTGATGCGGCTGCTGTCCGGCTCGGCAGGCGTATCGAGTATGGTGCCGTCGCAGTCAAAATGCCAGCCGTGATAACAGCAGCGAATGCCGTGCTCGGCGATGATGCCGAACTCCAGCGAAACGCCGCGATGCACACAGTGCCTGTGCAGCAGGCCGAGCTGTCCGGACTGGTCACGAAACACCACCAGGTTTTCGCCCAGCAGGCGCACCGCGACCGGCAGTTCACCGAGTTCGGATGACAGCAGAAAAGGATGCCAATAGCGGCGCATGTATTCGCCGCAGGGCGTGCCTGGGCCGACATGGGTCAACAATGTATCTTCGCCCTGAGGCGGGCGATTGTAATAACCGCTGAAGGGCGTCTTCTTCGCCGCGGCTGCTTTATCTTCTTGCGCCATTGTTAGTCTCCCAGAAACCGGAAAAATGAATATACCATGGTGCTCGCCAAATTAACTCTTTCCCGAGCGTACATAGGCATCCAACCGCAAGCGCCGCATTCAAAACTGCTCATCCAGAAATGACTGCACCTGACGGAACAGATGCATGCGGTTTTTCTCGGTAAACACGATAGTGTCGGCGTTGAAATTGCGCAGGCTCTGCAGGCGCTTGTTGCGCACGTAAATCTCAATGCCGGGGTCCACCGCCGGCACCATGAATTCCTCGGTGATCAGCGGCGGCACGGCAGCAACCGCATGCGTTGATCTCTCGTGATGTGGCGATGATTGTGACATGATTACACCCGTAATTTCCTTGCGGGAATCTTATCAGCAAATGCAGTCCGCGCCGCATGCAGGTACCGATTTTCAGCATCGCGGTAATGAGGGACAATGCCTGCATCTGCCAGCAGCATACCAACACCATGAATGACGACACCCTGGGCTATTACAACACTGCCGACCTGCGCGAAGCGGCGCGCCGCCGCCTGCCCAAAGGCCTGTTTGAATTCATGGATCGCGGCAATGACGATGAAGTCGCGATGCGTGAGAATCGCATGGCACTCGAAAGCATCAAGTTGAGCCCGCGTGTGCTGATCGACGTTACCGAACGCAGTCAGGAAATCACGCTGTTCGGCAAACAGCAGAAGATGCCGGTGATCGTGGCGCCCACCGGCTCCACGGGCCTCGCGTGGTACGAGGGGGAAATCGCGCTGGCGCGCGCCGCCAGAACACACGGCGTGCCGTTTACGCTGGCACTGGGATCGATGACCAAACTGGAGCGGGTCGCGCAAGAGGCCGGCGGCAATCTGTGGTTTCAGTTTTATATGTGGCCGGATCGCAAGCTGTCGCATCAGGTTATCGCACGCGCCAAAGCGGCCGGTTTCGAAGCGCTGGTGTTTACCGTGGATACGCCGGTGGCGCCGGGGCGTGAGTACAATCTGCGCAACGGCATGACCATTCCTTTTAAATTCACCAGCCGCAACACGCTGGACGTGCTGACGCATCCACGCTGGCTGTTCGGTGTGTGGGCGCGCTACATGCTCACCACCGGCACGCCGCGCTATCAGAATTTCCCGCCGCAAACCCAAACCAAAATCACCGCCCTGCCGATGGGGCGCTCCACCGCATCGAACGCCAGCATCACCTGGGAGGATGTGCGTGAACTGCGCAAACTGTGGCCGCACAAATTGATCGTCAAAGGCATACAGCATCCGCGTGACGCCGTGCTGGCGGCGGATTGCGGCGCAGACGCGGTGGTGATTTCCAATCACGGCGGGCGCGTGCTGGATGCAGCACCCGTGCCTATACTGACGCTGCCGCGCGTGGTCGATGCCGTGGGTAAACGCATCACGGTAATCGTAGACAGCGGATTCCGCCGCGGCTCTGATGTGATCAAAGCTCTGGCGCTGGGCGCCAACGCGGTGATGCTGGGCCGCGCACCCCTGCATGGCACCGCCGCTGCGGGCGAAGCCGGTGCTGCGCGCGCGCTGCAAATTTATCGCGATGAGATCGATCGCGTGCTGGCGCTGGTGGGGGTTACCCGCATAGCGCAATTAACGCGCGAGCATGTGGATATGAGTTACGTGCGCGGCGCTGCTAGCGTACAAGCCGGAGAATAGCTGATGAAACTACGCCAACTAGGAACACCCCCGCTGAAGGTGTCAGCCGTAGGGCTAGGCTGCAACAATTTTGGCCTGCGCATCGACGCCGACGCTGCGCGCCTGGTGATTCACAAAGCGCTGGACCTTGGCATCACGTTTTTCGATACCGCTGATGTGTACGGCCACAAAGGCGCTTCCGAAACCTGCCTCGGTCAATTTCTTGGCAGCCGTCGCAAGGACATTGTTATCGCGTCAAAGTTTGGCAACGCGATGGATGATTCCGGCACGATGAGGGGCGCGTCGCGGCGCTATATCATGACTGCGGTCGAAGCGAGTTTAAAGCGATTAAAAACCGACTGGATCGATATCTACCAGTTGCATCGCTACGATCCGGCTACGCCGCTCGAAGAGACCCTGCACGCGCTCGATGATCTGGTCAAGCAGGGCAAGATTCGCTACTTGGGTATTTCATCCATCGCCGCATGGCGGCTGGTCGATATGCAATGGACAGCAAAACACCACGGCTGCAATCCGCTGACCACCTGCGAAGTCGAATACAGCCTGCTCGCGCGCGATCCCGAACGCGAACTGATTCCTGCGATGCAGGCGCACGACGTGAAATTATTGCCGTACTATCCGCTCGCCAGCGGCTTTCTCACCGGCAAATACCAGCGCGGCGCAGCCATGCCTGAAGACGCACGCCTCACCAAGGGCAAGCGCTACGAAGACATGTTCATGACCGATGCCAACTGGACGCGCGTGGAAAAACTGGAAGCATTCTGCAAACAACGCAACCACACCTTGCTGGAACTCGCGTTCAGTTGGCTGGCCGCGCAGCCGGTAGTGGCCTGCGTAATCGCCGGTGCCACCAAACCGGAGCAACTCGAAGCCAATGTCAAATCCGCCGATTGGGAACTCACGCAGCAAGACCTGTCGGAAATCGACCGCATCACCACTCACGCTCACGTGGAAGGCGTTTGAAATGAAAAACATATTGTTCGGAATTGCAGTGCTCAGCCTACTCGCAGGCGCGCTGCCCCTCGCCCACGCACAGGCTCAGGCCTATCCCAACCGTCCGATACGCGCGGTGGTGCCGCTGGCGCCCGGCGGCGGCACCGACACCGTCGGGCGGATGGTCGCGGCCAAACTTGGTGAGGGACTCGGCCAGCAGATCGTGATCGATAATCGCGGCGGCGGCGGCGGCATCCTCGGCACTGACATCGTGGCCAAAGCCACTCCGGATGGTTACACCCTGCTGGTCGGTTCCATCACCACCAACGCGGTCAACCCCGCGCTCTACAAGAAACTGCCGTACGACCACATCCGCGATTTCGCCCCGATATCGATGATTGGCACGGTACCCAATGCGCTGGTGGTGCATGCCAGCGTGCCCGCCAGAAGTGTAAAAGAGTTCATCAGCTACGCCAAAGCCAACCCCGGCAAAATCAACTACGGCTCGGCCGGCATTGGCAGTGCGCCGCATTTGTCGATGGAGATGATCAAGAGCATGGCGGGAATCAACATGGTGCATGTGCCCTACAAGGGCGCCGGCGCCGCGCTCGCCGATGTGCTGGGCGGGCAACTGCAGGCGCTGTGTTCCAGTCTGGCGGGACTGTTGCCGCACATCAAATCGGGGCGTGTGCGCGCGCTGGGTGTGACCACCAGCAAACGCAATGCGCAACTGCCGGAAGTGCCGACCCTCTCTGAAGCCGGTATTCCGGGCTACGAGGTGGTCATCTGGTACGCGCTGTTCGCGCCGGCGAAAACACCCAAACCCATCGTCGCGCGACTCAACGCGGAAACAGTAAAGGCGCTGAACAGCGCGGAATTGAAGGACCGTCTGACACTGCAAGGACTGGATGTGGCTTCCTCCACGCCGGAACAACTGATGACTTTTGTGAAATCCGAAACGGTGAAATGGGCGAAAGTGGCGAAGGAATCGGGGGCGCAGTTGGAGTGAGGGGTTTAGGGCGTGAAGGGTGAAGGGTGAAGGGTGAGGAGTAAAGAAGCGCTCCGCTAGCGGGTTTGACGTACCTCTTCACTCTTCACTCTTCACTCTTCACTCTTCACCCTTCACTTGTTCACTGGGCCTACGTTTCAACAAAAACGCCTGCACCGCATCCTGCACCATTTCGCCGCGCTGATTGAACACCTGCAACTGGCGCTTCATCACGCCGCGGTCGGGGCGCGAGCTTTCGCGTTTTTCCAGCACCTTGAGTTTGGCATGGATGGTGTCGCCCGCTTTTACCGGATGGGTGAATTTCAAACTGTCGAATCCGAGAAACGCAATCAATGTGTCGTCGTAAAGGTGCAACTGAAAAATCAGTCCGGCGGCAATCGCATACACCAGTGGCCCGTGCGCGATGCGCGTGCCGAACTGCGTGGTCTTGCAGTACTCCTCGTTGATATGCAGTGGGTTGTAATCGCCCGATAACCCCGCAAACATCACGATGTCTGCTTCCGTCACGGTACGCGCCGGGCTTTCAAACGTGGCGCCGATTTCCCACTCCTCCCAATATAAGCCTCTCATAGATAACCTGTTGTTTTTAAATGATTATTTAATCACGCCCTGTTGCCGCAGTTGCGCGATGCGCGCCGCCGGCAACGACAGTAAATCGCGCAGCACTGCATCGGTATGTTCGCCCAGCAGCGGCGCGGGATTGGAAATGGTTTTGTCGATGCCGTCGAATTTTATCGGGTTGCCCGGCAGGCGCACGCGTCCGACTTCGGGATGATCATATTCGACGATCATCTCGCGCTCGGCCACGATGGGTTCGTTAAACGCGCCTTCGAGATTATTCACCGGGGCTGCGGGCACTTCGGCCGCGTACAGTTTTTGCAGCCATTGTTTCGCGGTTTTCCGGCGCATGATGGCTTCGAGCATCGGCACCAGGAGCGCGCGATTTTCCAGCCGCTGTGGATTGGTCGCAAAGCGCGGATCGTCCGCCAGTTCAGGATGCTCAAGCACCACGCACAGTTTTTTCCAGAAATTCTCCTGCCGCGTGGCGATCACCACATAGCCGTCTTTCACCGCGAACGCCTGCCACGGCACGGTGAATTCATGCGCCGTGCCCTGCGGCTTGGGCAGTTCGCCGGCGGTGAGATAGTGCGTGCCCATATAACTCAGCAAATTCAGCATGCCGTCGAACATCGACGTTTCCACGCGGCAACCTTTGCCGGTGCGTTCACGTTGATACAGCGCCGCCAGTATCGCTTTGCAGGAGAAGATGCCGCCGCTCAGGTCCGCCAGCGGAATGCCTACGCGGGCGGGCGGACGCCCCGGTTCGCCGGTGATCGACAAATAACCGCTGATCGCCTGTATCACCAGATCGAGTGCGGGAAAATCCTTGTACGCGCCATCGCTGCCAAAGCCTGTAACCGAGCATTGAATAATGCGCGGGTTGAGCGCCGACAAAGTCGCGTAATCAGCTTTCAGACGTTCCAGTACGCCGGCGCGAAAGTTGTCGATCACCACATCGGAGACTTTCACCAGATCGTGAAACAACGCGCGGCCCTCGTCCGTCTTGAGGTTGATGACCATGCTCTTTTTATTGCGATTGAAGGTCAAAAACAGCGTGCTGGTGCCTTTGTATGGCGCCACCGAGGGTATGCGCCCCAGGTCGCCCTCCGGCGTTTCGATCTTGATCACTTCAGCGCCGAGGTCGGTCAGTACTTGACTACCATAGGTGCCGGCGATGATCTGGCCCAGTTCGAGAATGCGTACGCCGGAGAGCGGATGAGTCATTTAAAGCCCCAGCCCCTTGGCAATAATATTGCGCTGTATCTCCGAAGTACCGGCGCCGATGGTCGCCAGCCGCGAATCGCGGAAAAAGCGCTGCATCGGATACTCCATGCAGTAACCATAGCCGCCTAAAATCTGCAGACCCATGTCGGATACCGACTTGTAGGTTTCGCCGGTATGCAGTTTCACCACTGCCGCGTCGTGGCGCGTGGCTTTTCCCTGATCCATCAGCCATGCGAAGCGATACACCAGCGTGCGCGAAATATCGAGCATCACTTTCATATCCGCGAGCTTGTGGGAGATCGCCTGAAACTCGCCGATGGGTTTGCCGAACTGCTTGCGCGTTTTGGCGTAGTTCAGTGCGTATTCAAACGCCGCCGTTGCCGCACCGGTTCTCGCCGCCGATAAACACAGCCGCTCGTACCAGATATAGGCATTCACCGCGTTCCAGCCCTGATCCACTGTGCCCAGCACAGCCGTTGTTGGAACTTGAACGTCGTTGTAAAACACCTGCGTGGTGCCGATGGCACGCTGGCCCAGGGTCTTGATTTTCCTGATGTCGATACCGGGCAGTTTGGTGTCGATGAGGAAATTGGTGATGCCTTCCTGCTTACGCTTGCCGGTTGAGGTGCGCGCGACCAGCAAACACAGGTCGCTGATGTCCATGCCGGAGGTGAACACTTTCTGACCGCTGATCGAGTAGCCACCCTCGCGCTCGCTGGCGCGCGTGGTCAGTGCCGCCGCATCCGATCCTGAATGCGGCTCGGTGAGGCCAAAGCAAACCGAAATTTCACCTTTGGCAACACGCGGCAACAGCGCTTGCTTCTGTTCCGGCGTGCCGTCGCGCATCACCGCGTAGCCGCCATACGTCAGCGTGCGAAACACCCACATGCCGAGTTCTTCAAAAGCGTAACCGCATTCTTCAAGCAAAATCGCCAGATCGATAGCCGTGCCACCGCTGCCGCCGTACTGCGGCGGCACGATCAAGCCGAACCAGCCGTTCTTCGCCAGCGCGTCATAGGCCTCGCGCGGCGGACGCGCGTCTTCGTCACACTTTGCCGCGTACTCCGGCGAGCACGCCGCGCTCAGCAGCGCCCGCAGATGCTCGCGAATTTGTTCCTGTTCCGGGGTAAACGAAAAATCCATTGTAAATTGTCTGACAAAATAGTCCCCTCGCCCCGATTACGGGGAGAGGGTTAGGGTGAGGGGTCAGGTCGGACAGAGGAAATCGGACGTTCCCCTACCCTCACCCCGACCCTCTGCTCCGCTTCAAGTGTTCCCTTGTCCCGCCCAAGCGGGCGAGGGAGTTTCTTTGCGTAAGCTTTGCGTCTTTGCGGTGATCTGTTGACTTTACCCCTTATCGAGCGCAGCCAACGCCAGCACCCGCCTCGCACGCGAGTACATCGCGTAATCCACCAGCCTGCCGTCGATGGTAATCGCCGCCACACCGGTTTTTTCCGCCGCCGCGAACTCGGACACCACACGCGTGTAGTAGATCACTTCCGCTTCCGGCACCGCGTACGCCTGGCGGATGGGCGCGATTTGCTTCGGGTGTATCGGCGTGCGGCCTACAAACCCCAGCCGCGCCGAGAGCGTTGAATCCCTGATCAGTCCGGCTTCGTCAGCGATGTCTGAGTACACGCCATCGAACGGAACCGCTCCCGCGGCACGCGTATCGTTTAACACTTTGGATTTTGCGTAGAGCAGTTCCGTGCCCTCTATCGACCACGCACAACCGAGATCGGTTTGCAGATCACCGTCGCGCGCGCTGCCGATGCAGGTGGCGGTCACACGCGGCGACGCTTTAATCAGCTCGTAGCAATGATAAACACCGAGCGCGCTTTCGATCATCAGGCAGATTTCCACGCTGCCGGGTTTCATGCCCCTGGCCGCCTCGCATTTATCGAGCAGCGCAGCACAGGCTTTTACTTCATCAACGGTCTCCGCTTTCGGCAAAAAAATCGCATCCAGTCCCGGACGCACTACTGCCGCGAGGTCTTCTTCCAGCATGCCGGTTGCAGGGCTATTGGTGCGCACAAAAATTCCCGGCGCGGGTTTGCCAGAATTACCAATAGCCGCAACGGCGTCGATCTGCGCCGCCACCAGCGTGCGCGCTGCGGGCTTGGCGGCCAGCGCCACCGAATCTTCGAGATCAAATATCACCGCGTCGGCGCCGCTTTCCAGCGCCTTGCTCATGACCCGATCCTTGGCGCCGGGTGCGAATAGCGCGGTGCGCAAAGGTCTCATGAAATTCGTTCGTAACGTGTGTTATATATCGATTATTTAGAATAACTCTCGACCCGCATCGGGGGATTGCCAAGCTCGCCCAAGCGCCCGTCTTGCGCCATGATTTCGAGAAAATTTTCCAGCGCGTGCCACGCCGGTGGCATGCCGAAATTGGCGCTGGTCTGGAATATCACCTCCATTACTTCGCGCGGACTCGCGCCCTGGCGCATGGCGCCGCGCATATGGCCTTTTGAATTTGTCGCTTCTCCCACCGCCAGGCAATCGCCGACCATGCACAGCAAGCGCGTCTTGTTATCGACCACACCGCGCGAGTACATATCGCCGTAGCAAAATTTCACCCACAGGCCGGCAAACTCGCTGTCCATGATGTCGATCCAGTCGAGGATATTGATGTGGTGATGCGGGCGCATGGTCAGCCCCTGCCCCACCGCCAGCCAGCCGTGCTTGTCGATCAGCGGCTGGGTGCGCGGATCGGCAAGATCATCCTTGTGCCATTTTTTTTCTTCTTCGGCGCGCTTGCGTTTACTCGCGGTACCATCCAGCGGCAACTGCGTTTTCCTGAGTCTTGGCAACAACCTGAGCTGTTTTGCGATTTTGTGTAGCGTGTCAATCGCAGGATCCACCGTGACATGCCCGCCGTACACCTGGCATTGCAAAATAATTTCGGCTATCTCACGCACATCCACTTTTGCTGCAATAGCGGCGCGCACGGTTTCATCGAGGTGCTTCTGGCTCTTGGCCATGGTGTATTGGCCGATCAGCACCAACAGGCGCGTGCGCGTATCCAGCGCGGGACGCTGCCCCAGGCCCTTGATCTGATAATCCAGCCACGCACGCGTGAAGTGCTGATCAATCGCATCACGTTGCGCGAGACGCTTTTCAAAAGCCCTGCCTTGAAGTTTGATGCCGGCGTTAAAGGCTTCGGCGCCATATTTAGCGCGCAGTTTTTTGGACATGGTGGTTCCCTGGAAACTCGGAATGAATAAGCAGATTCTAACCCGGCTCGTAACTGTTCAGGTTCCTGCGGTTCATGCAAAACCTTTCCCTCACCCTCGGTCCCTCTCCCGGGGGGAGAGGGATGAAAAGCCCTTCTCCCCCCGGGAGAAGGGTTGGGATGAGGGAAGGGGTTTCGCTCGCACCTGAATAGTTCCCGGCACCGGCTTAGTCGATCTTCAGTCCTATCGCGCGCACGATCTTGCCGTACTTGTCGATTTCGCTTTTGAGATACGCCGTCATCTGTTCGGCGGTTCTGCTTTGCGGCTCGACGCCGACTGCCATCAGACGCTCGCGCACCTCCGGCTGATTAACCGCTTTGACGAGCTCGGCATCGAGGCGTGCAATCGCCTCTTTGGGTGTCGCGGCCGGCACCAGCACCGCGTTCCACAACACATGCTCGTAACCGGGCACGCCCGCTTCCACCATGGTCGGAAGTTCCGGTGCGATGGCCGAACGCTTGCCGGTGGTCACTGCCAGCGCCCTCACCCTGCCGCTGCGCACATGCGGCAGCGCCACCGGCATGCCCGCAAAATACGCGGACATTTGTCCGCTGATCACATCCACCGTGGCCTGACCGCCGCCCTTGTAGGCTACATGCGTCATCTCGGCGCCGGTCATCGAGCGGAACAATTCGTAGGCAAAGTGATCGGAATTGCCCGCGCCCGTGGAAGCGACGTTCATCTCACGCGGCCGCGATTTGGCCAGCGCGATCAAATCCTTTACCGATCTCACCGGCAACGACGGGTTGATGATCAGCAGATGCGGGCCGGCAGCCGTCTGCCCCACCGCGGCGAAATCGCGCAACACGTTGTAGCTGAGTTTTGCGTAGGCACTGATCGCGACTGCAATGCCGGTATTCGCGTAGAGCGCGGTGTAGCCGTCGGGCGCGGATTTGGCCACCACCTCGGCCGCGATGTTGGCGCCCGCGCCGGGGCGATTCTCAAACACCACCGCCTGACCCAAGCCTTCGCTGAGTTTTTGCGCGATGATACGGCCCACCACATCGCTGGTACTACCAGCCGGAAAACCGACAATCATGCGCACCGATTTGACGGGGTAGGCCTGGCTATACGCCGCCAGCGGAAACGCCAGAGTAACAACCCCCGCAACCCGCGAAAAATACCTCATTCCATGTCGCGCACGTTGGCGCCGGCAACCAGTTCCATTTCCGTCATCGCGATAATCTCGTCAGCAGTGAAGCCCGGCGCCACCGCGTCGAGCACAAAGCGCTTGCCGTCCCAGCGCATCACCGCCAGGTCCGTCACCACATAACTCACGCAGCCCTGGCCGGTGAGCGGATACGTGCATTTCTTGCGCAGCTTGGGGCGGCCCTTGCTGTCGGTATGCTCCATCACGATGATGAGATTGCCCTTGCCCGAGAGCAAATCCATGGCGCCGCCGATGCCGCCGCGCTTGGCATCCGCGGTGCTCCAGTTGGCAACGCTGGCGGTTTGATCGACTTCATAGGCGCCCAGTATCACGGTGTCGATGTGTCCGCCGCGCGCCATCTCGAACGAAGTGACGCTGTCGAAAAACGACGCGCCCGGCTGCAATGCGACAAACTGCCCGGCGGCATTGTAAACATCGGGGTCAATGTCTTTTTCTTCGGTCACCATCTCGCCGTAGCCCAGCACGCCGTTTTCAGCGTGCAGAATCACATCGCGGCCCTTGAGGTAATTCGACACCATGGTCGGTATGCCCACACCCAGATTGACGTAGGTGCCTTCGCGCACCAGCGCGGCGGCGTTCCTGGCGATATGCTGACGCGTCACCGCGGGCTTGCCGTTGTAGAGCCGCGGCTTGTCGGACGGCCGGCGCTCCGCACGGCGGTAGGCTTTTTCATTCATCTTCTCGCGCGTGAGTATCACGCGCTCGACAAAAATACCGGGCAGATCAATCAGCTCCGGTGGAATCCCGCCCGGCTCCACGATCTCATCCACCTCGACTATGGCAATGCGCGCCGCTTTGCCGAAGGCCGGGTTGAAGTTCTGGCTGCCGCCGCGAAACTGCACATTGCCCAGACGATCCGCGCGATAACCGCGCAGCAGCGCGTAGTCGAGGTGTATCGCCTTTTCGAGCACATACTGCTTGCCGTCGAACTCACGCAGCTCGCGGCCCGCGACCAGATCCGTGCCCACGCTGGTGGGTGAATAAAACGCCGCTAGACCGGCGCCGCCCGCGCGGCAGCGCTCGACCAAAATACCCTGCGGCACCAGTTCCACTTCCAATTCACCCTTGTTGATCTGCTCCTCGCTCGCGGTGGGTGTGCCGGGCCGCACCGAAAACGCCGCTATCAGCTTTTTCACCTGCTTGGCCTCAGCCAGAATCTGCCCGCGCTGCGCGCCGGGATCGCCAAGCGAGTTGCAAACCAGCGTCAGGTTTTTGGTGCCCTTGTCGCGCAGTGCCAATATCAGGCTGGTGGCAAAACGATGCGCAACACCAAAGCCGGCGATGGCCACGGTTGCGCCATCCTGAATATCCGCAAGCGCCGCTTCCGGCGAGCCAACGATCTTGTTCATTTTGGTTCTCTCAGTTGATTAGGGAAGTAATTAGGGAATAGTTTGTAGTTTTTTGCGAACTTGGGGTTGAAGATACCGCATAAGAATTACCGCATGAAAGTCTCACCCCACCCCCACCCTGACCCTCCCCCTGAAGGGGAGGGAACGGATTTCCTCCCCATTCTAGGGGGAGAGCTTGCCCACAAGCGAGGGGGCAAATAGGAGGGGGATGGGGGATTTTTGGATTTTTTATCCACCGGGTACCAGCACCAGCCGATTGCGCGAGACCTTAGCAGTCTGGTTTTGCGGCGTCAACGTCAAGTCCATACTACTTTCGCACCAACCCCAACTGCAACACCATTCCCATATCGTCCCGCACCGCTGCGTGCGCGGCAATCTTGCCATTCACGATGCGAAAACTGTGGAACTGCAGCACCTTCACGGGTTTGCCGGTGGGTACTACATCGTTAAGCATGCCGCTGAACGCTTCGCGCAATTTGGGTTGGCCGCGATGGGTGCCGGTCATCGTGACTTTGCACACCACGCGTTCGCCTTCCGCCGTGCTTTCCTCGATGTGGTAGTGAAAATCAGGAAACACCACGTAGAGCGTTTCAAACACCGCTTTCATGCCCGCGCGGCCCACGGTATGCAGGTGGTTTGACGCATCCTCGGTGTAGAACGCCGCTGCCGCATCGGCATTCTGCCGGTTGTGGCCTTCGTCCATCAGGCGCTGTATCAGTTGCTTGTTGGCATCGAGCGACATCGCAATCAGCCATCCAATTCCGGATAATGCCGCATCAGATCATGCGTGTTGAACGGCAGCCGCGCCGGCGAGGCGAGGTACTTCGCGATGCGCGGACGCGCGGCGACCTGCTCATGCAACGCAATCAGTCGCGGCACTTTCGCCTGCAGGCCCAGCAGCGCCTGCGGAAACGCGTAATTGAGCGACGCCATCACCTGAAACATCGACAGATCGACATACGACAGCGATTTGCCCATCATCCAGCGCCCGCCGCCGCGCGCCAGCACGGTCTCGAAATAATTCAGGAACTTGGTGAGCCTCTCGGCGCGAAAATGACCTGAGCGGCGCAGTGCTTCTGCTTTCTGGTCTTCGTAATAAAGGCTGTTCGCAATCGGATGATGCACGTCGTGGGCTTCGCGCACAAAATCGGTGATCGTCAGTTGCAGGCCGTGCGCAAACAGTTGTTGCGCTTCGGCTTTCGGCGCCAGGCCCAGCCGCGGGCCGAGATAGTGCAACACGTTCGCGGTGTGCGACACGATCAACTTGCCCGCCTTCAATAACGGCGGCGCGAATGGCGGGCGTGTGTTTGACGCATCCTGCAACAGGCGCGCCACCGCGGGCCGTCCGCCGCCTTCGCTCTCCGGCAGGCGCGCGACATCGACATAATCCGCCTCGCCTTCTTCGAGTGCCAGGCGCACGTATTCGCCACGGCCTTGTATGTGCGGCCAGTAATACAGTTCGTATTTCATTGTTGCACCCTCGCTTCTCGCTACTGTGGCGTGATATTCGCTGCTTTCACCACTTTCGCCCAGCGCGGGATTTCCTTGCTGATGAATTCGGCAAACGGCTCGACACCGCTCGCCACCACAAAGTATCCCTGACCCGCCATGCGTTCCTTGACCTCCGGCGTGTTCAGCCCGGCCACCGCATCCGCATTCAGTTTGGCAATGATCTCGCGCGACACCGCCGCGGGCGCGAACATGCCGAACCACGTCGCCGCTTCATAACCCGGCAGCCCTGACTCCGCTATCGTCGGCACCTCCGGCAAGGTGGACACGCGTTGCGCGCTGGTCACCGCCAGCACGCGCAGGCGCCCGCTTCTGGCCTGCGACAACGACACCGGAATATTCGAGAACATCAGCATCACCTGTCCGCCCATCACGTCAACAATAGCGGGGCCTTCGCCTTTGTAGGGTACCAGCATCATGTCGATCTTCGCCATGATCTTGAACAGCTCGGCCGCCAGATGGATGGTGGCGCCATGCGCCGCACCGAAGGTCAGTTGACCCGGCTTTGCTCTCGCGAGATTGATCAGATCACCAGCGGTTTTCACCGGCAACTGCGGATGCACCAGCAGCAGCATCGGCGACTTGGCGATCTCGGTAATGCCGACGAGATCGCGCGCGGTGTTGTAATTCACTTTGTAAATCGCCGGCACCACCGCGTGCGTGGTCTGCGAACCAACCAGCAGCGTGTAACCGTCAGGCGCTGCCTTCACCGCGGCTTCGGTGCCGATAATGCCGCTGGCGCCGGAGCGATTATCGATGATGAACGATTGCCCGGTGCGCTCCGATAGCCGCTGCGCAAGGATGCGTGCGGTGACATCGACGCCGCCGCCCGGTGGAAACGGCACCACCAGGCGCACCGGCTTAACGGGGTACTGCTGCGCAACCGCCGGCAACGCGAGCGCCGCTCCCATGGTTATCACACCCCATCGTGAAAATTTTATAAGTATTTGTTTTAAAACATTATTTTTCACTATTCGCACCCTCACTCTCCGGTTATACCTGCGGCTTTGACTACCTTACCCCACTTTGCGATTTCACTTTGGAAAAACCGCGCAAACTCTTCCGGCGTGTTGCGCACCGCATCGGCGCCGGCATTCACCAGCACGTCTTTCAAACGCGGCGCGGACAAACTTTCTTTCAGCGTGTTGTTCACTCGCATCACCAGTTCGCGCGAGGCGGCGCGCGGCAGGAACAGCGCGTTCCAGCCGGCCGCATCGTAACCTGCAACGCCGCTTTCGGCGATGGTTGGAATCTGCGGAAAAATTGACGTGCGCGCGGCAGCGGTCACGCCCAGCGCGCGCAATCGCTGCGCTTTGATCATCGGCACCACGGCCGCGATCGGCGCGAAGGTCATCGACACGTGGCCCCCCATCACATCGGCCACCGCGGGTGCTGCGCCCTTGTACGGCACATGACTGATACCTGCGTTCGACAACATATTGAACATCACCAGCGCCAGATGATTGGAACTGCCCACACCCGCCGATCCTGAATTGAGCGCGCCGGGTGCCGATTTCGCCAGCGCCAGCAATTCCCTGATCGAACGCGCGGGCAGCGACGGATGCACCACCAGCAGGTTAGGCATGGTGACCACCAGACTCACCGGCGTCAAATCGCGCACCGGGTCGAACGGCAACTTCGGGAACAGTGCCGGACTGCTCGACAGCGCCGTAGTGCCGATCAACAGCGTGTAGCCATCCGGCGCTGCGCGCACCACCGCCTCCACCCCGATGTTGCCGCTGGCGCCGGGACGGTTGGAGACAATCACCGGCTGCTTCCACTGCTCGCTCATTTGTTGCGCCAGCGCGCGCGCCACCAGATCGACCGAACCACCTGCGGTAAACGGCGCTATCAGGGTTACGGTTTTTTCGGGGAAGGTCTGTGCAACGGCGCTGCCCGCAAACCATGCCAGCGCAATACCCATTAACCCAAAGCCCCACATCTCAAACCCCTTTGACGACGCGAGTAGCGTGCGCTGTGCGCACGATCATTTGCAATTTTTCGTGCGCACAGCGCACGCTACATGCCGCCGGCTCATTTCCCGCCACGTGTCACCAGTCCCAGTTCGCCCAGCATGGTCGTAAGCAATCCAAATTCGGCGTCGAGCCGCCGCCGCGTTTCCGCGGAAGCGGTAAACCCGTCTGCCCAGCCGTTGTCTGCAAGTTCCCTGCGCCATTCATCCGATTTGGCAATGCGCGCGAACGCCTGATCCCAGAATGCAATCTGCGCGGCAGTGAGTCCCCTGGGCGCGATGAAACCGCGCCACGCATAATACTCGGCATCAATGCCCTGCTCGCGCAACGTCGGCACGTTTTCAAAACCACTGTCCTGCCGCTGCGCCGCGCTCACGCCCAGCGCGCGCGCCTTGCCCGCGCGCATGTGCTGCAACGCGCCGCCCTGGGTGCCCACCCACACATCGACATGGCCGCCCAGCGCCGCTGTCATGCCCGCGCCGCCGGAGGCGAAGATCACCGTCTTGATCAACTTCGGATCTATGCCAGCGCTTTTTGCCAGCATGCCGATCACGATATGATTTTGATTGCCGGGCGCGGTGGCAAATCCGAAAGACAGCGATGCCGGATCTTTTTTCAGCCGCGCGACGACCTCTCTGGCCGAGACCAGCGGCGACTCGGCGCGGGTCCACACCGCGATGTACTCACGCATCAGGATATTCAGCGGCGTCAGTTCACGGTAACTCAGCTTGCTCACGCCGACGATTTCGTTGGTGAGCAGGCCGGTACTCAGCGTACACAGGTAGTGCGCGTCTTTTTCGTGCTGCGCCAGATACGTATAGGCGATGCTGCCGCCGCCGCCCGGCTTGTTGACTACGCTGATGCTCGACAGCCCGAGCAGGTTTTGCAGCAACCGCTGCGGCACGCGCGCAGCGCGATCACCGGCGCCGCCCGCGCCGGAATTCACGACGATTTCAATGTTCTTCGATGGTTTCCAATCCTGTGCAGCGGCTGTCAATGCAAACGCCGCGAACACGCAGTGGCCTGCCCACGCCAGTAAACCAGTGCGCGCAGTACGGATCATTCTGCTCTTACTTCGGCGGAATAATCGGCAGCAGCAGATAAGACGGCTTGTCGCCACCGGAATGAATGGTGCTGACACCGCCCTGATTGTAGTCCGCGGGAAAATGCGTGAAATGCTGCGTGCCTACGCCGTCGGCCGGCGAAATATCCAGACGCAGCTTGTGCCCCTGTTTAAACACCATACTGGTAGCGATGATCTCCACCTGACACTCGACTGGCTCACTGGCTTTCAGCGGCAGGCGCTCGTCATGCGCATGATACGGACGGAACGGCAGCGATTTCGCCGCATCGAGCTTGCGGTGCGAGGCACGCAGCCAGCCCTTGGTCACGCATTGCAGCGGCTCACCCATCTGCCCCATCTCCATCACATCGTTGCCCGATGCATCGATATTGCGCAGGGTGGCGAAGATGTCCATGTCTTCCTTGGTGCTCGACACCCACAGGTTGAGCACGATATGGCCGGTGACTTCGGTGTCCTGCGTCATCGGCGGTGTTTCAAACGACACACCGCGTGGTATTTTGCCCGGACGCGAGGGCGCGGCTGCGCCATAACTCGCGCGCGCAACCGTATCCGGCGGCTGCGTCACCAATTCGCCTTCCACCGCTTTCGGATCCGCGCTGGGTTCGCGGTCGATGCGCAGGTACATTTTCGTCCACTGCGTGCGCGGAATCGGCCAACCGTCCTCGTGCCGGAACTTTGATCGTTCAGTGCCGCCCGTGCGAATTTCGAGTTTCACCGGCGGTTCGTCCATGAAACCGGTATCGATGTCCTTCAGCCAATGATCCAGAAAGCGCAACTGGTCGATGCGCCCTTCTTCGGAGTAAAACGCGTGAAAATGCGTTCCGCTGTGGATACGCAATTTCTTGTGTTTGGACTTCGTGCACAGCCATGCCTCGGTGTTGCCGCGCAAATGCATGCCAAAACCGCTCCAGTTGCCCGCGCTCATCATCGGCACTTCGATCTTGTCCCAGCGCGCGCTGGCCATGCGCCAATACTCGGAATCGAGGTCATTCCTCATCATGTGCCACAACAGATTGTTATCGAATGCGTCGGGATTGCAGGTGCGTGGCTGATCGAGCAGATTCCAGGCGGTATTGCGGTTGTGCCAGCTGGTGATGAAACCAAAGGCAAAGATACCGCCGTGATAAGCCTGATCACGATACTGATCGGCGCGCCCTTCCCACGGAATGATCGCTTTTAATGAGGGCGGTTGCAGGCCGGCGACTTTCCATTGAAACGCCGCCAGATACGAAATGCCACAGGTGCCGACATTACCGCTGCACCACGTTTGCTTCGCTACCCATTCGATGCAGTCGTAGGCATCCAGCGACTCCTGATACGAACTCGGCTCAGACTTGCCCGGCGATTTTCCGGTGCCGCGCGTATCCACACGCAGCATCGCATAGCCGCGCGGGCACCACCACTCCGGATTGACCGTTTCCCAGTTCATATAAGGGTTGGGTTTTTCTTCGAGATCGGGCGGCGGCACCCACAGCTTGTCCTTCATGTATGGGCCAAGGCTCATGATCACCGGAAATTTTTCGCTGCTGCTTTCATTTTTGCTCTGCGGACGGAAAATATCCGCGCACACGCGCGTGCCGTCGCGCAGCGGTATCCACACGTCTTTCTCGACGATCATTGTGTAATCCTGGGGCTGCGACATCGTGCCTTTGGCGAGTGCCATAGTTACTTTTCCCTGTTGAATTTAAGTTTTGTAGGAAGGGTCGGTCTTGTCGAGCATGCGTATCAACGCGCGCCATTCGCCTTTGCGCTCCTGATAACCGGGGCGATCGAAACTACGCGCAACGCTTTCGGCAGTCTCCTGCGATGGAATAATCAGCTTGGCGCCACCCGCCATAGCAGCTACCTGTGCCTGACACGCGCGTTCGAGGTAATACATGTAATCCAGTGCCTCGCGCACGCTCTTGCCACAGGACAAAAGGCCGTGATTGTGCAGGATCAGCGTCATCTTGCTGCCCATATCGGCAACCAACCGCTCGCGCTCGTCCAGATTCAGCGCAGCGCCCTCGTACTTGTGATAACCCACGTTGCCGGTAAGCCGCATGGCGTGCTGCGATAGCGGCAACAAGCCTTGTTCCTGCGCGGACACGCCAATGCCCGCAGCCGTGTGCGTGTGCATCACGCACATCACCTCGGGACGCGCCGCGTGGATGGCGCTGTGTATCACAAAGCCCGCTTGATTAAAGCCCAACCCTGTAGGGTCATCCACGATCTCTCCATCGAGCGTGATCTTGACCAGATTCGAGGCCTTGACCTCGTCCCACATCAGGCCAAACGCGTTAAGCAGAAAGTGGTGCTCCGGCCCCGGCACGCGGGCCGAGATGTGGGTGTAAATCAAATCAGTCATGCGAAAATACGCGGCAAAGCGATAACACGCCGCGAGATTGACACGTATCTCCCATTCTTCGGCGCTCACGCGCTCGCGCAGGGATTTTTCGGGGGAATTCACTAAAAGGCTCCTGTTATTTCGATCTGCAATTTCACAAACTAAAATCTCAACCAGTACTGTCGTTTCCGCGCAGGCGGGAACCCATAACACAGCGCCATAAGAAACGACGTATGGGTTCCCGCCGCAGCCTGCCCTCGAATGCTTTTGTCGGGGGCGGGAACGACACGGTGGTGTCATATCCCTTTTACATTACCACCCAGCTTCTCGGCAACCCAATCCGTCATGTAATCCACCACCAGCGGCCCGTTGTCCGCGCCGCAGTGCTCGGCGCCGCCATCCGCCAGACGGCAAATCTTCAATTCCCGATCCGGACTGTTGACGGCCGCTGCATACGTGCGTTCGGCATGCCATAGCGGCACCTGACGGTCATTCTCTCCATGCACGATGAGCAGCGGGCAGGTAATCTTGTCCGCCACGCCTTCGAGCGTCATCTGCTTCACAATCTTCAACGTGTCCTCGATTTTGTCACAACCGAATACCCAATTCACGTGCTCGGCGTAACCCGGCACAGACGGCTCGCCGCGCCCGCCGATGCGCTCAGTCACACAAGTGTGGTAATCGTAGATGGCGCCCCACGCCACCGCACAGGCGAAGCGCTTTTCAAATGCCGCCGCGCGCGGCGCATAGTAGCCGCCGAGCGACAACGCCATGATGCCGATGCGCTTGGGATCAACATCCGCGCGCGTTTCGAGATAATCGATGCTGGCGCCGGCAGGCTTTTCGGTGTCCGGACCGCTGGGCAGTCCCAGCAAGCGCAAAGCCGCGCCCACACCCGGATGATCAACGATCAGCAATGAAATCCCGCGCCGCCGGAATTCGTCGCCCACTGCTGCATAGATGATTTCCTTGGTGACATCGAGCCCGTCAAAATGCACCACGCACGGCGCGCGCCCCGGCACTGGCGCTTTCATAAAATACGCCGGCAACTTGTGTTTACCCCTGTGATCGTTATAGGGCACCTCGACAAACTCCACCGGCTCCTTGCGGCAGATGAGTCCGCGCTTGTAGATGTCGATGCCGCGCTTATAGGCGTCAAGACGTCGCGGATCCTTGTGGCTGGGCATGCGTTCCGCTAGCAGGTAGTAAAGTCCGGCGCGCAGATATTTGCGCCCCGCTGACAGCGGATGACCGGCGGCTTCGTCCGCCTCGCCCAGCCGTTGCACGCGCTCGGCCACTTTCATCCAGCTTTCGAACCACGCGCGCTGCTGCGTGGGATCACCCAGCAAAGCCTTCACCCCCGCGACTTCTTTCAGCGGCCGGCACGCTTCGTCGATTTCGGAAATCTGCGCGCCACGGTTCAGCGCTGACATCACCGCGAGACTCCAGGTGTAGTTATTGGGGAAATATTCGAACATACGGATTCCTTTTGTTCAGCGGCGCCGGGATTCGTTCCCGTCACCTTTAAGCATCTGTTGACTTGGCGTGCACGCAGGCATCCACGCTACCGCCCGCCGCCAGCCGGCACACGCCCATGTGTACCGAGCAGATGCCGCGGTCGATCAGCGCCGCGCGCTGGTAGCCGTGCGGCAGCGCGAACATTGCGTCGTCCAGTTTACCCACGTGAAATTGCACGCAGCCCCCTGTCTGTTGCAAAGATTATTGCACGGGGTGGCCTGCGAGGGACTTGCGCATCTGATGCGGCCGCGCAGGAAACGAATGCTGCGTCTTACGCCAGCACTTGTGACACTTGCTCCTGACGCAGGATTTCGTAGACAAAGGATTCCAGCTCCGGCCCCATCGCGTCGCGCACTGAAATCATGCCGATGGGGCGGCCGTCTTCCACCACCGGCACGTGGCGAAAGCGTCCCTGGTGCATCATCTCAAGGGCCGAGTTGAACGAGGCATTGGGACTGACGGTGCGCGGGTTGCTCGTCATCACTTCGGCCAGCGTGGTGGTGCTCGCATCACGGCCCTCGGCCACCACGCGATTCAGCGCATCCCGTTCGGTGAAGATGCCGGCGAGGCCGTCATGCTCGACCACCATAATCGCACCGATGCGCCGCGCCTTCATCAGCTGAGCGGCTTGCTGCACGAACATGCCTGCTGGTGCTGTGACCGGCTGCTGATTTTTAATAACATCGCGTATCGTGCGTTCCATGGTGATGCGTCTCCGTTTGGGGCATTCAATGATAATTTTGCACTGCGAGTTCATGGTACGCCCGCACCCCATGCGGGTCAAACAAAAGGTTTTGCACATACGCGTGAGCGTTTATCATGCGTCATTGATGCACCATAACTGGCCTTGGATTCCATTATGAAAAACCATGTAAGCATTTGTTTTTATTTATTTATTTTCACGGGTACGGCGTCGATGCCGAGCGTCGCGCAACGCACCGGTGGTGAGCCCGGCTATCCCTCAAGGCCGATACGCTTCATCGTGCCGCAAGCCACCGGCGGCAGCAACGACATGATGGCGCGCTTCATGGGACATCATTTATCCGAGCGTCTCGGTAAACAAGTCATCGTCGACAACCGCGCCGGTGCGGATGGCATTATCGGCACCGAAATCGCCGCGCGCTCAACGCCCGATGGTCATACCTGGCTGATGGCCTCGGGCGCGTACGCCATGAATCCCGCATTGCGCAAAGTGCCGTACGATCCGGTGACCACGTTTGCGTGGATCGCGATGCTTGGCAGCGGCCCGTCCGTGCTCACCGCCAACCCATCGTTCCCGGTGAATTCGGTGAAAGACATCATCGCGCTGGGCAAAGCGAAACCCGGCTATATCAATATGGCTTCGGCAGGGGGATTTCAGCATTTTGTTTCCGAGCTGTTTCGCAGCATGGCCGGCATCGAAATGGCGATATTGCTCTACAAAGGGGGCTTCCCGGCGATGATCGATGTGATGAGCGGACAAGCGCACATACAGGTGGGGTCGCTGGTCACTTCGCACACGCATATCCGCTCCGGCAAGTTAAAGGCACTCGCCAGCGGTGGCGCCCGGCGCACGCCGTTATTGCCCGATCTGCCAACCATTTCCGAATCCGGCTTGCCGGGCTACGAATCGTCCAACTACTGGGCCATTGCCGCGCCAGCGGGTACACCGCCCGCGATTATCAACCGCCTGAGCGCCGAGATCGGCGCCATAATCAAACTGCCCGAAACCCAAAAGCGCTTCACCGCCGAGGGCGCTGAAACCGATTTCAAACCAGCCGCCGAAATCGATAAAATCATCAAGGCGGAACTCATCAAATGGGCGCGCGTCGCCAAAGACGCCCGCATGGCCAGCGATAAATAATTCGGTTGCCTGCCTACAGCGGGCCGGTGAACGACGTCAT
Organism: Bordetella parapertussis; assembly: GCA_945861275.1. Classification (GTDB taxonomy): domain Bacteria; phylum Pseudomonadota; class Gammaproteobacteria; order Burkholderiales; family SG8-41; genus UBA5216. Next base: position 88,019 of record CAMATZ010000019.1, read on the forward strand.
CGAAATGGAATAGTGCGACGGATCACGCCCGGCGTTGCTCTGCTGAATCGCGACAGGTGAGGACGCGCTCGATCCCTTTGCTGTCAATGATTGAAACGTGCTTACCTTGTACCTCAATCAGTCCATTTCTGTGGAACGCCGAGAAGACCCTGCTCACCGTTTCAAGCTTGAGGCCGAGATAGCTTCCGATTTCATTGCGGGACATGCGCAGCATGAAGCTGGACCCTGAATAGCCGCGTCGTAGCAGGCGCCTGGAAAGATTCAGGAGAAACGTGGCAAGCCGCTCTTCGGCGGACATCGCCCCAAGTAGCATCATGATGCTGTGACCGCGCATGATTTCGCGCGACAGCACCGAGTGCAAACGATGTTGCAGGAGTGGAATTTCCCGCGCGATCTTCTCAATCCGCGAGTACGGCATCCCACAGACCATGCTGTCTTCGAGCGCGATCGCGCTGTAATCGCAGCGCCCGCTACCCAGCCCTTCTAACCCCAGAAGCTCGCCGCCCATGAAAAAGCCCGTGACCCGCTCGCGGCCTTCACGGTCGACGAAGTTCGTCTTGAAAAAGCCGCTACGGATTGCATAGAAGCAATGGAACTCGTCGCCCGCACTAAATAGGTGTTCACCGCGCTTTACACGGCGCCGGGGATAGACGATGTTTTCGACACGTTCCCGAAGTGCGGCGGGCATCCCCCCGGTGAGGCACGTTTCCTGGAGATTGCACGTCGCACAGGTAAGTTCGGGCTCGCGTATCCCTACGGTCGAAGGGAACAGGCTCAAGAGCCGTGCCTCAGGTTGCAGTCTCGGCTCGGCGCCTACGTACATACCCCACCTCCTTGTTGTTGTTCTGCAAATCAGGCGCACGGCGCCCACGAACCTCGGCAATGGTATTTACCCGCAATATGCCGGTCTGTTCGGTATCGAACATAGCGGATACCTGCTATGCCAACACATTGTTCTACAAGGGATTTCATAACTATTCGTCATAGCAACCATGCGTGGTGGCCGTGCGTCCGCCATCCACCACGATGTTTGCGCCACTCACGAACGACGCCGCATCTGACGCCAGGAACAGCACCACCGGCGCCACATCCTGCGGCGTGCCCTGACGGCCCAGAGGCGTGACAGCCACTCTGGATTTGTCTACCGGCGTCACGGCGATAGTGCTTTTGCGCGGGCCGCTGGAGGAAATGCAATTGACGCGAATATTGTATTTACCCAGATCGTGCGCCATCACGTGCGTGAGCGGCAGCAAGCCGCCCTTGCCGGCGGAATAGGCTGCGATGGACGGATTGCCCAGAACACCGTCGATCGATCCGTGATTAATGATCGAGCCTGAACCGGCTTTTTTCATTAGTGGCAAGAATGCCTGCGCGCACAGAAATGCCGAGGACAAATTGCGCCCGATCATGGTTACCCAAGCCTCGTGCGTCGTTTTCTCGAATGTCTGCCGGATCGGATCACGCCCCGCCACGTTAAACAGGATGTCAACTTGGGCGAGTGTTTTTTCGCAGGCGTTCGCTACGGCCTGCACCTGAGCCGCATCAGTTACATCGGCATGAAAATACGGTAGCTCAAATTCATCCATGCGCAGCAGGCGCGCATCTTTCATTTCTGCGTTGTCGTCGATGCAAATCACCTGGGCGCCTTCGCGCGCGAACATCAGCGCCGTTGCGTGACCAAGACCCCAAGCGTCGCCTGCAATCACAGCTGTCTTTTCTTTGAAATTCATCTTATTCCCCTTTATAAAGATGGTTCATCAGGCTTTAGTATGGGTGCGCCAGATTCGCGTGTCACCTGCCGCCAGCGTTGCAATTCTTCACGAGTGTAGCGCGCCAGATCCTGTGGTGTGCTGGTCAGAGGCTCAGGTCATGGCCGATTGTGTGCATTCACGAACTCACCCTATCGACCCTAACCAGTCAATCAGGCTTTCGGAAAGCGGACGTTCAACGATGAGGGGCGGACGTTCACGTGCGCGATAGCGGCGAGTTAGACATCATCGTACACGACCTCAATCCGCGCGCCCTATCGCCGCGTGTGATAGGCTTCGTTCAAGCGCGGAGCTGGTATCAAGACCTGACGCCGATCGTCGTCACGTCGCCGCCGAACTGACAGCCGCGGCGCGCCGGGCGCGCCATTCCATTCAACAGAGGAGGGTATCGTGCCGAACATCAAAGGACCTCTCTATTACGAGCGCATGGGCCGTACGGGCCCGGTGATGGCCTTCGTTCATCCCAATCCGATGGACCAGTCCTGTTGGATCTACCAGATGGCGAGGTTCTCGACATGGTTCCGCTGCGTGGCGATCGACATTCCGGGCTACGGGCGCTCTCCCGCCGGTACTGCAGAAATGTCGCGCTTCGACATGGCACAGGCGCTGTGGGAGACGCTGGACGAGATCTGTCCGGGCGAGCCTGCGGTGCTTGTCGGCTGCTCCGTCGGCTCTTCCCTCGTGCCGCACATGTACAAGCTCAGGCCCGAGCAGACCAAGGCGATGATCGTCTGCGGGACCGGTTATCGCGGGCCCGATGAGGTGTCGCCGCATATCCAATTCTACAATGACAACGGTCTCAGCTATCGCTGGGATTTCACCTTCAAGGATTTCAGTGCTGGGTTTGGCGCTACGCCGATGGCTTCGTATTTCGCCAAGCTCTTCACCGAACGGGATGCCTTCGCCGACCTGCCGACCATCCTCACGCAACTTGCCGCGTCTCGGCCCGACGAAGAATTCTTTCAAACGATCGATTGCCCGATGATCATCCTTTCGGGCAGCGAAGACGGCGCCCATCCAGGCGCCTTCAAGCTCCATAAGCTCGTCCCCCGCTGCGAGATGAAGACCCTGCACGGGGCCGGACACGCCTGCCAGCTCGAGCAACCGTGGCTCTTCGATCAATACATGATCGAATTCCTGAAGAAGCACGAGCTGTTTCCGGTCAAATAGGTTGCGATCCCGCCCGGCCCGCGCTCGTCTGACCGGCCGGTTTGAGGAAGCAACTTCGATGACCGGTTGTGGCCTATTGTGTTGAAAAACTCCCTCTGCTGACTGGAATTTAGTAAAATATGCTTATTGCATATTGATGCAGAGGTGCGATGATGATGGGACGGCAAGCAGGCGTTCAGGCGCCATTGTTCTATGCCTTCAATCTTGAAAGCCACGTCC
>CAMATZ010000020.1 GCA_945861275.1 Bordetella parapertussis
AGTTGATGAGTGCGGCGAATGTGGCCACCTCATGCCGACCCCAGCAGGACAGGACAAATTGCAGCGTTGTCTCCACGTCTTCACCGGAATGCTCGACATCGCCCGAAAATCGTAGCGCTATCGTTTCAATCCGCTAAAGTCACACGAAAATTGTATGATATTCAAGATCTACGATTCAGAGGCGGTCGCGCGAGTGTTTTTCAAGGGTTATTTCTTTGGGAGCTTGTTTTTAGGTTTGATAGCGTTATACGGACTGGCTTCCGGGGCTGGAATATTATCTACGCTATCTGGTTTTGCTTATATTGTTATTGCTTCGCTGTTAAGTCTGAATAAAAGGTTTCGCAGAAGCCCCTTTTCTATTCTGTTCTGTTTTTTTACGTTTCTATTTCTAAACATTCCTGCAGCTTTTATTTTGGTTGAGGGTAGTGATTATATTTATGGCGAGGGACTGACATCCATTTCATTCGCACAAAGCGATTACCAGCAATCTCTTCCCTTGGGTTTTTTGTATCTATCAGTTTTCTGGTTTGCAATGTGGCTTGCGATTATTTCGGCACGCGCAAGAAGACGAAACATCAACCAAGAGAGTTTTTCGTCAATCAGCCCAATGCATATTCTGTTGCTGGGCATCATTGTTCTAGTTGTTACATGGATTGATAATCAAAGTATCACTGATGTTCGTCTGGGAGGGGCGGAACATATAAATTCGTTACTGGCTTTTATTTTTTTTGATCATGCATATCTGGTCATGGCGGGCTTGATATTGTTTTACAAGTTGAACGAACCCGCGCACGTCGTAAATTCAAAAAGAATTGCTATGCTAGTATCTGCACTACTTATTGGGTTTACATTCATACAATTTATTGCCGGGAGTAAAGCTGCCATTCTTACAACTTTCATATTGCTTGTTTTTTTCCCCTTTTCCATTTTTAGAGAATATCCTCACGCACAAGTCCCATTCCCATCCCCTAAATTCCTTGTGGTAATTGTGTTTTTGACGCTGCCGCTGTTTTATATTGCATTAATCCAGCGTATTAGTTTAGGCAGTGCTATTGCCCCTGATTTTGGTACCCTGTTGGCGGGTATCTCTGAAATTGATGCGAGTGTGGTTTATGACATTGCCAATCAAATATTTTATCGCTTTTCTCAGGGCGGGATTGACAGGTTTTTGTTGATATTTCAATCTTTTGTTATCAATTCCTTTGATCCGGCCACTTCAAGAGAATATGTCATTTATTTGGCGAAAAACACGTTAAATTTACTTCTGCCCGGCACCCCTTTTCCTGAATCGTATGTACCGTCTTCTCAGCTATTCGCGCAGGTCCTTGAAAAGAATCTTGTGGGTTGGGATCTTGATTCAAGCGCACTTCTTATACAATTGAACTCACAACCATATACAATATTTGGAGTTTTTATAATAATCTTTAATTTTACTGCCCCTGCTGTTTTATATTTATTTACTTTTGTTTTTATATTTGTTTTTAACAGAATGAGTCACATTTTTTCAAAAATAACGATGCTGTATTTTTTTGCCGGAGCATTATCCTCATATGGCATTGAAATTGCGATTGGTAACAGTGCTCATTTGTTTGTGAGTATCCTGATCATGTACTTTTTGTTAAAACTCTTCTCACGATTTCATACAAAGTTAGCGGTCAAGTCCAACCGCATACACTCCCCGGCCCCGACCTAAATGGGCGGCCATGCTTACTGCCGTAATTCCTACCCGTAATCGTCCGGGCGATCTGGCGAAGGCTGTGGCTTCGATTCGTGCGCAGACCCGACCTCCGGACGAATTCATCATCGTCGACCAGAGCCCCGGCGACGAATCCCGCATTTTGGTCGAGTCCCTTATGTCAGGGGACGGGCGCATCCAGCTCGTCTATATTCACGACCCGCGCATTTCCGGCCTAGTGGAGGCAAAGCGCGTCGCGGCCGAGCGAGCTGGCGGAGACATCGTCTGTTTTCTTGAGGATGACGTGATCCTGGAGCCCGACTACATCGAGCGGATTGAACAGGGCTTTTCCGATCGCCCCGAAATGGTGGGCTGCTGCGGCATCGTGACCAACCCGCCACGCCAGCTACCCGGGTACGAGTTTATCTACCACCTGTTCCACCGTGGGATCTTCAGGGATGTCCGCGTTGGTCTTTATGAACGTTTCAACGGGCGGGGCCATCCCCTGATTGCCAGCGACGTGCTGTCTGGAGGAATGTCGGCCTGGCGGCACGAGGTTTTCTCCGTCGTGCCGTTCGATGTCGCCAACGGCTTCTTCATGATGGAAGACATAGATTTCTCTACCCGGGTCGCCAGGCATTTCGGCCCACGGCTATACATCAATCCGAATGCCCGCCTCGAACATCACTGGTCGCCGGTCAACCGCGAAGTCCTCGCACCAAGGCAGCGGCGCAAACTCACCGAGTATATCGTCTATTACAAGAAGCGACGCGACTGGCCAGGGACGACCTTTGCCTTGCCTTGGCTGCTGTTGGGGTTGCTTCTCGAAGCCGCGATCCGGTCCCTCTCGGCCCGCTCTTTCGGCCCGCTCCAGGGGTATTTCGCTGGCATGCGCGACGGCTTCGCAAAGCCCCTGGTGTCAGAATAGTTGTCGCGTCACCTGAAATAAAACCATATCAGGGGCGGGCAAAGAGTCGGAGTGAAACCCTTTACAGGCTATGAACTATCAACTGATGCCACTAAGTTTTGGCAGAAACGCATCAAGTCAAGAAATCTCTCTTATTCAAATGAACTCTGAAACAAATATTGATCGCAAAACAGTTGCCGGATTCGGCGACGAATGGAGTCGCTTTGATCAAACCGGTATGCCTGACGCCGAGGCAAAAGAACTGTTTGAGGGATACTTCTCCATCTTTCCTTGGGCATCGTTGCCGAGTAACGCCACAGGCTTTGACCTGGGGTGCGGCAGCGGGCGATGGGCACGCTGGGTTGCGCCAAGGGTAGCCACGCTGCACTGCATCGATCCGAGCGACGCGATAGAAGTGGCGCGTAGGAACCTTGAATCGCAGCCAAATTGTGTATTGCATAAATCCGGTGTCGATGATATGCCGCTTCCCGACCAGTCGATGGATTTTGGCTACAGCTTAGGCGTGCTGCATCACATACCCGATACGCAAGCCGCTTTATCTGCATGCGTTAGCAAGCTTAAGCCTGGAGCGCCATTCTTGTTGTATGTGTATTACGCCTTTGACAATAAGCCTGCTTGGTATCGCTTCGTATGGCGACTTAGTGATTTTCTACGTCGAGTGGTGTCTCGCATGCCAAATGCTTTGCGCTATGCTGTAAGTCAAGGAATTGCTGGATTGATTTATTGGCCAATTGCGCGAGCATGCAAGCTCGCTGAGATGATCGGAGTGAACGTGTCTAACTTGCCGCTATCCTCCTATCGAAACAGAAGCTTTTATGTGATGCGTACCGATTCCTTGGATCGTTTTGGTACCAGGTTGGAACAACGTTATAGTGCAGCTCAGATTCGAGAGATGATGGGGGTCGCTGGGCTGAAAAACATTCGCTTCAGTGATGCAAGCCCATATTGGTGTGCAGTAGGCTTTGCTAAGAACATCGCCACTAAATAGGTAGGCAACGTATGTGTGGTTTTACTGGTTTCTTGAGCAGAATGGAACTTGATGAATTTGAGTGCAAAAACGCGCTTTTAACGATGACAGACACCCTTCTTCACCGGGGGCCGGACAGCGGTGGTCAATGGGTCGATATGAGGGCTCATATCGCAATGGGCCACCGGCGATTGGCGATTGTCGATTTATCTCCAGCGGGGCACCAGCCCATGGCATCGGTTACGGGGCGTTACGTGATCGCCTTCAATGGGGAGATATACAATCACTTGGCTCTTCGTGAGCAGTTGGGGAGAGGCTCCTGGCGTGGGCACTCCGATACCGAGACCCTTTTGGCCGGCTTTGAGGTTTGGGACGTTCAGGGAACAGTTGAACGTTGTATCGGTATGTTTGCTATGGCGGTGTGGGATAGAGTCACGCGTACGCTGACTTTAGTGCGAGACCGCTTTGGGGAAAAACCACTCTATTACGGCTGGCACGGCCAAGGCAACAGGGCTGTATTTTTGTTTGGATCGGAGCTGAAAGCACTCAAGGCACACCCCTCTTTCGTGGCGGATATTGATCGCGACGCATTGTGCTTGCTGATGCGCCACAACTGTATACCGGCCCCTTACTCTATATATCGGGGTATCTGCAAATTGGCCCCTGGTAGCTTGTTAAGCGTAACAAGGGAGCAGCGAGAGATCGAGGTTGTGCGCTATTGGTCGGTCGGTGAGACTGCCATGGCTGCGTGTGCAACACCTTATGCTGGAAACGCGGAGCAGGCAGTTGATGAATTGGAAGTGTTGCTTAAGTCTGCAGTGCGCCAGCAGATGATGGCTGACGTGCCTCTTGGTGCGTTTTTGTCTGGCGGGATTGATTCTTCTACTGTAGTGGCCCTGATGCAGGCGCAATCGAACCGCCCGGTCAAAACGTTTACCATCGGTTTTAATGAGAGCGGCTATAACGAAGCAGTTCATGCGAAGGCAGTGGCTGCTCATTTGGGTACTGACCATACGGAATTGTATGTGACGCCACAGCAGGCAATGAACGTTATTCCGCGCCTGCCATCGCTTTATTGCGAGCCGTTTTCTGATTCCTCGCAGATACCCACTTTTTTGGTGTCGCAGTTGGCGCGCCAACATGTCACGGTGTCGCTCTCGGGCGATGCGGGCGACGAATTGTTTTGCGGGTATAACCGTTATCTGCTAGCCAATCGATTGTGGAAGAAGTTGTCGCGTTTGCCGACGGGTAGTCGAAGGTTGGCTTCTTATGGTCTGACGGCGCTGTCACCGTCAGGATGGAATGCCTTGCTTGGACCCGTTCAAAGGTGTCTGCCGGCATCGCTGCGGCATGCGAATTTAGGCGACAAACTGCATAAAGCAGCCGAGGTCTTGGCTTCTAGCAGTATGGATGCGTTGTACTTGGGCTTGGTGTCGCATTGGGACGATCCGGCGAGCTTGGTTATTGGTGCAAACGAACCACCAACTATGCTGACAGGTACCGCGCCGCAACTTACTGGGCTGGATGAAAGCCAACGAATGATGGCACTAGATACGCTGACTTATCTGCCAGACGATATTTTGGTGAAGGTGGATCGTGCTGCGATGGGGGTATCTCTGGAGAGCCGAGTGCCGTTTCTGGATCATCGCGTGTTTGAGTTTGCCTGGCGTTTACCACAGTCGATGAAATTGCGGGATGGCGTGGGCAAATGGGCGTTGCGCCAGGTGTTGTACCGCCATGTCCCACGTGAATTGATTGAGCGCCCCAAAATGGGGTTTGGTGTGCCCATTGATAGTTGGCTGCGTGGTCCTTTGCGTGAGTGGGTTGAGAGCTTGCTGGACGAGTCACGATTGCGCCGTGAGGGCTATTTTAACCCGGCGCCTATTCGTCAAAAGTGGGCGGAACATTTGAGTGGACGACGAAATTGGCAGTACCATTTGTGGGATGTGCTAATGTTTCAAGCGTGGTTAGAAAATACTAGTACATCGTTCCATTAAAGAAGTGGCCTCGCAAATCTGAACAAAGCTATAAGTGGAAACTCTGTGGATAACTTGGGCTAAAGTTGCCCCACCTTAAAGGAGTTTCTGAAGACGAAGACCAAAGCAAGCGGGCGGCGCACGCCGGGATGCGGCGGGTGCGCCGCCCTGATGCCTTCTTCTTCATCAGAAACTCCTTATGGCCAGACCGATTTCGATCCGGAATTATGCTCGGAGTTTCCACTTATAGCGCTGTTCAGATTTGCGGGGCCACTTCTCCGTTTGGTGGCTTGCTTGGCGAAGCCAAGAGAAGCACGCTAAAAACTCACGGTATTTTCACAACCGGCGCTTTCCAATTGAAAATTGTGCTTGGCCAATATATAACAACAGTGGATGGGGCTGACGCCAAATGAAGATTCTCATTACCGGCGTTGCCGGATTCATTGGTTCCACGCTTGCATTGCGTTTGCTTGCGCGCGGAGATGAAGTGCTCGGCATCGATAACATGAACGACTATTACGACGTGAGCCTCAAGGAGGCGCGGCTCGCGCGCTTGAATGCACTTCCTGGCTTTCGCTTCGAGCGGCTAGACATCGTCGATCGAGAAAATATGCGGCACCTTTTCGAGAGAGTACGCCCGGAGGCGGTGATGCACCTTGCGGCGCAGGCGGGCGTGCGTTACTCCATCGAAAACCCGCAGGCCTACATTGATGCGAACCTGGTTGGCTTCGGCAACGTGCTGGAGGGCGCGCGGCGAACGAAGGCGGGCCACTTCGTATTTGCTTCGTCGAGTTCAGTATACGGTGCGAACGCGAAACTGCCGTTCGCCGAATCGGACAATGTTGATCATCCGGTTTCGCTCTACGCGGCCACCAAGAAGGCGAACGAGCTGATGGCCCACAGCTATGCCCACCTTTATAACCTGCCATGCACGGGCTTGAGGTTTTTCACGGTATATGGCCCTTGGGGCCGGCCCGATATGGCGCTCTTCAAGTTTACCCGCAGCATCCTTGCGGGCGATCCGATCCCGGTGTTCAACCGCGGCGCGATGGTGCGCGATTTCACTTACGTCGATGACATCGTCACGGGCGTAATCCGGACGATCGACCAGCCGGCGGTGCCCAATCCCGCGTGGCAGGCTGCCAAGCCAGACCCGGCAACGAGCAATGCCGCGTATCGTATCTTCAACATCGGCAACAGCTCACCGGTGAAGCTCATGCACTACATAGAGGTGTTAGAACAATGTCTGGGAAAAAAAGCCAAGCTCAATCTGCTGCCGATGCAGCCGGGCGACGTGCCAGCGACCGTGGCCGATGTCTCCCGGCTCGCGGCGGCGGTCGGCTTCCGTCCGAATACACCAGTCGAAATCGGCGTGGAACGTTTCGTCGAATGGTATCAGTCGTATTACAAAGTATGAAATTCGGAAGCGGGAAAGAAACGTGACAACAATTGCAGTCGTGGGGCTTGGCTATGTGGGTTTACCGCTTGCGATTGAGTTTGGCAAGCGTTACGACACTATCGGATATGACCTCTCCGAGGAAAAGATTCAGGCGTATCGGGCATATCGCGATCCCACCGGAGAGGTTTCCGAGGCTGAGCTGCGTGCTGCCGTCCAGTTGCAACCGACAAGCGATGCTGCGGCGCTCGCAATGGCCGATTTCATCGTCGTCGCGGTGCCGACCCCTGTGGATAAAGCACACCAGCCCGATTTCAATCCACTCGTCAAAGCGAGTCGTGCCATTGGCCGGTATCTGCGCCGCGGCGCAATCGTGGTTTATGAATCAACCGTCTATCCCGGTGCTACTGAAGAGATATGTGTTCCTGTTCTTGAGGCCGAATCGGGCCTCAAGTGGAAAATCGATTTCAATGTCGGTTATTCCCCTGAGCGCATCAATCCCGGCGACAAACAGCACACGCTGACGCGCATCGTGAAAATCGTCTCTGGTGATACGCCAGAGACGCTTGCGCGCGTTGCAGAAATCTACGGTTCGGTTGTGTTGGCCGGAGTGCATCGCGCGTCATCGATCCGAGTAGCCGAGGCCGCCAAGGTGATCGAGAACACCCAGCGGGATCTGAATATCGCGCTGGTCAACGAACTCGCGATCATTTTCAATCGACTTGGTCTGGATACGCAGGAAGTACTCGATGCTGCGGGAACGAAGTGGAATTTCCTGCCGTTTCGACCAGGACTTGTGGGGGGGCATTGCATAGGTGTAGATCCCTATTACCTCACCCACAAAGCTGAAATGGTTGGTTATCAACCGCAGGTGATTCTCGCGGGGCGGCGCATAAACGACGGCATGGGTAAATACATTGCCGAGCAGACCGTCAAACAAATGATTCACAACGGCAACTCAATCAAAGGTGCTGTGGTCAATGTGCTCGGGCTCACCTTCAAGGAGGATTGTCCTGACCTGCGTAATTCCCGAGTGGTAGACGTGATCCGCGAACTCGAGTCTTTTGGCATACGGGTTTTCGTCCATGACCCGGTGGCAAACGCCGATGAGGCTAAGCGCGAATACGGGATTGGCTTGTCCAGTTGGGGAAATTTGCCGACTGCTGCTGCCACTATTCTAGCTGTAGCGCATCGGGAACTTATTGCCCATCCCGTCGCGGACTTTGCGACAATAACGATTTCAAATGGATGCCTTGTGGATGTCAAATCAAAGCTTGATGCTGAAGCAGCTCGGCATTGTGGCCTGAAGGTTTGGCGTCTTTAGATTGCGATCCAGTCAATGCGAAAACTTCCGGACGGAAGCGATGAGGAAAAGCAAAATAATAGCGATAACCAATAATACGAGTCATTACATAATTGTATTTAGGCTGAATTTGATACGTGCACTGCAGGAAAATGGTTGTCGTGTGATCGCAATCGCCCCGACAGACAAGTATTCCCTTGAATTGGAAAAACACGGGGTTGAATACATACCTGTAGATATTGACAACAAAGGGACAAATCCAGCGAAGGACGCAAAACTACTTGTTTCTCTTTATAAAATTTATAAAGCAACACGGCCTGATGCGATACTTCATTTCACCATAAAACCGAATATTTACGGAAGCATCGCCGCTGGCATGTTGAAGATCCCGGTTATTAATAATGTGACCGGGCTAGGAACGGCTTTCTTGAGCGGGGGGCCATTGCAGTATATTTCAGAAAGAATGTACCGGTTTGCTTTTAAAAAAGCCAATAAAGTTTTTTTTCAAAATGATATAGACCATAAGTTTTTCCTCGGAAAAAACCTGGTTAACATATTGCGTAGTGAAGTTATTCCCGGATCGGGGGTTGACACAACCAGATTCTCGCCGAGAATACATACACGCCAGAAAAATAAATTCGTCTTTCTTCTGATCGCCCGCGTGATAAAAGACAAAGGCATATTGGAGTACATTGAGGCGGCCGAAATACTAAAATCAAGGGGAATTAATTTTGAATCGAGATTGCTAGGTCAGATTGGATCTGAAAACCGCGGCGCCCTCAGTCAGAACGATGTCAATTCCTGGGTTGCTAAAGGGCTTATCAATTACCTCGGTGAACACGAAGACGTTCGGGACGCGATAGCGGATGCGGATTGTATTGTCCTGCCATCTTACAGAGAAGGAACATCTAAGTCGCTGCTGGAATCTGCGGCAATGGGGAAACCAATAATTGCCTCAGACGTTCCTGGGTGCAATAACGTAGTAGAGGATGGCTTCACTGGGTACTTGTGCAAGCCACGTAATGCTTTGGATTTGGCGAACAAAATGGAGGCTATGATTAATCTGCCAGCGACCATCCGAAATAAATTCGGAGAGGCGGGACGAAAAAAAATGACGATGCATTTTGACGAGAAAATTGTTATCAAGAGATATCTCGAAGCGCTATCACTTGTAGACGCTTCAACCTGATCTGTCGGAGGAAGCGGATTAATCGGAATTGTGCTAATCCCCGGCGGCCACTTCAAATTCCCCCATCTGTGGCCGGGTCAAAATCCCCCAGGGCGAACGACAGGAATGGACGGATTGTTACGCGGAATGGTTAGCCTTTGCAAGGCGATTGGCGGCTTCTTTGAGGCGATAACTTTTGCCGCGGAATTCCACCAGCACACTGCGGTGCAATAGGCGGTCCAGGATGGCGGTGGTGAGCGCGGCATCGCCGAGGAATTTGTGCCAGTCATCCATGACCCGATTTGAGGTGATCAGCGAGGAGCGCCGAAGTTTGTAGCGCTGGTGCAGGATGGATTGCAGGGTATCGGCACATTCTGGAGGTAGCTGGCGGGCGAGAAACAGATCGTCGAAGACCAACAGGTCGGCGTCTATGAGCGGTTTGATCAGTTTGCGTTTTTCGCTTGGCGCGGCGAACGCAAGGCGGCCGAGGACCTCATCAGCCTCGGCGTAGAGCACGCGCAAGCTGGCGCGCACGGCGGCATAGGCAACGGCCTTCGCCACATGACTCTTGCCGGTGCCGGGCGGGCCGATCAGGATGGCACTATCGCCCTCGGCGATGAACTTCAGGGTGTGCAACTCGAAGCAGATGCGCCTGGGGATTTTAGGGTTGTAGCCCCAGTCGAACTCCACCAAAGAGGCGCGCTCATCGAGGCCGGAGAACTGGTAGCGCCGTTCGAGCAGGCGCGATTGACGGCGATCGAGCTCATCCTGAAGGATGGCAGAGAAGGTTTCGAGGAACGTGAGATTGGAGGCCTGCGATTCGAGCAGGCGCGTCTGCAGCGTGGCGCGCACGCCCGACAGGCGCAGTTGCTTCAGGGTTGCTTCGATTTCCATCATGCTCATGGTCATGGTGTTCTCCGGTGAAGGTGGGTGGGGGGGGAGTGATAAAGACAAGTACTTCAAAGAATTTGTTTTTGCCCTTGATTTGAAAGGCATATTTATGCCGGTTTTACAGTTTGTGGCTCGTCTTCAGCAGCGCCGGCACAGCGCTTGAAGAACGCGGCGTATTCGGTGAGGTCGCGAATCAGTTCGTGCTCCTGGGTCAGCAAAGGCGTAGGGGAGTCCAGCGACAGTTCACCCTGACGTGCGTCAAGGCGAGTGGCCACCTGCGCCAGCAGTTGCTCGGCAATGCCGCGCACGGATTTGTAGGAGGTGATTTGCCGGGTGAGCGCCGTGGCACACGCCTGCTCGATGATCCAGGCCGGATAGCGGGGGCTCAGACCCACGATGCCCCACATGCTCTTTTGCCCTTCGCGTCCGCGACGATCAAAGAGCTGGCGGCAAAGTTCCTGCGTCCTGGCGCCGATGGCCTCGGCGCGCGCGAGAATCTGCAGGGTTTGGCGGGAGGGGTTGAACACCCGCTCGGTATCGGGCAGCTTCACCTCGCCGCGACGGGTAGCGCGGCAATGGCGACGGATCAGCGCCAGGGTCTTGAAGTCACGGATTTCTATTTCGTGTGCGTAGAGGCGAACCAGCACTATAGAACCGATCGCGGCTGGGCGCGCCGCATACCAAGCGCCATCGACTTGGACGGTGGTGTCGTCCTGCACGGTGCGGCTGCCTTCGGTGAAGTAGCGAAAGCCCTCGATGGGCAAGGCTTTGAGTTGCGGGCGCTCCTCCTGGAACATTTCTTCGACTTGGCGCTTGGCACGGCCGTGAATGCGCTTGGCCGCCCAGTTCTGTTCCCAGTGGGTGAGATAATTGTTCTGTGCTTCTATCGCTTCGAAGCGCCGCCCCTTGAGCGCCGTGGCCTGGGTATGCTGGATTGCACTTTCGACAGTGCCCTTACGATTCGGATCCCGCACCCGCGCCGGGTCGGCCACCACGCCGTAATACTCTAACATCGCGGCATAGACGCGGTTAAGCTCGGGCTCGTAGATGTCCGGCTTGATCACGCCCTCTTTCAGGTTGTCCAGAACCACGTATTGCGGGCAGCCGCCAAAGTAGCGAAACGCTTCCTCGTGCAGACGCGCCCAGACCTCGCTGCTCGATTTCCATACCACGCGCCGGAACGAACGACGCGAGTAGCGCAGGGTCATCACGAACAAGCGGGGCTTGCGATAACGGCTGCTCCCGGGGTACAGCGTGAGGGCGCCCTCGCCGTAATCGACCTGGGCCTCTTCTGCGGGCAGGAACTCCAGGCGATCGAACTGCTCGGGCTCGACTTTGCGCACGCTGCGGCAGAAACGCTTGACGCTGTTGTAGCGGCTCTGGAAGCCATGGCAATCCACCAGTTCCTGGTAGATCGCCGTGGCGTTACGCCCCAGGCGAACCTGGGCTTCGATCCACGCTCGGTGCGACTCACACGCCGAGCGCGCGTGCGCCGGCAGTGCCGGCGGCTCTGCCTCTGCCGCAGCCGGTGGCCGGTGGCCGGGGTGGGGGAATTTGATCGGCCAGCCCCAGCGAGCCGGTGGCCGGGGTGGAGGAATTTGACGCCCCCGCCAACGCAGCGCATATCTCCTGCGCGAGCTTGCGGATCGTCTTGCGATCAATCCCCGTCTTGCGCTTGATCTGGTGCTGCGAAACCTTGTTTTGCAGTAGCGTGACTACGGTGTTGCGTTGCTGTGGTGTCAAGACATTCACTCCCAATCCCCTCGTTAAATAAAGGGGCGATGATGTCCTGCCGTCGCTACCGCGGCTTACGCCAATCTCTTACATCGGCTTACCCGCTACTGGGGGATTTTGAAGTGGCCATCACTGGGGGAGTTTGGGTGGCCGCTGGGGTGCTAATGAATCAGTAAGCGCAATAACGCTACTTTCCACATCAACAATGCATTGAGCGCTGATTAAAGTGGTAATTTTTATGCGGGCCGGTTGCGGGCAATCGGATTCGTATTTCAATAACCAATATACTCCAGCGCCCGTTTGGTAAAAAAGCGCAACATGCTTGAGACGTGCCAAACTAAAAATTGCAAGTCTTGATGACTTGTCCGACGCGCCGCATGAGTAACTTGGACACTGGGCAGCAGCGCTACGTCGTAGCCATGGCGCCTTAGCCGCCAGCAAATATCTACATCCTCGTAGTATAAAAAATAGCCCTCGTCAAACCCACCAATCATCTGGTATAGCTCTGCCCTGAAGATCATGAACATCCCCGCGACCCAATCTGGAAACACCGCTACGTCTCCAATTGGATAATCCAGTAATGGGCGCCTCATTAATAGCTTGTGGAATATGCTCAACGGTGTCGGGAACTTGCGTGCGCTGCCTTCAACTTCTCCCGCAAAATTTAAGATGAGCGGCGCCGCTACTCCAATCGTTGGATTGGATAACATGGCATTGAGGTACGGAAATGGGTCCTGCTCAAGGCGAACGTCTGGGTTCAATACGCAGAACAAATCTGACCGCGCAAAGCGAAAAGCCGCGTTGTGGTTTGCGGCAAAACCTTTTATGTGGTCATTTCTGATTAGGTGAACTGGAAATTTGAACTCTGATACATCAAAAGCGAGAGGCTCTGGAACATTTAGCGTCAAAATTACTTCCAGCGGCGTATCACAATACGCCTGCAAGTCGTGGAGAATATCGTTAAGCAGCCCTGCTTGCAGGTGGCTGACTATGGATATACTGATTTTGGAGCTCTGCGGCATAAACGGTAAATTCGTTTTAAGATATGGCAATTGGCCAAGTGTAACGCGACAAAGGCGAATTATTATTTGGGCTTGCAGTCCGCATCGGATATTCGATTCATTGAACGCATGACCAATCCTCGGCACGTACTTGTTTCAGGCGCCGATGGCTTCGTGGGACAAGCTTTGTGTTTGGCGCTATCTTCGGAGTCTTGGAATGTGCGCCGCGCCGTGCGTAGAGACCCTATGACAAGTGACGTATTAATTTCCAACATGGGTCCGGAATCAGATTGGAATCGTCACGTTGAAGGAATCGAATGCATCATCCACCTAGCAGCAGGCACCCACATTCTGTATGATAAGTTGGATGACCCGTTGCGCGCATACAGGGACACTAATGTAGCTGGCACAGTCAATTTAGCCAAGACCGCAGCTGAACACGGCGTAAGGCGTTTCATTTTTCTGAGTTCGGTTAAGGTCAACGGCGAGCTTACGCGGAAACACCCGTTCACCGAGAAGGACCCCTCCCAACCTCGGGACGCTTACAGTATTTCAAAACATGAGGCAGAGCAGGCGTTAATACAGATTGCCAAAGAAACCGGACTAGCAGTCACCATACTGCGACCCCCTCTGGTCTATGGCCCCGGAGTCAAGGCCAATTTTCTACGTTTGATGCACCTCGTCGCCCGAAGAAGGCCATTGCCACTAGCCTCTATTGAAAATCGTCGAAGTCTGATTTATTTAGGCAATCTGGTAGATGCGATTATTACTTGTATGGAACACCCAGCAGCGAGTGGTAAAACATATTTGGTTAGCGACAACGAGGCGGTATCTACCCCGGAATTGATCCGGCAAATTGGGGGCGCTCTTGATCGGAAGCCATGGCTGCTGCCCGTCCCCACGCCGCTCCTTAAGCTTGGGGCCACACTCCTTGGGCGCAAAGCGGAATGGGAGCGCTTATCGAGCTCCCTTCAAATAGATAGTTCACGAATTCGCAGTGAGCTAAACTGGCAACCGCCTTTTACAATGGCGCAGGGATTAACCGAAACGGCGCAGTGGTATCATTCGCGCTTTCCTGATAGATGAAAGGCATAAGGGAGTGGGCATATTCAAAGATACCTATTAAAAATTGCGTCTCAAAAATCAAAAAATCAACCTACCCCATCCCCCTCCTAGATGCCCCCTCGCTCGCTACGCAAGCTCTCCCCCTGAAGGGGAGGGACTCTCTTCCCTCCCCTTCAGGGGCAAGGGAACACTTGCGGCGGAGCAGAAGGGTTGGGGAGAGCGCAGCGAGGATGGCCGAAGGCGGGAAGTGCCATGTTCACTGTCGCAATTCGCGACGCGCGCGCCGTGGCGTCTCTCCCTGCAAGCTTGGCTAGGGCCCCGGTTAGGAGGGTGGTGGGGCGAATGTTGGAGACATGATTAATGGTATTTTAAGAATTTCCAACTCCCTATTCCATCGTGACCTATGCTGCGTGGGCGCCGTTAATTGCTTTTGCCGTTACGCTGGTTGTCGTGGAAAGCTGTACTCGCGGTCGGCTTGCTCAAATTGCACTCGACCGCCCAAATGAACGGTCGTTGCATGCAACGCCGACTCCAAGAACAGGCGGATTAGGTCTTCACGCAGGCTTTTTAGTGGCCTTGCCCGTCGCTGGATTTCCTGTTCCGGCCATCGTTATTTTTTCGTTGTTGGGATTGATCGCGGTATCCGCTTGGGACGACGCGCGCGGCCTATCGGTCTTTGCCAGATTTACCGCGCAATTGCTTGCCGCTGGTGCCGTGTCAGGATTTTTTCTGCTAACGGATTTTGGGCCTGCCGTAGTGATTGCCTGCGCGATTGGTATTGTCTGGATGACCAACCTTTATAATTTCATGGATGGTTCGGACGGCCTGGCGGGTGGTATGGCCCTGTTTGGTTTCGCTTTTTATGGCGTCGCGGCATATGTCGCAGGCAACACGGCGTTTGCTTTACTCAATTTCAGCATCGCGTCCGCCGCCGCTGCGTTTTTGGTATTCAATTTCCCTCCGGCAAGAATATTCATGGGGGATGCGGGCTCTGCCCCACTGGGATTTCTGGCTGCCTGTCTCGGTTTGTTCGGATGGTTGCAGAACTATTGGGCTTGGTGGTTCCCGCTATTGGTATTTTCACCGTTCATAGTCGACGCCAGCGTAACGCTATTGCGACGTTGTTACCGTCGCGAGAAGATATGGCAAGCGCACCGTGATCACTACTACCAGCGCCTCGTGCGCCTGGGCTGGGGCCATCGCCGAACAGCGCTTGTCGAATACGCGTTGATGTTTGCGTGCGGTATGGCTGCGCTAGCAGGGTTAAAATGGGCATATTCCGGGCAGGTAGCGCTACTTCTAACGACGGTAGTCATCTATTCCCTACTCATCTTCTCTGCAGAATTCGCGTGGCGAAAATTCCGGGCAGCACAGGATCATGAAGCATAACTGGCGTACCGCACTCGCATTGGTGCATGATGTCACCGCCTGCGCGGTGGTTTGGCTCGTCGCCTACTGGCTAAAGTTTAATTTCGAAGTCCCGCTATTTTTTCAGGAAACCGCGTTTCAATCCATGCTGTGGGTGGCTGCCATACACACGCCCATTTTTATCGCATTCAATTTGTATCACGGCATCTGGCGGTTCGCGAGCCTGCACGATCTACGGCGCATCATCGGCGCGGTGTTGGTCGCGGCACTGGTGACCCCGGCAGTGATGCTGATGCTTAAGTTGGCGCCCCCGCCCCCGCGTGCTGTTTTTATCATAGCGCCCGTTTTTCTGATCATGGTGATGGGCGGCAGTCGCTTTGCGTACCGTGCATGGAAGGAACGCAGTCTCAATGGGTTCCCGCACAAGGAACAGAAGCCGGTATTAATAGTCGGCGCCGAAGACACCGCGGTTAGTCTGATCAAGGAACTCGTGCGCAGCGCACAATGGCGTGTGGTCGGTGTGCTCGGGCAGGATCGCTCCAGGTATGGGCGTGAACTTCACGGTATAAAAATTCTTGGCGCCTTCGCCGAAATCGGAGCGCAAGCACAAGCCTGTGGAGCAAAGCACGCAATAATTGCGATGCCCGAAGCACCTCACAACATGCGCCGCGAAGCGATTGAATTGGCCCGTGCAGCAGGGCTGCAGGTGCTGACCGTGCCATCGTTCGACGATCTTATGAGCGGCAGGGTTACCGTGTCGCAAATTCGCAGCGTCGAATTGGATGATCTGCTGGGACGCGATCCTGTGGTGCTCGACACGGCGGGGTTAAGAAATTGGATCAGTAACAACGTGGTTCTGGTCAGTGGTGCGGGTGGGTCCATCGGCTCGGAATTGTGCCGGCAAATTGCGCGTTACCAGCCTCGCGAATTAATATTGTTCGAACTGACCGAATTTGCACTGTACCGAGTCGAACAGGAATTTTCCGCGCAATACCCTGATTTGAAAATCACCTGCGCCATCGGTGATGTGAAAAATTCCGCACGCGTGCGTGAACTGCTCGAAGCTCATCGTCCGGCGGTGGTGTTTCATGCGGCGGCATACAAGCACGTGCCGCTTATGGAAACGGGAAACGCCTGGGAAGCTGTGGTCAACAATGTGTCAGGCACGCTGGTTTTGGCGAAAGCCGCCATTGCCTGCGGCGTGGGCAAATTTGTGTTTATCTCGACTGACAAAGCGGTTAATCCAACCAACGTCATGGGGGCCAGCAAACGGCTGGCGGAGATGGTGTGCCAATCGCTGCAGCAACCCACCGGCACACGTTTCGTGATGGTGCGATTCGGCAACGTATTGGGGTCTGCCGGTAGCGTGATCCCAAAGTTCCGCGAGCAAATTGCGGACGGCGGCCCGATTACCGTCACGCACCCCGACATTACGCGCTATTTCATGTCCATCCCGGAAGCTGTGCAGCTGGTACTGCAAGCCGGGCTCATGGGGCAAGGCGGTGAAATATATGTCCTCGATATGGGCCAGCCCGTGCGTATCATCGATCTTGCGCGCGACCTGATCCGCTTGTCAGGCTACACCGAAAACGAGATCCGCATCGTATACACTGGTCTGCGGCCCGGCGAAAAGCTCTATGAAGAACCTCTCGCTGCGGGCGAAAATATTTTGCCTACGCCGCACCCGAAGCTGCATGTGGCACAGGCGCGGCGCGAAACGCCCGAGTGGCTTGCAGAGCTGGCGATCTGGCTGGAGTCAAACACCGAAACAAACTATGTGGCGGTAAAAGCCGAACTCGCCCGGCGCGTGCCGGAGTACATCCCGCAATGACAGAATGACGTTGGTGTGATTCAAACTGATGTCTAAGAACGGGAGTTTATATAGATCAAAGAAACTCCTTCTGCTCCGCTTCAAGTGTTCCCTTGCCCTTCAGGGCTAATCCATGCACACAACCTTGAGTGTGAGAGCATGTAGCCCGGAAGAAGGCCATGGCTTTTCATGGCCGTATTCCGGGGAAGTGTGGGTGGATTTAAGTAAGTGCCATTCCACACTGACCCTATTTACGTGTTAAGGCTGCTTCGTTCCGTCTAAGGCCAGCGCGGCTTGATCGTAGGTGTAGGTACCGCCGTAGTGTTCACCCCGCCACTGTGCCGTGATCTTTGCTTTGTTCACTACCAACGCATCGGCCAGATCTGCAGTCCGTGCTCCGTCAGAAGTCCTCACCGGCGGAGCTTCAATGTAGTCGTTCACCGCCGACCAGACCGCTCGACGACTCTCGAACACAATATTGGGTTCTTCCAACAGTCCCATGACCATCGCCACTAAGTCGTCCTTGCTCGCCTTATACCGCTTTCCTTTGAGCGTCCAAATGGCTTCGGCCAGCACGACATCAGGAATCAGGACGTTTTCCTTCCGGTCAAATAACCGGCGCGCCCTTTCCGCCTGGTCGACGTCATCGTCGAGCAGCCGTCGTAGCAGGACGTTCGTATCGACCGCAATCACGCCGCACGTCGCTTTGTCTCAACCTTGCTGAGTTTGCTCACAAGTACGTCGTGCAGCGAATCCTCATCCGAAAACCGCCGGTCCACTTTCAGATGCTTGAGCACGCCGGCACTGCTGCCCTTCATCTTCTTCAGAATGGTGATCCGGCCTTTGTGCTCCAATATCTCCAGCACATCGCCTGGCGAGACCTGAAGACGGTCGCAAAGCGCTTTGGGCAAGGTTATTTGCCGTTTTGGGCTGAGAGTGGGCATAGGCAGTCTTTACAATGTAAGTAAATGTAAAGATAGAACAAGCTTGACTTATAGTCAAGAAGCAAAGCGCATTTGTTCACTCGTGGGTTAAATTGACCTGCAAGACATCGTGGCATGTAGCCCGGAAGAAGGCCATGGCTTTTCATGGCCGTATCCCCTTGGGGGGGGGAAGTGCGGGTGGATGTACTCGCGTGCTGTCGATGCGCCGTGCCCGGAATACGTCCTGCGGACTCCTTCCGACCTTGGGAGATGTGTGCATAGGTTAGCCTTGAAGGGGAGGAAAATTATCCACGGCCAATCCCGTTAAGAGCAATCGGCACCACTGTGCGCAACATAGATAGCGCCTCCGTTTCGTTGGATTTGCTGCACGCCTCTTTCAAAGACTCCAGCAACGGCGACAGCTTCGCCCAATCCATGGATTCCTCCATGGCTCTCATGATCAAGGGATGCACGGTACCGGTCGCGTTGTCACCTATCAGCAGTTCCTCATAAAGTTTCTCGCCCGGGCGCAGCCCAGTAAATTTGATTTCGATATGCCCGTTTGGGTGCTCATCGTCCCGAACGGTGAGTCCGCTCAGGTGAATCATCCGCCGCGCAAGGTCCACAATTCTTACCGGGCTGCCCATGTCGAGTACAAATACATCGCCGCCTGCCGCCATCGATCCGGCCTGCAATACGAGTTGCGCGGCCTCTGGGATGGTCATGAAATAACGGGTGATTTCGGGGTGGGTCACCGTAATTGGGCCGCCTTCCAGGATCTGTTTTCGAAACAGCGGCACGACAGAACCTGACGACTCCAGCACGTTGCCGAATCGCACGATGCAAAATTTCGTCGCACCCCCTCGAATACCCTGCATGACAAGTTCGGCCATTCTCTTGCTGGCGCCCATCACGCTGGTCGGACGCACAGCCTTGTCCGTGGAGATCATCACGAAGGTATCGACATGTTCAGCGATTGCCGCCTGCGCGGTGCGCAACGAACCTATCACGTTGTTGTGAATGGCCTCGCCGGGGTTTGATTCCACCAGCGGAACGTGTTTGTAGGCGGCGGCGTGATAAATGGTGTTTACGCGATGTATTGCCAGCGTGCGGCGTAATAGAAGTTCACTGGTAACCGACGCCAGCACCGGCACAATTTCCACGGAATAACCTGACAACTGCGCCTTCCCGATCAATTCCTCATGAATTGAGTACAAGGCAAACTCAGACTGCTCAAGCAATATAAGCTTCGTCGGGCCAAGAGATTCAATCTGCCGGCAGAGCTCCGACCCGATCGATCCCCCCGCGCCGGTGACGAGCACCACTTTCCCTTTAATACACTGAGCCAGCAGGCCCGGCAGCGGAGGCACCGGGTCACGGCCGAGCAGTGCTTCGATGTGGACATCCTCAATGTCGCCGATCTTGGCGCGACCTTCGATGAGCGCGGAAAAACGCGGAATGGTGCGAATTCTTACCCCAAGATGTTCAATACTATCGAAGATCTCTTTCAGGCGTTGCTTTGAAACCAAAGGAATGGCGAGAAGAATTTGACTTGCCGTCAGCTCCTTTACCAGCTTCGGCAGCTGGTTAGCCGAATAAACCTTGATCCCGTACAGCACGCTGCCGGTTAGATCCCGGTTGTCGTCTACAAACGCAACCGGCTTTAAACCCGATTTACCTTTTAAGGAGATCGCGAGTTGCGCACCCGCGTCACCGGCGCCGTAAATGATGACGCGCTCCAGCGCTTCGCCGGAGAACAT
Organism: Bordetella parapertussis; assembly: GCA_945861275.1. Classification (GTDB taxonomy): domain Bacteria; phylum Pseudomonadota; class Gammaproteobacteria; order Burkholderiales; family SG8-41; genus UBA5216. Next base: position 19,966 of record CAMATZ010000020.1, read on the forward strand.
TCTTTCGCGCAGAAACTCGCCTGCGAGCATGCGACTTCCTGCGATAAACAACAGAGCGAAGAGCCAATGCAGAATAAGATCATCGGTGGATAAGGCGTGAATTTCAAGAACACTGGTCAAGCCAAAGAGCAGCATCAAAGTCAACGTCACGCTGCTCGCGATAATAAGCAGCACCCCGGCGCTCATGTAGCGCACGACATTTCTGTAGAGGCCGACCGCCATAAACACAGGAAGTGCGATTAACAGTTCCAGCGCAAATAGCCGGCCCACGCCTGTGTCGGCCAACCAGGCAATATCGTGTCGCACCCACAAGGTCGCCAGCAATGCCGCCGCCAGCAACGTCATATCAAAACCCATGATGATGATGCGCTTGGCGCGTCGTGGCAGTGAACTCAATCGTTCGTGAAATCTACTGTTATCGCAAAATAGGTAAACCGCATAGCTGAGCGCTAACCCGCCCAAGGCAAGCAGCAATAGCCCGAAACTCCTTCGGTACGTATCTACCGGACCCATTTGCTGAGCGCCTATGGGTCGTGCTGTCGTTGGCGCGTAGCAAATAGTCGGCACGCTTCCAGTTTGTGATGAATACTGGCGCTGACCTTCTTGACACGCGGCATGTGCGACATCCAAATTGGACGACTGATAAGTAATTACGCCACCATCAGGCAACCGCAAAGAAGGTATGTCGAGCGCGTCGGCGGACAGCGACTTTTGCTGCTCGGCGTTGAGTGAGACGAGGCATTTCTTGTCTTCAATCTGACATTTCGGGCAAACAGCCAGGATGCTGTTCGTCACGTTTGCGATCAACGCCTCGCAGTTAGCTTTTTGTGCGCGGCCACTCAGGAGAAATTGAATATTCAGGTTGCCGGGTACGTTTTTTACCTGTGCGTAAGGATGGTAGCGCGCGCTATTCAATACGATACCGGCGCCTAGAAACGCCATTACGGCGAGCAGCAGAAAAAGAGCGGCTTTCTTGAAGATGCTTAGCAAAACTTGCTCGTTCGGTATGGTCTTACCGAGGGCCGCTGATAATAATGTTGCAGGATATGCCGTTTCGAAAACATCGCCAGCGCGTCACGATTGTTGTGAGTGGCTCGTGGGCACGCTGCGCTTTGCCCACCCTTGCTGGAAATGAGTCACGCAGCCGTTACACCCAATTGTCCAGCACCAAGCCCGGAACGCGCTCAAACTCGTGCACGTTGTTGCTGACAAGTGTCAATCCCTCGCTGCGCGCGTGGGCGGCAATATGCAGATCATTGACACCGATGCTCATCCCAATATTTTCCAACCCGGATCGTATGCTTCCGTAGTGCCATGCCGCCTTGTCGCCGTAGGGAAGCACGACGAGTCGGCTGATAAAATCTTCAACTACGGCAAGGCTCCGGGGCGGATTGTTGCTCTTTTCCGCGCCGTGAATCAACTCTGCCAAAGTAATCGAAGACACCGCCATATGCCCATGCTCCCTGTTGAACCTGCCGAGAGCAACCATCGGGCGCTGCTTGATTACATAGATAACGATATTAGTATCCAGCAGGTACTTGAGCATTGACGCCGCCTACAGGCCCTCGCGTTCGGGCTGGCCTTGGCTGGCACGCTCGATCATGAAATCGTCACTCGCAATTGCCACGCCAAGAAAAAAGCTGTCCCATGCCGATTCTGCCGGGGCAATGATGCGCTCTTGCCCAACTACGCGCACCTCGACCTTCTTGACCGACTCCGGAAATCGCATGTCGGCTGGCAAGCGCACGGCTTGGGTACGGTTGTTGGTAAACACGGTGCTGATGGCCATTGAAAATTCCTTTGCTTAGTGCGCTATACACGGAGTATATGGCAATGCAGCGCAGTGAACAAGGTGCTGGTAGAACCGCGTCAATCTAAGGAACAAGAGGAGTTTTTCAATGCGCCAATAAAGCTGCGCCAATTGGTTAGAACGCCGAGCGTCCCAACCACCGTCAAGCCGAAGCATTGGACAAGGCTCTATATTGACAATATACCGTAATGGTATAAACTTCGTGCATGCACATCATTGCCAAGCCTGCACTTGTTGAGTTCTGGGCAAAACACGCGGACGCCGAAAGCCCGTTGCAGGCGTGGTATCGCACGATGGCAAGCGAGGTCTTTGCCGACTTCAACGACCTGCGAGCGACGTTCGGTAGCGCCGACTACCTGGACGGACTGACGGTGTTCAACATCGGAGGCAACAAGTACCGATTGATCGCAGCGATTCACTACAACCGGCACAAGGTATTCATCCGTGCGGTGCTGACGCACGCCGAATACGACCGGGGCGACTGGAAACGGAGGAAAGGATGAGATACGTACTCAAAGCGGTGCCCGAACCGCAAGCCATTCTTCGGGTATGGATGTCGTTCAAACAGATCCTGGGCGTTACCTCTGTTCGCACCGAAGAGGACTATGCGCAGGCCCGCGCAACGATTGATGCGCTGCTTGATGAAGTAGGCGACAACGAAAGTCACCCGTTGGCCGATGTGCTTGATTACCTCGCCGATCAGGTGAAAACCTACGAGGATGAGCACGTCCAGATCCCGGAGGCGAAGCCAAGCGAAGTGCTGCGCTTCCTGATGGAGCAACACGCCCTCAAGCAAGAGGACTTGGGAGACTGCGCGCCGCAAAGCCGCATCTCGGACATCCTGAGCGGCAAACGTTCGATCAGTAAGGAAATTGCCAAGCGGCTTGCTCACCGTTTCCATGTCCATGCTGACGTGTTCCTGTGATGTCTGAACAATTGGCGACAGGCCCTGCGGTTCTTGCAAAATATTTCCCTCATCCTGACTTACTCGTGATCATCAATCCATAGGCTTGATTAGATGGCGCTCACGAGACTAATGCCGCAATACGCGAATGACGCTTGACATTGTGGAGAGTAATGCAAAGCGCGTCTCAAGCTGGAGCGCAATAGCACTCGGAGCATCGATCCCGGTGTCCACCGCACTTGACAATGTGCTGATCGGGGTTACGCTGTTGGCGTGGGTGATATCCGGACAAGCGCGCGAGGTTGTAAATTTTGCGTTTAAAAATAATACGGTACTCTGCGCCTTGCTGTTGTTCGCACTATTGGCCGTAGGCACGCTCTACGGCGAGAGTGCGCATCGCACCGCACTCGCCACTCTAGGCAAATATTTGGACCTGCTATGCATTCCCGTGTTCGCCATGGTCTTGCGGGAACGCGAAACGCGCATCAAAGCTCTGCACGCATTGGCGATTTCATTGGCTGTCACAACGCTGCTGTCGTACATGACGCTTTATGGGTTGCGTCCCGCGCTGCCCTTTCTCACCGGCGATGCGACAGACCCTACGGTGTTCAAGCTACGCACTGCGCATAACTTTCTGCTTGCGTTTGGTGTTTTTCTTTTTGCGTGGCTGGGTATCTCCACGGCCAGCCAAAGGCTGCGAGCATTTTGGTTCTTGCTTGCCCTGCTGGCGGCTATTAACGTGCTGTTCATGGTCCAGGGTGCAACGGGATACCTGGTGCTGGGTGCCTTAGGTCTGCTGTTGATCGGCGGGCGTTTCGGCTGGCGGGGCTTGGCAGTCGCATCAATGGCGCTGACAGTTTCGGTGATGGTGCTGGTGAACGTGCCGAGCAAATTCCAATCCCGCGTAACCGCGATCCAGCAAGAAATAAAGCAGTGGCGATTCGAAGACGCCGCAACCACATCTTCCGGGCAACGCCTTGAGTTCTACCGCAATACGCTGGATATTATTGCCGAGCATCCGCTCACCGGCGTTGGCACGGGTGGTTTTGCGCAGGCCTACGCGAGGCAGGTCACGGGCACCGGAAAAATCCAAACGCACAATCCACACAACGAATTTCTGCACATCGCGGCACAGATTGGCGTCCTTGGCATGCTGGTATTGATAGCGCTGTTTTGGACGCAATGGCGTGCCGCCCAATATCTGTCTACCCCGATGGAACGCTCGCTTGCGCGAGGACTGGTGCTGACCATGGTCATCGGCTGCCTGGTGAATTCATTGCTGCTCGATCATACCGAAGGCTTGTTCTATGCCTGGCTTACGGGATTGGTCTATGGCGGCTTAAAACACGGCCAGTCTGGTATGAAAACAAAGAGGGCCCACGAACGTGAGCCCTCTTAAAGTGGTGGAGACGAGGAGGATCGAACTCCCGACCTTCGCATTGCGAACGCGACGCTCTCCCAGCTGAGCTACGTCCCCGAATTGGAACAAATGGATAAGGGCGCGGAGTATAACAAAGTACCGCCGCGCCTGCTACCCAAACGCAGACTTGTGCAATGTATTCATGGTCTTGCGCTCACACGATGCGACGCTGCCGTTCACACCGGTAATTTCCAGCCGATCCAGTCGCACAGCGCGCGGCCCATCACCAGTTCGAGATCGCGGCCTTTGAGAAACGGCATCTCCTCGGTGAACATCGTGATGCATTGGCGCCACGTGCATGGCATGCGGGTGATGTCGGTGCCCCAGAACATGCGCTGCGGGCCGAACGCATCGAATATCTGTTCGGTGTATTTGTGGATGTTGCGATAGGGGTAGGTGTGGCTCGAATTGCCGGGCGCGCCGGTTGCCTTGACCGCGACGTTCGGGTATTTGGCGAGCGCGAGCAGCGCCGGCTGATTGCCGTGCGCCGCGTCGTCGGTGCCGCCGCGCACCCGCGCATAGTGGTCGAGTAACAGCCGCAGGCCGGGGTGCCGCTCGGCGATCTGCGCGACCAGCGGCAGATAACTCGAGGCCATCAGCGCGATCGGAATTTGTGCTTTCTCGCAGGCCGGCCACAGCCAGTCCATGGTGCCGTCGGTCATCCAGTTCTGCTGATGCGGCTGGGTGAAGGCGTAGCGCAGCCCGAGCATGCCGGGCCGCGATTTCCAGTTGTCGATCAGCGAACGGTTTTCCGGCTTGTCGAGCGGGAAGTGACCGAGAATGGCGAAGCGGTTCGGATGGTTGCGCGCCGCCGCGACGGCAACCTCGACGCCGTCTGCATCCCAGCCCGGCGGATGCAGCAGCGCCGCGTCGACCCCGGCTGCATCCATATCCCGCAGGCACTCGTCGGCTGGATAAGACGTCGTCTGGCGGTGCTGCCCCGAAGGCATACCGCTCGACCAGATATGGACCTGCGCATCGACGATCTTCATGGCTTCATTTCCTGTGGCAAAGGTTAACGCTCCATGCCGGTCGCGCCGGCCGGCACGTCGTAGAAGGCGAGCGTCATCGAGACGCTGGTGTAAAAGCCCATCAGGGTGATCACGTCGGTGATGCCGACATGGCCGAGAGCTTCGACTGCGCGATCATAAAGACCTTTCGCCACCCAGCGCGAATTGGCAAGGCAGATCGCGATTTCGTAGATCACCTGCTCGCGTTTGTCGGAGAACGAGGTTGGCAGGCCCGACAGTAGCGCCTCGACCTTGTCGCTCGGCAGCCCGGCCGCCTTGGCCGCACGTTCATGCGCATTGGTCGGGTAGGCCGAATGCCATTTGCTGTTGGTGATGCAGACGGCAATCTCGCGCTCGCGCTCGCTGAGCGAGTAGCCCTTGCGAAAATGTGCCCCGAATGGCCCTATCACCTTCGCCAGCTTGGGGTTGTGCACGAAGATCTTGTTCGGACCGGGCAGCCGGCCGCGCGACTCGATCATAGAGCGATAGCCTTCCTGCTGCTCCGGCGTCATCTGATCATAGGGAATCTCGGCATAACGTCCGAAAGTGGGTGTCTCGGCCATAGGCTGTCTCCAGAGGTTAAATTAGTGATTGAAGCAAGCATACCCGTACGCGCGCCGGCGCGCGAACCAAGAATTGACTTGGGGTGCGGCAGCACTTACGGCACCTCATTAATTCCCATTTCCTTCAACACCTTGGTCCAGCGCGCCAACTCTCCCCGTACATAATCCGCAAATGCCACCGGCGTAGACTGCATCAACTCGACGCCTTGCGCATTGAATTGTTCACGAAATTCCGTGGCGCCCAGCGCGCGTACCAGCGTGTCGTTGCTTTTGCGCAAAATCAGCGGCGGCAATCCCGCAGGCGCGAACACGCCGTACCATTGCACCACTTCAAAGCCGGGCAGCCCTTGTTCGGCAAAGGTCGGCACCTCCGCAATTGCTGACAGGCGCTTTACGGTGGTGACCCCCAGCGCGCGCAAGCGCCCGCCGCGCACATGTGGTAACGCAGTCGATACCGCGCCGAACGAGGCTTGCACGTGACCGCCCATGATGGCGATGATCGACTCGCCGCCACCCTTGAACGGCACGTGCGTCATCGGCATACCGGCAGCACGTTTAAGCAACTCGCCCGCAATGTGCGGTGCGCCGCCGTAGCCGGTGGAGCCGTAGCTCATGACTTCGCCTTTTTTAGCCAACTGAATCAAGTCGGGCAGCGAACGTGCGACAGAAGCCGCCTGCACCGTCAGTATCACAGGCGTAATCGCCGCATTGGTAATCGGCGAGTAATCCCGAATCGGGTGGTACGGCAGGTTGGGACGCAGCGCGGGGTTGATCGAAAACTGCGTCGATGATCCCATCAGCAGCGTGTAACCGTCGGGCGCCGCCTTGGCAACGATCTGCATGCTGATCACACCGCCGCCGCCGGCGCGGTTATCGACAATGACTTGTTGGCCCCACGCATCGGTGAGTTTTTGTGCCAGCGCGCGCGTCAGCAAATCAGAAATGCCCCCCGGCACGAAGCCGACAATGAAGCGCACCGGGCGCGCGGGGTAGTCCTGTGCGCGAACGGAAAGCGGGATGGCAGTGGCGGCGGTGAGTAGCATTACGCCGCGAAGCAGACGCTGTGTGCGCACAATGGAAAGTCTTTATTGGTTGCTGTGCGAAGTAATTTATTGTTTAAAAACAAGTAGTTGCATATATACGTAGCATCCGAAATTCACGCTGTGCTCTGGCGCAGGGTCGCGCTGCGCGTAGCGTTGATGCCGGTCCGCTCGAACCGCGGCGCTCGCTGCATCCTGCGCCATCGCGTCACAAACTTCAACCTTGGCGGAACCGCCCGCCGCAGGCGAAACCTTGCGCCTTGCATGCCGGATATTGTACCCAAAGCGGCGCCGTTTTCGCAGATTGCGTGTCGCAATTCCGCCACCGCAAAACTTGACGCAAGGCCCCATTCGCGGCTATAACAACGCTCATTAAATGTAGCCGTGCAATCCTCGATCTACCCGCATAAGACGCATTCAAAAACATCAAGGAAACCGTCATGGAAAAATTATTTCACCGGCTGGTCAGTTACTTGCTCGTTTTCAGCCTTGCGGGATTGCCGTTCACGGCGCACGCCGGGCTGATCGGCACCGACGAGGCCGTCGCGCACAGCGAGGTGCAATCCGAGCGCGCCAGAGTACGTGATTTCCTGTCGCGCGCCGACGTGCAGCAACAATTGCAACAGCACGGTGTGATGGCGCAAGCCGCCAAGGATCGCGTCGATGCGCTGACGGATTTTGAAGTCGCACAAATTAGCGGCAAAATCGATGCGCTGCCCGCGGGTGCCACCACCGGGGGCGCCGCCGTCTTTGGCGTGACACTGCTGCTGGTGCTGATCACCTATGTGATCGTGCGGATGTTCTATCCCCAGAAGTAACACGCGCCATGCACTGCGTGAAGGCCCGCTGCCCGGCGGGCTTTTTGTTTTTATGGCTGGGCGCGCTGCTCGGCGGTTGCAGCGCGCTCGCGCCGCAATCCACAGCACTGCGGGGCGCCATGCCGCCCGGCCTGCCGCTCAGCGCCGAGATTCGCGATGCGCCCTATTTTGCGCAGACCGAGCATCACTGCGGGCCGGCGGCGCTGGCGATGGCGCTGAACAGCGCCGGGGCCAAAACCAGTCCCGAACAACTTGTCGCTCAAGTCTATCTACCCGGCAGAAAAGGCAGTTTGCAGGTCGAAATGCTGGCGGCGGCGCGGCGCAATGGCATGGTCGCTTACCGGCTTGAGCCGCGTATCGGCGACGTGTTGCAGGAAGTCGCTGCCGGCACGCCCGTGATCACGCTCGAAAACTACGGCGTGCCGTATTACCCCATCTGGCACTATTCCGTGAGCATCGGCTTTGATCTGGATCGCGCGGAAATTATTCGTCACTCGGGTGCGCTCGAGCGCAAAGCCACCCCGCTGTCGGTGTTTGAATATTTCTGGCGGCAGGAAGGCCGCTGGGCGATGGTTGCCACGCCGCCCGAGCACGTGCCGGTAACCGCGACCGAACAGCGCTACGCCGACGCGGTAATCGCACTCGAAAAAGCCGGGCAAACGCGGCCTGCTGCGCGCGCCTACGAGGCCATGCTCAAGCGCTGGCCGGACAATCTCGCCGCGTTGCTGGGACGCGGCAACACCGCGCACGCGCTGGGCGATCTGGCATTGGCGGAAGCGTCGTTCCGGCAAGCGAGCATGGCGCACGCCGGTTCTGCCGCCGCGTTTAACAATCTGGCGCAAACGCTGCTTGACCGCGGCAAGCTGGACCAGGCGCGCGCAAACGCCGAACATGCGGTCAAGCTGGGCGGGCCGTTACGGGCACGCGCTCAGGCAACGCTCGACGACATTCAGAAAAAACAACGCCTTACGGAAAAAACAAAATGAAGCGCCGGCTACTTCCGTTCCTCGCTGCAACCCTGCTCGCAATGGCAACAATGGCAACCGATGCCCTGAGCTACCCGGAGCGGCCGGTGCGCTGGGTGCTCGGTTTCGCGCCCGGCGGCTCGCCGGATTCGGTGGCGCGCATAGTAACGCCGCAGTTGACCGCGCAGCTCGGGCACTCGATGGTGCTCGACAATCGTCCTGGCGCGAACGGCATACTGGGCGCGGATATCGTCGCCAAATCCAATCCCGACGGTTACACGCTGCTGATTACGCCAGCGGCTTTCGCCATCAACCCCAGCATCGCGCGCAAGCTGCCGTTTGATGCGATCAAAAGCTTTGAGCCGGTAACCAACATTGCAATATCCGAAGCCTTGTTGCTGGCGATAAACCCGGCGCTGCCGGCGCAAACCGTACAGGAATTGATCCAGCTCGCCAAACGGCCCGGCGCGAATTTTGCCTATGGAACATCGGGTGTGGGCAATGTCACGCATCTCGCGGCCGCGCTGTTCGCGGCACGCACCGGCATACCACTGACCCATGTGCCCTACAAGGGCGGCGGGCCGATGAGCATCGCGCTAATCAGTGGCGAAGTGCAAATTGCGATCTCCAATCCGGGCACGCTGATCGGCCAAATACGCGCTGGCCGCGTGCGCGCGTTGGCCTACAACGCCCCGGCACGATCAAAGCTGCTGCCCAACGTGCCCACCATGATCGAAGCCGGCGTCACCGGCACGGAAATCGATTCCAGTTGGTACGGCGTATTCGCGCCGGCGAAAACGCCCGCGGTGGTGGTGTCGAAGTTGCACGCAGAGATTAGCAAGGCGCTGGCTACCGCTGCGGTACGAGAAGGCCTGGCTGCGATAGGCATGGAACCGGTGGGCAACACGCCTGACGAATTCAGCAGGTACGTTGCGGCATCGATCAAACGTTACGCCGTGTTGGTCAAGCTCGCCGGATTGCAGCCGGAGTAACACGGGAAAATCATATTTTTAACAATACGTGTTTGTACAAATAGTTACGTTATTTCAGCAAAACGCCGCATTGCGTCTGCCCCACCCCATCTGCTAAACAGTCGCAATGCAAACCTCGTTGTTCCGGCACGCCGCCTTCACGCGTTTCTGGGTGGGCGACATCGCGTCAACGATTGCCAATCAGATGCTGGTGCTCGCCGTCGGTTGGCAGATCTACGACATAACCAACAGCGCACTGAGCCTGGGGCTGGTGGGGCTTGCGCATTTCGGTGCGCAGTTATTATTCACCTTTCCTGCCGGCCACGTCGCCGACCGCTACCACCGGCGGCGGGTCGCTGCCTTTTGCCAGGGCATTCAATGCGCAGCGGCGTTGACGCTGGCTGCGGGCCACGCCGGCGGCTGGATCGGTGCCGAAGTCATTTACGCCTGTGTGGCGCTGAGCGGCATGGCGCAAACGTTTCAGAACCCGGCACTGCGTTCGCTGTTGCCGTCGCTGGTGGGGGTTGAGCTGCTGCAGCGCTGCATCGCGTTTCACGCGGCGGCGAAAAAAACCGCGATCATCGTTGGCCCGGCGCTGGGCGGTGCGGTTTATTTGTGGGGAGCCAGCGCGGTGTACATCGGCGCCGCAGCGTGCTTTGCGCTGGCGGGCGTGATCATCCTCTGCATCCACGCGGGCTTGGAACGGCGCGCGCGTGAACCGGCGACCCTGCAATACGCGTTCGGCGGACTCCATTACATACTGGGCAAGCCCATCATCCTCGGCGCGATCTCGCTCGACTTGTTTGCGACCTTGCTCGGCGGCGCGGTGGCGTTACTGCCGATTTACTCCCGCGACATTTTGCAAACCGGGCCGCTGGGGCTGGGCCTGTTGCGCTCGGCGCCCGCGGTGGGCGGCGTGCTGGCTTCGTTATACCTCGTGCACTCACCGCTCACGCACAGTGTCGGAAAAATTCTGTTCCTCTCGGTGGCGACATTCGGCGTCACCACGGTAGTGTTCGGATTATCCACGTGGCTGCCCTTGTCGCTGCTCGCGCTCGCCATTATGGGTGCAGCCGATATGGTGAGCGCGGTCATCCGCCTGACACTGGTGCAACTGGAAACGCCCGCCGAGATGCGCGGACGCGTCAGCGCCGTGCATTCGCTGTTTACCGGAACCTCCAACCATCTCGGCCAGTTTGAATCGGGCATTACCGCCGCATGGTGGGGCACGGTGCCCGCGGTCGTCGTCGGCGGCGTCGGCACACTGGTGGTGGTCGGGTTGTGGATGAGCTGGTTTCCGGACCTGGTCAAACGAGAGACGATTGTGCAACAGCGTAAGTGAGGCGGGACTAAAGACACTCGTTTCTGCATCGGGACGCGCCTGCCGTGGAAGCACGTCAGCGGATCACACAAATCATTTCACGTTTTGGCGCAATATAGCTGCGCAGCAGCCGCTTACTCAGCGCGTATATTGGCCGCGCGCACGACCTTGGCCCAGCGGGTGAGATCCTCGCGTATCTCCGCGGTGAACTGCTCGGGCGTGCTGCCCACCGGCTCGATGCCGCTCGACAGGTAGCGTTCGCGCAGATCGGGTAAGGCTAGCGCCTTCACCACTTCGGCGTGCAGCTTGACGATGATCTCGCGCGGGGTGCCGGCCGGCGCCAGCAGCGCGTACCAGGAGGCCAGGGTCATTGCAGGACCGCCCGCTTCCATCATGGTCGGAATTTCCACGGCGATGGGCGAGCGCTTTTGCGCCGCGATTCCCATCGCCTTTAGCTTTCCCGCCCGCACGTGCGGCAGCGTTGCCTGTAACGAATCGAACGCCAGCATCACGTGCCCGCCCATGATGTCGATCAACATCGGGAAGCTGCCTTTGAACGGTACGTGCGTGAGCCGGATACCGGTCAACTGCGAGAAATACTCGCCCCCCACATGGTTGATGCCGCCATAACCCGGCGAACCCAGGGTCAACTCGCCGGGACTGCGCTTCGCCAGCGCCACCAGCTCGCGGGCGTTGCGCGCCGCCAGCGACGGATGCGTCACCAGCACGAAAGACGCGCTGCCGATATTGGTGATGGGCGTCAGATCGCGTAGAGGATCGAACGGTAGTTTGGCGTAGGTGCTCGGGTTGATGGTGATGGTGCCGGTGGTGGCGCTGATCAGCGTGTAGCCGTCGGGCGGGGATTTCGCGCCCAGATCGGTGCCGATGACGCCCGCCGCGCCGGGCCGGTTATCGACGAAGAAACTTTGCTTCAGGCTTTCGCTCATCTTGGCGAGCATGGGGCGCAGTACGATATCGAGCCCGCCGCCGGGCGCAAACGGATTGATGACCCGTACCGGCTTGGCGGGATAGTTCTGGGCCACTACTGGAGCGAATGCGGCGCAGCCGCTTAGGGTGAGCAATGCGAGTAGGGACTTGCGCATGGTGTCTCCAGAGATGAGTGGAATTGCATGGCGGCCGCTTTTGCAAGCATTCACTATTGCAGCCGCGGTACGCTACAAGCCCGCCTGCGTAACAAATTTCCCAACCAGGTACGGCTCCAGCGCTTCGGTGCCGCCTTCCGAGCCGTAGCCTGAATCTTTCACTCCGCCAAACGGTACTTCGGGCAACGCGAGGCCCAGATGGTTGATGGTGATCATGCCGGTCTCCACTTGCGCCGCAATGGCATTGGCGGTTTTCGCCGAGCGCGTCCACGCGTAAGCGGCGAGGCCGTACGGCAAACGGTTGGCTTCGCTCACTGCATCGTCGAAGGTCTTGAACGGGTTGATGATGGCGAGCGGGCCGAACGGCTCGGTATTCATCGCTGCTGCGCTGGTCTCAAGTTCGGTAAAAACGGTGGGCTCGAAGAAGTTGCCTTTTTCACCGATGGGAAAGCCGCCGGTTTGCAGTTTACCGCCGTGCTTTTTCGCATCTTCAACGTTGGCAATCATTGCGGTCTGGCGGCGCGGATTGGCCATGGTGGCCATCCGGGTATCTTTGTCGAAGCCGTCGCCGACTTTGACGGCTTTCGAACCTTCGACAAATTTCTCGACGAACTGTTTGTAGACGCCTTCCTGCACCAGAAAGCGCGTGGGCGACACACACACCTGCCCCGCATTGCGATACTTCATGAACGACATGGTCTTGGCCGCGATGTCGATATCGGCGTCGTCAAAAATGATCACCGGCGCGTGGCCGCCGAGTTCCATGGTGGCGCGCTTCATGTGTTGCCCTGCCATGCCCGCCAGCAGTTTGCCCACCGGCGTGGACCCGGTAAAGGTGATCTTGCGTATCACCGGATGCGGAATCAGATAGCTCGAAATTTCCGACGGGCTGCCGTAGACCAGATTAATCACGCCCGCCGGTACGCCGGCATCGGCGAATGCGCGCACCAGTTCCGAGGGCGACGCCGGCGTTTCTTCGGGCGCTTTCAAAATGATGGAGCAGCCCGTGGACAGTGCTGCGGACAACTTGCGCACCGCCTGATTGATCGGGAAGTTCCACGGCGTAAAGGCGGCTACGGGGCCGACGGGCTCTTTCACCACCAGTTGATAAACACCTTCGGCACGCGCCGGGATCACACGCCCATACGCGCGGCGGCCTTCTTCAGCGAACCAGTCGATGACGTCCGCACCAGCGAGGCATTCCATCTTGGCTTCGCCTACAGGCTTGCCTTGCTCCAGCGTCATCAGCGGCGCGATTTTGTCGGCGCGCTCGCGCAAAATATCCGCCGCCTTGCGCATGATTTTGCAACGCTCGAACGCGGATATTTTGCGCCACACCTTAAAGCCCTTGTCGGCAGCTTCAAGTGCGCGGTCGAGATCAGGCTTTTCGGCGTAGGCGACGGTGCCGATTTGCGCGTGCGTGGCGGGGTTGACCACTGGCAGCGTGCGACCCGATGCGGCGGGGCCCCACACGCCGTTGATGAAAAGCTGAGTGTCTTGGTATGCGGGCATGGTGATTCGCTCTATGGTGTGGTGAAAAGGGAGTGCGCAGGATAACCGAGAACGGCGAAACGTGCGCGGGTAGGGGTGCTGCACGAAAGCATTTGGCCGTGCAAAAAACCGCTACTGCACGCCCTCAGCGGTAATTCCCGCAGCCTTGATCACTTTGCGCCAGCGCGCGGTCTCGGCGTCAATCAACTGACGGAAAGCCGCTGGCGTTCCCGGCGTGGCTTCGACACCCTGATCGAGCAGGCGCTGAATTACGCCGGGGTCGGCGAGCACGCGATTCAACGCGGTGTTGATTTTTCCGCTAATCGCCGGGGGCGTGCCGCTGGGCGCGAGCAGGCCAAACCAGGTGTTGCAGTCGAATCCAGGATAGGTTTCCGCGATCGTCGGCACATCGGGTGCGACGCGCGTGGGTTTGGGCGTGGCGGCGGCGATGATGCGCAGGCGCCCTGCTTTAATGAACGACAACACTTGCGGCGTGCCTGTAAAAAAAGCCTGCACCTGCCCGGCGACCAGATCGGTCACTGCCGGCGCGCCGCCCTTGTACGGCACATGCACGAACTTCACGCCCGCGAGCACGTTGAGCATTTCGATACCGAGATGATTCGAGGTGCCGTAGCCCGGTGAAGCGAAATTGAGTTTGCCGGGCTGCGCCTTGGCGAGATCGATGAGTTCCTTGAGGTTGCGCACCGGCAGCGCCGCGGTCACCACCAGCAGATAGGGCACATACGCCATCAGGCCGATGGGCACAAAATCGCGTTGCGGATCGAAGGGCATCCTGGTGCCGAGCGCCGGATTGACCGCGAGTCCCGCCGACGTGCCGAAGGTGATGGTGTAGCCGTCGGGTGTGGCGCGCGCGCCTTGCGTGAGCCCGATCAGCGAACCCGCGCCCGGCCGGTTGTCGATGACCACCTGATGGCCGAATGCGTCGCCGAGTTTGGCACCGATCTCGCGCGCGACAAAATCGGTGGTGCCGGCGGGCGGATAGGGCACGATCAGGCGCACCGGTTTCATTGGATACAACTGCGCCTGTGCGGCGGCGGTGAACAGCAGCGCCGGCAGCATAATCGACAGGCGAGCGATCTGTATTCTCATGGCGGGCTTTCGGTGCAATGCGTCACTCCCTTCGACCCAATCAGAACAATTTAATCACAGGCCACGTGCGGTTTTGCGGAGGTTTGGCCCCAATTCATTTGGCACGAAGGCCGACGTGCCTGACCACCCGTGACAAGGTTTCGATTTGCTCACGCAGAATATTATCGTATTCCGCCGGCGTGCTCGGTGCAAGATGATAACTCATGGCCTGCAGCCGTTCCTTGACGTCGGGGAGATCGAGCACGCGTGCCACGTCTGTACTGATTTGATTGAGGATGACGCGCGGCGTCTTCGCGGGCGCCAGCAATCCGTTGGTTGCTTCAGGCCGCTTGAATTCGGGGTGTGTCTCTGCCAATGCCGGCACCTCAGGCAATGCGGGTGAGCGCTGCGGTGTAAATACCGCCAACGCCAGCAGCTTGCCCTCTTTTGTGAACGGCAGTACCGAGACCACAGGCACGATGGTGTAGTGCGTGCGTCCGGCCACGGTCTCGAGCGTTGCTTCCGGCCCGCCTTTGAACGCCACATGTATAACCTTGATGTCGGCGGCGAGATTGAATCTTGCCCCGCTCAGGTGAGAACCGCCTCCGGTCGCCGGGGAGCCGAAGATGATCTTGCCGGGTTGCGCCTTGGCGAGCGCGACGAGGTCCTTGATTGATTTGACGCCCAAGGCGGGCGCCACAACCACTGATTGTGTGCCAAACCCGATCTGGGTGACGCCGGCGAAGTCCTTGAGCGGGTCGTAAGGCAGGCTCGGTTGCAGCGCCGCGCTGATTGCAAAATTGACCCCGGCATAAAGGAGCGTGTGGCCGTCCGCCGCGGCCTTGGCAAGCGCGCCCGCGGCCAGCATGCCTCCGGCGCCCGGCCGATTGTCCACCACCACAGGCTGCCCCCAACGCTCGCTCAGCTTCGCGCCTATCATGCGTGCCACAGTGTCGGCCTGACTGCCGGCCGGTTGTCCCACCAGCAGGCGCACCGGCTTTGCTGGAAATTTCGGCGGCGCCTGCGCAAAACCCGGCGCGGCGACAAGCGCAAGGCCGGCAGCGATGACGAAGGCAAGCGTAACGCTGTGCAAAGCCCGCATGGCGCCCTTTTTGCGTTTCCGCGTTCAAGCGCGGGTGATGCGGATAGTCTCTACTCTTTGCTGCGCGTTCGCAATATCCGGCGTCCCGGTATACTCATGGTTTGCGTCGTGACGTTATTTCAGGTAACCAGCTAACAGCTAACCCAAGGGAGAATCAAAATGCATCTGCAAGGTAAAGCAGCGGTAGTGACAGGCGCCGGTCGCGGCATCGGGCGCGCGATTGCGTTGTTGATGGCCAAAGAAGGCGCCAGCGTGATTGTGGTTGACCCCGGCGTGGGCCGCGGCGGTGAAAAAACCGAGGAGCGTCCTGCCGATGATGTGGTTGCCGAAATCGTCGCAGCCGGCGGCAAGGCGCAGGCCAATTATGATTCGGTGTCCGATTACCTTAAAGCCGGGCTGATGATCAAGCAGTGTGTTGATGCTTACGGCAAGATCGATATTCTGGTCAACGTTGCCGGCAATCTGCGTGAACGCATGATCTGGAACATGTCCGAAGACGATTTTGATGCTGTGATCTCGGTGCATCTGAAAGGCAACTGGAACACCTGCCACCACGCGGTGAAATACATGCGGCAGGCCGGGCACGGGCGCATCATCAATTTCTCCTCTGACGCTTTCAAAGGCTCTGTCGGGCAGTGTAACTACAGCGCGGCCAAGGCCGGGATCATTGGCCTGACACGCTCGATTGCCAAGGAAACCTACAAGAATGGCATTACCGCCAATGCCATCTGTCCGTCAGCCGATACGCGCATGACACTGACGCCCGAGGTGAAAGAAAATCGCCGCCGCAAATTCGAAGCAGGCTTGATGACCAAGGAGCAATACGATCTCACGCTGGTCAATCGCGGCCCGGAGTACGTCGCGCCGATGGTGGCGTATCTCGCGACGGACCATGCAGATTACATCAATGGTCAGGTTATCCACGTCGAGCGCGGACGCATTAACACCGAAATCTTTGGCGACGACTTCAAATTCCTGCACAAGGGCGACGACGGAATGTTCACGATTGACGAGTTGATGGAGACGGTATCGGGCTCGCTGATGAGCGGCATTGTGCCGGTGGTGCCGCCGGTAAAAATGGCGGATGCAGTCAGCGCTAGTGCGGCGAAGAGGGAAAAGGTGGCTTGATTTTTTGATGGGCGGTTGATCCACCCACTCGTCATTCCGGCGGAGGCCGGAATCTAGTACGTGCAATCATGCGAAGCGATTTGAACCATGATCCTTCAGATCGGGTTACGCACTGGTTTCTGGCTTGCGCCGGAAAGACGAGTATTGCTTTGTTCGCTTCCAGATTGAACGAGAGTCCCGATGGAAAACATTTCCAACGACAGAGTCAGGCTCAGCGCCAGCGAAGCGCAAACACTGGCTGAAGAAGTGCTCGGACGTATCGGTTACGACGCCGAAGAAGCACACATCATCGCCGACCACGTGCTTGACGCGGCGCTGTGCGGCTACGAGTATTCGGGGCTGCCGAAAATACTCAATGTCGCCGAGCATCGTCAACTACGCGAGCCACGCCGGCCCATGCGTGCGCTGCGCGAGACGCCCAACTCGGTGCTCTTTGACGGCGGCAACAACAACGGCATGGTGACGATGTACCGTGCCACGCAAACCGCCATCGCCAAGGCGCGCGAGCAGGGCATGGCGGTGGTGGGTGTCAACAACTCCTGGGTCAGCGGCCGCAGCGCGCACTACGTCGAAATGGTCGCGCGCGCCGGCATGGTGGGCATCCACAGCGTCAGCAGCAGGGCGCACGTGGCCGCACCGGGTTCCAGCGGCCCTGCCACCGGCACTAATCCCATTGCCTTCGGGTTTCCTACGTTGCAGGAACCGTTCGTCATCGACATGGGCGCCGCGGCGTTCATGGGCACCGATCTTATTTTTCAGGAGCGCCGCGGCGCGGTGTTGCCCGAAGGTGTCGCGCTCGACGCGCAGGGCCAGCCCACACGCGACCCGGCGCAAGTGGCCACGATATTGCCGTTCGGCGGTTACAAGGGTTTTGCACTGGCGATGGCAATGCAGGCGCTCGGCGTGCTGGCAGGCGCGGGCCTTGGCGACGACAAAACCTACGGCTATTTGATCATGGCGATCAATCCCAAACGCATGCTGCCGGGCGATGACTTTCGCCGCCACATGAGCGAGATGCTGGCAAAAGTCAAAGCCGTGCCGCGCCAGCCCGGCGTCGACGAAATACGTTTGCCGGGGGAGCGCTCCGCGCGTGAACGCGCCCGCCATTTACGGGAGGGCATTGAGATCGACCGCAAGATTTACGAGGCGCTGCTGACGCTACCGCAGGGGAAGTTGCCGGAACTTTGACGCATCCGCGTTTCAACTCACCGACGCTGTGTGCTCACTAATCGTCCATAGCGCGTTCGCCGTTTAGTTCACGTAGGGCGGGAGGACCCCGGACTTGATCCGGGGGTATCCCGCCTTGCGAGCTATTGCGCGAATTGGCGTCACTCCCGGCGGGATACGCTGCGCTCCTCCCGCCCTACGCCCTTTCCTTCGATCAGGTAGATCAAGGCACTGGCATCAAAGAAGACGATCACCAGTCGCGCTCGGCCTTGAGATGAGCGTCGATCTTCGCCTTGCTACGCTTGCCTGCAGCAGGCTTTGACAGCAACCACTGAATGGCCGTCAAGCCACTGGGCACCGCCACTTTGCCGTGCGCGAGCCGTTGATAGTCGTCCTCGGACAGCACCACGGCCGCGGAACGGTTACGCTTTACGATGTGTACCGGGCCACGGCGCAGTCCATCCTCTATCGCAGCCATGCCACGGCGCTTGAGTTCGGCTACGGTAAGTATGTTCATGGCAAGTTCCTAAAAGTACTTGTTACGGTACTAATTATAGTGTTTTTGTACTTTACCGCCAGGATGCGCATTGCGCACCACCTGCATTTGCGCCGCGTATGCGCTACGTCCTGCGTTCGCATGAAAACTCACGCGATTGACCACTCACCAGTTGCGGGATACATTGCCAACTCAAGGAGGACTCCATGAAGCACTTATCTCATTTGTTGCTGATACCTGTTTTGTCGTGCGCCGCAGCGGGTGTTGCCGCAGCGGATGCCGCGACGGATTATCCCCGCCGGCCGGTGCGCTTCGTCGCGCCGTTTGTGGCCGGCGGCCCGAGCGATATGCTGTCGCGGCTGCTCGGGCAGAAGATGTCCGAAAAGTGGGGGCAATCGGTCATCGTCGACAATCGCGGCAGCGCAGGCGGCCTCGTCGGCTTCGAGATCGGCGCGAAGGCGGCGCCGGATGGATACACCTTGCTGCTCGCCAACGGTGCCGGGCTCACCATCAATCCGAGCGTGTATCTCAAGCTGCCGTATGATCCCCAGCGCGACTTTCAGCCCATCACGCAGGTCACCTCCGGGGCGTACTTCATGGTGACTCCGCCGTCGGTCCCGGCAAAATCAGTGCCGGAATTCATCGCGCTCGCCAAAGCCAAACCGGGTCAGCTCAATTTTGCGGCGACCGGAACCAATAACCTGCTTGCGGCAGAGCAGTTCAACTATATGGCCGGCATCAAGACGGTGGCCGTGAACTACAAAGGAACCGGTCAGGCGGTCACCGCAGTCATGAGCGGGGAAGTGCAGATGTTTATCATCAGCCCGCTGATCGCCATAGCGCAGGTCAACGCGGGAAAGTTGCGGGCGATTGGGGTGACGGGATTAAAGCGCAGCCCCGCGCTGCCGGACGTGCCGCCCATCGCGGACACTCTGCCCGGCTACGAGAACATCACCTGGCACAGTGTGATAGTGCCGGCCAAAACACCGAAGGCTATCGTCGCCAAGCTCTCACGGGAACTGATGGCGATCATCCGGCAGCCAGACGTGCAGGAGCGCTTTTCCACACAGGGCCTTGACGCCGTGGGCTCCACACCGGAAGTGCTCGCTGCGCTGATCAAGACCGAAACGGTGATGTACGCCAAGCTGGTCAAGCAGATTGGTCTCAAACCTCAATAAGCAAGCGGGTTACGCGACGGCGTAACCCACGGTCCCGTGTGCGTTGGTGTGCTGCGGCGGAGTCTGGCGCACAGGGCGCGCCTAACGCATCCTACAAATACCGCGTCGGCCAGTTAATCGTGCGCCACATGTGCGCGGACGGGCTTTGATCAAAGCCCAGGCCTTCTGCCGGCTGGCGGAAGTGGCGGCCCACGATATCGGTGAACTCTTCCAGCTCCACATGCACATTCGGGTCGAATGAGTAGAGGTCGTTAACCGTCAGCAAGCGCGCCGTCATGTACCACTTGTGGTTGCGCGCATATTGATATGCAGTTTCGAGATAAGGCTCCGGTTTGTAGTTCGCGCCAAACAGGCGGATATACGATTCGGGATATTTATAGCCCACTGATTCATCGGCGTAGAAGCGCAGCACCTGATGGTAGCGAATGGCGAAAGCCACTTCCTCATCGACATACGGCTCGAGCAGTTGAGCGGCCCAATACCCGTGATCAGCTCGGATGAAAGCGCTGGCGGCCATGTCGTGCACCAGACAGGCGAGCACAATTTTTTCACTGGCGCCGTTTTTTTGCGCCAGCCGTGCGCTTTGCAGCATGTGCGTGGCGGGCCCAAAGCGGTACTTGAAAAAATCGAATAGCGTAGGTTTGTCGGGCATGCGCGCCAGACGCGGATCATGATGCATCAGGTACAGCCTGCCGTTGGCATCCTGCCGTGGCAAGGGATCGCGCGGGTCGACTTCGCCCGACGTGTAGATCGCGGATTTCACGATCACCAAACGATCCATCTCGTCGGCGAGTGCGTGGTCGGCAGCTTCGGCTTTTTGGAGGGTTAGCATGGCGAAGATAATCCTCTCGCGCGTGCGCACTGTCAAGCGGGCCACAGTGAGTGCTCGCGGAAGTGCCTGCCGGCACGCGCACAGCCCTCAGGGCGGATGATCTAACCGTCTGATTCAATGAATATATTTCGGGCCGGATGCAGGAACAGCGGTCATCGTCCGTAGCCTCGGGTTGCCGTTGCGAGCACGATGCTAATCTCGCTGCCGTTGCATCAGATCGCGCTGGTGGTGAACGGCATCCACTTGCTCGAAAACCTGAAGCTCGATGAGCTTTCCAGCAAGCGCGTTTATGAATTCGCGTTCATCATGCAGCCGCTCAAGATGCAGGGTGGCACGGGTTCGACGGTGGCGCCGGTAGCGGTGCGTTAAGCACCGTTTGGAGGGCAAAGCGGGGGTTTCGTTGTGTCCCGCAAGGGTGTCTGAACCAGCGCCCGCAAATGCTTGTTTTTCGACGGGCGAAGGCCAATAATGTACGGTCATAATTTCGCTATGTATTTTATCGGTTTAATTCAAGTTCCAACCAGGAGGCATCATGGCAAGGCTTAATATCAATGGCAGGACACACGACGTCGACGTCGAACCCAGCATGCCGCTGTTGTGGGCGATCCGCGAACACGTCGGTCTCACCGGCACCAAGTATGGCTGCGGCGTGGCGGTGTGCGGCTCTTGTACCGTGCATATCGACGGCGCGCCGGTGCGTTCGTGCGTGATGCCGGTGAGTGCGGCGGAAGGCAAAAAAATCACCACCATCGAGGGCCTTGCAGTTAAAGGCGTGCTGACCAAAGTGCAAAAAGCCTGGCTGGATCACGAAGTGCCGCAATGCGGTTACTGCCAGTCGGGCATGATCATGGCGGTGACGGCACTGTTGAACAGCAAGCCCAAGCCGACCGATGCCGACATCGACAGCGCGATCACCAACATCTGCCGCTGCGGCACCTTCCAACAAGTGCGCGAAGCGATACACGCCGCCGCCAAAGCCTGAGGAGAACGCCATGAATATTATCGAAATGCCTAAAGTCAGCCGCCGTTCGTTTGTGGTGGGTGCAGCCGCAGCCGGCACAGGTCTCGCGTTGGGGCTGAAGCTGCCGCCGTTTGGCCCTGGTGTCGTGCGCGCGCAGGATGGTTCGCCCGAAGTGACGCACTGGGTGGTGATTCGCCCCGACGACACGGTGGTGATCCGCATCGCGCGTTCGGAAATGGGGCAGGGCACGCTCACCGGTCTCGCGCAGATGGTGGCCGAAGAACTCGAATGCGATTGGTCGAAAATCACCACCGAGTATCCGACGCCGGGTCAGAGCGTTGCGCGCAAACGCGCATGGGGTGATTTCTCCACCGGCGGCAGCCGCGGTATCCGCGAATCGCATCAGTATGTGCGCCAGGGCGGCGCCACCGCGCGCGTGATGTTGGTTCAAGCAGCCGCCGACGCGTGGAAAGTGCCCGCCGCCGAATGCAGCGTAGCCAACAGCGTAATCACGCACAATCCTTCGGGCCGCAAGGTGACGTACGGCAAAGTCGCCGAAGCCGCTGCGCGCATCACACCGCCGAAAGACGTGCCGTTGAAGGATCCGAAAGACTGGAAAATCATCGGCAGGAACGTGAAGCGCCTCGACACCATGGACAAGCTCACCGGCAAACAAGTCTACGGTTTCGACTTGAAGCTGCCGGGTATGCTCAATGCCGCGATCATCGAGTGCCCGGTGTTCGGTGGCAAAGTCAGGAGCTTTGACGCAGCCAAGGTTGCAAGCCGCAAGGGCGTGAAAAAAGTAGTGCAGGTCGGCGACACCGCGGTTGCCGTGATCGCCGATACCTGGTGGCAGGCCAAGACCGCGCTCGACGCGCTGCCTATCGTGTGGGACGAAGGCGCAAATGCCAATGTGTCGAGCGCCTCCATCGCAGAGATTCTGAAAGCCGGCCTTGATGCCGATCAGGCATTCGTTGGCAACGATGCGGGCAACGCCAAAGAAGCGCTTGCCGGTGCGGCCAAAAAAATCGAGGCCGTGTACGCCTATCCATTCCAGAACCATGCGTGCATGGAGCCGATGAACGCCACTGCGCGTTACACCGCGGACAAGTGCGAGGTATGGGTGCCCACGCAAAACGGCGAAGCCGCGTTCGCGGCCACGCTGGCGGCGTCGGGTCTGCCCGCCGACAAGTGCGAAGTTTACAAACTGCATCTTGGCGGCGGCTTCGGGCGGCGCGGCGCGTTTCATGATTACGTGACGCAGGCTGTACGTATCGCGAAGGAAATGCCCGGCGTGCCGGTGAAGTTGCTGTGGTCGCGCGAAGAAGACATGCGCCAAGGCCGGTTCCATCCGGTAACACAGTGCAAGCTGGTGGGCGGGTTTGATGCCAACAACAATCTCACCGGCCTGCACATGCGCATTTCGGGGCAATCGATACTTTCTGCGGTGCGCCCGGAAGCGTTGCAAAAGGGCATGGACCCCGCAACCTTTCAAGGCGTGGCGCGGGGCGGTGAATTCGAGTTCGGCTATAAGGGCATACCCAATCTGCTGATCGATCACGCCATACGCAATCCGCATGTGCCGCCGGGATTCTGGCGTGGTGTGAACATCAACCAGAACGCGATTTACATCGAGTGTTTCATGGATGAACTCGCGCATTCCGTGGGTCAGGATCCGCTCGAATTCCGGCGCAAGTTCATGGAGAAAAATCCCAAACATCTCGCGGTGCTCAACGCCGTGGCTGAACGCGCGGGGTGGGGCAAACCCGCGGCGAAAGGTGTGTTCCGCGGCCTCGCGCAGATGAAAGCGTTCAACAGCTTCGTCGCGGCCTGCGCCGAGGTGTCCGTGAGCGGCGGCAACCAGGTGAAAATTCATCGCATCATTTGCGCAACCGATCCCGGCTACGCAGTCAATCCTGCGCAGATCGAGCGGCAGATCGCCGGCTCGTTTGTGTATGGATTGTCCGCGCTGTTCAATCAGGAATGCACGGTGAAGAACGGCCGCATCGTGGAGGAGAATTTCAACACCTACAACTGTATGAAAATCGCGCAGATGCCCAAGATCGAATCCATCGTCATGCCCTCCGGCGGATTCTGGGGCGGTGTGGGTGAGCCGACGATATGCGTGGCCGCGCCCGCTGTGCTGAATGCGATTTTCGCGGCGACCGGCAAGCGCCTGCGCACGGTGCCGTTGAAGAATCACGGCATGACGATGGTGTAGCAGATGTCAGCGGGACTTACCGCTGCGCCGAGGCGCATTGCGTTAAGTATTTGTTTTACAAAGAGAATTTTATGAGACGTAGATCGCGCCGCCAGTTTCTGGCGGTGGCGGGTGGATGGGTCACGGCTGCGCTGTTGCCCCCGGCAGTGCGCGCGCAAATGACGCGCACGCCGCTCAACAACATGCCGGAAGTCATCCGCAAATTGGTGGGCACGAAAGCCATCAATCAAGGCCGCGTCAAACTCGGACTGCCGCCATTGGTGGAGAATGGTCACCTGGTGCCGCTGACCGTTAGCGTCGATAGCCCGATGACCGAAGCCGATCACGTCAAGGCCATCCACGTGTTTACCGAGCGCAATCCGCTGCCGCAGATGGCGAGCTTTCATCTGGGAGCGCGTGCCGGACGCGCGTACGTGGCGATACGCGTAAGGCTCGCAGACACGCAAAACGTCGTTGCCATCGCCGAAATGAGCGACGGCTCATTCTGGTCCGATAGCGCGCACTTGATTGTGACGCTGGCCGCGTGTCTTGAAGAACTGCCAGCCTGATCGATATGGCCAACGTCCGCATCGATGTGCCGAAGACCGCCAAACGCGGCCAGATTATCGATATCAAAACGCTGGCCGCGCACCCGATGGAGACCGGCTTTCGCCGCACGCACCTGGGCGCGCCGATTCCACGCGACATCATCACCACGTTTGTGTGCTCGTATAACGGCGTTGAAGTGTTTCGCGCCGAGTTGCATCCGTCGATTTCGGCAAATCCGTTCATACAGTTTTCCACGGTGGCCACCGAGAGCGGCACGCTGGAATTCAAATGGCGCGGCGATAACGGTTTCGTGGCGACCGAAACGGCGCGCATCATTGTTAACTGAAGTTTCACTTCAGCGATGACTTATAAAAGATCGTCACAAGGAATAGCAGATGAAAATAGTTCTACCGGTAATAACCCTCGTGTTGGCGTGTGCGGCGAGCATGCCGTGCATCACAATCGCCCAAACCGCTTCGACAGGCTCAGGACAGGGCTGGACGCCAACCAAAAACATCGAACTGGTGGTGCCCAACCCGCCGGGCGGCAGCAACGACAAAACCGCGCGCACCATTGAGCGCATTCTGCTGGCGAGCAAGGCGTTGCCCGTATCGCTGACGGTGGTCAACAAATCCGGCGGCGGCGGCAATATCGCCTACACCTATGTGCATCAACACCCGAACGATCCGCACATGCTGGTGGTTTCCGGCCCACCGATCCTCACTAATCACATTACCGGGTCGGGCAAGCTGCATCACTCCGAATTCACGCCGATTGCCTCGCTGTTTGACGACTACACGGTATACGCGGTGAATCCGGGCGGACCGTTCGCTACGGGAAAAGATTTGGTTGTGCGCTTGCGCAAGGACCCCAAATCGGTGGCCACCGGATTCTCGCCGCTGCTCGGCAGCCACAATCACATCGCCGCCGGCTTGTTGATGAAAGCCATCGGCGGCAGTCCGCGTGAATTGAAGGTGATTGCATTCAAAGGTTCCGCCGAAGCGATACCGAACCTGATGGGCGGGCATATCGATCTGGTTACCACGGCGGCAGGCAATGTGGCGGGGCATGTCGCCTCCGGAAAATTGCGCGTGGTAGCAACCAGCGCGAAACAGCGCTTGACCGGAGTGCTGGCGAGCGTACCGACGTGGAAGGAACAAGGCGTCGATGTGGTGTTTGGCGCGTGGCGCGCCGTGCTCGCGCCCAAGGGGCTCACGCCCGCGCAAATTGCCTATTGGGAAAATCTGTTGCGCAAAGCCACCGAAGCGCCAGAGTGGAAAGACGATATGGAAAAAAACGTGTGGTCAAATGTTTTTCTTGGCAGCGCGGCATTTGCCAAAGAACTCGACAAGGACTACGCGGACATGAAGAGCGTGCTGGTGGATATCGGGCTGGCGAAGTAACGTAAACGGTATACGCTCAAACGCCATTAGCCGTATAAACGCTGTTCGCCTATGCGTCAGCCGATTTGGCGCTCTGGCGACAGTGCGCGTATGATATTGCCATCACCCGGCAGCACGTAATCCGCATTCTGGAATACTTTTCCAAGGAGATATGCCATGAGCGCCGTAATGCAAGCACCCGCCCACACCATGAAAATCACTAAAGTCAAGCAACACATCGGCGCCATCGTCACCGGCATCGATTTGAGTGAGCCCGTCGACGCCGCGACGCAGAAAAAGCTGTATGACGCCGCAGTCGAAAACGTGGTGCTGGTGATCCGTGGACAAGCGCATCTCACGCCCGCGCAGTTACAGGCCGCCGCCGAAATGTTCGGCGAATTGATGGAAGACCAGAACCGGCGCTATCTGGTGGACGGTTTTCCGCTGATCAGCGTGCTCGACAACTTCCACAAGGACAGCCAGGGCAATGCGGCCAAAGTCGGCACCAACTCCACCTGGCATACCGATCACACCAATCAGGAACTGCCGCCGAAATTCACCATGCTGTACGCGGTGGCGGTGCCGGATAAAGGCGGCGCCACGTCGGTGTGCAACTCGCGCGCGGCCTACGAATCGCTGCCCGAGGACATGAAGCAAAAAATCACCGGCATGAAAACCGAGAACACGCTGATCAGCAGCGCGCGCTTCAAGATCGCCAATCCCGATGTTCTGCGCGCACAACTGGAATCCAAAAAGCCGCCGACGGTGCAGCCGCTGGTGCGCACGCATCCTGAAACCGGTAGCAAGGCGGTGTGGTTCCACAAAAGCAAGACCGAAAAGATCATCGGCATGACGCCCGAGGACACCCAGGAATTCCTGCAGGAAATTACCGACAAGATCACCCAACCGCAATTTTGCTATGCGCATGAGTATCAAAAAGGCGACCTGCTGATCATCGACGACCGTGCGTCGCTGCACAAGGCCGGGTTTGATTACGATCATAGCCAGCAACGCAGGCTGTATCGCATGCTGGTGCGCGGAGACCGGCCGTATTAATAAAAGATGAACCGTCGCCGCTTCCTGCAGGTCATGGCCGTTGCAGGCGAAGCGGCCTTGGATTCCATCGGCGCCGCACATAGCGCGACGCCGCCGCAGCTCGCAGCACTCGACGCATTTGTGGACGCTTTTGTCAGGGATCAGCAAGTCCCGGGCGCCGCATTGGCGGTGACGTACCAAAGCCGGCTGGTATATGCGCGCGGCTTTGGTTACGCCGATGCCGCGCGTAAACAGCCCGTGCGCGCTACGGATTTATTTCGCATCGCCAGTATTTCCAAGGCGATTACGGCGACGGCCATCATGCAGTTGATCGAGCGTCGATTGCTGACTATTGACGCCAAGGTGTGGGAAGTACTCCAGCTCGCCGAACCCACGGATACCCGCTGGAAATCAGTGACGATGGCGCAACTGATGAATCACACGGCTGGATGGGACCACGAGAAATTCGATATTATGTTTAACGATCAGCACA
This sequence comes from Bordetella parapertussis, assembly GCA_945861275.1. GTDB lineage: Bacteria > Pseudomonadota > Gammaproteobacteria > Burkholderiales > SG8-41 > UBA5216. The sequence goes on from CAMATZ010000020.1 coordinate 46,994, forward strand.
TCGCCAAGGCGTTAAAAATCCTACTGCCCATCGGCACCCAGCACATCATCCAATACATGCTCACGCAAAGATTGCATTTTGATCCTGGCAGTCAATGGGGCTACTCGAACTTTGGCTATTGCCTGCTGGGCCGCGTGATTGAGCGCATTGCGCAAATGCCCTATGAACGTTATGTGCAGCAACAGGTGTTCGCCCCCTTGGGCATACGACGCATGCGCCTGGGCAAGACGCTGGCGTCGGAGAAGGCGGCCACCGAAGTAACGTACTTCGATGATGAACCGCTTAAGGTGGCAGCAGTCGTTGGGAACATTGGTCAGCCAGTTGATCTGCCGTATGGTTCGTGGTCGCACGAAAATATGGACGCTAATGGTGGATGGGTGGGTTCCGCCATTGATCTCGTCAGGTTTGCTGCCGCTTTTGATAACCCCAAGGCCTACCCCATCCTAAATGAACGCAGCATACAGGCGATGTTTGAAGACCCGGGCGGTGCTGCGGGAGAGGTTGTAGATGGCAGCTACGTGGGACTTGGCTGGTTTGTATGGCCCAGCGATAGCTATGCACACCACGCTATGACATCTTCAAACGGATTGAGAGCAGGGATAGCGACTTACCTGATGCGCCGGCGTGACGGCGTAAACTGGGCTGTATTGTTCAACAAACGCAGCGACCCGGATGGCAAGCCGCTCTCTTACAAGTTTCGCGATGCCAGCGCTGAGGCGTTTAATGCAGTCAAGCGCTGGCCTGGCGGTGATCTATTTCCGGGATTGCTGTAGCTGCCGCCGGTAGTCGTCTACGCCGACAGCGCCTCATCCAGAAAATCCAGCCGGTCCTGGCCCCAGTACAGTATGTCTTTGTAGATCCACGTCGGCGTGCCGAACACACCGCGCGCCTGGGCTTCCTGCTCGCCGGCTTTCCACGCCGCCATGATCTCCGGCGTGTCCTGCATCGCCAGAAGTTTCGCGCCGTCCATGCCCAGCGCGTTGGCGGTGGCGACACGCACGCCGGCGTCCTTCACGTCCTTTTCCTCGCTCCACAGCGCGTGCAGCAGGGCGTGGCTCAATGCCAGCGCGTTCCAGCCGAGCCGGTCGGCGGCGATCACCATGCGCGCACAAAATTCATTTTGCGTGGGGTAATGTTTGGGGCGCAGTATCAGCGGCATGTTCAGCCGCCTGCGCCAGCGCTCGAGTTCGACTTCGTGATAGCGCCGCCGCGCGTCGGGCCGGCTGAGCAGCGGTATGCCGCCGTTGGGCGGCACAATGCGTGTCGGGCGCACGATGACATCAAGATCGTGTTTAGCGATCAGCGCCTGAAACTTTGGCCAGCCGAGATACGCCCACGGTGAGGACAGTGAATGGAAATAATAGACGGTTTTTTTCATGGGCCGATGCTATTTCGATTCGCGCGTGCGGTCAATCAACGGAGGCTATAATCAAAACCATGCCTATTCACATGGGTTGTTCACGCAACGTTTTTGCACTGGCCGCAGCCGCATTCGTTACGCCTGCTGTACAGGCGCAAACGGGCGCGGCAGCCTACCCTGAAAAACCGATTCGCCTGGTGGTGCCGTTCGCCGCCGGCGGCGCGCTGGATGTGGTGGGCCGCATCCTCGGTCAAAAACTGACTGAGCGCTGGGGCCGGCAGATACTCATCGACAACCGGCTCGGCGCGGCGGGGAATATCGGTGCGGAATTTGTGGCCAAGGCAGCGCCTGATGGTTACACGCTGTTGATGTCGTCGGTAACCACGCAGGCGATCAGCATGAGCCTGCTGGCGCGTCCGCCGTATGATTTTGTGCGCGATTATGCGCCGGTAACGATGGTGGCATCAGCGCCGCTGGCGTTGATGATACATGCATCGCTGCCGGCGAAATCGACAAAGGATTTTATTGCGCTGGCGAAAGCGCGACCCGGTGAACTGAATTATTTTTCATCCGGCACCGGCAGTGGTACGCATCTCGCTGCGGAAATTTTCGATCAAATGGCGGGCATCAGAACGCTGCACGTGCCGTACAAGGGCGGCGCGCAGGGCGTATCTGATTTGCTGTCGGGGCAACTGCAGTTTGCGTTTTCCACCATCGGGCTGGCACTGCCACACGTCGAAAGCGGACGGCTGCGCATGCTGGGTGTGGGTTCGACCCGGCGCTACGCGCGTTTGCCGAATTTGCCGACAATTGCCGAGAGTGTAAAAGGCTACGCAGCCGAACAATGGTACGGCGTGGTCGCGCCCGCGACCACACCAGCGTCGATCGTCAATAAACTTGCGAATGAAATCAAAACCGTCGTTGCGATGCCCGATGTGCGCGAGCGTTTTTACAGTCAGGGCATAGAGCCTGCAAACGCCACACCCGCTGAATTTGCGCTGGTTATCAAAGCGAACGTGGAAAAATATTCCAGAATTATCAGGCAGTTGGGATTGCGGCAGGATTAATCGAAACGCGGAGAGATTTGCCATGAAACGCATCATCACAGCCGGTGTAGTAGTCGCAGTCTTAACCGCGGGCGTGGCCCTGCTCATGCACGGCGGCTCGATCAACCCGGCGGCGGCGCAATCGCGCCCGGCGACACGCGAGATTCCGCGCTTCGAGCCCGATCCCTCGTGGCCCAGGTTGCCGGCGAAGTGGGTATTCGGTCAAGTGTCGAGCGTGTCGATAGATGAACGCGGGCACGCCTGGATTTTGCAGCGCCCCACCACCATCCGCAGCGACCAGAAGGCCCGCGCCATGGCCGCGCCGCCGGTGCTGGAATTCGATGAGAGCGGCAATTTCGTGCAGGGCTGGGGCGGGCCGGGAGAAGGATTCGATTGGGTCGAATCGGAACACGGCATTTATGTCGATCCCAAAGGTTTTGTGTGGATCGGTGGCAATGGCAAGACGGATCATCATCTGCTCAAGTTCACGAAGGAGGGCAAGTTCGTGATGCAGATCGGCCGCAGGGGCGCGAGTACCGGCAACAATGATACGCAGAATGTGAAGCAGGCGGCAGACACCTTCGTGTATGCGAAAACCAACGAACTGTTCGTGGCCGACGGCTACGGTAACCGGCGCATTATCGTGTTCGATGCCGACACCGGCGCCTTCAAGCGCATGTGGGGCGCGTTCGGCAAGCCGGCGCAGGACAATGTGCCGGGCAAGGCAAAAATCGCCGAGGCGGATCGCATTCCCGCCAAGGAAGCCAGCGGTCCAGGCCCCGATGATTTTGTGATGCCGGTGCATGCGGCGCGCGTGTCGAATGACGGGCTGGTGTATGTGTCCGATCGCGGCGGCAAGCGCGTGCAGGTGTTCACGCTCGAAGGCAAGTTCGTGGCGCAGACCTTCATCGACCGCTGGTGCGAAGCGCCGCATTGCGGCAATGGACAAACCGTCGCCAGCACCGCTTTCTCGCACGACGCGGAACAACGCTTTTTGTATGTCGCCAGCCGCAGCCCCGCGCGCATCTGGATACTCGATCGAAAATCGCTGGCGCCGCTGGATTCATTCGGCCGTCCCGGCGTCGCCCCCGGCGAGTTTTACGTGCTGCACCACATGAACGTCGATGCCAAGGGCAATCTTTACACCACCGAAGTGCAGGACGGCAAGCGCGCGCAGAAATTCGTGTTTAAGGGGCTGGTGAGCGTGCCGGTTAAATAGCGGCACGCCCGGCAGGCACACCGCCTATTGCTTACCAGTTCATTGAATTGCCGCGTTTCCATTGGCACAATGGCGGCGCCCACCGGTATCGCTGGCGCTTAGCGCCGCACAGGGTTAATCTGCCTGACTATGCATAACGCCGACGTCTACCTCCTGCCCGAAGGCATCGCACCCGCCATCTCGCGCGAGGACATGGCGGCGTTGCCGGTGCGCCGCTACGAGGGGCGGGTGTGTGTGGTGGCCACGCGCACCGAGCTCACCGACGCGCTGGAGGACATCCGGCAGGAACAGGTGGTGGGTTTCGATACTGAAACGCGCCCCGCGTTCACCAAGGGCGAGCGTTACATGCCGGCGCTGGTGCAGGTGGCCACGGCGCGCGCGGTGTATTTGTTCCAGTTGCGGCGTGTCGATGTGATTCCCGGCATCGCGGCGCTGCTATCCGAACCGCGACTCGTCAAAGCCGGCGTGGCGGTGGCGCGCGACCTGCTGGAATTGAAAGAAGTGTTTGCATTTGCGGAAAAAAACGTGGTCGATCTGGGTGTGGTCGGACGCCGCCGCGGTCTCGAGCAGACGGGTGTGCGCAATCTCGCGGGAATATTTTTGGGCTGCCGCGTGCCCAAAGGTGCGCGCACTTCCAACTGGGCAGTGGCTACGCTCAGCGAAGCGCAGATCGCCTATGCGGCTACCGATGCGTGGATTTGCCGCGAACTTTATTTGCGCCTGGAGCGCCTGAAGATGTTGTGAAGCAAGGGTGTGCTGTGGTAAAAAATATCACACAAACAATCGGAGAATACACAAAATGGCATTTCGAAGAGTGGTAACCGGATTCAACAACGCGGGCAAAAGCTGCATCAAATGGGACAGCGCCATCGATCCGGTCAACCTGCGGCCGGGTTTTGACAACATACCGCTGTGGGCCACCAAAAAACTTCCCGCCGAAACCGCGACCGACGATCCGAACAACTGGGAACTCGGCACCAGCCTCGCTGGCGGTTCTGTTTTTCGCTTTGCGCGTTACGCGCCGGGCAACATCGCGCGCTGGCACAGCACCGATTCCGTTGACTACGCGATCTGTCTGTCTGGTGAAATGTGGATGGAGATGGAGGACGGCGCAGTTCACCTCAAAGCGGGCGACGTGGTGATCCAGCTGGGCACCAACCACAACTGGAACAACCGCGGCACGGAGCCGTGCGTGATGGCGTTTGTGCTGATTGCCACCGAAGGTGCGAAGACTACCGGGTGGGCGGAGCAAAAGGATAAGCCGCACTGATTTCACCGCCCGCGGAGTCGTCATGACCGCTGCCGCAGCACCCGTGGTCCTGGCCGAGCGCCCGGCTGAAGGCGTGGGCCTGGTTCGCATTAATCGTCCCGATGCGCGCAATGCACTGAATCTTGAGGTGCGCAGGCTGCTCGCCCATCATCTCACCGCGATGGGGGGCGATGCGGCCATACGCTGCATCGTCATCACCGGCAGTGAAACCGCATTCGCCGCCGGCGCTGACATCAAGGAGATGGCGGGCGCGGGTGCGATCGAGATGCTGCTGCGCGGCACGCACCAGCTGTGGCGCGCGATTGCAGCGTGCCCGAAGCCGGTGATCGCCGCGGTCAATGGATACGCGCTGGGCGGCGGCTGCGAGCTGGCGATGACCTGCGACATCATCATCGCCGGCGAAAGCGCACGCTTCGGCCAGCCCGAAGTGAAGATCGGCATTGTTCCCGGCGGCGGCGGCACGCAGCGACTACCGCGCGCGGTGGGCAAATACCAGGCCATGCGTTATTTGTTGACCGGTGATTTTATCAGCGCAAAAGCAGCGTTCGAGATGGGGCTGGTGAGCGAAATCGTCGCCGACGCCGAGGTGGAAAAACGCGCGCTAGCCATGGCGCAACAAATCGCCGAACTGTCGCCGCTCGCCGTCGAGCAGATCAAGGAATGCGTGTTGCGCGGCATGGATGCCGCACTCGACACCGGCATAGCGCTGGAGACCAAGGCGAATCAGATGCTGTTCGCCTCGCAGGACCAGAAAGAAGGCATGGCGGCGTTTATCGAAAAGCGCAAAGCGAAGTTTCAGGGGCGGTGACAAAAGCAACCCGGAATCGCAACCGCACAGATAGTAAGCAGCAGCTTCATCACCCCGTCATACTGGCGAAAGCCAGTATCCAGTACGTTCTAAAGCGAACCGAATGACCGCGTCCACCTCCCGCGCCCGCACGCTCGCCATCATCGCCCTGCTTGCCGGTGCGACTTGCATCGGCACTTCGGCGCTGTTCGTCAAAGTCAGCGAAACGGGGCCGGTGTCCACCGCGTTCTGGCGCGTGTTTCTGGCGCTGCCTTTTTTGTGGGCGTGGGCGTGGATGGATAAACGCCACGGCACGCCCGCGCAACGCAGCCCGCGCGGCTTGCTGTTCGCCGCGGGTTTTTTCTTTGCCGGCGATCTCGCGGTGTGGCACTGGTCAATAGTGCTGACCTCGGTTGCCAATGCGGTTTTGCTCGCAAATCTCGCGCCCATTTTCGTCACCCTCGCCGCCTGGTTGTGGTGGCGCAAGAAACCCGCGGCGATGTTTCTCGCCGGGCTCGCCGCCGCCCTCATCGGTGTCATGCTGATGATCGGTGGTGATATTCCGCATAGCAGCGGCCGCGCGTTGCTGGGTGACGCATTGGGCGTGGTGACGGCGATGTTCTACGCCGGCTATCTACTCACGGTAACGCGGTTGCGCGGCAGCGTCAGCACCGCGCGCATCATGGCGGTATGCAGTGTCGTCACCACGGTGATTCTGCTGCCACTGGCATTGCTGTCCGGTGAAATATTTTTTCCGGCGACGGCGGCGGGTTGGGCAAAAGTGTTGGGGCTGGCGCTGATATCGCAAGTGGCCGGACAAAGTTTGATCGCCTATGCCATGGCGCACTTGCCCACCACCTTATCGTCGGTGGGTCTGTTGTTGCAACCGGTGATGGCGGGCCTGTTTGCGTGGATACTATTGGGCGAGACGCTGGGCGCGGTGGCGTTTGCGGGTGCGGTGTTGGTGCTGATAGGCATCCGCATCGCCACGCAGGCCGAGCGGTAAATTCAATTATTCCTCAATGAAAACAGATACTTATACTTGCTACAGATTTGCACAAGCGAACACAGACAACCACCAGGAGAAATCTGTGTGAATCTGTGTTCATCTGTGGCAAAAATGCTTTTTTATTTTTGATGCGCAAGGAACCGCAATGAAAATCACCCGAGTACGCGCCATCCCCATGTCCGATCCGGTGCCGCCGGAGCGCCGCCATCGCACCGACCTCGGCACCAAGATGAAAAGCGATGCCACGTTGATCTTGGTGGAAACCGACAGCGGACTCACCGGCATGGGCACGGCGCTGGGTACGCCGCCGGTGGTAGCCGCCATCGTCGAGCACGAGCTCGCTGCCGAGTTGATCGGCGAAGACCCGATGTTTTCCGAGCGCATTTTCGAGAAAATGTACAACGGCTCGCGCGCCAAGCCCGCGCTGGAACGCGGCGTGGCGCAGGCAGAAACCAGCCGCCGCAACGGCATGGTGATGGAAGCGATTTCCGGCGTCGATATCGCGGTGTGGGATGTCAAGGCCAAGGCGCTGGGCATACCGATCTATCAGGCGCTGGGGGCTGTGCGCAGTTCGGTGCGCGCATACGGCAGCGGCGGTTGGGCGCCGGGTAATGAAGCCGAAGCGGAGCTCGGCGGTTATGCGGCCAAAGGTTACAGTGCGGTGAAAATGCGCGTGGTGGGCCGCGACGGATTTTCAATCGAGAACTGCGTGCGGCGCGTGGAAGCCGCGCGGCGCGGCATCGGGCCCGACGTCGAACTGATGGTCGATGCGCACGCCTCGCTCGAAACGCCGGTGGCAATACGGCTGGCCAAAGCGCTGGAGCCGTACAACATTGCATGGTTCGAGGAGCCGGTGTCGCCCGACAATCATGCCGGCATGGCCGAAGTGCGCGCCTCGACGCGCATCCCGATTGCTTCGGGCGAGCGCGAGTTTTCGCGCTACGGCTTCAGGAGCATGCTGGAGCACAAGGCCATCGACATCGCGCAGCCCGATGTCGCGCGTGCGGGCGGCCTCACCGAAATCCGCCGCACCGCCGCACTCACCGCCGCCTACGATATTCGTCTCGCGCCGCACGCGTGGGGCGCCGGCGTGTTGTTCGCCGCCAGCATTCATGTGGCTATGTCCGCAGCCAACTGCCACATTCTCGAAGTAAGCCAGGGTTACATGCCGATGATGAACGAGCTATTCAACGAGCCGTTCGACATCCGCGGCGGCTATGTGCATGCGCCGGATCGCCCGGGCCTCGGATTCACCCTGCGGCCGGATGCGCTGGAACGGTTCAAGTATGTAGATGGGCCGGAGTTTGCGTTTTAATACCTGGCCACCCTGCAATCATCACAGCGCATCACCTGTGCTTGATCGCGAGGCGCATTTGCGCGCAAAATCAGCACTGGACGAAATTCGCAACTCGCGCACCGCACTTAAATCACACTGACAACAGGAGACTCCCATGATTGAACTGCACTCATCCCCCACCCCCAACGGCCAGAAAGTCATGATCATGCTGGAGGAGGCGGGCCTCGAATGGAAACACTTTGACGTCAACATCCGGCTCGGCGAGCAATTCACGCCGGCGTTTCTGAAACTGAGTCCCAACAACCGCATTCCAGCCATCATCGATACCGACGGCCCCGGCGGCGGGCGTTACACCATGATGGAATCGGGTGCGATCCTGTTTTATCTTGCCGAGAAAACCGGCAAGTTCCTGCCCAAGGATGCGCGCAAGCGCTACGACGTGATGCAGTGGCTGATATTCCAGATGGCGCATGTGGGCCCGATGTTCGGCCAGGCCAACCACTTCAACACCTACGCCAAGGGCAAGAGCGAGTATGCCACCGACCGCTACAACAACGAATCGATACGGCTGTACCGTGTGCTCGACAACCGGCTGCGCGACAGTGCCTGGCTTGGCTGCGACGAATACACCATCGCCGACATGGCGATATACCCGTGGACCAAGGGGCACAAGGATCGCGGCGTCGACAAGGCCGGCTATCCGAATTTTATGCGCTGGTTCGAGGCCATGGAAGCGCGGCCCGCCGTGCAACGCAACAACAAGATGGCCGCCGAAATTCGCGAGCGCATGACCAAGGCCACCGAGGGCAAAGAGATGATCAGCCTCTACGACACCAAAGACAACGCGGCACGGCTGGCGGGCGCCACTAAAAGCTGATATCCGACTGTCGCTGCACGCCTGGCTGGCGCCGCGCTTGATAACGCGGCGCCGGGCTAGCCAAACCAGCCCGAATAGTTTCGAGTTAACAGGAGATGACCATGCATATCGATGGTGGATGTCATTGCGGCAACATCACTTACGAAGCAGAGATCGACCCCGAAGCAGTCGGCATTTGCCACTGCACCGATTGCCAGCAGCTCACGGGCACCGCGTATCGTGTCAACGTTCGTGTGCGCAAGGAGGATTTAAAAATGCGCGGCGGCAAACCCAAGATCTACGTCAAGACGGCTGAAAGCGGCAATACGCGGGCGCACGCATTTTGCCCCGAATGCGGCACGCCGCTGTACTCGACATCGACTGACGCCGATCCGCAAACGTTCGGGCTGCGCGTCGGCACCGCGCGCCAAAGAGCACAACTACCGCCGAAAAGACAAGGCTGGTACCGCTCTGCCATGTCCTGGACGATGAATATCGATGGGCTGCCGAAAATTCCCACCCAGGTAGCGCGATGAGCGGTGACATCGCGTTGATCGTCGGCGCGGGCAGCGGCTTGAGTGCCGCCGTCGCCCGCGCCTTTGCGGGTGAAGGTTTGAAATGTGTTCTGGCCGCGCGCCGCATCGACAAACTGAAATCGCTGTGCGATGAAATCGGCGCGGTAAGTATTGCCTGCGACAGCGCGCAACCCGACCAGGTCAACGCGCTGTTCGCGCAACTGGATACGCTGTGCGATGCGCCGAAGGTTGTCGTCTACAATGCCAGCGGGCGGTTGCGCGGGCCGCTGGTCGAACTCGAGCCCAAACTGGTTGCTGACGCAGTAGCCGTCAGCGCGTACGGGGGGTTTCTCGTCGCGCAAGCTGCAACCAGGCGCATGCTGAAAAAAGGCGCGGGCACGATTATTTTTACCGGCGCCTCCGCCAGCGTGAAGGGTTATGCGTTGTCGGCAACGTTCGCGATGGGTAAATTCGCTCTGCGCGGGTTAGCACAAAGCATGGCGCGCGAACTGGCGCCGCAAAATATTCATGTCGCGCATGTGGTGATTGACGGCGGCATCAGTTCCGCGCAGCGGCCAGTGCCGGCGGACAAACCGGACAGCCTGCTCGATCCGGACGCCATTGCGCAGAGCTATGTGCACCTGCTGAAGCAGCAGCGCAGCGCATGGACTTGGGAGATTGAAGTCAGGCCGTGGGTGGAGAAGTTCTAGCGCAGCAGGGTTCAAGTCTCGCACCCCCGCCACCGTCATTCTGGCGAAAGCCGGAATCCAGTGCGTAATCCACGCCGCAGGCGCAAAATTCAGGCGCTTCGCGTTGTAAACGAACTGGATTCCAGCCTGCGCTGGAATGACGGTTATGGATGTGTACACACCTACCGAATTACGTTCAACACTACACCGGGCTAATCGAAGCCCGCGCGCGACGCTACGCTTCCCCACCAAAGAGAAAAACCATGCCGTTCTACGAAAAAGGAAACGTCCGCATCCGCTACGAAGAAGCCGGCTCGGGCTTCCCTTTATTTATCATTTACGGCGGGGGACTGAACTCGAAAGTGTCCTACGCCAACGGTCCGTTCGACGCCGTGGCGGAATTCAAATCCGAGTATCGCTGTATCAGCATGGACCTGCGCAACGCCAATGGTGGCCAGTCCACCGGCCCGCTCGATTTCGACAACCCCTGGGACGCGCACACCAACGACCAGCTGGGGCTGCTGGATCACCTCGGCGTCGACAAATTTTTGGTGATGGGCTTTTGCATCGGCAATCCGTTGATCTGGAACCTGCAGAAACGCGCGCCCGGACGCATCGTGGCGTCGGTGCATGCGCAGCCCAGTGGCGTTGATCCCAATTACCCGGATTTCTTTATAAAGAACAACCTGAAAATCTGGGCGCCGGGCCTCGTAGCCAGCCAGCCGGACATCAACCTGGAAAAGGTCAATCGCTACCTCGGCAGGATGTACGGCGGCGTCGACTTTGTGCTCACGGTGACGCGCGACTTCGTGCGCGCCTGCCAGACACCACTGCTCGTGCTGCCGGACAACGTGCCCTCGCACCCGTACGCCACGGCGATGGAAATGGTGCACCTGGCGCCGAATGCACAAGTGAGCCTCTTTCCGTGGAAGGATACCCCGGAGAACGTGAAGCTGGCGGTGCGGCACATACGCACATTTCTCAGGGCGAATCGGCCAGCGGTGGTTGGATGAGCGCGTGTCCCCAATCCTGTCATCTCGGCGTAACCCGGTGCGCCATTTCAGAAAGGCGGCGGATATGAGCACTGCAGTCAAAACCAACCTCGCATTTCTCATGGTAACGGGCTGCATTGTTGTTACCGGGTCGAGCACAGCGCAGAGCTATCCGACCAAACCGATCCGTTTAATCGTGCCGTTTGCCGCTGGCGGCACCACCGATACCATTGCGCGTCTGGTTGCCCGCGAAGTTACGAAACCCCTTGGTGAGTTGGTCGTAGTCGAGAATCGCCCGGGGGCCGGCGGTCTCATCGGAGCGGAAGCCGTGCTCAAGCTCCCGGCTGATGGCTACACGCTCGCCTTCGCGACGATCAGCACGCTTGCTGTGCAACCGATCGTGCAGACGAGGCCGAGCTATGACCCGCTGAAAGACTTCGCTCCGGTAACGCAGATCGCAACGCTGCCTTATGTCCTTGCGGCGCATCCATCGCTGCCTGCGCACTCCGTGCCGCAGCTGGTGAAGCTCGCGCGCGCGAAACCCGCATCGATCAGCTATGCGTCGCCGGGGTATGGAACCGGGGCCCACCTCAGCGCCGAATATCTGAGCAGCGTGACGGGCATGAAGCTCGTGCATATCCCTTATAAAGGTGATGCGCCGGGTACCATCGATCTGGTCGCGGGACAGATTGCGATTGCCTTGTTTCCGCCGATCAGCCTCCTGCCGCACGTAAAGTCGGGGCGGCTGCGTGCGCTCGCGGTGACTTCGCTCGAGCGTTCCAGTGTGCTGCCGGACACCAGAACGGTCGCGGAATCAGGCTATCCGGGATTCGAATCGGCCTCCTGGAACGGCATCGCCGTGCGCGCGGGCACGCCCGAAACCATAGTGCGGCGACTGCATAAGGAGATCGCAACTGTCTTGACGGAAAACCAGCAGGTGCGCGCCAGCATCGAGTCGAGCGGGAGCAAGGTGGTGGCGAATACGCCGGAGCAATTCGGCGATTACGTCCGGGGCGAGATCGTAAAGTGGCGGCGCGTCGTTACGACGGCCGCAATCAAGATCGACTGAGACCTTTGAACAGTGATCGCAAACTCCTTATTTTCGACGTATTCCGATGATGCGGCCAACTTCCGATGGTCGCGGGCGCTGTAGATGTGCCAGGTACAAGGCGCGTAAGCGCGCCATCTGATCATCGGGCCAGGCCGTGCTGCGCCGGGTTGTCATGTCGATGCAGATTGAGATCGATTCGGATGTGGCCGCCAGCCAGCGCTCGCGCCTGTGCAGCATGGTCATGAAGTAGTGAATGCGTTTGGCGTCAAAGTCCAGCAAATGAAAAGTAAAATCGAGCGGGTCACCCTCGCGTAACTCGCGCTGGTAAGTCACGTGGGTTTCCAGCGCAAACGAACTACGGCCACTTGCCTTGATGCCGGCATAACCCAAGCCCAGTATGTCCCATGGCAGATCGAGTGCTTTGTCGAACAGGACCGCGTAATAACCGACGTTCATGTGACCGTTAGGGTCGACGTACTCCGGTGCTACGGCAAAACCGCCGTAACTGAGGGTATCGATCGTATGCGCTAAGTCCGGGAGGGTCGGCAAGATTAGTTTCTATGGTGATTTCAGGTTGGGATTTTACCGATGTTCAAGTGTGCGCGCTCAACGGTGCCCGGCTGTTCACCATTCCCAATACTGGCCTTGCTGCAGGCCTATTTAGTTGAACCGAATAACGCAAGTCACCCGCAACTCCCACTAAGCCGCATCGATTTACGCCTGCGTGGTACTGCCCCGCCGTATATCGCCAACAGTCACGATTCGCACCTTCCCCGGCGGCGCTTCAACCGCATTGACCATCGCCGCAACCATTTCATTCAGCGTCACCATGCCAAGCCGTAGCGCGGTCTCGCGCGTAGCAGGTATCCACTCCAGCAGTTTGTAGAAAGGCAGCGACACGTAAGGCCACCAGTGGCCCGGCCCCAGCACGTACCACGGCCGCAGAATCGTCGCTGGGATGCCGCTGGCCTGCACCAGCGCTTCGCCTTCGCGTCGTACCGCGATGTACGCCTGCATCACCGGTGCGGGGTGCGCGACGCTGAGATAAATAAAGTGCCGCACGCCGGCCTCCTGCGCGGCAGCGACGCTCGCGTGTATCGAAGCGAGATCGACGCGGCGGAATTCCGCAGCCTTGGCCGGGTTGGGATGCGGCGTGCCGACCAGGTGCACCAGCGTCGCGGCGGCGGGAATTTTGGATGCAAAGCTGGCGGAATCGAGCGCGTCGCCGATCACCGGTAGCGCGCCGCGTGGCAAATGCTGCGCCGATTGCGCGCGCGCGAGCGCGTGCACGGCGCACCCTTTAGCCAGCAGCGCTTCGATCAGCGGCGCGCCGAGGTAGCCGGTGCCGCCGGTAATGAAGACCGGTTTCATGGCGATAGCGTCAGCCCGACAACGGGCCGTGTTAATCATTGAAGATACTGACCGTCGGCACGCCGCCTGCTTTCATGTACCCGCGGTACATGCCCTCGGTGGAGAACGGCATGGCGAGATTGCCGTTCCTGTCGAGCGCAATCAAACCGCCGCTACCGCCGAGCGCCTTCACCCGTTCGAAAATCACGTGCTGCGCCGCCTGCTCGACGTTCCAATCCTTGAATTCCATCAGCGCGGACAGGGTGTGGGCCGCCACGGCGCGGATAAAACACTCCCCTTCGCCGGTGGCGGACACCGCTGCGGTGGCGTTGTTGGCATAGGTGCCGGCGCCGATGAGCGGCGAATCCCCAACGCGTCCTGCCATCTTGTTCGAGCGCCCGCCAGTTGAAGTGGCAGCCGCGAGATTGCCCGCGCAATCGAGCGCGACGGCGCCGACTGTTCCGTGCTTGTCGGTTTCCGCCAGCGCGCTTTGTTGCCCGGCATTGTTCGCCTGTTTGTTGCGTTGTAGCGCATCCCAGCGTCTTTGCGTAAAGAAATACGCGGGATCGACAAGTTCGAGATCATGCGCCCGTGCCAACGCTTCGGCACCGGCGCCCGCGAGCATCACGTGCTCTGTGTGCTGCATGACCAGTTTCGCCAGCTTGACCGGATTCCTGACGCGGGTGACCAGCGTGACAGCGCCAGCCCGCAACGTCGCGCCCTCCATCACCGCGGCATCGAGCTCGTTGCGTCCCTCGTCGCTAAATACCGCGCCGCGCCCGGCATTGAACAGCGGCGAGTCCTCCATCACACTTACCGCGGCAACCACGGCGTCAATACTGGAGCCGCCCGCGGCCAATACGCGGTGTCCGGCCTCGAGCGCCTGTGTCAGCCCTTCGCGGTAGTCGAGTTCCAACTGCGGCGACATTTCGACGCGGTTGATGACGCCTGCGCCGCCGTGGATCGCCACTACTGCTCTCAACTTGTAATTTTGATTCATTCGCTACCCGCGCGAGCGCGATTCCAGGATGTCGCTCTAGGCCGGCGGCGTGGAGGGAAGTGTGGCGGCGGGCAGGAGAAAAACTTACCAGCGCCCGTCACAGATTACGCTTTAGGCGCTGGATGGATGTTATCCACCCAATGCACCGCTTCCGGTTTTTCAATCACCGGAATATCGAGATTGACCACCACCGGTTCCTGGCCGCTGCGCACCAGCACGCAGGACAGCGGCTCGTCGTCACTGGCATTGATTTCCTGATGCGGCACGTACGGCGGCACGTAGATGAAATCGCCGGGGCCGGCCTCCGCGATAAATTCAAGCTTGTCGCCCCAGCGCATGCGCGCCTTGCCGCTGACCACATAAATCACGCTTTCCACCGGACCGTGATGATGCGCGCCGGTCTTGGCCTTGGGATGAATGATGACGGTTCCCGCCCACAGTTTTTCCGCGCCGGCACGCGCGTGGGTAATTGCCGCCGCGCGGTTCATGCCCGGTGTTTGCGCGGTATTGGTATCCAGTTCATTGCCATGCACCACGCGCACGCCGTGGAATTTCCATTTGGATTCGGCTGCGTTTTCCATGTCGGTCTCCTGCGTGTTTTTTGGTGTTGTGCGTAATAGGTAGCGACTGCGATCGGCTACGGCTTGACCAAGCCCAAAACAGTATACAACGCCTTCATTTGCGCATACTCCGTCTGCCAGTGTTTGAGCGTGGCGGCGCTGTTGCGGTAGCCGTCACCCGCCTGGCTGCGCTCGATTTCCTTTGCCCATTCGCGATCTTTGACGACACGCGCCGTCAAGCTGTCCCAGAACGCAATCTGCGCCGCGCTCATGCCTTTGGGGCCGGCGAGCCCGCGCCACACCTCGACGGCGCTGTTCACGCCGAGTTCGCTCCAAGTCGGCACGTCCGCGAGTTCGCCGCTCAAGCGCCGTGGCGCGCCGAGCGCGATGATTCTGATCCTGCCGGCACGCAATTGCTCGATCACGGAAGACACCGGCGAGGAGATGCCATCGACGTGGCCGCCGAGCAGCGCCGTCATCGATTCACCGCCCGAGCCAAATGTCACTTGGCGCAGGCGTTTTACCTCCACGCCCGCCGTCACCATGGCATGCGCGAATGAAGCCTGTGTCGCGCCGCCCACGCCGGTGCCCACAGCCACGGAAAATGCGAGCGGGTCCTTTCTGAGACGGGCGATCCACTCCCGTGCACTGGTGACCGGCGAATCCGCGCGCACTGACAACGACACGGCTTCCACCACCAGAGTCGCAAGCGGCGTGAAATCGGTGTGACTGAGCGTGCTGCGCCCCATGATGTGATTGGTGAGCAGCGACTGTCCGATGATCATGGTGTAGTGCCCATCGCCCGCATGTTGCGCAAGGTAGGCGAGTCCGACGGCGCTGCTGCCGCCGGGTTTGTTGAGAACCGCGGCGGGCTGGCCGGCGAGCTTCTGCTCCTGCATGACCCGCGCGAGCGTGCGCCCGGTGCGATCCAGCGCGCCGCCGGCGGTGGTGCCGATGATGATTTCAAGCGGGCGCTCGGGTTTCCACCCCTGTGCGTGGGTCGCGGCGGCAACCAGCATCAACACCGCCGCTAACGTATGCGCGCGGGCTACGGCTACGATGCGAGCGTTGCGCATGAGCTTAGCGCCTGGCACGTTTGCCTTCTTCCGCGAACACCTCCTGTGCCACGCGCACCGCATCGCGCATTACCGGCACGCCGGCGTACACCGCGCACTGCAGCAAAACATCGCGAATCTCGGCTTTGGTGCAGCCGTTGTTGCGCGCCGCGCGGACGTGCGTTTTTAATTCTTCGCGGCATTTGAGCGCGGTGAGCAGCGCCACGTTGATGAGGCTGCGCGTCTTGCGCGGCAACCCTTTGCCCGACCAGAATTCGCCCCACACATAACGCGTGGTGAATATCCGTAGGGGCCGCGAAAAATCATCCTCTTCACGCACGATGGCGGCTTCGCGTCCTGCGCCCAGAACCTCGCGCCGCGTTTTCATGCCTTTTTTGTAAAGCGCGTCTTTTTTCATTGCCTTTCCTTTTCATGCCGATGCGTTTGCGCGGATGGAATAGCGGGAACAAATGCCTGCTAAGATCGACCGCACGCCTAGTGTATTGTCCCTCAAATAACTTTACAGCACGTAGGGCGCAATCCCATTGCGCCGCATGGCTACTTTGCAATTAGCATTCGGCGCAATGGGATTGCGCCCTACACGGGCTCGAATGATTATGACACGCACTGCACGCCGCCGCGCCTGAAGGAGGGTGTTTTTAAATGTCCCGTCTGCGCCAAAACCTTTCGCTTTTGACTACCGGCATTCTGCTGCTGCTGGCATCCGCATGCGCTGCCCAGCAGTATCCAACCAAACCGATACGCCTGCTGGTAGGTTTCCCGCCCGGCGGCGGCACCGATATCGTTGCGCGCATCCTCGCACCTAAACTCACGGCCGCGTGGCATCAACAGATCGTCATCGATAATCGCACCGGCGCCACCGGCACCATCGCCGCCGGCGTGGTGGCGCGTGCCACGCCCGACGGCTACACGCTGCTGATGGGACATGCGAGCACCAACACCATAGCGCCCGCGCTCTACGCCAAGCTGCCGTTTGATCCGCAGCGGGATTTCACGCCGGTGACACTGGCGGGCTCGGTGCCGCATCTG
This sequence comes from Bordetella parapertussis, assembly GCA_945861275.1. Taxonomy (GTDB): domain Bacteria; phylum Pseudomonadota; class Gammaproteobacteria; order Burkholderiales; family SG8-41; genus UBA5216. The sequence goes on from CAMATZ010000020.1 coordinate 64,100, forward strand.
GTGTCGGTGCATCCATCGGTGCCGGCGCGCAGCATCAAGGAACTGATTGCGCTGGCGAAGGCCAGCCCCGGCCAGTGGACCACGCCCTCATCCGGTCACGGCAGCATGTCGCATATCGCGGGCGAGGTGTTCAAGCACACCACCGGCACCAACTTCACCCATGTGCCTTACAAGGGCGCGGGCCTGTCGGTGCAAGACCTGATCGCGGGGCAAGTCAAGGTCAGCTTCGATACCACTGCCGCGGTGATGCCGTTTGTCAAATCAGGCAAATTGCGCGCACTGGCGGCAGCGGCGCCCCGGCGCTTAAGTTCCCTACCCGATCTGCCGACTGTGACCGAAGCCGGCGTGCCCGGTTACGTGATGTCGAGCTGGTACGGCGTGTTCGCGCCGGCGGGCACACCGCCTGCGATCGTGCGCGCGCTTCACGCCGAATTAAACCGCGCGCAGGATTTGCCGGACGTCAAAGCGCACATGGATCACCTCGGCGCGGACGATACGCGCATGCCCACGCCCGAGGCTTTCGCAGCGCTGGTGAAAACGGAGCTGGTGCGCTTTGCGAATGTGGTGAAGGCGGCGGGCATCCGCATCGAATGATCCTGTGTTCTAGCGCGGCTTGATGCCCGCCGCCTGCGCAATCTTGCGGTAACGCTCTGAATCCGCGGCCACGAACGCGCGTATTTCCTGTGGCGTGTAGCTCACGATAATACTGGTGCGTGACGCCTGATAAGCCCGTCCTTCCGGGCTTGCCATGGCCACCTTGAAACCGTCGTACAGCTTGTTGACGATGGCGTCGGGTGTTTCGCTGCGCACAAAGATCGAGCTCCACGAGTAGCTGACGAATTCAGGAAAGCCGCTTTCCTTCATGGTCGGCACGTCCGGTAACAGTGGATGGCGTGTATCGGCGGTGAGGGCAAGCGCGCGCATGCGGCCTTCCTTGATCAACGGTGCCGCGCCGCCGGAATCGATCATGCCCGATGCGATTTGACCGCCGATCACATCGGTCATCACCTGAGAACTGCCCTTGTACGGCACGGGCGTGATGGCAAACCCGTTCACCATGCCCAGCCATATGCTCAACAATTCGTACCCGGCCGAGTAGTTGCCCACGGCCAAAGGGACGCCCGTTTTTTTGGTTGCGGCGGCAAACTCCTTAAGGGTTTTGCTTGGAGAATTTCCCCCTACCACAAACGCGGTCGGCGACAATCCAAACAGGATCACCGGGCGAAACTCCTTCGCCGGGTCATAGGACAGATCTTTCATCACCACCGGATTAACGCCTATGGTTGACGTGGTGCCCGTCAACAGGGTATAGCCGTCCGCCGCCGCGCTTTTGACCGCCTGCACCGCGATGACGCCGCTGCCGCCGGGCCGGTTATCGACCACGACACTTTGCCCCCAGAGTTTCGACACCAGTTCGCCGTAAAAACGCGGATTGGCATCGGCACCGCTGCCGGCGGCAAAGGGCACCACGATGCGCAAGGGTTTCGCCGGGTAGTTCTGTGCCTGCGCGTTGCCGGCTGCCGCCAGCAGTGCTATGCCGAGTATCGTAAACGGAAACTTCACCATGACTTCTCCACGTGATGCCATTAAGAAATGAAAATACAATATCACATCCGCATCGAATGATCCCGGGATGAATCCGCCGTGCCATAATTGTGCATCCCTCCAGCCACGAAACCCACCCACTCACAGGAGCGCATCACCATGTCGAATCTGACGCCCATCCGCCGCGTGGTTACCGGCAATGACGCGCAAGGCCGTTCGAAAGTCATGTGGGACGGCCCTGCGCCCAACACGCATGAGGCCTCGCTCGGCTCCGGGCGCGGCCACACCGATATCTGGGTGTGGCACGAAACACCGCTGCCGATCAATGGCGCGAGCGATGACGGCAATCTTGGATACATCTTTTCCGGCCCGCCCGGTGGCGGACACTTTCGCGTGGTGCAGGCGCGCGCCAGGCCCGCGGATTACGTGCGTACAAAAGACCCCGATGTGATTGCGCCGCATGCGCCCAAACCGCGCGAACCCGGCAACGGACTGTGGGATCGCGGCGGCAATTCGCTCTATGAATCAGCCATGCATAAAACACAAACACTGGATTACGGCATCGTGATCCACAACGAACGCGATCTGGTGCTCGATGACTGCCGCCTGCCGATGAAGGTCGGCGACATCGTGGTGCAGGTTGGCGCGTGGCATCAATGGTGTTTTCCACTCGGCGCGCAAATGGCCTTCGACATGATCTGGGCCGATTTCGGTGCAGACGGTAAAGGACTCGCGCACGGCAACGACAAGCCGTTGTCCGCGCCTACGCTGCCGCCCGGCGTGAAGCCCGCGCGGCGCATCGTCACCATCGACCGCACCGAAGGCCGTGGCGAGCTGGTCGGCGACACCGCCGCGCCCGATGTGCGGCTTGATCCGGCACGCCCCGGTTATGCCGCGCACCGCCTGTGGGTGGCCGCTGGGCACCCGGCAAAAATGGTGTACGAAACGCTGCAGCTGCCGCACACCATCGAGCCGCCGCTGCGCGGCAGTGTGTGCCGGGTGATTGATTTTCCACCCGATGCCACTTGGAAAAGCAAAGTCGGCGCCGCCGAAGTCGCGGCCTTTTTCAAAGCCATGGGTTCACCCGGTGCCTCGACTTATTCCGCAACCGCGCCGCATCCCTATATGCAAAAAACCCGCACCGTGGATTTTTGTTGTGTGCTCGAAGGCCACATCACGCTGGTGCTCGACACCCAGGAAGTCGCCATGAAGGCCGGTGAAATCGCCGTGCTGCGCGGCGCTAACCATGCGTGGAGCAATCGTTCGGCCAAACCCGCGCGGATATCGGTGTGCACGCACGACGGCAAGCTGTAACGGCGAAGGGCTTTTTGCCACAGATTTACACAGATGAACACAGATTAAAAACACGTTTAAAAACAGACAGTTACGTCGTTTAGTCTCTGCGTGGAATCATAATGCAATTTCTCTGTCCTTAATTCGGGGGTATCTGTGTTCATCTGTGTTCATCTGTGGCTAAAAAAGTTTTTGACGTTAAGTTCTATCGTAGCGACAATGTTTGCTACTGGCGTGACGGCGCAATCCTATCCAGCAAAATCGATACGCATGGTGGTGCCGTATGCGCCCGGCGGTGGGGTGGACATCATCGCGCGCGCCACCGCGCAGGAACTCGCCAGGCGCGTGGGCCAGCAGATCGTCGTCGATAATCGCACCGGTGCCGGCGGTAATGTTGGCTCCGATGCGGTTGCCAAAGCGGCGCCCGACGGTTACACCTTGCTGATGGCGTCACCCGCAAACACCATCAATCCCAGCCTCTATGCGAAGATGCCGTACGAGCCGATGCGCGACTTGGTGGCGGTGGCGTTGATCGCGTCGGTGCCCTCGGTGCTGCTCGCCAATCGCTCGCTGCCCGTGGCAAACGTAAAACAACTGGTGGCGCTGGCAAAAGCCAAGCCGGGCGCGCTCACCTATGGTTCGGGTGGCAGCGGCAGCACCGAACATCTCGCGGGCGAAATGTTCAAGTCGTTCGCGGGCGTTGACATGCTGCATGTCCCGTACAAAGGCGGCGCGCAGGTGCTGACCGATGTCATCGGCGGGCATATCGCGCTGATGTTCGTCAATCAGGTGTTCGCGTTGCCGCACATTCAGGGCGGCAAAGTCAAAGCACTCGCGGTGGCGGGCACTGCGCGCTCGCCGTCGCTGCCCGAGGTGCCGACTTTTGTCGAAGCGGGATTCAGGGATTTCGTGGTCTCGGTGTGGTGGGGTGTGATGGGTCCCGCAGCGATGCCCAAAGACATCGTCAATCAACTCAATCGCGAAATCGTCGCGGGCTTGTCGTCGCTGGAAATGAAGGAGCGGCTGCACAACATGAGCGCACAGCCTATCGGCGGCACGCCCGAACAGTTCAGCGCATTTTTCGCCGCCGAGACCAAACGCTGGGCGCCGATTGTGAAAGCTTCGGGCGCGCGGGCGGATTGATTATGAACAACACCTTTGCAGGCGCGCTGCTAGTCGCGCTGAGCGCTTTAGCGCAATCCGCCGCAGCCCAAACCTACCCCGCAAAACCCATACGCATCATCGTACCGCTTGCCGCCGGCGGGCCGGGAGACGTGTTGACGCGCGCGATGGGCCAGAAGCTCGCCGAACTAACCGGCCAGCCGGTGGTGATCGACAATCGTCCCGGCGCGAACACCAATGTGGGTAGTGAGGCTGCCGCCAAGGCGCCCGCCGACGGCTACACTCTGCTCTCCACCGCCAATCCGCTGACCACCAATCCGAGTTTGTATCCGGCGCTGCCTTATGACCCGATCCGCGATTTCGCGCCGATCACGCTGATCGGCCTGACGCCGCTGCTGTTGGTGGTTCATCCCTCATTGCCGGTCAAGTCGGCGAAAGACCTGATCGCGCTGGCGAAATCGAAGCCCGGGCAACTCAATTATGGTTCCGCCGGCAATGGCAGTGCACTGCATCTCGCCGGTGAAATGTTCAACAGCCTCGCGCGCGTGAAGCTGGTGCATGTGCCGTACAAAGGCGTGACCAACGCCTTCAGCGATCTGCTCGGCGGCCAGATTTCGATCATGTTTCCCGGTGCGCCGATTGCGCTGCCGCAGGTCAGGGCCGGCAAGCTGCGTGCACTCGGCACCACCGGCGCTGCGCGTATGGCGGCAGCGCTCGAACTGCCGCCGATCAGCGAATCGGGTTTGCCGGGCTACGAGGTTTCGGTGTGGTACGGCGTGCTGGCGCCTGCGGGCACGCCGGCGGCGGTGATTTCGCGGCTGCATGCGGAAATCAGCAAAATCGTACAGCTGCAAGACATCAGGGAGCGCTGGGCGGCACTCGGGGCGGCGCCGCTGCACAACACGCCCGAACAGTTTGCCGCGTTTTTAAAAGCGGATGTCGGCAAATGGGCGAAGGTGGTACGTGAAGCGGGCGTGAAGATCGACTGATCACCACGCAGCTGCAGGTGGAATCAGCAGGTGGACCAGTCACGGACGGGACGGTGGGATGCCGCATACGCGAAGCTGTTGCAGCCCGTGTGCAAGATTTTCGACACCGGCCAGGTTGGGTGAAAAAGTAATTTGAAATTCCAATAGCCGACGATTTTAGGGAGAGTTTTATGCTAAAGACGAAGCCAACTACCAGCGGTTGCATAATAATCGGCGCGATGCTTGCGCTGTCGCCGTTCACCGTCCGCGCGCAGACCGATAGCGCGGCAGCCGGTTATCCCGCCAAACCGGTGCGCCTGGTGGTCGGGTTTACACCCGGCAGCGCGACCGATGTCACCGCGCGCATTTTTGCGCAAAAATTCACCGAGGCCTGGGGAGTGCCGGTCACGGTGGAAAACGTTCCCGGCGTCGGTGGCGCGGTCGGGGTCGCGCGGGTCGTGAAGTCGCCGCCGGACGGTTACACGCTGATGTACTCGGGCAATGGCGCACTGACCATCCTGCCGACGCTGCAAAGCAAACCGCTCTACGATGTGGTGCGCGACCTGATACCGGTTTCGATGCTGCTTACCATGCCGAGCATCCTCGCCGTCAACAATGACCTGCCGGTGAAGACGCTTCAGGAATTCATCAAGTACGCTAAGGATCCCTCCAGAAAGCTCTCCTACGCCTCGCCGGGCGCCGGTACGCCGCAACACATCGCGGGCGAACTGCTGAAGACTCTGGCAGGATTAGATATGACGCATATCCCGTATAAGGGCGCAATCTTCACCGACGTGATCGGCGGCCGCGTGGCGATGACCTTGCAGAACGCCGGCGCCATCCTGCCGGTGGTGCGAGACGGCAGGTTGCGCGGGCTCGCGGTGACCTCGCTCAAGCGCTCGCCGAACATGCCCGAACTGCCGACCATCGCGGAATCCGGATTTCCGGGTTTCGAAGCGGTGTCGTGGTTTGCGCTGCTGGCGCCGGCGGGCGCGCCGGCGGGCATCCTCGCCAAAGTGCATCAGGAATCAATGAAGGTGATTGCGAATCCCGAACTGCGCGCCCGTTTCGCACAACTCGGTCTGGATACCACCGGCAAAGGATCCGACGAGGTAGCCGCGATCATCAAGTCGGACATCGACAAATGGGCCAAGGTGATCAAGGATGCGGGAATCACCATGACCGATTAGCGAGTCACAATCCGCTTTGCCGTTGCAGATTGCTGCCGCATTGTAGTGGCAGATTTTCATAGTAGTCTCGGTGATGGGGGCCGTGAATTATGGCTAAATGATTGTGGCGGCCGGTTGCAAAAGCGATGTTGAAGTTCTACTCCCCGCGCAAGCCCGCCTGTTTCACAATAGGCGCCCACTTCGCGATTTCGGCGCGGATCGCAGCGGCAAACTGATCCGGCGTATCGGCGATTACGTCATACGCTTCGCCGCGCAAGCGCTGCTGCACCTCGGGCGTTTTCAAAATTCTCAGCAGCTCACCGTGCAAGCGCTCAATGATGGCGCGCGGCGTTGCGGCGGGTGCCAGCATGCCGTACCACGCACCGCCTTCAAAGCCGGGCAGCCCTGATGCGGCCACCGTGGGCACTTCCGGCATCACCGCCGACCGCTGCAAGCTGGCCACGGCGAGTGCACGCAAGCGGCCCGCTTTCACCTGCGGCGCAGACTGCGCCACGTTGCCGAACGACAACGATACTTCGCCGCTGATCACCGCGGTGACAGCGGGGGCGTTGCCTTTGTAGGGCACCACGATCACATCGATACCGGCCGTTCTTTTGAACAGTTCCGCCGCCAGTTGCGACGGGCTGCCGCCAAACGACCAGGTGATTTCGCCGGGCCGCGTGCGCGCCAGCGCGATGAGTTCTTTGACGCCGCGCGCCGGCAGCGAAGGGTGCGCAATCAGCAAAAAGGGCGCGAAGCCAAAGCGCGTCACCGGCGCGAAATCTTTCACCGTGTCGTACGGCAGTTTGGCAAACAGGCTGGCGTTGATGCCGTGGGTGCCGTTGGTCGCCATGCCCAGCGTGTAGCCATCGGGCACGGCGCGCGCCGTGAGTTCCGCGCCGACCACGCCATTCGCACCCGCGCGATGATCCACAATCAACTGCTGCCCCCAGGCTTCGGTCAGTTTTTGACCGATGGTGCGCACCAGAAAATCGCTGGGGCCGCCGGGACCGAAGGGCACGATCACGCGGATGGGTTTGCTGGGGTACTGTTGCGCGAGGCTGATGGACGCGCAAAACGTGAAGCCTGCCAACATCAGGCCATTCTGGATGTGGAGCCGTAACATTTTCAGCGAACCCATAAAAGGCAATTAGCCACAGAGCACAGAAGAAGCCCTACCACTTCGTCATTCTGGCGGAGCATGCCCCGGATCGTAGTCCGGGGCATGCTTCGCCAGAATGACGGATGGAGGGTGTGTTTTGCCGCCAACTTGCTGCTTTTTGAAAAATATTAATAAAAACAATTGGTTGCGGCGCATCCGTTATTCGTGAAACACTGCCATGACAAGCACGCGCCACCATCAAATGCGGCACACCTCGTCGCCGCAACCCAAATCGCGATCGGCCTCCACCAGCAATTGCTCAAACGTTTCCGGCACGCGAATTTCCTTGCCGATCACGCGCGGGCTGTAGCCTTGCAGCCAGAAGCTGTTGGTCGGATGTCCGCCACCGGCAATGATGATCACAAAGTTGTCGGGCTTGGAAGTAATCGGCCACGGGTCTTGTTTGAGACTGTCGCGTGTCAACGGGTTGGCATCGATTTCTATCCACGCCGGGCCGCCGTTGCGCTTTAAGTCAGCTTGCGGGATGCGCGAATGCTCATAGAAAAACTCGCGCATTTTTTTCTTGTTCCAGCCCAGGCGCGCCATGGTGTTTGCCACCACGCCCGGAATCAGGATCGCGCCCGGCGTGCCTTTTTCGTAACCGGAAAGATTGGTGTAGTTCGGTGTGCGCATGAAATCAGCCATGCGGTGCATACCCTGATCGGTGTCTTCTTCGGGCGTTTCTTTTTTCGCGCCGCGCCGCCGCACGTTGGTGGCGCCGTTCGAGAACATCAGCGACACCGAATTCATCTCGCGCGCAAAGCCGTGGCGTTCCATCCCGTGCGTGGGCCAGTCGGCGGGTAGATTGTCTTCATCTTCCGCGAACACGGCGTTGGTGTAACGCATGCCGCCGTAGTTGGCCATAGCGCCGATACCCGGCAGCGCGCCGCCGACATTCTGCTGGATCAGGCGCAGCGCGCGTCCTATGCTGGCGCCGGCCGGGCGCTGCGGATCGGGGCCGAGACAACCGAAGCCGGAGTTCAAACGTATTTGTTTGGCAATCGGCCCGTTGACGATCACCACCGGGTACGCGCTGCCGGAGGCGGCTTGCAATTGCTCGGCCTTGCTTTCGGGATGCAAAAACGCTTCGACCGCGGCAATCAACACCGGCAGATATTCCGGCCTGCCGCCCGCCATCGTCAGTGCAATCGCACAGGTTTCAACGGTGGTGATGCCGCCGCGCGGCGGAAACTTGCCGATTACATGGTCGCGCGGCAACGGCGTTCCACGCAATACGCGATCCACGCGCGTTTGCGTCGCGGGCCACAGCGGCAGGCCGTCGCCCCACAGATTGGTGATCGCCAGATGGTTGGCTTTGTCGAGCGCCTCTTCGTAGGTATCGCCTTCGACCTTGAGCATCGGCACTACACCCGGCGCGGCCTTTGCATACACCGATTGCCAGCGCGTAAGGCCGTCGTAGAACTCCTGCTTGCGCGTGGTCAGCGCAGAGATGTCGCTGCCCGGCAAAAACATATCGATCGGAAAGGTGATCATCGCCGCATCGGGCGCAAGCCCGAGGCCCGAGATCGCGTTGGTCATCACACCCTTGAAATCCGCCCGCGTCAGGGTAACGGTGGGGATCCCCATGGCTTCGATTCTAGCGGCTGCACGGCCGCAGGCTGTGGCGCAGGAGCCTCAGGCCGCATTGCCGATGATGACGGCGTCTACGCCGCTGTTCTTCACCAGTCGCGCGGTTTCTTCTTCACCGATCAGCGCATTGCCCTGCGGGTAAGCATCGATGGGCAGAATTTCAACGCCCGGAAAATCTTTTTCAAACAAGGATTTAATCAGCGGCAGCGTGCGATACGCCTGCCATTGTTCGTTGGTGACGATGCCGATTTTCTTGCCGGCGATGGCGTCCAGGCGTGGCGCGTGCGGCTGCGTGATTTCAATCGCGCCGAACGGATCGTGCAGTTCGAGTTGTACCATGGGATTTCTCCAGTGAATACCGGCGGCGATCGTAGCATGCGCGGCGGCGGATCGTCCCGTGTTACGCTTTGCGCGGCAAAAATCTGTTAGACACAGAGGGCACAGAATAACCCTACAACTACGTCATTCCGGCGAAAGCCGGTATCCCCTTCCCCTGGGGGAAGGTAGGTTGGGGGGCATACTCGTGCGACGCATCTCGAATCAAGATCCTGCGGACGGGATTACGTACTGGATTCTGGCGTACGCCAGAATGACGGGGTGGTAGGGTTACTCTGTTGTTCTCTGTGTCCTCTGTGGCTAAAGTAGTTTCAATACTATTCATTCCAGACAACGACTATGGACCACTTGCTTACCAACACCCAGCGCGCCTGGCAACTGAAAGCGCGCCAATTCGCCGAAGCAGAAATTCGCCCGCTATCGCTCGCACGCGACCAGATTGCCGATCCAGCCGATACATTCGACTGGAGCATCATCAAAAAGGGCTCAAAGCTGGGCATACGCACGGCTGCTGTGCCCGCTGAATACGGCGGGCATGGCGTCGACTTCACCACCCAAGCCTTGATGATCGCGGAAATGGCGAAAGCCGACAGCGCCATCGCCAAAACTTTCAGTCAAAGCTGGAAGTGGAGCCATCTGCTAGTCGATAACGGCAACGCGGAGCAGAAGAAGCGTATCTTCGATGCGTTTGTCAGTGACGACACTTTCGTGCTCGGTGGCGGCATCACCGAGCCCAATGCCGGTTCGGACAATCGGTTGCCGCCGGCGGACGATCCAAAGTCCGGCCTGCAATTGCGCGCAACACTCGACGGCGATACCTGGGTGTTAAACGGCGCCAAGTGTTATATCGCCAACGCGAACATCGGCAAACTGATTTTCGCCTTTACGCGCACCGATCCCAACGTACCGGTGCACGATGGCACCACCATCTTCGCCGTGCCGCACGATACGCCGGGGCTCAGAGTCGGCAAGGTGTTCAACAAACATGGCTGGCGCTTTTATCAGAACGCGGAACTCTTTTTCGAGGACGTGCGCGTGCCTGACAGCAACCGCCTGGGCGCGATTAACGGCGCGCACAAAAATCACGGCGGCAAAAACAGCAAATTCGGCGATCTGGAATACTCCGCCAACGCGCTGGGCATGTGTGACGCCGCCATCGAAATGGCTACCCTGCATGGCCGCAACCACCGGCAAAGCGGCAAACGGCTCAATCAACACCAGTTGTTTCAGTTGAAGCTGTCGGAAATGCATATGTTTACCGAGGCGCTGCGCGCATTCGTGATGCGCATCGCCACCGAGAGCGATTGCACCGCCGACATCTCACGTAGGCACAATATGTTGCTGATGAACTTCTCCACCGACTCGCTGCAGCGCGTGTGTTATCTCAATCTCGATATCCATCGGGGCGCGGCGAAAGGCGCCATCAGCGCGGGTGCGGAGAAACTCGTGCGTGATGCGATTATCTGGACGCATATCGCAGGGGATTCTGTGCAGCGTATGAAGGCGGTCAAGGCGTTGTTGTGACCAAACGCCAAATCAAACGCTCACCGCAAAGACGCAAAGTAGTTCAATAGAAACGCAAAAAAATCATGAACACGACTTCAGCCGCAAACATTACCCTGCGCACGTCCAACAGCACGCGCTCCGTGCTGGATTTACTCATTCCTGAATTCGAGCGCGCTACTGGCCACAACGTTACGCTGATACTCGACACCGCAAAAAATTCGCTGGCGCGCATCAAGGCCGGCGAGGGCGGCGATGTGGCAGTGCTGCTGGGCACGTCCATCGATGAACTGGTCACGCTGGGCGTAGTGGCAAGGGAAAGCAGCCAGCCTTTCGCGCGCTCCAGTATCGGCATGGCGGTACTGAAAGGCGCGCCCAAGCCCGACATCAGCACCGTTGAAGCGTTCAAGCGCACCTTGCTCAACGCCAAGTCGATAGCGCACACCGTGCATGGTCCCAGTGGCGCTTATTTTCCGGGACTGATCGAGCGCCTCGGTATCGCAGAGCAAGTCAAACCCAAAACCGTGACGCGCCCCGGTGGTTACATCGGCGTGGTGGTAACCGCCGGCGAAGCGCAAATGGCGTTTCAGCAAATCTGTGAATTGCTGGCGGTGCAGGGGCTCGACGTGGTGGGGCCGATCCCGGAAGAAATTCAGTGCAACTTTGATTCGAAAGCAGCGATTTTTTCTGCATCAAAAAATCAGATCGCGGCGCGGGAATTGCTGAAATATTTCGCACGCCCGGAAAACGCTACCCAATTTACCACAGCAGGATTGCGGCAACTGCAATAAGCGGGAACAGCCAGCTACTAATTCTTCGCCAGCTTCTGCACCCGCCAGTTCAGCGGGTCGGCGATGTAGATGTTTTCCTTGCTGTCGAGCGCGAGCAAATGCGCTTCGCCATACTGATTCGGCCCCTTGCCTTGCCCGCCGGTGATGCCGAGCACCTTGCAGTTTTCGTCGAGCTTCATGATCTTGCCGGCGTGGCCGTGCGCCATCATGATGTGCGTGTTATCGCTGCACATGCACAGGCCGCATGGCGTGCCAGGGTGGCTGGTTTCGCGCACGTAGTTACCTTCGCCATCGAACACCTGTATGCGCTGGTTGGAGCGATCGGCGATGTAGAGCAGGCCTTTGCCGTTGATCACGATGGAGTGCGGCTGGTTGAATTTGCCTGGCTCTTTGCCGGTGCCACCCCAGGTTTTGATGTGCGCGCCGTCGGCGGTGAATTTGTGTACCAGCGATTCGCCTTTGCCGTGCCCTTGGGTGATGTAGACCTCGCCCTTGGGCCCGAACGCGAGGTCGTTGGGCTCGTCAAAGCATTTAAGATGTCCGGCCTGATGCCACTCGCCGGCGCGCCCCTTCACGCCCCACACCATGAGTATGCGTCCGTCGGCGGTCATCTTGACTACGATATGCGCGCCGGTATCAGTGGCCCAGATGTTGCCTTCGCGGTCGATGCGTAGGCCATGGGGATTGGTGAAGATGCCGCGCCCCATGGTGCGCAGATAATTGCCGTCGTTGTCGAACTCCATCAGCGCGTGTTCGCCGCGATTGAATACGAGGATGTTGTTTTGGGCGTTAACCGCCACACCCGAACACGGACCGAAGTTGATACCGGCGGGCAGTTTAAAAATATCGGCGACGGGCGTGTAACCGAGATCGGGAATGTTGTTGGACATGGTGGGCCTCACAGTAAGTTGATCGTTCCGGCGCACGCTACGTGGCGCGGATTTTTTGTCAGAATGATGCACAGCGTATCAGGTCTACTCCGGCCATGCGACTGAAATGCATCGGGGCATATTGCCGTAAAAGCCCGGGATACCAATTGCGCTTGTCACGGGTGACGCCAGTGCTTTGGCAACGCCGGGCTGCCACAAAAAAAGCATGCTTCGTCACTTGAAGAGAAACAAAAATATTTAATAAAAACAAATAGTTACATCACCGCACTGCGCACCGGACTTGCCATGCGCATCTGCTAGAATTCATCGTAACTTCCGTATTATCGCTACAGGATTCTCCTAACCAATGTCGAAGCGCATACCGATACGAGCTCATGTTCACCTCGCCTGCATGCTCGTGTTTGCCGGCGTATGCCATGGCGCGCAGGCGCAACGCGCGGATGATGCCGCGCGCGGCTATCCGTCGCGCCCGATCCGCGTGGTGATTGGCTTCACCCCCGGTGGTCAGCCCGACATCGTGATGCGCCTGATCGTGCCCAGGCTCGGCGAAGCGCTGGGCCAGCAGTTGGTGGTCGATAATCGCCCCGGCGCTGGCGGCACGGTCGGCACAAAAATCGTGGCGGACGCGCAGCCTGACGGCCATACGCTGCTGACGGCCTCTTCCTCGCATGCCATTGCGCCGGCCATCTACGCCAGGTTACCGTACGATTCGTTGCGGGACATCGCCGGCATCACCATGACGTACAGCGCTTCGTATGTACTGGTGGCGGCGCCATCACTCGGCGTGAAAAGCGTGCAGGAACTGGTGGCAATGGCGAAATCCAAACCGGGACAGCTTAATTTTGCTTCAGCCGGCACCGGCAGCGGCATGCATTTCGCGGGCGAGGTGTTCAAGCAGGCGACGCAAATTGACGCCTTGCACGTACCCTACAAAGGCGTGCCCGAAGCGTTGAACGACACCATCGGCGGACGCGTGCAGTTCACCATGGCGCCCCTGGGCTCATCCCTCGGTCTGGTGCGCGACGGACGTCTGCGCGGACTGGGGGTGTCATCGCCCAAGCGCCTCAGCGTGCATCCGGATCTGCCGACTATTGCGGAATCGGGCTATCCCGGATTTCGCTGGGATTCGTGGGGCGGCCTGTTCGCGCCCGCGAAAACGCCGCGCGCCATTATCCACAAATTTAATCGCGAAGTCGTGCGCGTGCTGAATGACCCGGATATTCATCAACGCCTCAGCGGGCTGGGCATGGAAGTTGTGCCAACCACGCCGGAACAACTCGATAAATTTGTGGCAGAGCAGTTGGCCTTAGTGATGCAGTTGGCGAAAAAAGCTGGCATTCAGGCACGGTGACTCAATAAGAATCGATTAACCAAGGAACACACGGAAAAATTCTCCTTCCGCGTATTCCGTGGTCGATAAGGGTATGCTTTTCGAAGCGGATTTGTAGCATGGTAGGTTGGGCTGGCAAGCCCAACACCAGCGGTCTATCACCCTCGAACGTTGGGGTTCACTACGTTCACCGCCAACCTACAATGTGCGCAGGCCCGTAGCCCGGATGAAGCGCAGCGTAATCCGGGGAGCGATACCCCCCAAGGGGATACGCTGCGCTTCTTCCGGGCTACGAACTACAACTGCCGAAGTGCAAACCCAAAGGGCCTTACCGCAAAGACGCAAAGGTTACGCAGAGAACTGCTTTTCTCTGCGGGGGTTCTCTGCGCCTTTGCGCCTCTGCGGTGATGCACTGCGTTTTTCGGGTTTACTCCGATTTAATCCCCGCCGTCTTCATCAGCGGCCACCACTTGTCGATCTCTGCCTTGTGATGCGCGGCCAGCGCCTGTGGCGTCTGCTCTGCGCGTGGCGGAATTTCCTGACCGAGATCGGCGAAGCGCGCACGTATTGTCGCGTCAGCCAGCGTGTCGACAATAGCGGCGTTGAGCTTCATGAGGACGTCGCGCGGCACGGCCCTGGGCGCCCAGATGCCGTGCCACACCGCGGTGTACAAGCCCGGCAGGCCCGCCTCGTCAGTGGTGGGGATTTCGGGTGCGGCGGCCTGACGCGTCTTGGATGAGACCAGGTACGCCCGCAGTTTACCCGCGCGCGTGTGCGCAACCGCGCTCGATACCTGCGTCATGTACAAATCAATTTCACCCGACAGCAAAGCCTGCATCGCCGGCGCGCCGCCGCGATACGGCACAAACTCCATTTTTACGCCGACGCGATTGAGGAAATAAATACCCGCGATGTGTGATGCGCCGCCGATCCCGCCGGTGCCAAACTGAATCTTGTCCTGATTGGCCTTGATCCATGGAATCAGCTCTTTCAAATTCTTCGCGGGCACCGCGATCTTGGACACCACCACCTGGGGATTGGTCGCGATCATCGCCACCGGCGCGAAGTCCTTCAACAGATCAAACGTCAGGTTGTAGTAAGCGCCGTTAACCACATGCGTGCCCCAGTGCCCGATGCTCAGCGTATAACCGTCGGGCGCGGCGCGCACCACGCGGCCGGTGCCGATGCTGCCGCCCGCGCCGGTGACGTTTTCCACCACCACCGTCTGGCCCAAATAGCGGCGCATCGGTTCGCTCATCAGGCGCGCCAGCGTATCGGTAGGCCCGCCCGCCGAGAACGGCACCACCACCGTGATCGCCCGCGAAGGCCACGGTTGCGCCATGCTGGTTGTACCCATTCCGAAGATGATTGCAAGCGCACAGGCTTTGAGTAGTGTTTTCATGCTGATATCTCCTTAATCGTTGGTGGCACACCAAGAACCGCCCGTATCCCGGATGTAGCGTAGCGCAATCCGGGGGTCAATGCCCCGGAATACGCTGCGCTCCTTCCGGGCTACAACAACGGCAATGCCAGTTCCTTCACTCGGCCTTGATGCCCGCCGCTTTCATCAGTGGCCACCATTTCTCGATTTCAGCCTTGTGGTGCGCGGCCAGCGCCTGCTGCGTCTGCTCATTGCGCGGCGGAATTTCCTGACCAAGATCGGCGAAGCGCTTGCGCAGGATGTCGTCCGTCAGCGCCTCGACGATGGCGGCGTTGAGCTTCAAGTTGGTGTCGCGCGGCGTACCCTTGGGCGCCCAGATGCCGTGCCAGACCGATGTATGCAGGCCCGGCATGCCGGCTTCGTCGGCCGTGGGAATCTCCGGCGCGGCGGCCTGACGCTTCTTTGCCGTCACCAAGTACGCGCGCAACTTGCCTGCACGCACGTGTTCAATCCCGCCCGATATCTGCGTCATGTACAAATCGATTTCACCGGCGAGCAGCGCCTGCATTGCCGGCGCACCGCCGCGATACGGCACGAAATCCATTTTTACGCCGACACGGTTGAGAAAATAAAGTCCGCCTATGTGCGATGAGCTGCCTATGCCGCCGGTGCCGATCTGGATCTTGCCCTGATTGGCCTTGATCCAGGGCACCAGCTCTTTCAAATTCTTCGCCGGCACGGACACTTTGGTTATGACCATTTGCGGATTGGTTGCGATCATCGCCACCGGTTGCAGATCCGTCAGCAGATCGTAGTTCAGTTTGTAGTACGCGCCGTTCACCACATGCGTGCCCCAATGCCCGATGCTCAAGGTGTATCCGTCGGGCGGTGAGCGTACGACTTTCGCCACGCCAATGCTGCCGCCTGCGCCGGTGACATTATCGACAACCACGGTCTGCCCGAGAAACCGGCGCATCGGCTCGCCCATCAAACGCGCGAGTGTATCGGTAGGCCCGCCCGCCGAGAACGGCACCACGATCGAAATCGACCGCGACGGCCACGGCTGCGCCATGCTGGTTGATCCCATTCCGATGACGACCGCAAATGCGCAGACTTTGAGTAGTGCTGACATGCTGACCTCCCGTAGCTAAACCGCGATTGAGTCACAACCATACCGCAAACCGGCAAACCCTACTTCACCTCTATCTTGCGCTCCTTCACCACGCGCCGCCACTTGGCGATTTCCTCGGTGACATGGCGCGTCATTTCCTCCGGGCTGCCGGGGCGCATGTCGCCACCGGCCTCGGTGAACTGCTTGATCACATCGTTGCCGGCCATGATAGCGCGCAGTTCCCGGTTCAATGTCACGATCACCGCTTTGGGCGAGCCACCCGTGGCGCCCATGCCCGCGAACGAGGTAACGTCAAAACCCGGCAGAATCTGCGACACCGGCGGCAGCTCGGGCATCTGCGGCGAACGGTCTTTGGAGCAAATTGCAATCCCACGTATGCGGTTGGAGCGGATGTGCGGTGAGGCGCCGGTGAGCGTCATGAACATGAAATCGATGCGTCCGCCGATCATGTCGGTGAGCGCCTCGGTGCTGCCCTTGTACGGGATATGTACCGTATCCGTGCCGGCCATAACATTAAACAACTCGGCGGCCAGATGAAACACCGAGCCGATACCCACTGAACCGTAATTCAATTTGCCCGCATTCTTTTTTGCCAGCGCAATCAACTCCGCCGTGCTGCGTGCGGGTGAGTCGTTGCGCACGGTCAACACAAAGGGATAGGTGACTATGGTGGTAATCCAGTCGAAATCCCTGAGCGCATCGTAGGGGGTTTTCACCGACGCCGCATGCGCGGTAAAGGCGCCGCTGATGAATATCAGCGTGTAGCCATCCGGTGTTGCCCTGGCCACCAGGTTGGCGCCGATTGCACCGCCTGCGCCCGGACGGTGCTCGATCACAAAGTTCTGGCCGAGGCGCTCGCTGAGCCTGGGCGCGAGCACGCGCACCAGAAAATCGGAACTGCCGCCCGGCAGAAATCCCGACACGATGCGCACCGGACGCAGCGGGTAATCCTTAACCGGAGCAGCCGCGTTCGCGGTTACCGGCACAGTGATGAACAGCGCGATTATCCATTGCTTCATTACACGCTCCGGGTACAGGAAAAACAATTGAGCAGGTAGAATCCATCCGTTGCCTGCGCACGAAGCGCGTGACTTGGCGCGGATTCTGCGCGATGATCTTAAGCATCTCCGATTCGGGCAAGTCCTGCAAGCGGAGATCAACCAGGAAGACGACCGATGTCCGAGCTCACTCACGCCGATGTAGACACCCTGTTGCGCATCATCGACCAGATGAATGGCCAGGAGGTTCATCTGGAGATCGGCGAGCTCAAGCTGCACGTGACGCCCGGCAACGCGCCCGCCGTCTCCACCGGCACGCCTGTGCCTCCTGTGCCTGAGGCCGCAGCCCCCGCACCGGCAGCAGACCCGGCGACGAAAGCGCTGCTGCCGGCCGCGATTCCGCCCGGACAGGTTGCGGTTAGAGCGCCGACCATGGGCACTTTCTATCGCGCCGATTCTCCGGGCGCCAAGCCCTACGCGCAAATCGGTGACCACGTGAACCCCGACGACACGGTAGGGGTGTTCGAAGTCATGAAGCTCTTCAGCTCGCTCAGCGCCGGGGTCAGTGGCACCGTCACGGCGTTCTTGGTGGCAAACGAAGCCTTGGTGGAGCAGGATCAGGCGCTGATCCTGATCCAACCGGACTGAAGACAGGGGGAGATGCCACGGCGCGCGCGTTGCGAATTGCGACCATGAACGTGGCATCTCTCCCTCATCCTCAACCCTTCTGCTACGCTTCAAGTGTGCCCTTGTCCCGGTGGGAGAAGGGAGCGTATTGCTCCCCGCCCGGGCGGGGAGGTTATTGAGAAGGCTGCCATGCAAGAAATCAAGGTAATCGACACCACGCTGCGCGACGCGCACCAGAGCCTGTGGGCGACGCGCATGACCACCGCGATGATGTTGCCGGTGGCGGAGCGCATGGATCGCGCCGGGTTCGAGGCTATCGATTTGATGAGCGCGATCCAGTTCGACGTCTGCGTGCGTTACCTCAAGGAGAATCCGTGGCAGCGGCTGCGCCTGATGCGTGAGCGCGTCACCCGCACACCGCTGCAGTCCGCGATGCGCAGCAAGAGCCTGCTCTCCTTCGACGTGCAGCCGGACGATGTCAACGACCTGTGGATCGAGTGTCTGGCGAAGAATGGCGTGCGGCGGGTGCGCGCCATCGATGCGCTGTGCGATATGGACAACATCGCCGGCATGCTGCGCCGGGTCAAGGCGCTGGGTATGCAATCGGTGGGCTCCATCGTGTTTTGCGAAAGCCCTGTCCACACCGACGCACTCTACGCTGCCAAGACGCGTGAGTTGATCGAACGCGCCAACATCGATGTCATGATGATCAAGGATCCGGGCGGACTGCTCACACCGGACCGCGTCCGCACCCTGGTGCCTGCACTGCTCGCGGTCGCAGGTAAGGTACCGCTGGAGATACACAGCCACTGCATGACCGGCCTCGCCCCCCTGGTGTATCTCGAGGCGGTGAACCTTGGCGTCACCCAGATCCAGACCTCGATCGCCCCGCTCGCCAACGGCGCCGCCCAGCCGGCGATCCAGACGATTGCGCGCAATCTTCGCAGCCAGGGCTACACGGTTAACATCGACGACGCACTGATCAACGAGGTCGGCACGCATTTCCGGCGGGTCGCGCAGAACGAAGGCCTGCCGCTCGGCGTACCCCTGGAGTACGACCAGTTCCACTACGCGCACCAGATCCCCGGCGGTATGCTGACCAACATGAAGTTTCAGCTTGAGCAGGCGGGCTTGCTCGACAAATTCGACGCGGTGCTGGTCGAAACGGCGCAGGTATTCAAGGATCTGGGCTGGCCGGCGATGGTGACGCCCTTCTCGCAACTGGTGGGCACGCAGGCGGTGATGAACGTGATGCAGGGCGAGCGTTATCGCACCATTCCGGACGAGGTGAAGAAATATGCGCTGGGCTACTACGGCAAGCCGCTCGCGCCGGTGCAGCCCGACGTGCTCGATCGCATCATCCATAACGGCTCGCCGCGCATCGCGCTGACGCCGCGGCCACTGGATCCGGCAGTGCCCGGGCTGCGCAAAAAGTATCCGCACATCAGTGACGAAGAGCGCCTGCTGCGCCATCTCTACGCCGGCTCGCAGGTCGACGACATGCTCGCCGCAGGTGCGATGCGCACTCAATATTTCTTCGACAAGCCGCTGGTGCGGCTGCTGCAAGAGCTGGCGAAGCGCCGCATCGCCGGCCGCGTCGCCATCAGCAAAGGCGACTTGCGCCTGGAACTGGGGCCGGCAGGCGCCAGTACCTGATCCGTCGATAGCCACGAAAAATCTCTTACCGTAGTAGCATAGCGCTTAGCATCGCCTAAATCCTCAAGGAGAAACCCCATGCCACGCCACGCTCACTACATCCCGCACGGCGTCATACCCGCGTGCCTGCTGCCATTCAACGAAGATCTCTCCATCGACGAGGCGTCCTATCGCGCGCATCTGCGTGACGTGTGCGCGACTGAGGGTATCAGCGCTATAACCATTAACGCACACGCGTCGGAGGTGGCGTCATGCACGTTCGATGAGCAGCGCAGGATTCTTGCCATCACCCAGGACGAAGTCGGCGCGAAGATGCCGATCATCGCCGGCGTCTATGCCGATGGCAGCCTGGAAGCGGCGCGCATCGCGCGCATGGCGGCTGACGGCGGCGCATCGGCGCTGCTGGTGTTTCCGCCCAATCCGTTCACCGGCGGACAACGCCCGGAAATGGCGCTCGCACATTTCAGGCGCATCGCCGATGCCGCTGATCTGCCGCTGATCGCGTTTCAATACGCGCTATCCAGCGGCCAGGGTTATCCACTGCCGACGCTGTTGAAAATCATCGACGCAGTGCCGGCATTGCGCGCGATCAAGACCAAGAGCGCGACGCAACAGCAACTGGAGCGCGAGGTGCGCGTGCTGCAGAACCTGAATCCGGTGGTGAATGTGCTCACCACGCACAGCGCGTGGCTGCTGTCTTCCCTCGTGCTCGGCTGTAACGGATTGTTGTCCGGGTCGGGTTCGGTGATCGCTGATTTGCAGGTGCGCCTTTACCGCGCGGTGAAAGAAAAAGACCTGGCGCGCGCTCAGGCGCTGCACGCGCTCGTCACGCCAACGGCGGAGGTGTTCTACACCGATCCGCAAGTCGACATGCACAACCGCATGAAGGAAGCGCTGGTGCTGTTGGGCAAATTGCCGCGCGCGGTGGTACGGCCGCCGTTGATGAAAATAACGCCAGAGGAAATCGAGCGCATTCGCCGCGCCTTGATCGCTGCCGGCATGTTGTCCGCGGAGAAGGTGCGCCGCCTGGCCTGAGCGTCTACGCGCGGTTTGATCGCTGTGATGACGCGCGCCGGCGTGTCCAAGGCGGTCGTGACCACACTCAATTTCGCCGCTAGTGCGATCAACCTGTGGCAAGCGCCAAGCGGTTTTCGCAACAGACGCTTTGTTTGCCACCGCTACTCTAGCCGCAGCACCCACGCGCCAACCAGCGACAGGAGAGATCTCTTTGAGAATTATCGGCTCACCGCATCAACAGTGGTTTCTTGACGAGGTGAGGCATGGGCTTGATGCCAAGGGTTACCAGGAAATCATCCTCATGGGCGCGTTTGCTGCTGCCGCGGAAATGGCACGCGCCATAGTCAACATGAAATTGATGCAATCCGCGAGGGCGTATCCCAGCGATTTGTTGAAAGCGAAACCGGCGTTCAGGTAAACGCTCAGGAGACATTGTGATGCGGCACTGTCACCTTGCGACACTGTTTGCGGCCGGTGTGTTGGTGCTCAGCACAGGTGTAGTGTCGGGCCAGAATTATCCGAACAAGCCGATACGCATCGTCACCAGCGTGACCGGCGGCAGCCTGGATCTGACCGCACGGATCATCGGACCGAAAATCGCCGAGCGCCTGGGGCAGCAGGTGATCGTCGACAATCGGGGCGGCGTCATTTCAATGGAGCTGGTGGCCAAAGCGCCCGCCGATGGTTACACCCTGCTGCTCGCCAGCGCGAGTTTGTGGCTGTCGCCGTTTTTGCGCAACCATGTGGCGTGGGATGCGCTGCGGGACTACGCGCCGATTTCATTGCTGGTGACCTCGCCCAACATCATTGTGGTGCATCCCTCGTTGCCGGTAAGGTCGGTCAAGGAATTGATTGCTTTGGCCAAAGCCCGGCCGGGAGAACTCAACTATTCCACCGGGCAGTCGGGCGCTTCGGCTCACTTGGCGGGAGAATTGTTCAAGGCCATGGCCAGCGTCAATATCTCGCGTATTGCCTACAAGGGACAAGGTCCCGCCATGCTATCGCTGATTACCGGCGAAACGCAGATAAGTTTCCCCAACGCGGCTGCGGCAACGCCGTACGTAAAGGCGGGCCGAATCATCGGCTTGGCGGTAACTTCGCCCCAGCCCTCCGCGCTGGCGCCCGGGTTACCGACGGCTGCTGCCGCCGGTCTGCCCGGTTACGAATCGAAAGCAATATTGGGACTGTTCGCGCCCGCCAGAACGCCCGCGCCTGTCATCGAGCAGTTGCAGGTGGAGATCGTCCGCGCGCTCACCAGCCCCGATGTCAGGCAACGGCTGTTCGACTCCGGATCAGAGGTTATTGCGGGTTCACCGGCGGAATTGACCGCCGCGATGAAATCCGAGATGGCAACGACCGGCAAGTTGATCAAGACTATCGGCATCCGCGCTGAGTAGAACGCATGGGCTGCGCAGGACGGACTTCGCGTGGCGTCATTGAATGCTGATGCCGGCATCCTTGATGACTTTGCCCCACTTCGCCAACTCGGCGCGGATATATGCAGTGAATTCATCGGGCCGCTCACCGCCGACGTCGGCGCCAGTACTGATCATCTGATCCCGGATCACGCGATCACTCAGCGCCTTCACTATCTCCCGGTGCAGCAGGTTGATTACCGGCTGCGGCACGCCGGCAGGCACGCAGATGCCATTCCATCCGGTCGCTTCCACGCCCGGAAGACCGGCTTCCGACATGGTGGCGATAGCGGGCGCCACCGGCAGCCGCTGGGCGTTGGCGACGGCGAGCGCTCTGAGTTTGCCGCTGTTGATATGTGGCCCAATGATACTGAAGTAGTTAAAGGTGGCGTTGATGTGACCGCCGAGAACATCGGGCAATTCGGCAGAGGTTGACTTGTAGGGGATGCCTCTGATGTTGATGCCGGCGTGCGACTTGATCCATTCGCCGAGCAGTTGAGGGAGACTGCCGGGGCTCGAAGAGGCGTAATCCAAGGTGCCGGGTTTGGCCTTGGCCAGATCGATGAAGTCTTTCAGTGAAGCAGCAGGAATCGACGGGTGCACCGCCAGAATCAGCGGCCCCGAGGTGAGACGCGTAACTGCAACAAGTTCCTGGTTCAAGCGCGATGCCGGATCGGGATTGAGTAGATCGCTCAGCGCGTGGTTGATGTTGCAACTGAGCAGCGTATAGCCGTCCGGCGCCGCCTTCGCAGCCAGCTTGGCCGCGATCGCGCCATTCGCCCCCGGCCGATTGTCCACCACCACGGGCTGACCCAGCGCTTCGTTGAGTTTCTGTGCGACCTGGCGCGCGCGCATGTCCCCCGCCGACCCCGCAACCCCTGGTTGAACGATTCTGATCGGCTTGATGGGGTAGTTCTGCGCCAAGGCCGATGACGACAAGGTTGCTGCTATGAGCATCGTTGCTGCGGCGATAGTGCGGAAGTTGTCCACAGAACCCCCCCTTCATGGCAGGCGCATTGCAAATGCAGGAATGCCGATCTTGTTGCATGGTGCGCCGGACAAGCTGCGTCGGCTTAGTCAAAATAGTCTACACCCATGATCCGCGCGCGGGCAACATCGCCACGCGTTGTCACAACGGCGGCGTTCGCGTACAGTGCTCTGATAGTGGTTGCACTTGCGGAGACCTTCATGCGTTTCGCCATCGCTGCATTTTCTGCGCTTGCCGCCATCGCGTGCACCGTCGGTGCGCAAGCGCAGTCTCCTTCGACAAGTTCGTACCCCAGCAAGCCGATCCGGCTGATCGTGCCGCTTGCGCCCGGCGGCCCCAGCGACATCCTCGCGCGTTCGATGGCAGCGAAGATGACCGAGGGCTTGAAACAAACCGTGGTGGTGGACAACCGCACCGGCGCCGGCGGCGTCATCGGCACCGACATCGCGGCCAAATCGCCACCCGACGGCTACACGATTTTGCTGGTTGCGGCGGCTACTTACACCATCAATGCGAATATTTACGCTAAGCTGCCGTACGATCCGCGCAAGGATTTATTTCCGGTGTCGATACTGGCGGCAGCGCCTTATGTGCTGTGCGTGCATCCCGCGCTGCCGGTGAAATCGTTCAAGGAATTCATGGCGCTGGCGAAAGCGCGGCCCGG
Source organism: Bordetella parapertussis (assembly GCA_945861275.1). Classification (GTDB taxonomy): domain Bacteria; phylum Pseudomonadota; class Gammaproteobacteria; order Burkholderiales; family SG8-41; genus UBA5216. The sequence continues at coordinate 87,677 of CAMATZ010000020.1, forward strand.
GCAATTGAATTACGGCTCCGGCGGCACCGGCACCGGTCCGCAGATGGCGTTCGAGCTGATGAAGCTGCGCACGGGCATGGACATCATGCATATACCGTACAAGGGCACGGGCCCTGCCATGACAGAGCAAATCGCCGGGCAAGTACAGGTGGGGTTGTTCAATCTGATCGCCGGTATGCAAGTGGTGCAGTCCGGCCGGCTGCGCGGGCTTGCGGTAAGCGGCGTCAAACGCGCGACGCGGCTGCCCGATTTACCCACGTTCATGGAAGCCGGTGTCGCCGGCCTTGAGGATGTCGGCGGCCACGCGATGTGGCTGCCTGCCGGCGTGAACAAGGACATCGTCGCTCGCTTGCATCAGGAAATGGTGCGCGCAGTGCAATCACCGGATTTGCGCCCGCGGCTCGAAGCCGAAGGCGCAGAAATCATCGCCAATACGCCGGAGCAGGCGGCAGCGGTGATACGCGTTGACCTCGAAAAATGGGCCGAAGTCGTGCGCAAGACCGGTATCAAGGCGAACTGAACCCTTAACTCACCGGAGTGTCCCACCTCCTACACTAAGACAAAGACTACCCATGAGACTACGAAAACTTTTTGTTGCAGCCACCCTCGCTAGCCTGGCATTACCGATGGGCGGATGCTCGGCGTTAGTGGCGGTGGGCGACGCTGCCATCACAGTAGGCGCCACCGTAGTCAAGATCGGCGCGAAAGCCGTCGGTGCAGTAGCGGACGCGGTAATCCCCGACTCCGGCAAAAAGAAAGACGAGAAGTAGTTCCTTCGCCGCGTATGAACAGAAAGCGCCGTCGCTTTCAGGGTGCAACGAGTGTCACGCCTGAAACGAGCAGCAGGACAAGGACGATTTTGCGAAAAGCCGCTTCGTCGAGCTTGCCGTACAGCTTCCAGCCGAGCCATGTGCCCGCCGCAATCGCTGGCAGGCCGACGACGAATAATTGCAGTATGTCCATGGTTATCGCACCGGCGCCGCCCAGCCAGACGATAATCATCAAGAACGTGGCAACCGCGGTCGGTTGAAACACGGCGCGCTGCTCATCCTTCGGCCATCCACGCAACCCGCACCAGATTGTCGGCAGGATTCCACCGAGTCCGGTTGATCCGCCGAGAATGCCGTTCATTACGCCCACCCCGCTGTCGAGGGCTGCGCCTGCCTGCTTCATCTCAGGCAACTTCGGGCGGGCGAGGTTGTAAAGACTGAATAGAATCAGCAACACGCCCACGGCGATCCGCAGGTGCGACGGTGTAGCCCAATTCAAAACAAATATGCCCGCGGGTATACCTACGGCGCTGCCCACGATGAACGGCAGCAGGCGTTTGAAATTGAGTGCACGCCGCAGTTTCCACACCGCATAGCCTTGCACAATCAACACATAGGCGGCTATCAATACCACGGCCTGCCCCGGCGTCAACGCATGCAGCCAGGCAGCCGCAGCCACGATGCCGAACGCGAAGCCCGCAAGCCCGGTGACAAACGCTGCGAGGAACGCGCCGGTCAGAAAAATCACAAGATCCATTGGTACGATGTTGAACATGTCGTTTGCTTTCCGGAGAGTAAGGTTTATGCGCAAGGCACGGTTGGTTACTTCAGCTATGCGTCTCGTCGCTTGCATCGCGGCACCAGCGATAGAACGCATCGTAGAGCGCCATTGCCGCATCAAGTTGGGCAAGATCGTCCCGGTGCATGCGTGAGTAACCGAGAGACGCCGCAAGCAATCCGGCGCACTGCGGAGCCAGGTCGAGCCGCCCGGTATCCGCGCCGCGAACAATGCGCGCAAGCTTCAAGAGCACGTCTGTGTCGAGTCCGAATTCATCGAGCATGACGTCGAATGTGCACCGGTCCTCGCGATCACGCCAAAACGCGGTATCGATGTCGAACGGCGTTGCGTTGAATTGCTCTGCAACGGTTTGAACCTCGGATGGCGCAACATACAAAAAGACCGCCGCCGGATCGATAAATCGGCGGATCAACCACGGACACGCGATACGAACAATCTTGGGTCGCGCCCGCGTTACCCACGCGGTGCGGCCCGACGCATCGCGCGCGGGCAGTTTGCTGGAACGCAGCAGCGGCTCGCCGCTTTTACACCAGGCCTCATGACCACCTTCGAGCGATTCGGCGTGAATACCAGCATACCGAAGCTGAGCGGCGGCACCCTGACTTAGCGTCAATCCCTGTTGGCAGTAGACAACAACTGCTCGACCGACGTACTCCTTCGACCAGTCTTGTAAATCTCTAAAGTCGCGTCCGCGCGCAGTAGGGACAAAACGAGGGTCGGCTTTAAACTCGTCATCGGTGCGCACATCGATGAGCGCCGGCGCGCCGGGGAGGCCGATGAGCCGGGACAGTTGCGGGACGGAAATTTGCGACGGCGACGGCATAAGCATCCACCTCAAGCCAGAGGACGTGGACGCGATTCTTCGGCTGCCGCCTCACGGGGTGATCGCGATCGACCCCATGCGCAAATTACACATCAATACTTGCGTGCTTATCCGGTTAGTGCCCAAGCCTACTACCCGTAGTGGCTCGTGATTTTTTTGCATAAAGTTCGGCATAGGTCGGCGCAGTCACGTCGCCAGCAATGCCAAGCAGGGAGCGGAAAGCGTTGAATGGATAGAAACGGCGGTTGAAGCGGAACGTGAATTCGTTGAGATAGGCTTGCAGGT
>CAMATZ010000021.1 GCA_945861275.1 Bordetella parapertussis
CAGGGAAGAGGCGCTGGAACTCCGGCAGCGAGCGCGGAAACGGCAGATCGCCTCGCTCAAGTACGTCAATAACCATGGTCGCTCCACGTCAGCGCGGATGCTCAACATACTACCGGTAGTTGGTTTGGGTGACAACCGGATAAGCACGATTCAGTCTAGTTCAGCCGGGTAGGTGCCGTCAACTTGTAGTCGGCGTCAAGTATACCCGACAGTTAAATTGTGGGTAGAGCAGGACGCGCACGGTCTTTGCCAAGCATATTGTGCAGGCCTCGCGAATGTGCAGGGGGAGGGACGTGTCTCGCAGCAATGCCTACGCGGAGGCCGAAAAGGGCTGAAGGCGTTTTTGGCGTACTCGTGGGCGACAACAGGCATGGCGCGTGCCATGCTTACCACAAAAACAACTGCCTAATAACTCACCATCAGTGAAAAATGCGCGCGTGAACTTTTCGGGCCTGTGTTGGTGCCAAGGTCCCTGAGTTGCCAGCCATAATCGAAGCGCATGGTCACGTTGGTATCGATGGCGAAGCGCGCACCCAGGCCGCTAGAAGCCAGTTCCACGTGACGGCTCTCGCCAACCAGCAGGTGCTTGTTACGCACGTTGCCGTAGTCGATAAAAGCCAGCAACTGCAACTGCGCCTGCTTGCCGCCGAAAGGTGCGCCGAGTTTGTACTGCGGTGTGCGCAGCTCGTTGCGGATGAGTATGCCCTCGTCCCCGTTGGCCTGGCGCTCGTCGTAGCCGCGCACGCTGGCGTAACCACCCGCACCCAGTTGCTCGCTGCCGAGCAGATTGCCGTTGGCGAACTGCACCTCGCCGGAAAGGTGCCAGGCGAAGTCCTGCGGCAGGCGCGTAATGCGTTGCGCTTGAATATTGCCATAGGTGTAGCGGCTCTCGGCCAGCGCGCGCAGGCCGATAAAATTGGCATCCTTGTTCTTGCTCGACGAGTTGCCGGGGCTGTGAAAGATATTCGCAGAAAACGAGGTAATGCCGGAGGCGTCGCTGATATTGCCCTGATAGGTCAACAGACCCTGCACCACGTCGGCGCCGGTCGCGCTGACGGTGGTGAGCCCGAACTCCAGGTTGTTATTGGTGCGCTTGTAATCCAGTCCGGCTATGAGGGAATGGGTATAGCTTCCCAACCGCTGCAGCGGGATTTCATAGCGCAAACCGATCTGGCTGGAACGGCCCTGCAGTGCAAAAGGCGCGGGCAATTTACCCTCAATCTCCGCATAGGCGCCGAACACGGTGAGCAGATGACGCCACGGCAACGGTGCGATATAGGTGCCCGAATGTGCGCGATAAGTGTCGAAATCGGGACTCGCGCTGTGTTGATAATTGAACTGATGATCGAGACCAAACACATTGCCCCAGTTCACGCCGAACAGTGCGCGCTGTTTGTCGGTTACCGTTGTTCCAGTGTCTTCGAACCCCGCGTAAAGCCGCAGCGGTGGGCGCTCCTGCGTGCGCAGCCTGATGTCGGTAGTGCCAAGGCTCTTGCCGGGCAACAGACTCACACTGGTATCGCGAAAAGGGTTGCGATTCAGCCAGTCGATGTCGGCGTCGAGTTTGCGCTTGGAGATCGGATCACCGGGCTTCAAGCCTATCGCATTGCGATAGATACTTTCGTCGAAGGTTTTTGCGCCGATGATTTGCACCTCGCCGACGCGGCCCTAGACCACCACCAGTTGCAGCACGCCGCCGGTGATGTCCTGCTCGGGCGAGGTCACCACCACAAACGGGCGATCGTTCTCGGTGAAATAGACGACCACGTCGCGCACCATATCCTCGACCGAGGCGAAGCTCACGGGCTTGCCGAGGTACTGGGACATGCGCGCGCGGAACGCGTCGTTCTGAAGTTCGGGCACGCGGCTCACATCCAGCCCCGACACCTCACCCGCGCCTGCGCTTTTAACGCTTTGCGGATCGGCGAGGAAAACAATGCCTTTGAGTTCTTTCAAGCGCACCGTCGTATCGCGTGGCGCTACACGCGGCCCTTCCAGAGCGGACTTACCCGGAGGGGTTACCGGTTTGGGTGCGATGCGCTCGAAATCCTGCGCGGTGGCGACGCCGGCGCAGAGCATAGCGACAAAAGGCAGTCGTCTCACCAGACCCCCTCTGTGTTTACGAAATTGATGCATTGAATTGCCCCCTTATTATTATTGTACACCGGTCGCATGGCCTGCAGCCGTGTACCGAATCCCTGAGTGCATTTTTCGCGATTGCGGTCTAAAACGGATTACGGTACCGAACCATCCATGGGAGGCGCTACTGGTAGTTTGCCTATGGACGAAACCCACCGCCAAAGGCCCCCGAGTTGACAAGATCGCCAGCGCTGATTCTGCCCAGCACATTGCCGCCGCGACCAAGCAGTGTCGCGCTGTCCAGACCAATCAGCGATCCGCTTCGAGCAGCAAAGGTTCCGCCGTCGTTGCCGATCAGGTTCAGTCCGCCGGCCGCAACCAATCCGGCTGTGAGGCGACTGATCAGCGTGCCGCCGTCGTTGCCAATGAGTGACCCGCCGTCGTTGCCTATGAGTGACGCCCCGTCGTTGCCGACGAGTGAGCCGCCGTCGTTGCCTATGAGTGACGCGCCGTCGTTGCCGACGAGTGTGCCGCCATCGTTGCCTATGAGTGACGCGCCGTCGTTGCCCACGAGCGCGGCAATTCTCTGTGCGTTGAGGTTCATGCCCCCAGCCGCAACCAATTGTTGCGCCTGAGCGGCAAGATTCCCGCCGCCGGCTGCGACCATGTTTCCACCCCCGGCCGCGACCATGTTTCCACCCCCGGCCGCGACCATGGCGGTCAGGATCTGGGCAACCGCGTTCGCTGAAAGGAGATTGCCGCCGCCAGCCGCAACCATATTGCCGCCGCCAGCCGCAACCATGCGCGCAATCCGATCGCCAGTCATGTTGCCGCCGCCGGCCGCGACCATCGCCGCGATGACGCCCGGCAACAGGTTTCCGCCGCCCGCGGCTACCATAGCGGAGACGTCATCGGGAGACAGTCCGGATGCGTCCGCCATGGCGTAGATCTGCGCCTGCGAAACGCGGCCGCCGATGCCACTTTGATCCCTTAAGCCCGGCTGGATGGTGCTTATCGTCACCATACCGCCACTCGGGAGTGGCACGCGCTTCAAGAACTTCGCTGCCAGTTGCGCGTCGACATTGCGGTTAATAGCGGCGGATATATCCAGCCTGACGCTATCCTTGTAGCCAATGTCCGAGTCTGATGTCTGTCCGGCTATGACGACGGACCCCGTGCCTCGAGCCAAAATCGTTGCCGCCAATCCAGGAGATTCTTCGCCCAGCACCTTTACACCACCGTTCCCATCGGCCACTACACGTCCGCCGAAAGGCACATTGAAGACCTCGCCGTTGTCCATAATTACCGTTATCCGGCTGCCGTCCGCGCTTATGGGACGCGCGACGATTAAGTCGCCGTCTCGGGAATTAGCGGCAGCGGCGCGAATCTGGTAGGGCAGGCCGAGTTCGTTAGCCCTGCTAGCTGCGTTGATCGTCGCATCGAGCGACCCGTCCGTCCGCGCGCGAAAAAAGACTCCCTGTGGTCCGTCATTTATAAGGGCTTCAAGCTCGTTCCTTGCAGCTAAATGCGCGCTAGCAGCAACGGCCTCAAAGGGGTTAAGAAGACCCAACCCCGTTAAAGTAGGCAGCGGGGGCGGTAGAACCCCATCTAATACATTCAACGTGTTATATCCACCAACACTGGTCGCTGCATTCAGATTGGGTCCGGACGCAATTGCAGCGAAAGGGTCGCTACTGGCATGAACTGCTCTGCTGCCGAATGTGTCTCCAGAATTGGGCGGGACGAAAGGATAGTTGACGCTGTAGAGCTCCCGACCGTCAGGCTGGAGGCCACCAAGCGTAGTCACCGCCGGTGAGGGTGAGTAAATCAGCCATCGCGCGCCGTTTTCTGGTATCAGCGCGTTGGTGCCCGCTAGGTTTTCGAAGCTGGTATCGGAAAAGAGCTTCAACAGGCCACTCGCACCGCCGAAGATAAATTTGGAACCCGGCGCCAAAGCAAGACCGCCGTTACGCACCTCGATGGTTGCCGAGGAGACCGGGCCGCCATCCACGGTTCCGGAGACAATGAGACCGAGTCCGGAAGAATTCAACTTGAAATCGCTGTCGTAGGTCACGTCCGCGACCGTCAGAATGTTGTTGTTAGGGCCGCCGACAAAAACGTTTCCGGCGGGAGCGTTCGCCGCAAAGATCCCGGTGGTGACATTGCCGATAAGCGAGATTGAGCCGCCCGAGCTGGCCAGGGTCAGTCTGTTGCTGTTGACGTTGCCGCTTAAGGTCATATTGCCGATACTAGTGGCGTCGAGCCGCTGTGTGGCAGTGATGTCGCCGCTGAGGCCAAGCGTACCGGCAAGCACGTCGAGCGTGTTCGCGGTGATGTTGCCCGTGCCTTCGATATTGCCGGTAGCAACCAGTCCGATGCCGGCGCCGCCGATGTTTATAGGCGATCTGATGTTGATTTTGCCGGTAGCAGGGTTGGTAGCGCTGGTGGAGGAGAGCTCCAAACGTCCACCGCCGCCGCTGAAGACAAACTTGGAATCAATCTCCAGAGTGAGCGGGCCGTTGGCCGCGCTGATTACTGCCGTGGGGTTCGCGCCAAGCGCAGTGACGGCGCCGAACACAGAAAAACCGTTCGCGGAATCGCTCAACCGGAACTCGTCTTTATACGTCACGCCTGCGATCGCGAAGATGTCGTTGCCCGTGCCATTGACACTGATGTTGCCTTGGGGCGCGCTCGCCACTAAGATGCCCCCGACGGTACCGCCTGTGACATTGCCGGTAAGCGAGATCGACCCGGTGGAACTGGTCAAGTTCAGATTGTTGCTGTTGACGTTGCCGCTGAAGGTCATATTGCCGGCGCTGGTCGCGTCGAGCCGCTGCGTCGCGGTGATGTTGCCGCCGAGATTGATCGCACCGACAGGAGCGGAAACGTTGAGCGTATTCGCGGTGATGTTGCCTGATCCTTCGACATTGCGGATACCACCCTGGAGAAGGAGGTCGCCAACGCCGATGTCAATCGGAGATACAATTTTGACGTCGCCGCGGTTCAGGAGTCTTAGCGTGGAATAGGTTGCGAACAGCGGGCGGCTAATGGCCTCATTCACGGTAAGCGCGGCGCTGCCGTCGCCGGAATTACGCCCAATGCTCAGCAGTCCGGCGGTCACGCGGTCGAGCGCTGCGTCCGGGATCACCAGCATCCCCTGATCCGGGCTAAACAAAGTATTGGGGCCGATGGAAACCGGACGGTTGGACGTTTGCGGCGCGATATCGACTGTTGCGTCGCCGGCGTCCATGCGGCCCTCGAGTACCATGCGGTCCGCAAGCAGGTTTATATTGCCACTCTTGCCGGGAGTGAGGTTGCTGGTGAAGAGCCCGCCGCCAGAGCTGCCGAGGAGAAAGAGTTGACCGCCCGCACGGCTCGTCAGATTGATCGCACCGCCCTGGGTTTGAATGCGGGTGGCCACCGGGCCCAGGTCTTCAATGTCAATCGTTGACGCGATGACGTTCACGTTGCCGGTGCCCTGCGCCATCACGCTGGAGCCCCTGATGATACGCACCTGATTTCCTGCGGTCAGATCGACACCGGTCGCTCCGATGATGTTGCCTGCGGCGCTGACTGGAACGAACATACCGATATTGACATCACGTCCCGCGTCGAGCGTGACTGTGCCGTTGCGTGAGCTCACGCCGTTGGCGTTGACGTTGGCAACCAGAATGTCGGAACTTGCGCCGAGCGCACGGATGGTCACGCTTCCGGGCCCGACTACGCGCTCGCCTGTCGGGGATTGAATGAGTATCGATCCTTCGTTGACAATGCTGATCGGACTGGTGGTGGTGACGTTCACGCGCACGCCCAGCGCAGCGGCATCGGGATCGCGGCCTGCGGCATTGGTGCCGATGGACAGCGCGCTGCCGGTGTTGGAAATAAACACGCCACCGAATGAAGGCTCGGCTTCAAGCTGGCTGACCGCAGTGAAGAGCGGGTTGGCGGCGCTGACGCCAGCGCTGCCCAGCGGTCTTAGCACCAGCGCGCCACCGCCCTTGATCACAGGCGCTAACAGGCTGCCGACCTGTGTGCTAGATATGTTACCGGCGGGGGGAGTTCCCGCGAAAGGGTTGAGCAGCGTGGTGAGGGAGGTTGTGCCGGTATCGCTGGTGGCAATCGACGCACCGGGCAGGAAGTTCATATCACCGATGGTGCGGATACTCACGTTCTGCTTCGCGCCCTCCGCTTTGAGGGCGCCATCGATCGCGAGGCTGCCGAAATTGTCGATGTCGATTCTTCCGCCTTCCGATGTGATGTTTTTGAGCGTGTTGATAAACGTGCTATTCGTACTGACAGTGGTGCTGCCCCTGCTCTGGATAAAGTTTGAGTTTACTGTACCGGTGAGCTCCCTGGCTTCGGTCTTACCCAGCAAGTCCGCCCCGCCTGAGCTGGAGTTCACCGTGAGCAGGCCTTTTGCAATCAGCGTATTGGCAGAGCCACTGAGGTTGGCTGTGCTGACCCCCTGCATGCCGTTCAGCGTCAGGTTGCCGTCGTTCCCGGTCAGCTTGCCGCCGGTGATTTCACCGACAGCATGTACGGCGCCGTTGAGAAAGATCGAACCTGTGGTGGCTGTCATCGACACATTACGTGCGCCGATAAAGCCGGTGCCTTTGGAAACGGTGATGTTGCCGCCCGCCTTGAAATCTACGACGAACTGGTTGTTGGCGCTGGCACCGCCTAGCGCGGCGCTGACGGTGATGTCGTTGTCCGCGATGACACGCAGTGTTGCTTTCGATGTGGGGGGCGCAATGAGAGCGTTGAAACTGGTGCTGGTGAAGGTCACATTACCCGCGCCGGCGAAGTTGGAAGTGGTGTTGATGACCACATCGGTGCCGGTTTCGAGCGCTGCGGTAATGTCCGCGCCATTGATGGTGTTGTTATCTGCCGTCGGCGTGAAGGTCGGACCGGCTGTGTCTCCAGGCCCATTGGTGACGGTGAAACTGGTCGGGTCGAGCAGCCACGTGCCCGCTTTGCCCGCGGCAGCACCGGCGTCGGCGCGCGCGCCCTGGCCGACGCTCAGCCCTACCTTGCCGGAGGTCTCGATCAAGCCGCCGTCGCCGCCGGTTGCGCCGCCGCGTGCGCTGATGCTGCCGTTGAACACCGTGTTTTGGTCGGCCCAAACGATCACTTTGCCGCCATCGCCGTGGGTGACGGCATCGGCATGGATGCGCACGTCTTTGCCTACGGTTGCAAATTGCGCATTGTCAACTGTGCCAGGACGCCCTTGGTAATCGCCGCCTATGAGTGCGCTGCCGCCGCCGGCGTCGCCGCTCACATCCACCAGCGCCTGACCGTCAAGATTTGTACGGTATCCAGAAATAGTTACCGTGCCCCCTTGGGCTGCGCTACCCACACCCGACGCATCGATCACCCCTGTGCTGGTCACCGTGGATAGCCCGCTCGCTTGCTGCACATCGGCGAGCGTGATATTGCCGCCGTCGCCGTTGGCATTGCGCGCGACTATGCTGCCCGAGTTTTCAATGTTGCCACCGGTGCTGGTGAGCAGGACGCGGCCGTTTTTTTCGATGATGCCGGTGGCCTGAATGGAACCACTGTTGTTGACGGCGAGGGCGTAAACATTGCCGCCGCCAGCGTGCAGTTCCGCCTGCACCGCTGCAATAAGGCCGCTGTTGCTTGCGCCGCTGGGGGTTACGGATGATCCGGGTACGCTGGCCTGCACGTACAGCCGTTGATCCCCGGCGTGCCGCAGCAGCACGTCGTTGCCGGCCGCGAGGCCGACCGTGCCCTGGGCCGCTTCCAGCGACCCGGCGTTGGTGACGCTGTGACCAATGAGGAATACATCGCCGCCCTGCGCCTTGATGGCGCCAAGGTTGAGGATACCTGCTTTCGAGTCGCCCACAAAATTGAGATCCCCGCCGGCGAGGAATTTCGCGTTCGACACATCCAGCGTGGAGCCGATAAAGGCATGGGTGTTGATCACCGCACCGCCGCCGACGAGGATGCCGTTGGGGTTGATGAGAAAGACTTTGCCGTTGGCTTCGAGACGGCCGAGCAGGCTCGATGGATTGCCAGAAATAACGCGATTCAACACCGCGGAGGCAGCGCTGGGCTGAACAAACTTGGTCAGCTCGGCAGCGCCGATCGAGAAGCCCTGCCAGTTGATGATCGCGCGATCCGTGGTCTGCTGGATTGTCAGCGCGTTGGTGCTACGCTGAAACGTAGCACTGCCGGCGATGAGCTTTTCCCCGACAGGGTTGGGGAAGGCCGGATGACTCGGTGCAAACAGCAGTACCAGCAAAGCGGCAATAGGAGTGCGGGTGAAGCGCATGTACGTTCTCCGTAATATTCTGTTTACGGATGCGTACTATTCCGCTAGCGCTGCGCATTATACCCCGAAGAGCGGCCCTTATCACTTATCGGCCGCGCCCGTTACTGGAATTCTGCCTTGCTTGAGCGCGTGCGTTTGACTTCACCGCGCTGCTTTTTGTGCTCCAGGCGGCGCTCGCGCGCCGCGCGTGTGGGACGCGTCGCCTTGCGCGGCTTCGGTTTATGACTGGCCTCGCGTAGCAACGCGACGAGGCGCTCCAGTGCGTCGGCGCGATTGCGGCTTTGCAGGCGAAAACGCTGGGCGGTAATCGTAATCACGCCGTCACCCGAGGCGCGGCTGCCGGCCAGTGCGATAAGCCGCGCGCGTACGTCATCAGCTAAAGATGGCGAGCGTGCAGCATCGAATTTCAGCTGCACGGCGGTGGAAACCTTGTTGACATTTTGCCCGCCGGGGCCGGATGCGCGCACAAAGGTCTCTACGAGTTCGGAGTCCTGCAGCGCGATGTGGCGCGTAATGCGAATCATGATGCGCGTAGTTTACGGTAAACTTGCCGCCATGACACCGGTGTCGCTCACACCCCGGCTTGGTTTTGCCGCTTGTTTCGCCATTTGCGCGGGGCTGCTGGGCTTTGCCTTTTATTTGCAATACGTCGAGGGGCAGAATCCCTGTCCGCTGTGCATGGTGCAGCGGGTGGCGTTTTATGCGCTGGCAGTAGTGTTTTTGCTGGGGGCGCTGCATGGGCCGGCGCGGCGCGGGGTCATGGTCTACGGGCTGCTGGCGTTTGTGGTGGCGGCACTGGGCGCGGCGGTGGCGGCGCGCCATGTGTGGCTGCAACATCTGCCCGCGCATCTGGTGCCGTCCTGCGGGCCGGGGCTGGAATACATGCTGAAGCGGTTTCCGCTCGCCGATGTGCTGGGCAAAGTGTTGATGGGTTCGGGAGAATGTGCCGAAACTGGATGGAAATTCCTGGGTTTAACGATCGCGGGATGGTCTTTGTTTTGGCTGTCAGCGCTGGGATTATTTGCGCTGTTTTTAGCGTTGCGAAAGCGGCGCTAAGCGGCGCTAAGCAACGCTAGGCTGGAATGTCCGGCGTAAGCTGGCGTTCCAGAGCGGTGATCTGATCTTTGACGATAAGTTTGCGTTTTTTCAGCCGCTGCACCTTTAGTTGATCGTGCGGTGTGGTTTCGATGAGGTGGGCGATGATGTCGTCCAGGTCGCGGTGTTCGAGGTAAAGCTGCTCGATGCGATTCCGCAACGCGTAGCTATCATTATCGGCGGGGTGGCTCATAGGGATTGTTCCGCGCGGATTGAAGTCGGATAGTATACGGGGCTGCGCCGCAAAACACGAGCAAATTGCACTGGAATCAGTGTCGAATATATTACGTAACCTATTGTTTTTAATAATAATTTAAGCGTTGGAGAACAAGGATGCAGATTACAGTTAATGGCCGCAAGCATACGGTCGTTGCGGATGAAGAGACGCCCTTGCTCTATGTGCTGCGTAACGAAACCGGCTGCAAGGGCGTGCGCTACGGTTGCGGGCTGGGGCAGTGCGGCAGCTGCACGGTAATCATCGACGGCAAGCCGGTGCAGTCGTGCGATGTGCCGGTATCGGCGGTCGCAGGCAAATCGATTGCCACCATTGAAGGCATCGGTTCGGTTGAGCATCCGCATCCGCTACAACGCGCGTTTGTGGAAGAACAGGCAGCGCAATGCGGTTACTGCGCTACCGGCATCATTATGTCGGCGAAAGCGCTGCTCGATGTCAATGCATCGCCGAGCGATACCGAGGTGAAACAGGCGTTGGCGAAAAACCTGTGCCGCTGCGGCACCCATCAGCGCATATTGCGCGCGGTGAAGCGCGCTGCTATTGAGATGAGGAAATAGTCATGGCTGAAATATCCGCAAAACGCAAGCTGCCCGGCAGCCTTGAAACCAACCGTAACCTCAGCCAGTGGCTCGACATCAATAGCGACGGCACCGTGACCATGCGGCCGGGCAAAATCGAAATCGGCCAGGGCATACTCACCGCGCTGCGGCAGATTGTCGCGGAAGAACTCGACGTGAATCTGACGCGCGTCAACATCGTCACAGCGGTCACCGCGCTAAGCCCGAATGAAGGCGTCACCTCCGGCAGCCGCTCGATTGAAGAATCCGGCGTGGCGTTTCGTTATGCTGCGGCGGAGGCGCGTGAACTGTTGCTGGCGCGCGCGGGCGCCAAGCTGGGTGTGTCGATTGAGCAGCTGAGCGTGAACGATGGCGTGGTCAGTGCGCGCAGCGGCGGCAGCGTTTCGTATTGGGAGATTACCGACGGCGATCTGCTCAAGCGCGAAGCCTCCGGTGAAGCCACGCCCAAGTCACACACGCTGCACAAAATTGTCGGCACACCCTCGCCGCGCGTGGACATACCGCGCAAAGTCGCCGGTGCGCCGGTCTATGTACACGACATGGAGCCGCCGGGCCTGTTGCATGCGCGGGTGTCGCGCCCGCCGAGTTACCAGGCAGAACTGGTGAGCGTTGATCTTGACGATGTGCGCAAAATGCCGGGCGTGGTGGCGGTGGTGCGCGATGGCCGCTTCCTCGGCGTGATCGCCGAGCGTGAAGAGCAGGCGATACGCGCGCAGCGCCGTTTGACGCGTAACGCCCAATGGCGGGAACAGGCGACGCTACCGGAATTTGATCCGCGTTATCTGCTGAAACTTCAGGCGAAGACCGATGTCATCAGCGAGAAAAAAGACGCGGCCGCCGCTGCAGTCGGCGGCCGTGAATTAGAAGGTGTATACACACGCCAGTTTCTCGCGCACGCTTCACTCGCGCCCTCGTGCGCGGTGGCGCAATTCGACAACGGCAAATTTACCGTGTGGACGCACAGTCAGGGCATTTACCCGCTGCGCGCGGAAATGGCGCCGGCGCTCGGCGTGCCGCCGGAAGATATCGTGATTCATCACGTCGAAGGCGCCGGCTGTTATGGCCACAATGCCGCCGACGATGTGGCGCTGGATGCGGCGTTGCTCGCGCGCGGCGCGCCCGGGCGCACCGTGCGTCTGCAATGGATGCGCGATGAGGAGTTTGCGTGGGAGCCGTACAGTTCCGCGATGGTGGTGAAAACGCGCGCGACGCTGTCGCCTCAGGGGCAGATCAGCTCGTGGCAGATGGATGTGTGGAGCCACGGCCACAGCTCGCGTCCGGGGCGCGGGCCGGGCAGCAATTTGCTGGCGGCGTGGCACCTGGAAAAGCCGCTCACGCGCGCGCAGACCGCGAATCCGCCGTTGCCGGGCGGGGGCAGCCATCGCAATGCGATTCCGATCTATGATTTTCCGAATCAGACAATTTCCAATCATCTGATTCCCGATCCGCCCTTGCGTGCTTCCGCGCTGCGCGGCCTGGGCAGTCAGGCCAATGTGTTCGCGATTGAATCGTTCATGGATGAACTGGCGCTGGCGGCAGGCGTTGACACGATTGAATTCCGCCTGCGGCATTTGAAAGACCCGCGCGGCCGCGCGGTGGTGGAAAAAGTTGCGGCCATGGCCAACTGGAAAGCCGGCGCCAAGGGTGATGGAACACGGGGCCGCGGCATCGGCTTCGCGCGCTACAAAAATGGCGCGGGCTATATGGCTATGATCGTCGATCTGACATTGGCCGAAACCCTGCGCGTGACCGACGTGTGGGCAGCAGTGGACGTGGGGCAGGTGATAAACAGCGATGGTCTCACCAATCAGGTTGAAGGCGGCATCATTCAGGCGGTGAGTTTTGTGCTGAAAGAAGAAGTGAAATACGACCGCGAGCGCGTGACGCTCAAGAGCTGGGACGATTACCCGATACTGTCGTTTACCGAAGTGCCCAATGTGGAAGTCGCTCTGATCAACCGGCCCGAACTGCCGCCACTGGGGGCGGGTGAGGGCACGCAAGGTCCGATTGCGGCGGCAGTGGGCAACGCCTTATTCAACGCTGCCGGCATCAGGCTGCGCGACATACCGTTCACGCGCGAACGTCTGCTTGCGGCGATGGCGTAATTCACACATGACCGATCCCACTCGCGCTGCGGTGCCTACGGGCGTAGCACTCTACATGGCAGTGGTGCAGTTCTTTTTTGTCACCACCTGGACCATTTACGTCATCTTTTTGCCCAAGCTGCTGGTCAGCGCCGGTCTGCCGGCAAGTTTGACACCGGTGATTTTGATCATCGATCAACTGATCTTCATGGCTGCGGATATTTACGTCGGTATCGCCGCCGACCGCGCGCAGAAAATGCTGGGCAAGGTGGGGCCGCTGGTGATCGGAGCGACTGTGGTGTCGTGCATCGCGTTTATGCTGCTGCCGTTTGCCACGCATCTGGGTGCGGCGGCGCCGGTGGCGGCGCTGAGCTTGATGCTGGTGTGGACGGCAACGTCGTCAGCGCTGCGCGCGCCACCGTGGGTGCTGCTCTCCAAATATTCGGCTGAGCCCAGCACGCCGCGGCTCAATACCTTGATGTTATGCGGGCTGGCAGTGGGCGGCGCAGTATCGCCGTATTTGGGTGTGGTGCTGAAAAACGCCGATCCGCGTCTGCCGTTTGTACTGTCGAGTTTGACCTTGCTCGCGGCAACGGCGGGTATTATTTATATCGAGCGTCACTTAAAACTAAGTCCGCTGGCGCCTGTTTCCGCGACACCGCAGCCGGCGGAAGTGGCGGGGCGCTCGTGGCCGTTTCTGTTGAGCCTGCTGTTACTGGCCGCTGGATTCCAAATCCATTTTTCGATTAACACCGCCGCGCAGTTTCTCAAATTTGCCAAGCCGGACGGGCTGGAGTGGCTGATGCCAGTGTTCTGGATAGGCTTTGGCGTGGCGATGATGCCGGGCAGTGCGCTGTGCAATCGCTATGGCACCCTGCAGGTCATGGCGATGTCGGCCGTGCTCGGGGCAGCGGGTGCTTACGCAGCGTCAGCAGCGGGTTCGCTCGACATGCTGATTGCGGCGCAGGTGGTGACCGGCGGCGCCTGGGGCAGCATGCTGATGTGCGGTTTTACCGCGGCAATGGCAGCGGGCCGCAGCGGGCGCGAAGGGCTGGCCCTGGGCCTGCTGTTTGCGGTGCTCGCGGCGGCCACCTTAAGCCGAATTGCCACGGTGTTGAGCGGTGCGACGAAACAGTCGGACTATGCCGCGCTGTTTTCATGGGCGCCCACGCTGTGCTGGCTGGCGGGTGGGCTGCTGGTGGGCTTGCTCGCGCTGCGTCAGAGCAGCGAGTCACATAGGGTGCGCACAGCGTAAGCTTGTTGATCCCAGAGTTACGGCAGCACTTATCTGTGCCAATTTTGCGGTAGCGGCATGCACTTCAAGGGCAGGCCCCTGGAAAGGTTTGCCGGCGTTACGCCTTTTTGGCTGCGCGCTTGCGCAATTCCTCATACAGCGCCGGTTTATGTTCATGCAGTAAAGCGGCTATGCGTAAATCGGCGCCGTTGGCCGTGGGCAGCGGCACGCCTTGCAAATAAACCAGACGCAGCAATTCGCGCACCGGCTTGGACATCGGGCGCCCGCTTTCGTAGCGCGAGCCGCCACTTTGGGTGACGCCGATTTGTGACCAGAAATCCATCTGGTTTAAAGCAAGGCTCTTGCGTATGTCGCGTGGGTTTTTAATGCGGGAAAAGGGTTTCATGACAGTCTCCTCGTAGTGGTTGTCATCCGCGTATGACAGCGGGGTACCTATTCGGTTCCGGCAAGTCGCTTACCTTCGGCATCAGATGCACTTTTTTAAAGGTATCGATTTTTTCAATAAAATCAACTAAACTCCCCGGCCTTTCAACCTCAACAATCGTAATCCGCGGCATGGCACTTATCGTCCAGAAATACGGTGGCACTTCGGTTGGCAATCCGGAACGCATAAAAAGTGTCGCCAAACGAATCGCACGCTGGCAGGCGCGCGGGCATCAAATCGTGGTGGTGGTATCCGCCATGTCTGGCGAAACCAACCGCCTGATCGCGCTCGCACATGAAATTCAGTCGCCACCGGACCCGCGTGAACTGGATGTCGTGGTATCGACCGGCGAGCAAGTTACTATAGGCTTACTTTCCATGGCGCTCAAGGACTTCGGCCTGAAAGTGCGCAGCTACACGGGAGCACAAGTAAAAATACTTACGGACAGCGCGCATACCAAGGCACGAATTCTCAAGATTGATGAAATTCGCATGCGCGCCGATCTCAACGAGGGCTGCGTGGTGGTGGTGGCCGGCTTTCAGGGCGTGGATGAACAGGGCAATATCACCACACTGGGGCGCGGGGGTTCGGACACCACGGGTGTGGCGCTGGCGGCGGCTTTGAAGGCCGATGAATGCCAGATTTATACTGATGTCGACGGCGTGTACACTGCGGACCCGCGCATCGTACCGCAAGCGCGGCGGCTGAAAACCATCACCTTTGAAGAAATGCTCGAAATGGCAAGCCTCGGCTCCAAGGTGCTGCAAACCCGCGCGGTTGAATTCGCCGGCAAATATAAAGTGCGGCTGCGGGTACTGTCGAGTTTCGAGGAAGATGGCGAAGGCACGCTGATTACGTTTGAGGAAGATGAAGGTATGGAACAGGCAATCATTTCAGGCATAGCATGCAGCCGTGACGAAGCAAAAATCACCATCCTCGGTGTGCCCGACCGGCCCGGCATCGCGTATCAAATACTGGGCCCGGTAGGCGACGCCAACGTCGATGTCGACATGATCGTGCAGAACGTCGGTCACGACGGGCTTACGGATTTCTCGTTTACCGTGCAGCGCGGTGATTATCAGAAAACGCTGCAAACGCTGGCGCCGGTGGTAAAACACATTCAGGCGCGTGGCATCGTCAGCGGCGATAAAATCGCCAAGGTTTCGATTGTCGGCGTCGGCATGCGCTCGCACGCGGGCATAGCCAGCACGGCGTTTCGCACGCTGGCGGAAGAGGGCATTAACATTGAAATGATATCCACCTCGGAAATCAAGATTTCCGTGGTGATCGACGAGAAATATACCGAACTCGCAGTGCGGGTGCTGCATAAGGTGTTCGGGCTGGATCGGGCAGGTTGATACAAAGCAGCCCTGACTGCGGTATCATCGTGCTTCGCAACCTGGGCAAAGAAAGTAGAGTGGTCACGCGCACTTTGGTAACCGTGGCCGTCGTAAAATCCGGCGCTGGCGAAGCCGGGCGCCTTCGACCACAGCGTAGCAAGACGAGATATACTGGAACACCAAGCAGCTTGGCGTAGAACAAACCGGAGAGATGGCCGAGTGGTCGAAGGCGCACTTTGGTAACCGCGGCCGTCGTAAAATCCGGCGCTGGCGAAGCCAGGCGCCTTTGACCACAGCGTAACAAGACGAGAGATACTGGAACACCAGGCAGCCTGGCGTAGAACAAACCGGAGAGATGGCCGAGTGGTCGAAGGCGCTCCCCTGCTAAGGGAGTATAGGCTCAAAACGCTTATCGAGGGTTCGAATCCCTCTCTCTCCGCCACCGATAGTAAGTAATGCGACGCGCACGCGATGAGTGCCGCGTGGTTCCTTGCGTCACTGTGACGCTAGCGCTTCAGTGGTACCCGTAGCCACGACCGTAGCCGCGACCATACCCACGATTTCCGCTATAAAATCCGATGCCGATTGACGGCCTATACTGAACCGGTGGGCTGTAATAGACGGGAGCGGGAGTGACATAAACCGGCGCCGGGGTGTAATAGCCTGAATTAACTGGAACTGCCACACACCCGCTTACTATTGCGAGCGTCGATACTATGAACGTCAGTTTGATAAGTTTCATGTTCGTGTTCTCCTTGCTTGTAGGACAGCAAAGGGTTCACGTGTATCCCGAAAAACATGTAAGTGTTTGTTACTGACTATCGCATTGTTCGCCGATCGTTGTATGGGGTGAACTACGAGTTGAACGGTTACCGTGCAAATAGTTTTATTTCTGATCCGTCCGGGAAGCCTGCGTCCTGTCATCCGAGTCAGGAGATACATCGGAATCAGGTAGCAACGCCGAAAGCGGTCTGCGGGGTGGCATGACAAACACCGGGTTGTTACCAGCCGGCGACCACGGCTGGTTTAGTTGACTCCTGCTCAGTTGCCCATCCTGGAGCGTGCTTCCGCTTTGATACACCCGTTCCCTTTCGGCCTGTGCGGCCCGATCTCGCTCAATCTGACCGCGCGGCAAGTCGGTGGAACTGCTGTCCCGCGATGGAATTATCTGCGCATAATTCGTTCCTGCAATCATTGATGCCATTAACGCTGCGACGCAAATCAACAATTTTAAATGGGTATGCATAGACCTTCGCCTTGCCAGAGTTTCGAAAGTATATCTCCTGGTCGAGCACCTTACTATGGTGCGCTAAAATGCCGAATGAACAGCAAGCGCGAGCGGATTGGCGTAAGGACAAACGATAGACCACCGGGAGGTTAGCGTGCGATTCGTCGTGATGATGCTGTTGGCCGCTTCGAGCGAGATTGCTGTGGCCGCTTGGACGTTAGTAGGGACTACGGAAAGCGGCACGGACATTTATGTTGAACACGCTACCATCAGCAAGTCAGGCAACAGGGTCAATTTATGGATGTTGGAAGATCGCAAGGTAGCCGAAACATTTGCGGGAAAAACATTCGTGTCAGCGAAATTGCAGTACGAATATGACTGCAAGGACAATCAGCGGCGCGTGCTGCAATCGTCGCTTTATTCTGGACAAAAAGCTGGTGGTAGCAATGTGCAAACCGGCACAAAGCCCGGCTCCTGGCGACCGATTTCAGCGCGGCGTGTTAGTGAAACGATGTGGAAACTTGCGTGCGGTAAGAAATAATCTTGCAGGCATCCGCTGATGGTGGCAATCGCCGATGGCGACACCATCACGGTACTGAGAGATAGGACACCGCCTGGCCTCTAGGTAAATTGCAGCATGTTCCGCTTATACCGCCGCCAGCCGCTTGACGGTATCAGGGTACTTGGCAACCAGACGAATCAGCAGTGCCGCCTGCGCATTGGGCTTGGCGCGGCCTTGCTCCCAGCTTTCCAGGGTGCGCACGTTGGTACGCAGGCAGTGGGCAAACACAGTCCGCGAGAGATTCAGCTTGGCACGCACGCGTATCAAGTCCTTGGTCTTTGCCCTTTTTATGCAAATGTCAGGCCGTGCTTGATTGCAGCAGAAATTGAGTTACAGTGTATTTCTGACAGAAGATGCTGTGCAGACGGGATGCTTCAGGCGCTCGAAGGGCGACTCGGATTCCTTGCTTTGCCAACACGGAGCATGCTGATGGGCGGCTTTATGGGGGGTAGGCGGGCTTATGGCTTCGGGTTGACTGAACTCATAATCCTCACGGTGGTGATTACGGTTGTCGCTGCATTCGCTTATCCACAGTACCAGAACTTTGCCGCCAGAACCCAGGTTACCCGTGCGCTGAAAGAAACTGCTGATATTAGATTGATTGTCGATAACTGCTTGCTGAACGATTTGACGCCAGTCGGAAAAGGGGCCACGGAGTGTGATCCGAAAGTCGCACCATCGAAATATTTGGTAGGCGCTATACAAGGCGCGCCGTTCCCGCCGAGCGTGGCCGGCGGGGTGCCGCAGATTGCGCCGGCAGACCTTGGATTGCCTCTAACTATTACCGCAACCTTTGGCAATACTGCCTTCGCGAGCCTGAAGAAAGCTGGGCAAAATACGCTGGTGTGGACGAAAGGCGTAAGCGGAGCATGGACGTGCACTGCCACGGTGCCCACCGAGTACCGCCCTGCCTCATGTAAGTGAGCAGGCCTCGACAGGACAGGGGGTGTTGTGCACGGCAATCATTTTTTTTGCAGGTTATCCATCATCTGATTGAATGACTGGGCGAGCTCCTGAAACTCGTCCTTTTCCCGCAAATGGACGCGCGCACTGACATTGCCGGCAATTATTTCGCGGATCACTCGTTTCATATGAAAGATAGCCCCCGCCGATCGATGCGTGATAACCAGCGCCCAACCCGCAATGACCAGCGTTATCAGCAAAGTTGCAGTGCCCAACATGATCCCGAAGAGCAGCAGATCGCCATGCCTCTCAGCGATCATTTCCGGTGACAAGGTCGAGTACCTTAGAATGAATTCGTAACTTTCATCAACGTAGTGGTAATAAAGATAACCGTTGAAAATCCCGCCGACAATTCCGACAAGGAAAATGAAAAAAAGAATCCGCCCCTGATAACCCGGATCATTGAGCAGGTTTTTGCTGCTTCTAAGGCCTTTTCCAGTCTTCATATTTATACTCGTTGTGATTTCAGGAAATCCGGATCAATGACGGCACTCAGTGGCACTGTAGCGTTCGCTCGACGGCCCGTCAATCGCCCAAAATTCAGCGTAGCCTCGATGGTATCGCTGCTTATTGATCTTTTCATAATTCGTGACAAACCCAATCCGTTCGCCCTGAGCTTGTCGAAGGGCTACGGGGCTTCGACAGGCTCAGCCCGAACGGTGTAATGTATTTAGGAAAGATCAATAATAACGGTCAGCAGGTTTTTAACAGTGTTTGCGCCAGGCGCAGATAAGTGTCTGCGTGTGTGTCGGTGACCGTAATCACCGGCGCACGATCCAGCGCCGGGTAGTGACGCGTGATGGCGCGCGTATACGACGGATCGTAGTGGCGTAGCAGCAGCGCCTCGGTCAATTCGTCCCAACGTTGTTCGCAGACAAGCGCGTTCCATTGCGTGATGACCTCGTGCCCATGCAAATCAACCAGGCAGTCCAGTTGCGCCGACAGCAGCGCAGTATCCTGCATGAAGTGAGCGTAATCTTCCTTGAGTAACGCGACGCGCACCGCAAGCGGCGCTTCCAGAACCAGCGGTGTGCCGGCCCACATCGCCGCAATCAGCGCCTCTGGCACGCGCAGCTTGCCGACTTTTTTGCTTTCGGATTCCACAAAAACCGGTCGCGATGCGTCAAAGCCGCGCAGTTCATGCCACACCTGGCTTTCAAACAACTTTTGCGGCGGCTGTGGCGCGTTGGGCAAGTTGCCGAGCACCGAGCCGCGATGTGCGGCGAGCGCTTCCAGATCCAGTACTTGCGCACCGGCGGCGGAGAGTGCGCTCAGCAAGCGGCTTTTGCCGGTGCCCGTCATGCCGCAAACCACACGCCACGTGAATTGGGCTGGCAGTACCGCCAAATCCGCAATCACCGCACGGCGATACGCTTTATAGCCGCCATCCAGCTTTGCGCTGCGCCAGCCGATTTGCGTCAGCACATGCGCCAGCGCGCCGCTGCGCCCGCCGCCACGCCAGCAATACACCAAAGGACGCCAGTGGCGCGGCTTGTCCTGAAAACTCTCGCGCAAATGACGCGCGATGTTTTCACTCACCAGCGCGGCGCCGGTTTTTTTGGCGTCGAACGCAGACACCTGCTTGTAAATGGTGCCGACTTGCGCGCGTTGCGCATCGTCCAGCACCGGGCAGTTGATGGCGCCGGGAATGTGATCATCGGCGAATTCGCTAGGCGAGCGCACGTCGATAATCTCGTCAAAGTCGGCCAGGTGTGCTACGGTTGCACCGGCTGGCACGCGCGAGCGCGTAGCAAAGTCCGAATTTGTCTGCGCTGTGTTCATTGACCCCTAGTTTACGTGAAATCATGAATAAACCTATCGAAGCTGAAGCTATCAAATTGACACACCTGTCGCATGGCGGCGGGTGAGGCTGCAAAATTACGCCAGCGTTGCTGAGCGAAATTCTCTCCAAATCGCCGATGACCGGCGTTTTTCCGAATCTGCTGGTGGGCAATGCATCGGCTGACGATGCTGCGGTCTACAAAATCAACGACACGCAGGCGATAGTCGCGACCACGGATTTTTTCATGCCCATCGTCGATGATCCGTTCGACTTTGGGCGCATCGCCGCTACCAATGCGATTTCCGACGTTTATGCGATGGGCGGCAAACCGTTCATGGCGTTGGCGTTGCTCGGCATGCCGGTGGGCAAAGTGCCGGTGGAAGCCATCGGCCAGATTTGCGCGGGCGGCAAAGCCGTTTGTGACGAGGTCGGCATCCCAATCGCAGGTGGCCACTCTATCGATTCCCCGGAGCCGATTTACGGCCTGGTGGTGCTCGGTTTGGTGCATCCCGATAAAGTAAAACGCAACGATCGTGCCAAGCCGGGCGACGTGCTGATTCTGGGCAAGGGTCTAGGCGTGGGCATCATGAGCGCGGCGCTGAAAAAAGGCGAGTTGCGCGCCAAAGCCTACGAACAAATGATCGACGCCTGCACCAAACTCAATACGCCGGGACAACAACTGGCGGACATGCCCGGCGTGCATGCGCTGACCGATGTAACGGGTTTTGGCTTGCTGGGCCATTTGCTGGAGATTTGCCGCGGATCAAAATTGCAGGCGACGCTGGACTTTGCCAGGCTGCCGATCCTTTCAGCGGCACGACACCTGCTGGAAGAGGGATTCGTAACCGGCGCATCGGATCGCAACTGGGCGAGCTATGGCAGCCACGTCACATTGCCCGCGGGCGTTCCGGATTGGCATCGAAAATTACTCACCGATCCGCAAACCAGCGGCGGCTTGCTGGTGGCGTGTGATGTGGTGACTGCGCCCCGGGTGCTTGAACTATTCAAGCAACAGGGCTTTGAGGACGCGTGTGAAATTGGCAGGCTGAATGCGGGTTTGCCGCAGATCACGGTGCGGTAAGGTTAGCGAATTGTTGCTTGTCGATGCCCGGTAGAGCGCGCCAGATACTGCAAACCGCTGTCGCTTTGGCCCGGCCCGGTGAATTGGGAGTGAAAACCGGGAGCTGCCCGTTTTGCGGACCAACGTTGTTGGTCAAACTCGCGAACCATGCCATTTCGGTGCGCTGCATTCGCTGCCGTGCCAGCGTAATTCACATGTCGATTGCCAAAGTATTGCAGGGGCTGTATGCGGATCTTGCGCGACTTACGGTGTACGAAATGTCGTCGCGCGGCCCGCTGTTTGATTACCTGGGCCACGCTGCCGGTAAGCGGGTGTATTCAGAATTTTTTGATGATGTGCCCGCGGGTGAGTTTCGCGGCTCCGTGCAATGTCAGGATGTGCAACGATTGACCTACCCGGATGCGTCGTTCGATTTGTGCACTTCAACAGAAGTGTTTGAACATGTGCCGGATGACCGGCAGGGATTTAAGGAAGTGCATCGCGTGCTGAAGCCTGGCGGGCGTTTCGTTTTTACGGTGCCGCTGACGGAAACCTACGCGACCGTCGAGCGCGCGGTGCTGGTGAACGGTGCGCTACAGCATCTGCTCGAACCGGAATATCACGGAGACGCCATCCGCGGGCAGGGCAGGGTGCTGGCATTCCGCAACTACGGTCTGGATATTGTGGCGCGCCTTACACAGGCCGGGTTTAGCGCCGCTCGTCTGGTAGCGGCAGATGCCAAGGTATGGTGGGGGTTGGGACAGAAGGTAGCGGTTGCGGACAAGTAAATCTGCGGCGGGCGCCAGCGCGTTAATATGGTGCTGCTACGGTCAAGCATGAGTCTCCATGAAACAGTTTTTATCCACTATTGCCACGATTTCAGCCGCGATGTTTCTGTCACAAACGGCTGATGCTCAGGTAAAGGCCGGCGAATACGTCTACGGCGCCGGCTTTGGCGTATTGCGTATTGCACCGGACCAGGGGGGCGCGCTGAAATTCGAGCTCAATGCGCGCGGCGCAAATTTCCACATCTGCGAACTCTCCGGCGTGATTCGCAATGGTGAAGCACGCCTGGAAGACAGTGCCGACGAAAAGCTGCCGTGTATTGTCACCTTCCGGGCGCACAAAGACGGTGTCGACGTCGCTTCAAAGCACGAGCGGGCCTGCTCAACCTATTGCGGTGCGCGCGCATCCTTTCATGGCACCTACCGGCTGCCGCCCGCGGGTTGCGCGCCCAGTCAGGTCACTCGAACACGCAATCGTTTCAAAGCGAGCTACGATAAAAAATTGTTCGCCGACGCGCGTGCGCTGCTCACACCCCTTGTCGAAAAGTGTTCAGCCACATTGAGCGATCTCGATGCGGCCTGGATACGCAATGACCTCGAGCTGACACAATACCGCGCCGGTGACAGTGCCGCTTGTCGCGACACGCTCAAGCCGTGGCTCGAACTCGCGCAGATGCCCGACGCCACCATCGAGGGCGACTATCCGCCATCGGATGCGGCTGCGATGCTGCGCATTGCGCAAGCGACGCGGGCGAATATGAAGCTGTGCGGCGCGCCAGTGACGATAGGCGCAAAGGCGAAGTAGCGCAGGCGCCGGTAGTCCGGGCGCACCCCTCGGGCTGCCCAAGCTGAGTCGCGAGAGGCACTCTAAGTAATTGTTTTTAATGATATTTTTATTGCGATGCCAGTAACGGTTGCAAAGTCTTCCACACCGTATCCAGCATCAGCGGTTGCGCACGTAGCGCGGGATGTATGCCGTCCACCTGAAACCACTCCGGCTTGTCGCCGAAGCCTTCCAGCAGAAACGGCACCAGCGGCAAGCGGTGGCGCTGGGCAAGTTCGGCATACATTGCATGAAACTTTCCGGCGTAAGCGCTGCCGTAGTTGGGCGGCAGACGCATGCCTATCAACACTACTTGCGATTTCGACTTGCGGCAGGCCGCTATGATGGCTTCAAGATTGTTGCGCATGGCGTCGAGGTTTTGTCCGCGCAGTCCGTCGTTGCCGCCAAGCGCCAACAGTACCAGGGCGGGCTTGTGTAGTGCGAGCGTGGCATTGATGCGTTGCAAACCGCCCAGTGTGGTTTCACCGGAGATGCTGGCGTTGGCTACCGTATAATCAAGGCGTTCTTGCTGCAGACGTTCGGCAAGCAGGCTGACCCAGGCCTTGTCCTTGGGCAGGCCGTAGCTGGATGAAAGGCTGTCACCATAAACGAGGAGCGTGCGCGCCATGACAGCGGGCGCGCACAGGGCGCAAGCCAGTAGAGCCCACAACAGACGACGCAACATGCCCGATATTCTCCCTACGCGTACTATGCCTGCGATTGAAGTCTCTCTGCTCGGTAAAGAGGTTACCACCGGCAGCACTGCATTGACCATTTTGCGCGACGTGAGTTTCAACGTGGTGGCGGGCGAGGCGGTGGCCGTGGTGGGCGTATCGGGTTCCGGAAAATCCACGTTGCTGGCATTGATGGCTGGGCTGGATACGCCCAGCACCGGCAGCGTTCATATCGACGGGCAGGATTTATTCGCGCTGGATGAAGACGGCCGTGCGGCGCTGCGCGGACGCAGCATGGGTTTTGTGTTCCAGTCGTTTCAGTTGCTGGCGTCGATGACCGCGCTGGAAAACGTGATGGTGCCGCTGGAACTCGCGGGCCTGGATGGCAGCGGCGAAAAGGCCGCTGCGTTGCTGCGGCGCGTGGGATTGGCTGAGCGGCTTAATCATTATCCCAAGCAATTGTCCGGCGGTGAACAGCAGCGCGTGGCGATCGCGCGCGCCTTCGTGATGTCGCCGTCGTTGTTGCTGGCGGACGAGCCCACGGGCAATCTCGACGCCACCACCGGCGCACAGATCATTGAGCTCATGTTTGAACTGAACCGTGAACGCAATACCACGCTGGTGCTGGTGACGCATGACGAGTCGCTGTCGGCGCGCTGCGGGCGCGTGATTCGCCTCGCCGGCGGCAGGTTGCAGGCATGAGGTTATGGCACGAGATACGCATGGCGTTGCGCTTGCTGGCGCGCGACTTGCGCGCGGGTGAACTAACGCTGATTGCCATTGCCGTCATCATCGCGGTTGCAGGCGTGACCACGGTTGGATTTTTCACCGACCGCGTGCAGCTCGCACTGAACCGTCAGGCAAACCAATTGCTGGGCGCAGACTTGGTGGTATCGCACGACCGCGCACTGCCGCCCGCCATGGTGCAGGAGGCGCAGCGCCGGCAACTTGGCGTGACGCAGATGCTGCGCTTTCCCAGCATGGCGGTGCACGGCGACAAAAATGTATTGGCTGACATCAAAGTTGTCGCCGAAGGTTACCCACTGCGCGGCGAAGTGCGTATCGCTGACAAGCTGTACGGCGAGGATCGCCGCGCGCAATCCATCCCTGCGCTGGGAACGGTGTGGGCGGACGAGCGCATTTTGGCGCAGCTTGGTGTGGCTGTAGGAGAAAAAATATCCATTGGAAACAATAGTTTAACCATAGCGGCCATAATGACACAGGAGCCCGATGCGGCCATCGGCTTCATCAACGCCGGCCCGCGCGTGATGCTGAATGCCTCCGATCTGGCAGCTACCGGGCTGGTGCAAACCGGCAGCCGCATACGTTATCGATTACAAATCGCCGGCAGCGCCGAGCCGATTGACGACTATCGGGTTTGGGTTGCGGCGCAGTTGCAACCCGGCCAGCGCATCGAAGGCATACGCGATGCGCGCCCGGAAATCCGTTCGGCCCTGGAGCGCGCGGAAAAGTTTTTGAACATCGCCGCGCTGGTGAGCGTAATACTTGCTGCGATGGCGATTGCACTGGCAGCGCGGCGTTTTTTGCAGCGGCACCTGGATACCTGCGCCATGATGCGCTGCCTGGGTGCGAGCCAGCCGCAACTGATGCGTCTGTATTTCATGCATTTCGTAGTGCTGGGGGTGGCGGCGAGCCTCATTGGTTGCGTTCTGGGCGTGCTCGCGCAACAGGCGCTCGCGCACTGGCTCGGCACCCTGGTGGCGGTTGATTTGCCGCGCCCCGGTGCGTTGCCCTTTGCGCAGGGACTGCTAACGGGGCTGGCGTTGCTGCTGGGTTTTGCCCTGCCGCCGATTATCGCGCTCGGCCGCGTGCCCGCGATGCGTGTGCTGCGTCGTGATCTCGGCACGCCGGATGGACGCGGTGTTGCCGGATACCTGTTGGGTTACGCCGTTATCGCCGGCATGATTTTCTGGAAAGCCAGTGACCTGCGTCTAGGCGCGTATGTTGTTTTGGGTTTCACCGGCGCGATGCTGAGCGCAGGGGTGGCTGCGTGGCTGTTGCTGAAAATGGTATCGGGGCTGGGTAATCGCGGCATCAGTTGGCGTTTTGGCATTGCCAATTTGCGGCGGCGTCCGCTCGGCACCATGGTGCAAGTGATCGCGCTGGGATTAGGCTTGATGGCGCTGCTCACGCTGACTCTGATTCGCAATGATTTGTTGCACGCGTGGCAAACCAGCCTGCCGCCTGACGCGCCGAACCGCTTTCTGGTGAATATTCAAAATGATCAGGTCGCGCCCCTGAAGGCGTTTTTCGCCGAGCGCAAAGTGGCAGAGCCGCTGATGCATCCGATGATACGCGGGCGGCTGATCAAGATTAACCAGCGCAGCGTCAGTGCCGCGGACTATGCCGACGAGCGCGCCAGGCGTCAGATCGAGCGCGAATTCAATTTGTCGTGGGCGGCACTCTTACCCAAGGGCAATCTCATCACGACCGGGCAGTGGTGGGCGCCGGCCGGCGCGCCGCCCGGGCAGTATTCGATGGAAGAGGGTATCGCGCAGCGGCTGGGGGTGACGCTGGGAGACACACTGACCTTTGATATCGCGGGCACGCCGGTAAGCGCGACGGTAACCAGTTTGCGCAAAGTGGATTGGGACAGCTTTAACGTCAATTTTTTCATGATTGCGCCACCGGGTTTGCTCGAAGCTCAGCCGGTGAGCTACGTCACCAGTTTTCATCTGCCGCCACGCAACAGCGAGTTGCTAAATGCGCTGATCAAGCAATTTCCCAATCTGCTGGTCATCGATGTGGCGCAAGTAATGGCGCAGGTGCAAAAAATGATGATGCAGGTGTCGAAAGCGGTGCAGTTTGTGTTCCTGTTCACCTTGCTGGCGGGGCTGGTGGTGTTTTACGCCGCGATTGCCAGCACTCAGGACGAGCGCGTGCAGCAGGCCGCGGTGATGCGCACACTGGGTGCCAGCCGCGTGCAATTGACGCGCGCGCACCTCGCCGAGTTCGCGGTGATAGGCGCACTGGCCGGGTTGATCGCGGCAGCGGGGGCAAGCGGGCTGGGATATGTGCTGGCGGTCAAAGTGCTTAACGTGAGCTACCACTTCAGCCCGCTGGCATGGCTAACCGGTGTGGTGTGCGGCGGCGCGGGTATAGCGCTGGCGGGCTATCTCGGCACGCGGCGCGTGCTGGCGACGCCGCCGATGCGGGTGCTGCGAGAGCTTTCCTGAACGGCGGTATACTGCTTCGATGATGGATATCGTCCTGATAGTGTTGTTGGCCTTGGTGCTGATGGTGCTGATCGCGCTGGTGCTGGTGTATCTGCGCATGCAGGCGCAGACGCGTGTGCTGATGACGCTTTCCGCGCAATTCGATAGCGGCCTCGAAGCCAAACACCGCGCCATGCTGGTCGATCTGCACAGCGGTCTCACACAACAGGGCGACCGGCTGGGCGGGCATCTCACGGACACCAGCGACCGGCTGCGTGGTGCGGTGGGCGCCGAGCTCAAACAAACGCGCGACACGCTGCATGCATTGCAACTCACGCTGACGCAGAATTTTGCTGCGCAGCGTGAAGTGATGAGCGAAAAGCTCGCCGAAACCACGCGCTCGCTCAATGCCAAGATCGACGAGCGGCTGGAGCAGATTTCGGGCAAGGTGAGCGAGCGCCTCGACGAAGGTTTCAAGAAAACCAACGAAACCTTTGTTAACGTGATGACGCGGCTGGCCACCATCGACGAGGCGCAGAAAAAAATAGAAGGGCTGACCGGTAGCGTGGTCAGTCTGCAGGAACTGCTCGGCGACAAGCGTGCGCGCGGCGCGTTTGGCGAGGTTCAGCTCGAGGCGCTGGTGCGTAATGTGTTGCCGACCAGCGCGTTTGAAATGCAATGCACGCTCTCCAACGGCACGCGCGCCGACTGCGTATTGATGCTCCCGCCACCCACTGGAAAGGTCGCGGTGGATTCGAAGTTTCCGCTGGAGAACTATCACCGCATGTACGCGCCGGACACTAACGAGGTCGATTACACGCTGGCGCAAAAGCAGTTCAAGATCGATGTGAAGCGCCATGTGGATGCGATCAGCGGCAAATACATCATCGCGGGAGAAACCGCCGATGGCGCGGTGATGTTCATTCCGGCGGAGGCGGTGTTCGCGGAGATCCACGCGCATCACGCTGAAGTGGTCGAGTACGCCAATGCGAAACATGTGTGGATCGTGTCGCCGACCACGCTGATGGCGGTGCTCAACACCGCGCGCGCGGTGCTGAAGGATGTCGAAACACGCAACCAGATCCACGTGATCAAGGACGAGCTGGTCAAGTTGAGCCACGATTTCGCGCGCTTCGATGACCGTATGCGCAAGCTCGCCGATCACGTGCGGCAGGCGCACGAAGACGCGCAGCAGGTGCAGATCAGCAGTAAAAAAATCTCGCAGCGCTTCGCGCAGATCGAAGGCGTTGAGCTGGAGGAAGCGCCGGTGCCGTTGCTCAAGGTTGTGGAGAGCAGGGAAATGGGTAACGACACCTAGCGCGCCACAGACGATGCGCCGCGCCCTTGTCATTCCCGTCTGCGCGGGAAAGACAGGCTCTCTTCAATTTCCACATGTAACTACTTGTTAATGTTCGGTTTTTTTAAGAAGCGCCGGCGTGAGCGCATATTGCGTGAGGCGCACCTGGATGAAGCCGGGTGGAACCGCGCGCTATCGGATTACAGCTTTACCCGTGCGCTGAACGCCGACGAGCGCAACCGTCTGAAGCAGTGGGTGATACTGTTTCTCGCTGAAAAACCCATCAACGGCGCAGGCAAACTGCACATCGACAACGGCGCGCGGCTGGCCATCGCCATACAGGCGTGCATGCTGATCCTTAATCTCGATCTCGACTGGTACAAGAGCTGGACCGAAGTGATTATCTATCCCGGTGAGTTCGTTGCACGCCATGAAGAAGTGGATGATGCCGGCGTGGTGCACACCATTAACGCGCCCATGAGCGGTGAATCGTGGGAGCATGGTACCGTGGTTTTGTCGTGGGCCGATGTGCAGCAAGCGGGGCAGGCCGGGCACGATGGGGCGTATAACGTGGTGATCCACGAGTTTGCACACCAGATCGACATGCTGAATGGCGAGGCCAACGGCTTTCCACCATTGCACGGGAATATGGTGCGTGAAGAATGGGGAAAGGCATTCAGTATGGCCTACGCGCATTTCTGCAAGCGCGTCGATGATTGGGAGGACACCGCGATCGACGAGTACGCGGCCGAAAATCCTGCCGAGTTTTTCGCCGTGATCAGCGAGGCGTTTTTTGAGACGCCGCTGACGGTGCGCAATGAATACCCCGATGTTTATGCCCAACTGGCGCTGTTTTACCGGCAGGATCCCGCAGCGAGGATATCCACTTCGTAGGGCGCAATCCCATTGCGCCGAATGCGTAGCGTTGACATACGGCGCAATGGGATTGCGCCCTACGGACGTCGAATTCAAAAGCAAGACCGGGAGTGCGCTGCATTGCGGCTGTCGTTATAGTGCAAGCGTTATCCCATGCTTAAAAGAACCGAACATGAAAACGCTAACGAGCCTCAACCAACGCGCCGCCGCCACGCTTAACGATCCGCGCTGGGCTGCCGTGGTCGCACGCGACCCCGCAGCCGACGGCAAATTCTTTTACGCCGTCAATACCACCGGCGTGTATTGCCGCCCGTCCTGTGCGTCGCGACCGGCACGACCTGAAAACGTGCAATTTCACGCCACACGCGCGGGTGCGGAGCGCGCGGGCTTTCGTCCCTGCAAGCGCTGCAAGCCGGAGCAGCCGCCGCTGGTCGAGCGCTATGCTGCAATGGTGGTCAAGGTCTGCCGACTCATCGAGCGCGCAGAGACGATGCCCAGTCTGGCGTCATTGGCAGCGCAAGCCGGGTTGAGCGCCCACCACTTTCACCGCGTGTTCAAGTTGGCCACGGGGTTGACGCCCAAAGGTTACGCAGCGGCGCAGCGCGCGCAACGCGTGCGCAAAGCGCTGGGTCGCGGCAGCAAGGTAACCGCAGCCATCTTCGACGCCGGCTACAACTCCAACGGGCGCTTCTACGAAAAATCCAACGCGCTGCTGGGCATGACGCCCGCAACATTTCGCGCCGGTGGTGCGAACACGGCCATACGCTTCGCCGTCGGCGAATGCACTCTTGGGGCGATACTGGTGGCCGCCAGCGAGCGCGGCGTGTGCGCGATACTCATGGGCGACGATCCCAATGCACTGGCGCGCGATTTGCAGGATCGTTTTCCGCGCGCAAACCTGATCGGCGGCGACCACAAGTTCGAGCGCATGGTAGCCAAAGTCGTGAGGTTTGTGGAAGCGCCCGCACGCGGACTGGACCTGCCGCTGGATGTGCGTGGCACCGCGTTCCAGCAGCGGGTGTGGCAGGCGCTGCAAAAAATCCCCGCCGCGTCTACCGCGACTTACAGCGAGATCGCACAGCGCATCGGCGCGCCGAAAGCGGTTCGCGCCGTGGCCGGGGCATGTGCGGCGAATGCGCTGGCGGTGGCGATACCGTGCCACCGCGTGGTACGCAATGACGGCGGGCTGGCGGGCTATCGCTGGGGCGTTGAACGCAAGCGCGCGTTGCTCGAGCGAGAAGGCGTAAAAATGGGGTCAGACACGAAATAGTTCATAACTGTCTGTTTTTAAACGATTTTTAATATTTTTTATTCAGTGCCACCGTTTCATACTCGCCGGGCGAGGTGATTTCCAGCAGTTCCAGATCGTCCGAGCAGTCGAGTTCGTTGTGGGTGATGCCCGGCGGTTGCAGGCAGCAGTCGCCGGGGCCGAAGGTATGCTCGCCCTGTCCCGCGTAGGTAAATTTGATCCAGCCTTTGAGGATGTAGATCATCTGAAAATCCAGGCGATGCTGGTGCATGCCCGTGGTGTGCAGCGCGCCGTGATCCGCGCCTTTTTTAACGCGGATCACATGCGCCCTGAATTGTCCGTGGGTTGCATTTTTGATGCCCAGATCGCGGTATTCGAGAAAGGGGCGCAGGCCCGATTCAAACTGCGCGTCCTTGACCATACTTACCGAGAATTTCATTTCTGCTGCGTCCATGGGAGTCTCCTCAATAAAAAATATTTGCTGTCGCAGGCATTAACGCACCTTCAACACCAGTTTGCCGCGGAAGTGACGTCCTTCGCTGATCTTGTGCGCAGCCGCCGCCTGCGACAGCTCAAACAGGGTGATTTCGGGCGCGCGCACCGCACCGCTGGTGGCGAGTGCTGCGATGCGCTCGAGATGCGGGCGGTCGCGGCCGACCTTGGGACGCAGCGACTGCACATCGGCGCGCGGCGATGCCGGTGCGGCCTGCCCTGCTGCGATAGACGCCGCGCGACCGCCCGCGCGCAACACCGCGAAGGAGCGTTTGGTCACGTCGCCGCCGACGGTGTCGAATACGGCGTCACAGCCGGACACCACCTTGGTGAAATCCTGCGCGTTGTAATCGATGATCTGGTCGGCGCCGAGTTTGCGCAGGTAGTCGTGATTTTCTGCCCGCGCCGTGGTGATCACGCGCGCGCCGATGTGCTTGGCCAGTTGCACCGCGTAGCTGGCGACGCCGCCCGCGCCGCCCTGAATCAATATTGTTTCGCCGGATTTAAGTTGCAGCGTGTCTTCGATCGAGCACAGCGCGGTAAGGCCGATCAGCGCCAGCGCCGCGCACTCCGCGTGCGACAGGCTGGCGGGCTTTTTGGCGATGATGGATGCTTTGATCGCGATTTTTTCCGCATAGGCTTGTTCCTGGCCGACATCACACACGCCAAACACGGCGTCGCCCACGGCGAAGTCTGTTACGCCGGCGCCCAGCGCGCTCACTACGCCTGAGAAATCACGCCCCGGAATGTACGGCAAGTCGGTGATTGGCGCATAGCTCCCGGCGCGCACTTTCCAGTCGGCGCCGTTGACGCTGGCAGCGTGCACATCGACCAGCACCTGACCAGGCCCCGCAACCGGATCGGCAATATCGCCGTATTCCATCACGTCGGGCCCGCCATGTTTTCTGAAAAAGGCTGCTTTCATGTTCTCTCCAAATCAGGGTTGCTGAATGGTGGCTATCGTAGCACGCCGGCGTTGATGCGCTTAGCCGATGGTGATTTAAGACGCAGGACGTGGCGAGGCAGGTAAAATTCGCTAGCATATTCAGCATCAGGGACAGGGCAAACGCACAAAGGAAAATTATGGCTAATGACAACAATGCTATCGACAAGCTCAAAGCGCGTTATGGCGCGCGCGGCGTGGACAATGCCGCCCGCTTGCATCCCAACGATTTCACGCAGGTGATGGCGTGGCGTGACGAAATGGATCCGCAATATACGCAGCTGCTGCTGGATTTTACCTATGGCGGCTTGATGACGCGCGGCGTGCTAACCGAGCGCGTGCGCCTGCTGGTGGTGATTGCGCAATGCGCGGCGATGGCCGAACTGGAGTATCTCGAAAGCTCGATGCGTGCCGCGCTCAATGAGGACGTAAGCGCGCGGGAAATACTGGAGATTCTGTTACAAACCACCGTCTACGTGGGGATGCCGAAGATCAATCGCGCGGCGCGCGTGTTTCACAGTGTGATCAAGGAACTGGGGCGTATGCAGGAGTTGACGCAAACACAGCCGCCGCTCGAAGGCCGCAATGACAAGCGTTCGCTGGCGGCGGAGCGCGCGACCTGGAATGTCACCGATGAACGCTTTCCCACACGCGAAGCGATGCTGGAAAAATATGGCTGGCACGGCATCAGTGCCGGTTTGCGCTTGCAGCCCACGCATCATCCCGAAGCGATCATGCGCATGGACCGCAGCGATCAGAATTTTCTCAAGTACTGGCTCGATTTCATCTACGGCGGCATGTATGTGCGCGGCGTACTCGAGGACAAGATACGCATCCTGTGCGTGGTGGGCGTATGCACGGCGCTGGATGAAATGATGCAGGGCGAAAACCATGTGCGTGCAGCGCTCGCGCTGGGCGCCACCCCGCGTGAAGTGCAGGAAGTCGCGGTGCAATCGACGCAGTACTGGGGCATGCCGCGCAGTCTGCGCACCATGGCGATACTGGAGCGCGTGTTAAGAGAGCAGGGCCGAATGGCGGAACTCACGGAGACGCAACTGCCGTTGCCGGCGTGATCCCGGCCAGCCCGAACGTAGGGGTTCGCTGCACTCACCGCCAACCTACAATAAGAGTGGGTTAGCGTCAGCCCGGTAGGTTGGGCTGGTAAGCCCAACGTCAGCGGTGCATCAGAACGACAGCTGCCGAAGTCGAATTGTTTTCCAATTACGGCGGAAACGAAACATCAAATCGACTCCGCTACAAATGGCGCTATCTTAAGCCGGCGCCTATAGGGGAAAACAACCACTCCGTCATTCTGGCGAACGCCAGAATGACGGGTTGGAATTTTTGCGTTGTCCTACCCGTAGCTAACGCGTTAAAATAGTGCCATTCGACTCCGTTACCTGTCGTTCGGGAGTCACGCCCGTACCGCGTCAAGCCGTTGCAAACAACCACACTACTGCATTGCTCCCGCGGTGATCACCGTCGTGCGGTGCATCAGCCGCGGCAGCGACGCAGGGTAGTCGAACGTTGCCTTGTGTTGTGTTGAGCAGTCGTCCCACATCACCAGGTCATGCTGGCGCCAGTTGTGCAGATAGGTGAATTCCAGTTTCACGCAGTGCGCGATAAGTTCTGCGATCAGGTCGCGGCTTTCGTCTTCGGGAACACCGAGGATACGCGCGGTATAACCTTCAGTGATGTAAAGGCATTTGCGGCCGTTCACCGGATGCACGCGCACCAGTGGATGGATGGCTTGCGGATCGGCTTTCACGGCTGCGTTGTAATCCTTTTTGATGCCCGACGCCACGGTCTTGGTGAGGCGGTGCAGGATGCTGTGCACAGCCTGCAGGCCGTCGAGGCGTTGTTTCATGGACTGGGGCAGCGCCTGGTACGCGGCGGACACACTGGCGAAATTTGTGTCGCCGAGTATGCGGCCGTTTTGCTCGGGGACTTCGAGTGCACGCAGCGCGGAGATGGCATGCGGGTTGGCGAGATAGGCGCCATCGGTATGCCAGAAGATACCCGCATCGTAGCTGCCGATATACTGCCCTTCCTTCTTGATGTTGGAGATGACGAACATCTCGGGGTGATCGACGTGCAGTTGGCTGGTCAATTTTAATTTGCGCAGTTCGCCGAAGCGCGCGCTGAAGCGGATGTGATCCTCGTCGCTAAGCGCCTGGCCGCGAAAGTAGAGAACTTCGTGCTGATAAAACGCTGTGCGGATCTGCGTAAATGCCGCATCATCGAGCGGGCGCGTCAGATCAGCGCCGATGATTTCCGCGCCGAGCGCGGCGCCGGTGGGTTTGACTTGGATGGGCATGGGATTTTCCTTTTGCGCGCGCGGGGCGATGGTGGTTTTTATCCAGCATATAGCGGCAACGGTAGCCAGCTGTCAATCGCGTTTCCAGCTGGCGAGATAGCAGCGGCCTGCGCGACGATCTGCTACGATGAATGTTAATGAATCAGGTTATTGGAGGATGAGCATGGATCACGGTATCCGATGGTGGGCGATTGCCGCTGGTTGCACGCTGGCCAGTGGCGGCGCATGGGCGCAGACGCGCGCAGCGCCGGCAGATGCCGCGAAGTATCCATCGCGTCTGGTGCGGCTGCTGGTTGGCTATTCGCCAGGCGGCGCGGTGGACGTGTCGGCGCGGCTGATTGCGCAACGCATGACTGAGGCGCTGGGTCAATCGACCATCGTCGAAAACCGTCCGGGCGCTGACGGCAATGTGGCCAGCGACTTGGTGGCTAAATCAGCGCCCGATGGCCATACGCTGGCGTACGTGAGTGCAGGCCACACCATGAATCCGGCGTTGCATCCGAAGTCGCTGCCGTATCACCCGTTGCGGGACTTCGCGCCGGTGTCGATGGTGGCAACCGGCGCGCAGACCCTGGTGGTGAATCCGTCGCTGCCGGTGCGTAATGTCAAGGATTTGGTGGCGCTGGCGCGGGCAAGACCGGGCCAGATCAACTTTGCATCGTCGGGTGCGGGCGGCCCCATGCATTTGTCGAGCGAATTGCTGAAATCCATGGCAGGCATAGACATTGTGCATGTGCCATACAAGGGCGGCGGGCCCGCGCTGAATGATGTGATCGGCGGCCAGATCGAGATGACGTTTGTCGGCACGCCGGCGAGCATGCCGCACATCCGCTCGGGCCGCTTGCGCATACTCGCCGTGTCAACGGCCAAACGCGTGGCCGCGCTGCCCGAGGTGCCCACCGTGGCGGAATCAGGTTACCCCGGCTTCGAGGTCGGCGCCTCGTATTCCGTGCTCGCGCCGGCGGGCACACCTGCAGTCATAGTCGGCCGGCTGAGCAGCGAACTGGCCAGGATCGCCGGCCTGCGCGAAATACGCGAACGGCTGACCGGACTTGGCCTTGAAATGGTGGGGGGCACGCCGGAACACCTTGCAGAATTCATGAAGGCCGATCTCGCCAAGTGGAGCAAACTGGTGCAAAGCATAGGGCTTAAGACGGATTGATGACGGCGTTAATTTTTTCTTGAGCACAATGATTTTGAGATAAAATAGGCAAACGCTTAAAACATGAAATGACCAAATATATCTTTGTTACGGGTGGTGTGGTTTCCTCACTTGGCAAAGGTATCGCTGCCGCCTCTCTCGCCGCCATCCTTGAATCGCGCGGCGTCAAAATCACCATGTTGAAGCTGGATCCCTATATCAACGTGGATCCGGGCACCATGAGTCCGTTCCAGCATGGCGAAGTTTTTGTTACCGAAGATGGCGCGGAGACCGATCTCGATCTGGGCCACTACGAACGCTTTGTCTCCGCCAAAATGACCAAGCGCAACAACTTTACCACTGGCCAAATCTACGAAAGCGTGATCCGCAAAGAGCGCCGCGGTGATTACCTCGGCGGCACGGTGCAGGTGATTCCGCATATTACCGACGAGATCAAGTTGTTTATCCAGCGCGGCGCGGGTGATGCCGAAGTGGCGATGGTGGAAATCGGCGGCACGGTGGGTGACATTGAATCGTTGCCGTTCCTCGAAGCCATTCGGCAGATGGGCATAGAACTGGGCCGCGAAAATACCTGCTATATCCATTTGACACTGGTGCCGTATATCGTCTCGGCGGGCGAAATCAAGACCAAGCCCACCCAGCACTCGGTGAAAGAACTGCGCGAGATCGGCATTCAGCCCGATGTGCTGCTGTGCCGTGCCGATCGCCCGCTACCCAATGACGAGCGCCGAAAGATTGCACTGTTCACCAATGTTGTTGCGGATGCGGTTATTTCGGCTGTGGATGTGGACAGCATTTACAAAATTCCGGGGCTGCTGCATGCGCAGCGGCTGGACGAAATTGTTTGCCGCAAGCTCAATATAAATCCGCCGCCGGCCGATCTGTCCAGTTGGGAATCGCTGGTCTACAAACTTGAACATCCGCAGCGCGAAGTCAAGATCGCGCTGGTGGGCAAGTATGTTGATCTGACTGAATCGTATAAATCACTGTCCGAAGCGCTGATCCACGCCGGCATCCATACCGGCGCCAAGGCGCGCATTCATTACATCGATTCCGAGAACATTGAAAAGGACGGCACCGCCTGCCTTGCTGGCATGAACGCTATTCTGGTGCCGGGCGGATTCGGCAAGCGTGGCGTCGAAGGCAAAATTCAGGCGATACGTTACGCGCGCGAGAACAAGATTCCCTACCTGGGCATTTGCCTGGGCATGCAACTGGCGGTGATCGAGTATGCACGCGATGTGGTCGGCCTTGATCATGCGCACAGCACGGAATTCGATCCGCTAACGCCGCATCCGGTGATTGCGTTGATTACCGAGTGGCAGGATCGCGACGGCCGCATCGAGCAGCGCAGCGAAACATCCAACCTCGGCGGCACCATGCGCCTTGGCGGACAAGAGTGCGTGCTGGAAGAAGGCTCTGCGGTGCGCAAAATTTATGGCGTGCCGAGCATTTCGGAGCGCCATCGCCATCGCTACGAGGCCAATAATCATTATCTCGCGCGCATTCGCCAGGCGGGCTTGCGGGTGAGCGCGCTGTCGGCGAAAGACGGGCTGTGCGAAATGATCGAGTTGCCGGGTCATCCGTGGTTTGTCGCCTGCCAGTTCCACCCGGAATTCACTTCTACGCCGCGCGCCGGGCATCCGTTGTTCAAGTCGTATGTGCAAGCCGCGATTGAAAACGCGGACGCCGCAATGATTGCAAAGAACACCGAGACCGTCATGGAGAACGTCTAGCCATGAAATTGTGCGGATACGATGTGGGTCTCGACAAACCGCTGTTTCTGATCGCCGGGCCGTGCGTGGTTGAGTCGCGCCAGCTTGCGATGGATGTCGCCGGAACGCTGAAATCAATTTGCGAAGAAGTTGGTGTCCCTTTCATTTTCAAGGCCTCTTACGATAAGGCCAATCGCAGTTCGATCAAGTCTTTTCGCGGCCTGGGCATGGACAAGGGACTGGAGATTCTCGGCGACGTGCGCAGGCAAATCGGCGTTCCGGTGCTGACCGACGTGCATGACATCGGCGATATCAGCGCCGCGGCGTCGGTGGTCGATGTGTTGCAAACGCCAGCGTTTCTATGCCGGCAAACTGATTTTATTTGTGCGGTGGCGAGCGCCGGCAAGGCGGTGAATATCAAGAAGGGGCAATTCCTGGCGCCCGCGGACATGAAAAACGTGGTGGATAAAGCGCGCAGCGCTAGCAACGCCGACAACATTCTGGTATGCGAACGCGGCGCCACGTTTGGTTACAACAATCTCATTTCCGATATGCGTTCGCTGATGGTGATGCGCGACACCGGTTGCCCGGTGGTGTTTGACGCCACCCACTCGGTGCAGTTGCCGGGCGGACAGGGTCATGCCAGTGGCGGTGAGCGCAAATTCGTGCCGGTGCTCGCGCGCGCGGCGGTGGCGGCGGGCATCGCGGGTGTGTTCATGGAAACGCATCCGAATCCTGAACAGGCACTGTCCGATGGCCCCAACGCGTGGCCGTTGCAGCACATGAAAGCCTTGTTGCAAACGCTGAAACAACTGGATACGCTGGCCAAGCAGGCGGGCTTTGCGGAAAACCTGGTTGTATAAATAGTTATATTTTCGAGCAGGAAAAATCATGAGCGCAATCGTTGATGTCATCGCCAGAGAAATACTGGATTCACGCGGCAATCCGACGGTGGAAGTGGATGTGCTGCTGGAATCCGGCGTGATGGGCCGTGCCGCGGCGCCTTCGGGCGCATCCACCGGCAGCCGCGAGGCGATGGAACTGCGCGACGGCGACCCGGCGCGTTATCTGGGCAAAGGGGTGATGAAGGCCGTGGAAAACGTCAACACCGAAATCTGCGAGGCGATTATCGGCGTGGACTGCACCGAGCAGGGCTTTGTGGACAAGACCCTGATCGATCTTGACGGCACCGAAAACAAATCGCGGCTGGGCGCGAACGCGGTACTGGCGGTGTCGATGGCCGTGGCCAAGGCGGCCGCGGAAGAATCCGGCCTGCCGTTGCATCGCTACCTGGGCGGCGCGGGACCGATGGCGATGCCGGTGCCGATGATGAATGTGATCAACGGCGGCGCGCATGCGAACAACGGTCTGGATATGCAGGAATTCATGATTGTGCCACTGAGCGCGCCCTCGTTCAAAGAGGCGTTGCGTTATGGCGCCGAAGTGTTTCACACGCTGAAAAAACTGCTGCACGAGCGCGGATTTGCCACAGCAGTGGGCGACGAAGGCGGGTTTGCGCCGCGTTTGCCCAAACACGAAGCCGCGATTAAATTGGTGATCGAGGCGATTGAAGCCGCGGGTTATCGCCCCGGGGAAGACATCGCGCTGGCGCTGGATTGCGCAAGCTCCGAGTTTTTTGAAGACGGTGAATACACGCTGGCGTCTGAAGGCGCCTCGCTAAAAGCGTCTGAGCTGGTGGATTACCTCGCGGCTTGGGTGGATAAGTATCCGATCATCAGCATCGAAGACGGTATGGCTGAAAGTGACTGGGACGGCTGGAAGCTGCTTACGCAGCGCCTCGGTGAGCGGGTGCAGCTGGTGGGTGATGATCTGTTTGTCACCAACACGCGCTACATCCAGCGCGGCATAAAAGAGGGTATCGCCAATTCGGTGCTGATCAAGGTCAACCAAATCGGCACGCTGAGCGAAACCCTCGCCGCGATTGAGATGGCCAAGCGCGCGCGCTACACCTCGGTGGTGTCGCATCGTTCCGGTGAGACCGAGGACACGACCATCGCCGATATTGCGGTCGCCACCAACGCCCTGCAGATCAAGTGCGGTGCGCTGTCTCGTTCCGACCGGCTGGCGAAATACAATCAGTTGCTGCGCATTGAAGAAGATCTGGGTGACGCCACCAGTTATCCGGGGCGCGGCGCGTTTTATCAGATTAAGTAATTGCCGCTCATGAAGGCACTCAGCCTGGCACTGTTGGCGCTGATCGTGCTGGTGCAGTATCCGCTGTGGCTGGGCAAAGGCAGTTGGATGCGGGTGTGGGAAGTTGACCGGCAGATCGAATCGCAGCGGGAAAAAAATACCGCATTGCAAGTGCGTAATAACATCATGGAAGCCGAAGTGCGCGATCTGAAGCAGGGTCTGGAAGCGATTGAAGAACGCGCGCGCAGCGAATTGGGCATGATTAAACAGGACGAGATATTTTTTCAGTTACTGGAGCCGGGGCAGAGTGTGCCGCCGGCCCCCGCAGCGCCTGCGGCCAAGGCCGCGGCTAAATAACCCTACATCATGACGGCACAAATCATCGACGGCGCTGCGCTCGCAAAACAAAAAATAATTGAATTAAAACAGATAGTTACTGAACTTATTGCACGGGGAATTTATCCCGGCCTGGCGACCGTGCAAGTGGGCGATGATGCGGCATCGCGCATATACGTGCGTAACAAGGTGCGCGCCTGCACTGAAGCGGGCGTGAGTTCCGTGCATCACGACTTGCCGGGCAGCAGCACCGAAGGCGACGTGCTGCAACTGCTCAATCAGCTGAATCGCGACCCCAAGGTACACGGCATTATTGTGCAATTGCCGGTGCCCAGGCATCTGGATGCGCGGCGTTTGTCACAGGCGATTGCGGTGGCGAAAGATGTTGACGGCTTCAACTGGCAAAATCTCGGCGCATTGGTGGAAGGCGCGCCGGGCATGTTGCCCTGCACCCCGCGGGCAACGATGGTGATGCTGGACAGCGCAAAAATTCCGCTTGAGGGCCGTCATGCCGTGGTGGTGGGGCGCAGCAACATAGTCGGCAAGCCGGTGGCGCTGTTGCTGATCGGGCGCGGGGCGACGGTAACGGTATGCAATTCGCGCACGCCGGACCTGGGCGCGGTGACACGTCAGGCCGACATACTGGTGGTGGCCACCGGCAAGGCCGGATTGGTCACCCGCGCGATGGTAAAACCTGGCGTTGTGGTGATTGATGTCGGCATCAATCGTTTGCCAAGTGGCAAGATCGTTGGCGATGTGGCATTTGATGAAGTGAAAGAAATCGCCGGCTGGATCACGCCGGTGCCGGGCGGTGTGGGGCCGATGACGGTGGCGATGCTGGTTGAAAATACCGTCAACGCCGCTGCGCGCGCGGCAGGCTGAATCAACAGTAAAACGCGTTCGCGAAATTGAACAGCATTTCCGTGTTCAGGTAGCCGCGAAATCCCATAAAGCACAGCACGCCCACGATCAAGGCCATCACGGCCCAGATCAGCGCGCGGCATGTTTGCGACATGTGCATCATGATTGTGGCTGCAGTTTCCTCGGATTTTCCCGAATTATCGCACGACAGCAATCGTATGCTGCGGCGCAAGCATGCTTGCCCCTTCGCGCGTAACGCCCCGCTTGGGCGGGAGAAGATACCTCGTTCATTGCTGTAATTTGCGACGCGCACGGTGGCGTCGTTCTCTGTGTTATCGAGCCCGATCCCTGTCTTCGGCAGGCACTGTGCGATGGCGAAGAATGGTTCCAACTTGTACTAAGCGGCCGCAGTCGCCATGCATTGATGCAGTGCCGTCAGCACTGCATCAGTGCGGAATTGAGCGCCCGCCATATCGCAGCACCAGACTGTTGTATGGGTATAAGTGTTTGAAACAACATCCGAAAATAAAGCAAAAGCGGCTGGGCTTTAAGTTGGCACGATACCTGCTCATATGAGTGCGTTGATCCCTTAATGACACTACAAGTTATAACAAGTATGGAGGCCGGCATGAAACCAGCAATTTGGGTGGCAGCATTTTGTGTAGCAGCAGGGTCGTTTGCGGCAAGTGCGGCAGAAACTATCCGTGTGGCAATCGGGCACCAGAGCATGTGTACCGACACCTACTCGGGCGGCATCATGGTCAAGGAACTGAAGCTGCTTGAAAAATACTTGCCAAAGACGGGCAAGTACCAAGGCGCCAAGTACGTGATTGAATGGAAGGACTACGACTCCGGCCCACCCATCACCAATATGATGCTCGCCAATAAACTCGACTTTGGCGTCATGGGCGACTATCCACTGCTGGTTAACGGTTCCAAGTTCCAGGAGACCGACAGCCTGCGCACCCAGTTAGTCTCTATGACTGGCTACAACCTGCACGGATCGGGCAATGCCATCGTGGTTCCCGTGAAGTCCAGCATTTTCAGCTTCGCAGATCTCAAAGGCAAGAGCGTGTCAGTGCCTGTGGGCAGCGCCGCGTGGGGGATGTTGATTAAGGCCATGCAGGATTTTGGCTTCGGCCAGGACAGCATCGATATCAAGAACCAGAGCCCGCCGGTGGGCGCCGCCAACATTGCCGAAAACAAGATCGACGGACATGCTGATTTCTGCCCCTGGTCCGAGATCATGGAGTATCGCGGTACCGGGCGCAAGGTATACGACGGCAGCGAGGCTGCCGTGCCCTACCTGCACGGCGTGGTAGTACGCAAGGATTACGCCGAGAAGTATCCGGAGGTCGTGGTGGCCATGATCAAGGCCATAGTCGAGGCGGGCAAGTGGGTAGAGGAAAATCCCGTGCGCGCCGCCGAGATGCTCGAGAAATGGACCGGTGTGGAGAAGGAAGTGCAGTACCTGTATTTCAGCCGCGGCGGCCATCTCACGCTCGATGCCACGATCAAGCCGAAATGGGTTAGCACACTTAAGTACGACCATGAAGTGCTGACCAAGTGGAAAAAAGCCCCGCCGCTTGATGTCGACAAATGGGTCAATGACAAGTACG
This sequence comes from Bordetella parapertussis, assembly GCA_945861275.1. Taxonomy (GTDB): domain Bacteria; phylum Pseudomonadota; class Gammaproteobacteria; order Burkholderiales; family SG8-41; genus UBA5216. The sequence continues at coordinate 41,458 of CAMATZ010000021.1, forward strand.
TGCGTCAGGCCTACAAGGAACTCAAACTCGACTACGACAAGCTGAGGACCGTTGAGCTCGATCCCCGCGTCGCGGTCAAGAAGCTGGCCCCGGCAGAAGCCTGGCACGCACGCTCTGGCCTCGCATCTTACCCCTCTATCGGCGACATGCTTAAGGCAGTCAAGACAGCCGAAGCGACGCACCAGAAAATCAACGCAAGCTACGTCTATGACCAGACGACAGGTCTGAAAATTTTCGGCAAAGTCGCTTTCTTCTCACAGGATGCGAGTGGCGGCCTGATTGCGTTCATGCGCAAGCCGGATGCCGATGCCTACGCCGCCAAGAACCAGGCGAAGGTTATTACCTACGCCGAAGCGCTGTCGGGCATCAAGCTCGCCGCGGCCGCGCCGGTGAATCTCGCCGCGAGCGGACGTTAGGACGGCTGGCGCAAAATGCTTGCGCGTTGGCTACTGCGTATTGCGGCGGTGTTGTTCGCGCTGCTTGCATGGTACCTCGCGTCGACCTCGAAGCTGCACTTCATCGTGCGCTTCGAGAACGTGCCCAGCCCGGTGGTGGTCGGCAAGACGCTGGTTGCCCTGCTTGCCACCACAAAATTCTACATGCATATATTGGTGAGCATGGAGCGGATACTGATGGGTTTTTCGATTGCGGCGCTGCTCGGCATTCCGATCGGCCTGCTGATGGGCCGTTCCCGCATGATCTCGGACATGATCATGCCGTATATCGAAATCCTGCGCCCGATCCCCGCGGTGGCGTGGATTCCGCTGTCGATCCTGCTGTGGCCGACTGAAGAATCCAGCATCATCTACATTACCTTCCTCGGTGCGTTCTTTCCGATCGTATTGAACACGATACACGGCGTGGAGCAAACGCCCGAAGTGCTGGTGCGGGCCGCCCAATCGCTGGGCGCGGGTAAGGCCAGTATCTTCTGGTACATCGTGCTGCCGGGCGCACTGCCCAGTATTGTCACCGGTCTCGCGATAGGCATGGGCGTGGCCTGGTTCTCGCTGCTTGCAGGCGAGATCATCAGCGGACAGTACGGCATCGGCTATTTCACCTGGATGTCGTATGGGCTGGTGCAGTATCCCGAGATCATCGTCGGCATGATCGTGATCGGCGTGCTCGGCACGTTCTCTACCCTTCTGGTACGCAAATCGGCACAGCCGTTCCTGCGCTGGAATGTGAAGGAGCGATAAGCGTGCCGCGCGCCCTGTTCGAGGGGATCCGCGCACGGCCCTGGCTGTGGATCGGCCTCGCGCTCGGTTTTATAGCCGGCTATCACGTCTTGCTGCTGGGCGCGATGGTAGTTCGTTTTGGTCATTGGCCAAATTTCGCCAAGTCCTACGATGTGTTCGAGGCTGTGCGGCTGATCATCGCGGGAACGCCGTCCTGGAGCGATGCATTTTCTATCCTGCTGGCCGAACCAATGTTCGACGTAGGCTATCTCAGCCCGCAGTGGCGCATTGCCGAATGGAGCCTGATGATCCTGCCACAGCAATTTGCGCAAGTGACTCTGCTGGGATTTCTGGTCGCGACATTCGTGGTGCTGCTTGTGGTTGGTCGTACCCAGTGCTCAGCGCCGCGCGGCTGGTGGCTTGCTGCCACAGTGGGCGCCGGGATGTCGAGCCTGTGCAGCGCGACGTTGTTCTGGGTGGTGTGCTGTGCGGCGCCTACCTGGGTGGTGGGCCTTGCGATGCTGGGCATGAGCGTTTCAATCGCCACCGCGCTCGAGCCGGCCGGCGCACTGTTAACGGCAATCGGCTTTATCCTGCTGGCTGCGGCAATAGCCGCGCAATTGCGGCGCATAGCCATTGCTTCTGCCGCATCCGGCGCGAATTTAGCAGCGACAGAACACCTGGCGCACCCGGCTGCAGCACAAACGCCCCATTCCTATATTGCCGGACGCGCTGCACCAGGATTGTCAGGCGGGTAGCGGTGCTGACGTTACGATTTTTCGAGGACGCCCACGCGTGAAGGCGCATCTGCTCGCCGCCGCGCTCTTCGCACTTGCTTCGCTGTTCGGCGGCTGCGGGCAGGACAAAAGCGGGGCAGTGCCTGAACTGCGTGCATTCGACGGGGTTCGCGAGCTGGCGCCATTCAAACTGATAGACCACCGCGGGCAGCCGTTTGACCGCGCGCGGCTGCTCGGCCACTGGACCTTTCTCACCTTCGGCTACGCCAGTTGCCCGGATATGTGCCCGACCATGCTCGTCAATTTGGCGGAAATGAAGCGCGCGCTGGACAGTGATTGGAAAGGTCCGGCGCCGCAGTTCGTGTTCGTGAGCGTGGATCCCGGGCGCGACAGCGTCGAGCTTCTTGCGCAGTATGTGTCAGCATTTAACCCGCAATTCCTGGGCGCCACGGGCACGCAGGATACGCTGGATCGCATGCACAAGGACTTCGGCGGGGCGCATCGTCTGGGCAAACCAGACGCGGCCCGCAGCGGATACTATACGGTGGATCATTCGGTGCTGCTGTACGTAATCGACCCCGACGGGCGATTGCATGCGCAAATCGCGCCACCGTTTGATCCTGCGGCGATGGCGCGCCGGCTCACACGCATCGCGCTGGCCCGCGCCGAGGGCAGCATGCCCGCTTCCGCAACAGGCACACGTTGACGACGGTCTTGCGGTGGAGCTTTGCTGGACTCATCACCGCCCTGTTGGGAGCGGCGGCGCATGCCGACACCATCGATATGAGCGGCTTGCCGCACGAGCGTTGCGCCCGCTGCCACGGACTGGATGGCAACAGCGCAATGCCACGTTTCCCGCGCCTGGCCGGGCAGAGTCCGGCCTACGTAAAGAAGCAGCTTGCTGATTTTCGCGGCGGGCGCCGCACCAATGACGAAGGCGGGATGAGTGGCATAGCCGATACGTTGAGTGAAGGGGACATCAATGCGGTCGCACTTTACTTTGCCGCGCAGGTTCCCCGCGCGATGGGCGGTGGCGCCGGGGGTGACATGGCCGATGTGACAATAGGCCGCAGAATTTATTTTAAAGGCAGGCCTGGTGTCGCGGCGTGTGTTGATTGCCACGGCGCGGCGTTGCTGAGGGCAGCGGGCGCCCCCCTCATTGCTGGCCAGCACGCGGATTACCTGCGCAAGCAACTGCTGGATTTCAAACGCGGTGCGCGGCGCAATGACGCCGACGGCGTTATGCGTCGCATCGCCGCTACCCTTAGCAGCCATGAGATACGCGCGCTTGCGGCAGCGGTTTCGGGCACTGCCGCGCCGACAGCTGACCGATAGCAGGTTATTCCGACCGCTGCTGGGGTGCGCCTTAAATCAGTGCGGAGGTTTCAAATCATGCTTCTTAACTGGGCATAAAAGACGTTTAGAAAAACTGGCGTCTGTAATGGAATTTCATAAGTATCAATAACTTACCATAAGAATGTCGAGACTAAAGTAAGTGGCACACTACTTGCTATTACATGTAATGTATTGAAGGGTGACAGTGCCGCCAGGGAACCCCGGGAACACCCTGTGACGTACCAACAATTAACACTGGAAAATATGGTTAACAGCAAGAAACCCGCCGCTGAAATCTTCCAGATGTCGCCGGTTCCGCTGTACACGCAAATCAAGGATCAACTGCGCCGTTCGATTCTCGACGGGACTTACCAGCCGCACCAGCAGATGCCGTCCGAAAGCGAAACGATGGCGATGTTCAAGGTTAGCCGCATCACCGTGCGCCAGGCCTTAGGCGACTTGCAAAAGGAGGGCCTGATTTTCAAGATACACGGCAAGGGCACCTTCGTGTCCAAGCCAAAGGCGTTTCAGGATCTCGCGCGCTTGCAGGGGTTCGGCGAAGCGATGTCGCGCATGGGTTACGAGGCCTTCAACCAGGTCGTCAGCTTCAAGTCCCTCCCGGCGCCCAAGCCGGTCGCCGAGCGCTTGCGTCTGCCGCCACGCAGCCTGGTTGCCGAAATCAAGCGTGTTCGCTTTCTCAACCGTGAACCGATTTCGCTGGATGTGACTTATCTGCCGAGCGCGATCGGCGAACGCTTGCGCAATGAGGATCTCGCCACTCGCGATATCTTTCTCATTCTCGAAAACGACTATGGCATTGTTCTTGGCAACGCCGATATGCAGATCGAGGCCATGCTTGCCGATGCCAGCCTTGCCGTGCCGCTGCGTGTGGAAGAGGGGACTCCGATTCTGCGCATCGAGCGTCTCACCTTTACCACCGATCAGCAGCCCCTGGATTTTGAATACCTCTACTACCGCGGCGATGCCTTTCAGTACCGCATGCGGGTTGAACGCCAATGAGCACGCTCGCAAAGTCAGAACAAGGCCGCGTCGAGATTAATCGTCTCGGCGTCTCTTTTGGGGTCAACGAAGCCAAGGTTGAGGCGCTCGGCGCCGTTTCGATGCATATCGATGCGGGCGAATTCGTCTCCATCATCGGTCCCTCGGGCTGCGGCAAGTCGACGCTGCTCAACGTCGTCGCCGGGTTCCTGAAACCCAGCAGTGGTCAGGTCCTGCTCGATCGTAAGCCTATCGACGGCCCGGGCGCCGATCGCGGCGTGGTGTTCCAGCAGTATTCGCTGTTCCCGTGGATGACGGTGCGCAAGAACGTCGAGTTCGGCCTCAAGATGCAGGGGATGTCGAGTTCCACCCGTGAAACCACGGCGCGTACGCTGCTGGGATTGGCCGGGCTGCTGTCGTTCGAAAATCATTTTCCGGATCAGTTGTCCGGCGGCATGAAGCAACGCGTTGGTATCGTGCGTGCACTGGCCATCAGCCCGCAAATGCTGCTGATGGATGAGCCCTTTGGCTCGCTGGATTCACAGACCCGCATCGTGATGCAGCAGATCCTCACCAATATGTGGCAAAAATTCCGCATCTCGGTGCTATTCATCACGCATGACATCGACGAGTCGATATTCCTGTCCGACCGCATCTACGTAATGACGGCCCGGCCCGGCCGCATCAAGGCCGAGATTCCGGTGCCATTACCACGCCCGCGCACCGCAGAGATGACAACCTCGAAAACGTTCGTTGATCTGACCCAAACGCTGCGCGCCCTGATCCGCGAGGAGAGCTTGATCGCGATGGGGGGTGAACTCAAGGATGGCGGTCTTGACGGCTTCGGCACCGAGGTCGGGCCGAGCGGCGTCAAGGGCGTTGTGTGATGCGCGTGCCGCGAAGAACCGCTCCCGTCACGATGGCGATGCTCGACGCAACAACATGTACGTTTATTCTCAACTTCAACCCGGAGGTACTCAATGGCTAAAAAACCAAACATACTCTTCTTCCATGTCGATAATTTGGGCATGGGCGAATTGGGTTGCTACGGTGGTGGCATCCTGCGCGGCGCCGATAGCAAGCGCGCCGACCAGTTCTGCAAGGAGGGTGCGAAGCTCATGCACTACGTGGTCGAGCCGCAGTGCACGCCGACCCGCTCCGCGCTGATGACCGGGCGCCTGCCGATCCGCTCCGGCAACCACACCATCGCGCTGGGCGGCAACGGGGGCGGCATCGTGCGCTGGGAGGTCACCATCGCCGAGATCCTCGCCGAGGCCGGTTACACCTCCTCCATCCAGGGCAAGTGGCACATCGGCGCGGAGGACGGGCGTTTTCCGACCGACCACGGCTTCGACGAATGGTACGGGCCGCTGCGCACCTACGACGAATGCATGTACCTCGACGATCCGCACTATGACCCGGAGCGCGACGGTTACTCGTACATGCACGAAGGGAAGAAAGGCGAGGGTTGCAAGCCGATCAAGTCGCAGCAGCTTACCGTGGACGTGAAAAGGAACTGCGACCTCGAGTACCTCAAGCGCGGCTCGGCTTTCATGGAGCGCGCCGTCAAGGCCGACAAGCCGTTCTTCCTCTATTTCAACCACTCGCTGATGCATTTCCCGATGGTCACGCGCGACGAGTTCAAGGGGAAAAGCACGAACGGCGCGTGGGGCGACTGCCTGCTGATGCTCGACCACGACTTCGGCGTGCTGCTCGACAAGCTCGACCAGCTTGGCGTGGCCAAGGACACCATCGTGGTCTACTGCGGCGACAACGGCGCCGAGGATCACCTTGCGGGCCGCGGCACAGGCGGCTTCTTCGACGGTTCGTACTTCAGCTCGGCGGAAGGCGGCATCCGCACGCCGCTCCTGATGCGCTGGCCCGGCCATATCAAGCCCGGAACCGAGAGCGACGAGATGATCCACGTGACCGACATGTTCGCCACGCTGCTCAAGTTCACCGGCTGCGAGCCGCCGCGCGACCGGATCATCGACGGTATCGACCAGTCGGACTTCCTCCTCGGCAAGAAGGCGACCTCCAACCGCAAGGACTGCATGGTGTGGCTGAAGGACGAGCTGCACGCCATCAAGTGGGAGCACTTCAAGATCAACTTCAAGCGCCAGCAGCACTTCCACGATCCAGAGCTGCCGCTCGGCTTCGCCCGCATCACGCACCTCAAGGACGATCCGAAGGAGCGCGAGCCGGTCAACCAGCAGTACGTGCGCTGGTGGGTGATGCAGCATGCGCACAACGCCGTGCGGAAATACGAAGACAGCGTCAAGAAGGAAGAGCTCATCCCGCCCGGCGCGCCGCTCGATTTCGTGCCGAAGCAGTACCGGTGAAACTGGGTGTAGCGAGCGCACTAGCCGGCTCGCGCGCCGCAAACCGAGAGTCCATGAAATGGATTTCTGGAGGCGATTTTCTCATGGGCTCGGAAAAGTTCTACCGCGAGGAGCGGCCGGTGCGGCCGGAACGCGTCGCGGGCTTCTGGATCGATCCCAATCCGGTAACCAACGCGCAATTTCGCGAGTTCGTCGTGGCGACCGGATACCTGACGCTCTGCGAGCGGCAGCCGGACACCGCGCTGTATCCCGGCGCAGATCCTGAGATGCTGGTCCCCGGTTCGCTGGTGTTTCACAAGCCCGCCGCTCCGGTGGGGCTGCGCGACAACCGCGCCTGGTGGCACTACGTCCCGGGGGCGAACTGGCGGCATCCGGAAAGGCCAGGAAGCACGCTCGACGATCGCGAGGATCATCCGGTGGTTCACGTCGCTTACGAGGATGCCCGCGCATACGCGCACTGGACGGGAAAGGTGTTACCGACCGAATCCGAGTGGGAATTTGCTGCTCGGGGCGGGCTGGAAGGCGCGGCCTATGCATGGGGTGACGAGGCTGCGCCGGAGGGGCGGGCAATGGCCAACACCTGGCAGGGCCGGTTCCCCTGGGAAAACCTCAAGGCCGACGGCTACGAGGGCACGTCTCCGGTCGGGGCTTTCCCCGCAAATGGCTACGGCCTCTACGACATGATCGGCAACGTGTGGGAGTGGACCTCGAGCCCCTTCGCGCCGCATGGCGCCGAAGGCATTAAGAAATCCTGCTGCACTACCAGCGAGCCCGGCGAAAACGCCGCGCGCATGGTGGTGAAAGGCGGCTCACATCTGTGCGCGCCCAATTATTGTCTGCGCTACCGGCCGGCAGCGCGCCAGGGCGAGGCGGTTGACACCTCAGCCTGCCACATTGGTTTTCGCTGCGTCGTGCGCGGGTAGAAGCATGAAATCTCAAGTGATTGTAAGAAATGTTCTTGCGGGTATTACGACCAGCCTTGCCATGGTTCCCGAAGTAGTGGCGTTTGCATTGCTGGCTACAGTGAACCCTTTAGTGGGTCTTTATGCTGCAGTTATTCTCGGATTTGTCAGCGCGGCATTCGGTGGCCGTCCGGGACTTATTTCCGGTGGGGCCGGATCGTTGGCTGTGGTTTCTGTCGCCCTGGTCGTTACGCATGGCGTTCAGTATCTATTTGCCTGCATTATCCTTATGGGTTTTTTACAGGTGTTGTTCGGACTATTCAGACTGGGGAAACTCATCCGCTACGTCACACCCGCTGTCATGAATGGGTTTGTCAATGGACTGGCTTTAATAATTTTCCTGTCGCAGTTCGGACAAATACCAAGTTCCGGCAGAGAACTCTATGTGATGGCCGGGCTGATTGCTGTTACTATTTTTGGCGTTGTTGTTGCGCCCAGGATAACCAAACAAATTCCGGCCAGTTTATTCGGCATAGTTCTGGTCAGTCTATTTGTTTTAGCCTTCGGCATTACCACTAAAACTGTCGGGGATATCGCAAGCATTTCCGGGTCACTGCCTGCATTTGCCTTTCCTGATGTTCCCATGACGCTTAAAACGCTTTGGATCATTCTTCCCTACAGTCTGATACTGGGCGCCATAGGATTAATTGAAACGCTGCTGACCGCCAACCTGGTTGATGACTTTGTTCATCTACATAAGCCGCATCACAATACGCATCCCAATAAAGAGTCTTTGGCACAAGGTTGCGGAAATTTGCTTACGGGTTTGTTTGGCGGCATGGGTGGGTGCGCCATGATTGGGCAGACTGTGATTAACCTGGAGGCGGGCGGTTTCCATCGGCTGGCCGGAATCGTTTGTTCGCTGGCGATCCTTTGTTATATTCTATTTGCCAGTCCGGTTATTGAAGCCATTCCTATCGCTGCATTGATTGGGGTGATGTTCGTTGTTTGTTTTCATACTTTTGACTGGAAGACTTTTACCAAAAGCAAAGACCATGTGGCTATTACACTCATCGTCATGATAGCTACGGTTCTAACTAACCTGGCCTACGCTGTCTTAATAGGCATTGCAATAAGTTCAGCCTATATCTATTACCCAAGAAAAAAAGCGGCATGATTGTTTTGTGATAGACGCAGGTGCAGGAGAGGGGGCAGTATCATCACAGCAAATCCAGTAGCGCATCCATAGCCGTTAACGACAGAGAATTTCCTACCCGCGCCCGGAGCAGTTGTGCCGGGCGCTGCCATTGGTATCGCTGTAACGGTCTAGGTCACGCCTTCTGTGAGGCTCGTGCTAACGCATATCAGAATCAGGGAATCAGGATCGGTATAATGATACGCTTTGCCTTGATGATTGGCGCATTTTGACAATTCCGACTTTTACCTCGCCGAGTGGCATCGCTTTCGCTGACTTTTATCGACGCGAGGGGCTGCAGCGCATAGACGTGCTGTTTCTTGCCAAGCTCGCTGCCGCCGATCCGCTGCTGCATATGCAGTTGATCGCCGCGCGAGCGGCGCCGTCAGCGCTTGCGGGCAAGCTGGAATCGGAATTGCTGCTGGCGTTGACTCCGCATCTGGAAGATTTCCTCGCGTGGTTGTTCGCCATTGAATCGGAGGTGGCTGCGCTGACAGCGCGCCATCTGGAGTTGTCACCGATCTACAGCGTGAAGCGTTTGTTCGTGCAGCGTAAGGCGGCAAACAAATATAAAGGCGCGGTGGCTGAGCAGTTCAATGGACCGGAACTGGCGTTGCGGCTGGAGCCGATGATGAGCGACACGCTCACCGAACTGGGCTTCGCGAAAAAAGTGCTGGAATGGCAAAAAGACGAAGCCGCCCATGCCGACAAACTTGAGGTGGCGCTGCAATATGCCGCGTGGGCTTTGCAGACTGCGGCGGGGCGCAAGAAACATCACGACGGTGTTTTGTTCAAAGCGCCGCACAAGCTCGACATGCAGCACCTGGTGCCCAGCGCAACAGAATCGGCGCAAGGTTTTACCACCCATACTTTTGCGGTGGAGAAGTTGCGCCGCCGTGAGGGATTCAGGCTCACGGATAAGGGCACCGATCTCAAGGGGGCGCTGGATCAGGCGCACTACTGCATCTGGTGCCACGAGCAGGGCAAGGATTCCTGCTCGAAAGGTCTACTAGAGAAAGGGGCTAGTGGGCGCGGTACAGCGTCATTCAAGAAAAGCCCGTTCGGTGTGGCGCTCGCCGGTTGTCCGCTGGAAGAAAAGATTTCTGAGTTTCACAAGGCCAAGTCCGAGGGCTATGCGCTCGGCGCGCTCGCCATCATCACCGTCGATAATCCGATGGTGGCGGCGACGGGTCACCGTATCTGTAACGACTGCATGAAGTCATGCATCTATCAAAAGCAGGAGCCGGTGGATATTCCGCAGGCGGAAACGCGCACTTTGAAAGACGTGCTGGAATTGCCGTGGGGCTTCGAGATCTACAGCCTGCTGACGCGCTGGAATCCGCTGAATTTGCGCAAACCCTATCCGCAAGCGCCCAGCGGCAAGCGTGTGCTGATCGCAGGCATGGGGCCGGCAGGGTTTTCGCTGGCGCATTATTTAATGAACGACGGACATACGGTAGTCGGAATTGACGGTTTGAAAATCGAGCCGCTGCCGGCGAAATTTTCCGGTGTGGATGCGCAGGGTCAGCGCACGCCGTTCATGCCGATACGCGATATTCGCGATCTGTATGAGCGGCTCGACGAACGCATGATGGCCGGCTTTGGCGGCGTGGCGGAATATGGCATCACTGTGCGCTGGGACAAAAACTTCTTAAAAATCATAAGGTTACTATTAGAGCGTCGCGAGCAGTTTGCGCTCTTCGGCGGCGTGCGTTTTGGCGGCACAATTACCGCAGACGACGCGTTCGCGATGGGCTTCGATCACGTGGCGCTGGCCATCGGCGCAGGGCGGCCCACAGTGCTCGATATGCCGAACGGCCTTGCGCGCGGCGTGCGCACGGCCTCGGATTTTCTGATGGCGCTGCAACTCACCGGTGCGGCCAAAACTGATTCCATTGCCAATATGCAGTTGCGCCTGCCGGTGGTGATCATTGGCGGCGGACTGACGGCGATAGACACCGCTACCGAGTCGCTCGCGTACTACCCGCTGCAAGTGGAAAAATTTCTCAAGCGTTATGAGGCGATGGCGCGCGAGCACGGCGAAATGGCGGCACGTCTGGCGTGGAACGAAGAAGAGCGCATCATCGCCGACGAATTTCTGGCGCACGCGCGCGCGCTGCGTTCCGAGCGCATGCGTGCGGTGGCCGAAGAACGCGCGCCGCGCATCGTGGAATTGCTGCAGGGGTGGGGCGGCGCAACCATTGCGTATCGCAAGCGCCTGGTCGACAGTCCGTCCTACACGCTAAACCACGAAGAAGTGCACAAAGCACTGGAAGAAGGCATACGCTTTGCCGAGGGACTGACACCGCTGGCTGTGGAAGTCGATCAATACGGCCACGCCTGCGCCCTCAAGGTGTCGGTGCAGGTGCGCGCGCAGGGTGGCATGGTAGTCGATGGCGGCGAAGTCCTGCTGCCGGCCTATACCATCCTCATCGCCGCAGGTACTCAGCCTAACACCGTGCTGGCGCGCGAGGATGCAGCGAATTTTAAACTCGATGGCCGCTATTTCCAGGCGTATGACGCTGCGGGCAACCCGGTGGCCGCCGAGAAAGGCATATCGAAACCCAACCAGATCAACGTCCTGTTGTCGCGGCAGGCCGATGGCCGTTGCATGAGTTATTTCGGCGACGTGCATCCCTCGTTTTTCGGCAACGTGGTCAAAGCCATCGGCAGCGCGAAGCAGGGGCACCCGCTGGTAAGCCGCGTACTCGAAGCCGTGACACCCGCCGCCGCAGTCAGTGACCGGGAGTTTCTCGCGCGCTTTGATCATGAGTTGCGTGCGACTGTGCACGAGGTGAAGCGCCTGACGCCGATGATTATTGAAGTGGTGGTGCGTGCGCCGCTGGCTGCGCGGCGCTTCCGGCCCGGTCAGTTTTACCGGTTGCAGAATTTCGAATCCAGCGCGCCAAAAACCGAAGGCACGCGCCTCGGCATGGAGGGCCTCGCACTCACCGGCGCATGGGTGGATCGCGAACAGGGGCTGATATCAACCATCGTGCTGGAAATGGGCGGCTCTTCCGACCTGTGCGTGGAACTGAAGCCCGGCGAACCGATCGTGCTGATGGGACCGACCGGCACACCGACCGAAATACCTGCGGATGAAACCGTGGTGCTGGTGGGCGGCGGGCTGGGCAATGCGGTATTGCTCTCGATAGGACTGGCGATGCGCAAGGCGGGCAACCGCGTGCTGTACTTCGCCGGCTACAAAAAAATGATCGACCGCTACAAGATCGCCGATATAGAAGCGGCGGCCGATGTGGTGGTGTGGTGCTGCGACGATGAACCGGGTTTCACCCCCGATCGCCCGCAGGATCGCACCTTTGTTGGCAACATCGTACAGTGTATGCACGCGTATGCCAGCGGGCAACTGGGCGAGCAGCCGATACCGTTCAGGGACGCCGACCGCATTGTCGCGATTGGTTCGGATCGCATGATGGCGGCGGTGGCGCGCGCGCGGCATGAGATACTAAAGCCATTCATGAAGCAACACCACTTCGGCATCGGCTCCATCAACTCACCCATGCAATGCATGATGAAAGAAATTTGCGCACAGTGTTTGCAGCCGCATGTCGATCCACTCACCGGCAAGACCAGTTACGTGTTCTCCTGCTTCAATCAGGATCAGCCGCTGGACAGCGTGGACTGGAACGGCCTCAATCAGCGGCTGCGGCAAAACTCGGTGCAGGAAAAACTCACCGCCGAGTGGCTGGATCACTGTCTGATCAAGCTCGGATTGCGGGAAATGCAGCGGATTTAACCAACCAACCTGACAGAGCGACGACATGAAACTCGGCTACTTCACCATGCCCATCCACCCGCCGGAGCGCAATTACACGCAAACGCTGAAGGAGGATCGCGAAGCGGTTTTGCTCGCGGATAAACTCGGCTACAGCGATGCGTTCATCGGCGAGCACACCACCGATATCTGTGAAAATATTCCCTCGTGCCTGGCGTTTATTGCCAGCGTTGCCCACGAGACCAAGCAGATCAGACTCGGCAGCGGCACGGTCAACCTGCCCAACAGCCATCCGGCGGCGGTGGCGGCGAATGTGGCGATGATCGATCACATGCTCGAAGGGCGATTTTTATTCGGCATCGGCCCCGGGGGATTGCGCTCCGATCAGGAAGTGTTCGGCAACATCAAGAACGACCGTACCAAAATGTTTGTCGAATCGATCAATCACATACTCGGCATCTGGGCGGGCGAGTCGCCGTATGACCTCAAGGGCGAATTCTGGAATATCTCCACCGCCGAAACAACGATTCCCGGCGTAGGACAGGGTGTCATGCTGAAACCTTACCAACAGCCGCATCCGCCTATCGTGGTGACCGTGGTGGAGCCGTACTCCAAGGGCATCGTTGCTGCCGCCCAGCGCGGCTGGAAGCCGATTTCGGCGAATTTTTTGCAGCCGAATTGGGTGGCGACACATTTTCCGGGCTACGAAAAAGGTTGCGAGATAGCAGGACTAACGGCCGACCGCCAGGATTGGCGGGTGTGCAAAAGTATCTTCGTTGCGGACGACGATGCGACGGCAAAGCGTTATGCCAAAACACGCGAAGGGCCGTATGGTTTTTATTTCTGGAATTTGCTGACCAAGCGCCTGGCTCGCGGCAACGCCAACATCTACAAGCCGGATTTATCGATGCCCGACTCGGCGCTGACTGTGGAGTACCTGCTCGACACGCTGGTGATTGCGGGAAGCGTGGATTCCGTTGTCGATCAAATGCTTAAATTCAGACAGACCATCGGTGATTTTGGCATGCTGCTGTACTGCGGCCATGACTGGGTAGACCCTAAGCTTGCGCGCCGCTCAATGCAGTTGATGGCGGAGGAAGTGATGCCGAGAGTGAATGCAGCGATTCGCGGATGATTGCGTAGGGTGCAATTCCATTGCACCGTTCGGCGCAATGGGATTGCGCCCTACGAGCGGCTACTTTTGCATTGCCTTCATCATCTTGGTGATGTCGGAAATATTCATGGTGCGCCCGCCCACGTTCATATCGCCGGGCTTCATGCCGGCGGGGCAGGGTCCGGCATATTTTGCTTCCTGCGTGGCGCTTGACTCGCTCATGCCGCCCATTGGCGGCGAAAACGTGGTGCGTGATTCGACGCGATAGGAAGTGTCGTTGATAAAGGTCGCAACCGATTGCGACTTCATCACCGAAGTGCCGAGTTTGCACTCGGCTTCACCGATGAACTTGTTGCCGTCACGGCGCGTGGTGTTCTTGCTGCACTGCGCGCCCGCATGCTGGCTGAACGCCATCATTTCTTTTTGCACGGCTTCGTTGATGCACATGGTCGTTTTGGCGGTATGGCCTTGCGCGCCTTTACCGGCTGCCGTCGAGGTGCTGGTTTCCCACAGGCCCGGTTTCATTTTGGGCATTTCCTGTGCCGCCGCCGGCATTGAGAAAAATCCTGCAACTGCGATTAAGACTGCGTGAAGCATGAGGTGTCCTGTTCGGGATTAAACGGCAAACAAGTCAACAAACGCGTTGACCGGCGTGGCTTCAAGCTTCTTTTGATCCTTGCACAATGCGTAAATCGCGGTGCGCTGCTTGTCGGCAAAGCGCCGCGCGAGGTTGGTCCGGAACTTCGCCTCCAGCAGCGGAATACCATCCTTGCGGCGGCGGCGGTGGCCGATGGGGTATTCCACCGCCACGTTTGCGGTCTTGCTGCCGTCCTTGAAAAACACCTGTATCGCGTTGGCAATGGAACGCTTTTTCGGATCGAGATAATCCCGGGTCCACTGTTTGTCTTCCACGCATGCCATTTTGTCACGTAGCGCGTCCACACGCGGGTCACGCGCGACATCGTCTTCGTAATCGGCGGCAGTGAGATTGCCCTTGATGAGGCCGATGGCGCACATGTACTGGATGCAATGGTCACGATCGGCCGGATTGTTGAGCGGGCCTGTTTTGTCGATGATGCGGATCGCCGATTCGTGCGTGGTAATGACGATTTTTTTGATTTCGTGCAAGCGGTCTTTAACCGCAGGGTGCAGCGTTACCGCGCATTCGACTGCGGTTTGTGCGTGGAACTCCGCCGGAAATGAAATCTTGAACAGCACGTTTTCCATCACGTAGGAAGCGTAAGTCTGCTTCAGTACCAGGGGTTGTCCCTTGAACAGCACGTCGTAAAAGCCCCAGGTTTTGGCGGTGAGCGCAGAGGGATACCCCATCTCGCCCTTGTGCGCCATCAGCGCGAGGCGCACGGCGCGGCTGGTGGCGTCTCCGGCCGCCCATGATTTACGCGAGCCCGCGTTGGGCGTGTGGCGATAGATGCGCAGCGACTGACCGTCGATCCATGCGTTGGATACCGCGTTGACGATTTCGTCATGATTGCAGCCGAGCATGTGGGCGACGACGGCGGTGGACGCCACCTTTACCAGCACCACGTGGTCGATACCGACGCGATTGAAGCTGTTCTCCAGCGCCATCACACCCTGAATTTCATGCGCTTTGATCATGCCGGTCAACACATCACGCATGGTCAGCGGTTTCTGGCTGGCTGCCACGGCGTTGCGCGACAGCCAGTCTGCTGTCGCCAGAATGCCGCCGAGGTTGTCCGACGGATGGCCCCATTCCGCGGCGAGCCAGGTATCGTTGAAATCCAGCCAGCGGATCATGCAGCCGATGTTAAACGCCGCGCTTACCGGATCAAGCTGGTACGAGGTGCCGGGCACTTTCGCGCCGTTGGGCACAATAGTGCCGGAGACTATCGGCCCCATCAGCTTGGTGCAGGCAGGGTAGGACAAAGCCTCGAGGCCGCAGCCGAGCGTGTCCATCAGACACAGGCGCGCGGTGTTGTAGGCTTCGGCGCTTTTGATGGAATACTTTGCCGTGTAATTGGCGATGTCGGTTATTACTTTGTCGGGTTTGGGGCGGGCGTTGGAGATTTGAGATGACATTTTTTGTGAAGGAGTGAAGGAGTGAAGGGGTGAAGGGGGTACGGCGTGACAGGCAGAAGTCGTGAAGGGGAAAGAGTGGAGGGGTTGCCCCTTCATATCTTCACCCATTCACTCCTTCACTTGCGCTCATTGAGCGCAATGAACTTGCGATTTTCCGGCCCTCTATAGAGCGCCGTAGGCCGGATCAGCTTGTTGTCCAGACGCTGTTCCATCACGTGCGCCGCCCAGCCCGCCGTGCGCGAGATGACGAATATCGGCGTGAACATCAAGGTTGGCACGTCGAGTTTGTTGTACGACACGGCAGAGAACCAGTCGAGATTCGCAAACATGGTTTTCTCGCGCATCATCACCGCTTCGATGCGGTCGGCAATGTCGAACATTTTCATATCGCCGGTGTCTTGCGAGAGCTTGCGGGCAACTTCCTTGATGATCTTGTTGCGCGGATCTCCCACGGTGTACACCGCGTGGCCGAAGCCGATGACGGTCTCGCGGTTGCGCACACGGATGATGATGTCGTTTTCGGCGTCATCGGGGGTTTCGTAGCGGTTCATCACTTCAAAACCGACTTCGTTGGCGCCGCCGTGCTTGGGGCCGCGCAGCGCACCAACGCCGCCGGTGATCGCGGAGTGCATGTCTGCTCCGGTGCTGGCCACCACGCGGCAGGCGAAGGTGGAGGCGTTGAATTCATGTTCGGCGTAGAGATTGAGCGAGGTGTGCATGGCACGCAGTGCGGGCGCCTTGGGTGCTGCGCCGTGCAGCAGGTGCAGAAAATGGCCGCCGATGGAGTCGTCGTCGGTTTCCACGTCGATGCGCTTGCCGTTGGTGCTGTAGTGATACCAATACAGCAGCATCGACCCAAACGAGGCAATCAGCCGATCGGCGATATCGCGCGCGCCGGGCACATTGTGATCTTCTTTTTCGGGCAGCGCACAGCCCAGTGCCGAGCAACCCGTGCGCATCACGTCCATCGGGTGCGCCGCGGCAGGCAGGGCTTCGAGGACTTGCTTGACGGTGTGGGGCAGGCCGCGCAGGGTTTTGAGCTTGGCTTTGTAGTTGGCCAGTTCGGCGGCGTTGGGCAGTTTGCCGTGGATCAGGAGATAGGCAATTTCTTCGTACTCGCAAGTTTCGGCAATGTCATAAATGTCATAGCCGCAATAATGCAAATCGTTGCCGCTGCGTCCGACCGTGCATAGCGCGGTGCTGCCGGCGGCTATGCCCGACAGGGCAACACCTCTTTTGGCGCGGGGAATGGGTGTGTCGTTGCTGCTCATGAGGGCTCCTTGATCGTAAAGACAAAAAAAGCGGACGCCGTTAGGCGGTCCGCTTTTTTATTGAAAACAAATAGTTAGCCTAGCAAATGTTTGATTGCGTCACGCTCTTCGGTAAGCTCTTTGAGCGTCGCTTGCATGCGGCCACGGCTGAAGTCGCTGACGTCTATGCCTTTGACGATTTCAATCTTGCCGTCCTTGCACACTGCCGGGTAGCCGTACATCACGCCTTCAGGAATGCCGTAACTGCCGTCGGACGCGAGTCCCATGCTCACCCAATCCCCGTCGCGCGTGCCAAACACCCAATCACGCACATGTTCAATCGCAGCGTTCGCGGCGCTGGCCGCCGATGACAAGCCGCGCGCGTCGATAATTGCCGCGCCGCGTTTTTGTATGGTCGGGATGAAATCGTTCTCCAGCCATTTCTGATCGTTGATCATCGGCCACACTTTTTGACCGTCCGCTTCGGTGACGAAAATATCCGGGTACTGCGTCGAAGAGTGGTTGCCCCACACCGTCAGCTTTTTCACGCCGGCTACGGGCTTGCCTATTTTTTGCGCCACCTGTGTGAGCGAGCGGTTGTGATCGAGGCGCATCATGGCGGTAAAGTTCGACGGCTTGAGGCCGGGCGCATTTTTCATCGCGATCAGGCAATTGGTATTGGCCGGATTGCCCACCACCAGCACTTTGACATCGCGGCTGGCATTGTCTGACAGCGCTCTGCCTTGCGGCCCGAAAATCTTGCCGTTGGCTTCGAGCAAATCCTTGCGCTCCATGCCGGGGCCGCGCGGGCGCGCACCAACCAGCAGGGCGACATCAACATCTTTAAACGCAAGGTTCGGATCGGAGGCCGGATTCATGCTTTGCAGCAACGGAAATGCACAGTCGTCGAGCTCCATCATTACGCCGCTCAAGGCCTTTTGCGCCTTTTCGTCGGGAATCTCGAGCATTTGCAGGATCACGGGTTGATCCTTGCCGAGCATTTCACCGCTGGCGATACGGAACAGCAGGCTGTAGCCGATCTGGCCAGCAGCGCCGGTTACCGCGACGCGCATGGGTTTTTTCATAGTGGAACTCCTGGATTTCGGGTCTTGAAAAGCGCACGTCGACCGCATGCGGTGTGGTCAAAAAAACAACGCCGGCCGCGCGCACGAGAGCGTGCAATTGTGCGGTGATGATAGCTAACCCCCATTGCGGGGTCAACTTTTACGCGGCGTTCTCGCACCCTTTTCGAGCGCTTTGAGCGCATGCATAGCATTACCCGTTCAGTGCAACCCGGGCTGCTGCACACTGCCACTTTGCTGTTCCGCAACATGCGGAAAGCTGGTAGAATTTTTCAACCCGGCGGAAGTGTGGCACAACCACGTATTCGCTGTCGTGGCAGCGTTCCGCTGTGCTTGCCAGTCTGCCGTCGAACTGACCACCGAAAGAAGTTATGTGATGCCTGCGAGCCGTCCCAAACATCTGAATTTGATGCAAATTCGCATGCCGCTGCCGGCATTTGTTTCCATATTGCACAGAGTGAGTGGTGCGATGCTGTTCCTGGTGTTGCCTGTATTGCTGGGGTTGCTGAGTGTCAGTCTGGAATCGCAACTATCATTCACCTTGTTTCAGCAATTTATCGGCCATCCATTGACCAAAATAGTGCTGCTGGGTGTGCTGTGGGCTTATCTGCATCACTTTTGTGCAGGTATCCGGCACCTTGCGATGGATTTGCACCTGGGGCTTGAACTGGACGCCGCGCGTGCCAGCAGCTACGCCGTGCTCGTGGTGAGCATTGCGGCTACGCTGCTGATCGGGATGACACTATGGTAAAGCGCGAAGTTACCGGCGCGCATTACGGCCTGCGTGATTGGCTGGCGCAGCGCGTCACCGCGGTGGTGATGGTGATCTACAGCGTGATCTTTCTGGCGTTGCTGCTGAAAATGCCGCAGTTCGATTACGACAGCTGGCGTGCAGTGTGGGGCGGGTCTTTGATGCGCTACGCCACGTTATTGTTTTTGCTGAGTTTATTTTTGCATGCCTGGATCGGCATGCGCAATATATTCATGGATTACATCAAGCACAGCGGTGTGCGCCTGACCTTGTATGTGCTGGTGATCCTGGCGCTCGTCGCGTATGGCGCGTGGGCGGTGCAGATTTTGTGGGGTAGGTAATGGCTATAGCCAAACGACAGTTCGATGCAGTGGTGGTAGGTGCGGGCGGTTCGGGCTTGCGCGCCGCGCTGCACCTGGCAGAAGCCAATCTGAAGGTGGCGGTGCTGTCCAAAGTATTTCCCACACGCTCGCACACGGTGGCGGCGCAAGGCGGTGTTGCTGCATCTCTGGGTAACTCGAGCGAAGACAACTGGCACTGGCACATGTACGACACGGTCAAGGGATCGGATTATCTCGGCGACCAGGACGCGATCGAATTCATGTGCCGCAAAGCCTGTGAAGCGGTGTACGAGCTGGAGCATTTCGGCATGCCGTTCGACCGCCTCGACAACGGCAAGATCTACCAGCGTCCTTTTGGCGGCCACATGCAGGGTTATGGTCAGCACCCCGTGCCGCGCGCTTGTGCTGCCGCCGACCGCACCGGGCATGCGATGCTGCATACGCTCTACCAGAGGAACGTACGCGCGCACACCCAGTTTTTCGTGGAATGGATGGCGCTCGATCTCATCCGCAATCAGGCCGGCGATGTGCTGGGCGTGGTTGCGATGGAAATGGAAACCGGCGAGGTGATGATTCTGCAGGCCAAGGCCACGCTGCTGGCGACCGGCGGCGCGGGACGCATCTTTGCCGCGAGCACCAATGCCTTCATTAACACTGGCGACGGATTGGGCATGGTCGCGCGCTCCGGCCTGCCGCTTCAGGACATGGAGTTTTTCCAGTTTCACCCGACGGGGGTCTACGGCGCGGGCGTGCTGATTACCGAAGGCGTGCGCGGCGAGGGGGGGTTCCTGCTCAACAAGGACGGCGAGCGCTTCATGGAGCGCTACGCGCCCAACGCCAAGGACCTGGCGAGCCGCGACGTGGTGTCGCGCGCGATGGCGACCGAAATCAAGGAAGGCCGTGGCGCAGGCAAGGACGCGGATCACATCCTGCTCAAGCTGGATCACCTCGGCGCCGAGGTTATCGATAAGCGCCTGCCCGGAATACGCGAAATAGCGATCAAGTTTTCCAACGTCGATCCGGTCAGGGAGCCGATACCGGTGGTGCCGACGGCGCATTACATGATGGGCGGGATCCCGGCCAATTACCACGGTCAGGTGGTGACGCCGGACGGCCACGGCGGCGAAATGATCGTACGCGGCCTGTACGCGGCGGGCGAATGCGCTTGTGTATCAGTGCATGGCGCCAATCGTCTCGGCTGCAACTCGCTGCTGGACCTGCTGGTATTCGGAAAGTCGGCCGGCGAACAAGTGGTGAAAGACATCGCGGCGGATGTGGCAGCTATGCCGGATCTGCCGGGCGACGCTGCTGATAAAAGCATGGCGCGGCTGGCGCGGCTGGATGGCGCAACGTCTGGCGAAAGAGTCAGCGACGTGGGCGGAGAAATGCGCCGCACCATGCAGTTGCATTGCGGCGTGTTCCGTTTTCCCGACGGCTTGACCGACGGCGTGAACAAAATGCTGGCTGTAGCCGAACGCGCCAGGAGCACATTTATTCAGGACAAGAGCAAAGTGTTCAACACCGCGCGTGTGGAAGCACTGGAACTGGATAATCTGATTGAAGTGGCGATGGCGACGGTAATTTCCGCCGAGGCGCGCGAGGAATCGCGCGGCGCGCACGACCGCAGCGATCATCCGAATCGCGACGACGTGAACTGGATGAAGCACAGCTTGTGGTTCAAGGACGGCAATCGGCTTGCCTACAAGCCGGTGCAATTGAAACCGCTGACGGTGGAGTCTTTTGAACCGAAGGCCCGTGTTTATTAGTGAACAGTTAACGGTGAACAGTTAACAGTGAACGGTGAATAGTGAACAGTGAACAGTAACTGCCCAGGATGCCACTGTTTACCGTTAACTGTTTACTGTTTACTGTTCACTTCTCAAGCAAAGCGATAAATAAATGAGATTCAACATCTACCGCTACAACCCCGAAGTGGATGCCAAGCCGCACATGCAGTATTACGATGTTGCGATGGAGGTGACCGACCGCATGTTGCTGGACGCCCTGGTGCGTATCAAAATTGAAGACGATACGTTTTCTTTCCGCCGTTCGTGCCGCGAAGGCGTGTGCGGTTCGGATGCGATGAATATCAACGGCAAAAACGGACTGGCGTGTGTTACCAAGCTGGCTGACCTGCGGGAGCCGGTGGAGATACGGCCGTTGCCGGGTCTGCCGGTGATCCGCGATCTGATTGTCGATATGTCGCAGTTTTTCAAGCAGTATCATTCGATCAAGCCGTACGTGGTGAACAACACGCCGCCGCCCGAAAAAGAGCGTTTGCAGTCGCCGCAAGACCGCGACGAGCTTAACGGCCTTTATGAGTGCATACTGTGCGCTTGTTGTTCGACCGCGTGTCCGTCGTTCTGGTGGAATCCCGATAAGTTCGTCGGTCCTGCGGGCTTGTTGCAGGCCTACCGCTTCATCGCCGATACGCGTGACCAGGAAATCAACGAGCGGCTGGATAACCTGGAAGACCCGTATCGTTTGTTTCGCTGCCATTCGATCATGAATTGCGTGGACGTATGTCCCAAGAATCTGAATCCGACCAGAGCCATCGGCAAGATCAAGGATTTGCTGGTCAAGCGTATGGTTTAACGTGAGCGAGCGAGACAGGATCATTTGGAACTGCCGCCGCGGTTTGCTGGAACTGGATTTGATATTGGAGCGGTTTGTCAGCCTGCATTTTGACGGGCTCAATGCCGGGCAGACTGAGGTATTCAAGGAATTGCTGGCGTACGAGGACAACGATTTGCTGGACATGCTCATGGGCCGGGCGGAGCCGCTGAATACGCGCCTCACCGCGGTGCTGGAAATGATGCGTGCGGCTTGATTAACTACTGGTTTTTGGATCGACGATTAACTGGACTTAACTGGAGATTGTTATGAGCGAGAAACTGGCAACGCTGTCTTTCAGCGACGGCAAGCCCGCAGTGGACTTCCCGATCTATAGCGGCAATGAAGGCCCGGACGTCATCGACGTGCGCAGCCTTTATGGCAAAACCGGGCTGTTTACTTACGATCCCGGTTTCATGTCCACCGCAAGCTGTAGTTCGAGCATTACTTATATCGATGGCGATGTGGGGATACTCCAGTATCGCGGTTACCCGATTGAGCAATTGGCGGAAACCTGCAGCTTTCTGGAGGTCTCGTACCTGATTCTGAACGGTGAACTGCCCAACCAGGCGCAATTGGCGGCGTTTACGAATACCGTAACGCGTCACACCATGGTGCATGAGCAGTTGTCGCGTTTTTACAGCGGCTTCCGCCGCGATGCGCATCCGATGGCGGTGATGTGCGGCGTGGTGGGTGCACTGTCGGCGTTCTACCACGACTCGATCGACATCAACGACGCGAAAAGCCGCGAGATTTCCGCCTTTCGCCTGATCGCCAAGCTGCCGACGATTACCGCGATGACCTACAAGTACACCACCGGTCAGCCGTTCATGTATCCGAGGAACAATCTGTCCTATGTGGAAAACTTCCTGTATATGACCTTCGGTACGCCGTGCGAGGAGTGGGTGCCCAATCCGGTACTGACCCGCGCCATGGAATGTGTGCTGATTCTGCACATTGATCACGAACAGAATGCTTCCACCTCCACCGTGCGTCTGGCCGGTTCGACCGGCGCCAATCCGTTTGCCTGCATCTCGGCCGGTATCGCGGCACTGTGGGGGCCGGCGCATGGCGGCGCGAATGAGGCTGTGCTCAAAATGCTGGAGGGGATCGGCGACGTGAAGAATATTCCAGCATTCCTGCACAAGGTCAAAGTGCAGGAGGACCACACCATGCTGATGGGTTTTGGTCACCGCGTTTACAAGAACTACGATCCGCGCGCCAAGCTGATACAAAAAACCTGTCACGAAGTGCTGGAAGCGCTGGATCTCAAGGACGACAAACTGTTCAAACTGGCGATGGCGCTGGAAAAGGTCGCGCTTGAAGACGAATATTTTATCAAGCGTAAACTCTACCCGAATGTCGATTTCTATTCGGGCATTGTGTATAAGGCGCTGAAAATACCGGTGTCGATGTTTACCGCGATTTTTGCGCTGGCGCGTACCGTGGGCTGGATCGCGCAGTGGAATGAAATGCTGGGCGACAAGGACGCCAAGATCGGCCGTCCGCGTCAGTTGTTTACCGGTCCTGCGCGCCGCGATTTTGTGACCATGGGCAAGCGGAAGTGAAGGGTGAGGGGTGAGGGGTGAGGCGTAACCCCGTGAAACGCGCCTCACGCCTATCGCCTCACGCCGTTAACAGCAGGGTGCCGTTATGATGAAAGAGTTCCTGGGTAACTCCTATTTGTACGGTGCCAATGCGCCCTTCATAGAAGGGCTGTACGAATCGTATCTGGCCGACCCGCAGTCGGTGGAAGCGCGCTGGCGCGGTTATTTCGATGAGCTGCAAAAGCTCGACGATGGCCCGCGCGACGTGTCGCATGCCGAGGTGCAGCAACGATTCGCCGCGTTGGCGAAGGAGAACCGTTCCGCAAAGGCGGCTTCCGGCAACTTTCAAAAACAGTTTTCGGTGCTGCAGCTGATAGCCGCGTATCGTTTTCAGGGTTGCCGCGTGGCGGATGTTGATCCGTTAAAACGCATCGAGAAACCGGTTATTCCCGAGCTGGATCCTGCGTTCTACAATCTAAGCGAGAGTGACCTGGACTCGGTGTTTAACGCGGGCGCCCTGCATGGCCCGTCGCAAGCCACGCTGCGCGATATTCTGCAGCGGCTCAAAGACACCTATTGCTGCAGCATCGGCGCCGAGATCATGTACATCTCGGATATCCCGCAAAAGCGCTGGCTGCTTGAGCGCTTCGAACCGACGCTCGCGCGGCCGCGCTACGATGCGCAGTACAAAAAGCATTTGCTGGAGCGGCTCACCGCGGCCGAGACGCTGGAAAAATATCTCAATGCCAAATACGTCGGGCAAACGCGATTTTCGCTCGAAGGCGGTGATGCACTGATTCCGCTGCTGGATAACCTGCTGCAACGCGCAGGCGCCGCAGGGGTGCAGGAATTGGTCATCGGCATGGCGCATCGCGGCCGCCTGAATGTGCTGGTGAATACGCTGGGCAAAATGCCCAAGGATTTATTCTCGTCATTCGAGGGCAAGCAAAACCCTGAAGTGCTGGCGGGCGACGTGAAATATCACGATGGCCACTCCTCGGACATCATGACCCCCGGCGGGCCGATGCATGCGATGCTGGCGTTTAATCCCTCGCATCTGGAAATCGTCAATCCGGTGGTTGAAGGTTCGGTGCGCGCGCGCCAGCACCGGCGCCGCGATCACACTGGCGATCAGGTGTTGCCGGTGGTGATTCACGGTGATGCGTCGATGGCCGGGCAGGGCGTTGTAATGGAAACGCTGAATCTGGCGCAGACGCGCGGCTATGGCACCGGCGGCACGGTGCATATCGTGATTAATAATCAAATCGGCTTCACCACTTCCGATCTGCGTGATGCGCGCTCGACGCTGTATTGTTCGGATATCGCAAAGATGCTTGAAGTGCCGATCTTTCATGTCAACGGCGATGACCCTGAAGCGGTGTGTTTTGTGACGGAAATCGCGCTCGATTACCGCATGAAATTCCACAAGGATGCGGTGATCGATGTGGTGTGTTACCGCAGGCTCGGCCACAACGAGCAGGACGAGCCGATGGTGACGCAGCCGTTGATGTACAAGCGCATACACTCCCATCCGACACCGCGCAAAGTGTACGCCGACCGTCTGACGCGGGAAGGCGTGGTCAGCGAGGCCGAGGCCGATGCAGCGGTGGCAACCTGCCGTGACGCGCTGGATCGCGGCTATCACACCAATCAAACGATTTTATCCAACTACAAGCCGCCGTTCGAGGCCAACTGGGCGCCGTACAAGGACGCCAAGTGGAACGACAAGGACGATACCCGTCTGCCGATGGAAACGGTGCAGATGCTGGCGCGCAAAATCTGCGAAGTGCCGGCGAATTTTCAGTTGCACCCGCGCGTTGAAAAAATCATGCAGGACCGGCGTTTGATGGCCGAGGGCAAGTTGCCGCTGGATTGGGGTATGGCCGAATTGCTCGCGTATGCCACTTTGCTGAATGAAGGTTATTCGATTCGTTTATCGGGACAAGACGCCGGGCGCGGCACGTTTTTCCACCGCCACGCCGTATTGCACGACCAGAATCGCGAGCGCCGGGATCAGGGCGTGCATGTGCCGTTGCAGCATCTGGGCGCGAATCAGGGTGATTTCGTGGCCATCGATTCGGTATTGTCCGAAGAAGCCGTGCTCGCTTTTGAATACGGCTATGCCACCGCCGGCCCCAACGATCTGGTGATCTGGGAGGCGCAATATGGCGATTTTGCCAACGGCGCACAGGTAGTGATCGATCAGTTCATTGCGTCGGGTGAAGTGAAGTGGGGACGCCTGTGCGGGCTCACCATGATGCTGCCGCATGGTTATGAAGGCGCGGGGCCGGAACATTCTTCAGCGCGTATTGAACGTTTCCTGCAATTGTGCTCGGACTACAACATGCAGGTGTGTGTGCCGGCGACGCCGGTGCAGATGTATTACCTGTTGCGCAGGCAGATGGTGCGGCCTTATCGCAAGCCGCTGGTGATTTTTTCGCCCAAGAGTTTGCTGCGCCACAAGGAGTCAGTGTCGCCGCTGGAAGAATTTGCCAGCGACAAGTTTCGCCCGGTGAACGAAGATTGGGAAGAGCAGGAAATCAATGCCGATAAAGTGCAAAGAGTCATTCTGTGCAGCGGCAAGGTGTTTTACGACCTGCGCGCCGAACGGCGTAGTCGCGGCACGTGCGATCTGCCGCTGGTGCGCATCGCGCAGTTGTACCCGTTTTCGCATGACGATTTTCGTTCCATTATTGTGCGCTACAAGAATGCGACCGAAATCGTGTGGTGTCAGGAAGAGCCGCGCAATCAGGGGGCGTGGCGGCATATACAGCACTACCTGCTGCGTAACCTGCTGCCGCACCAAAAACTGTTTTATGCGGGACGCGAATCGTCAGCCGCGCCGGCTGCCGGCTACAAATCACTGCATGACAAGCAGCAGAAAGAACTGGTCAATCAGGCATTAACGCTGGCGGGCGGCAGCGAGCCGCTGAGCGTCACTAACCGGCCGCGCCCACTCTCCGCAGGCGAAGAAAATTAAGGTTAAAAACAAATCGAGCCGGGGACTCTAAGGTGATTTCATGCTCATCGAAGTGAAAGTGCCGCAGCTCTCCGAGTCGGTGGCCGAAGCCACGCTCGTCAGCTGGCATAAAAAAGCCGGAGAAATGGTCGGCCGCGACGAAAACCTGGTCGATATCGAGACCGACAAAGTGGTGCTGGAGACACCTGCGCCCGCTGCCGGCGTGCTGGTGAAAATCATCAAAGCCGACGGCAGCACGGTGACCAGCAAGGAAATTATCGCGCAGATCGATACCGAAGCTGTTGCCTCGGCAGCGCCGGCAGCAGCGCGTGCAGTGACGCCTGCTACCGCAGTGCCCCCGGCAGACCTTGCCGCGCCCGCAATGCCTGCCGCGCAAAAACTTGCCGCGGAAAACAAAATGGACACCAAGGCCATCAGCGGTAGCGGCCGCGGCGGACGTGTCACCAAAGGCGACGTGATCGATGCCCTGAAAACCGGCGCCCCTGCGGCGCCGAAAGCCGCGACGCCCACACCGGTGGCGCGCGCGGCGGCGCCCGCTGTTGATTTGAGCGATCTGGGTGAGCGTGCGGAGCAGCGCGTCCCGATGTCACGCCTGCGTGCGCGCGTGGCCGAACGCCTGATCCAATCGCAATCTACTGCAGCGATATTGACCACGTTTAACGAGGTCAACATGCAGCCGGTGATCGATCTGCGCAACCGTTACAAAGACAAGTTCGAGAAAGAGCACGGCGTGAAGCTGGGGTTCATGTCGTTCTTCGTCAAAGCCGCCGTTTACGCACTGAAAAAATACCCGGTGGTCAACGCGTCGATCGATGGCAACGACATCATTTACCACGGCTATTACGATATCGGCGTGGCGGTAGGCAGTCCACGCGGACTGGTGGTACCGATCATACGCAATGCCGATCAACTGAGTCTGGCAGGCATCGAAAAAAACATTGCTGATTTCGGCAAGCGCGCACAGGAAGGCAAACTCACGCTCGAAGAACTCACCGGCGGCACGTTTTCGATTTCCAACGGCGGCGTATTCGGCTCAATGCTGTCTACGCCTATCATCAATCCACCGCAGAGCGCGATTCTGGGCGTGCATGCCACCAAGGACCGGCCGGTGGCGGAAAACGGCCAGATCGTGATTCGTCCGATGAACTACCTCGCCCTGTCCTACGACCATCGCATTATCGACGGCCGCGAAGCGGTGTTGTCGCTGGTGGCGATGAAAGACGCGCTGGAAGATCCGGCGCGCATGCTGCTTGAAGTGTGAGGCGTCAGGCGTGAGGCGTGAGGCGCAATGTTGTGGCAGGGCAGCACCTGCGATATTTGCTTTGCGTGCCGTCGTTTGCTCACCCACACCGTGCAGTTGCGCCTCACTCCTTACCCCTTACGCCTCACGGTATTCAACATGAGCAAAAACTTCGACGTAGTAGTCATCGGCGCCGGCCCCGGCGGCTACATCGCGGCGATCCGCGCGGCGCAGTTGGGCATGCAGGTGGCCTGCATTGACGATTGGAAAACCGCCGACGGCAAACCCGCGCCCGGTGGCACTTGCACCAACGTCGGCTGTATACCCTCCAAGGCGCTGCTGCAATCTTCAGAGCATTACGATCATGCGGGGCATGCATTTGCGGATCATGGCATCGAGGTCGGCAGCCTGAAACTTGACCTCGCGCAAATGCTCAGGCGCAAAGACAAAATTGTTAAGCAGAATAACGACGGCATTCTGTATTTGTTCAAGAAAAACAAGGTTACTTTTTTTCACGGCACAGGTGCTTTTGCCGGGGGTGCGGCAGGTGCGTGGGAAATTAAAGTCAGTGGCAAAACAGCGGAATCGCTGATCGCAAAACACGTGATCGTCGCCACCGGCTCCAGCCCGCGCGCGTTGCCCGGCGCGCCGTTCGATAATAAACTGATACTCGATAACGCGGGCGCGCTGGCGCTTAGCGAAGTGCCGAAGCGCCTGGGTGTCATCGGCGCAGGCGTCATCGGCCTCGAAATGGGCAGCGTATGGCGGCGGCTCGGGGCGGCGGTAACGGTACTCGAAGTGCTGCCGGCTTTGCTGGGGGCGGCCGACGAGGCAGTCGCCAAAGAAGCAAATAAAGTATTTTTAAAACAAGGACTTGCAATACATACCGGGGTCAAGGTTGGCAGTGTCAAAGGCGGCAAAGAGGTCACCCTTGAGTACACCGATAACGCCGGCAAAGCACAGACGCTGCACGTGGACAAACTCATCGTGTCGATAGGCCGCGTGCCGCATAGTGAAGGGCTTAATGCAGCAGCAGTGGGCCTCAAGCTCGATGAGCGCGGCTTTGTCGCGGTGGACGAGCATTGCAAAACAAACCTGGCCAATGTTTGGGCGGTAGGTGACGTGGTGCGCGGGCCGATGCTGGCGCACAAGGCTGAGGAAGAAGGTGTGGCAGTGGCGCAGCGCATTGCCGGCAAGTACGGGCATGTCGATTTCAATACGGTGCCGTGGGTGATTTACACTGCGCCGGAAATCGCCTGGGTTGGAAAGACCGAACAACAAGTCAAAGCCGAGGGTATTGAGTACCGCACCGGTTCATTTCCGTTCATGGCCAATGGGCGCGCGCGCGCGCTGGGGGACACCACCGGGTTTGTGAAATTTATTGCCGACAAACACAGCGACCGCATCCTCGGCGTGCATATCATCGGCCCGATGGCGTCGGAACTCATCGCGGAAGCGGTGGTGGCGATGGAATTTGGTGCGTCGTCCGAGGATATCGCCATGATCTGCCACGCGCATCCGTCGTTGTCCGAGGCAATGAAAGAGGCGGCGCTGGCGGTGGATGGCAGGACATTGAACCTGTGAAGGGTGAAGAGTGATTAGCTTCCGTGAAGGGTGAAGAGTGAAGAGTGAAGAGGTACATCAAACCCGCGAGGGGTGCCCCTTCACTCTTCACCCTTCACCCTTCACGACAATAACCCGTGAACGACCCTCAATCCTCCCGACACGCCCACACCACGCTTCCTCGCGACAGCGCCGACGCTGCGCAGTGGATAGTTCAGCACGCGCGTGAGCATGGCTTTACGCTGGATGGGTCGCAGTTGCAGGCGGTTGAACATCTGCAGCGGCTCTACGAAGACCTGATCGGGCTGGAACAGCTGGAGTCGATTTTTGTGCGCCTGCTCGCACGCAAGCGCGTGGTGAAGGGGCTGTATCTGTGGGGCGGTGTGGGGCGCGGAAAAAGTTTTTTGATGGACAGTTTTTTCAATTGCGCGCCGGTGGCGCAGAAGCGCCGCATACACTTTCATCGTTTCATGCAGGAAGTGCATCAACGCCTGCATGCGCTTACCGGGCAGGCCGAGCCGCTGGCGAGTGTGGCGCGCGACGTGGCCATGGACGCACGTTTATTGTGTCTGGACGAGTTTCACATCACTGACATTACCGATGCCATGCTGATGCGCAAACTGCTGGAGGGCCTGATGGAGCAGGGAGTGGTGGTGTTGACCACTTCCAATTTTGAGCCGGATGCGTTGTATCTGCACGGCCTGCAACGCAATCAATTCCTGCCGGCGATCGACCTCATCAAACAGCATTTCGATATCGTGAATGTGGATGGCGGTGTGGATTATCGCTTGCGCGAACTGGAAAAGGCCGGTGTGTATCACACTGGCGCCGATGCCGACGAGCGCATGGCGCGTGAATTCGTGGCGATAACACGCCACGACATGTCGGATGCCGCCGCGCTCGAAGTCGCAGGCCGTAATATTCCCGTGCGCCGTCTCGCGCGCGGTGTGGTGTGGTTCGAGTTTGCGGCGCTGTGTGATGGTCCGCGCGGCAAGCCCGATTACATCGATCTTTCCAGGCGCTATTATACGGTGATGGTATCCAACGTTCCGCGCTTTGGCGCCGGCACCGCCGACACCCTGCGCCGCTTTGTGTGGATGGTCGATGAGTTCTACGATCGCCGGGTCAAGCTCATACTTTCGGCGAGCGTGCCGGTTGCGCAATTGATTATCGATGCCGATACCGGCGATGCGTTTCAGGCCAACCTCAATGCATCGCTGACAGAACGTCTGGTGAGCCGCTTGACCGAAATGCAGACGCACGACTATCTTGCCCAACCACATTTACCCTAGGAAACTGCATGCCATCCTTCAAGGCCTACAGAATATTCAATGAAAACAATAAGATAGAGGGGCGTTCTGCCGATCTCACGCTGGACGATTTGATGCCGGGCGAGGTGGTTTTCAAAAACGCTTATTCCGGCGTTAACTATAAAGACGCACTCGCCGCCACCGGTATTGGCGGCAAAGTCATACGCAAATATCCGCTGGTGGGCGGCATAGACGCGGCAGGCACCGTCATTTCATCTGCTGATGCGCGCTTCAAAACCGGCGACGAAGTCATCTGCACCAGCTACGACTTCGGCGTCGCCCACGATGGCGGCTTTGCACAAGTGTGCCGCGTGCCGGCGGACTGGGTGGTGCCGCTGCCGCAAGGCTTGTCACTGCTTGAAGCGATGACGCTGGGAACCGCGGGCTATACCGCAGGGCTTGCGGTCGAGTTGCTGGAACTCAATGGACTGGCGCCCGCAGAAGGTGACAAGGGCAAAGTACTGGTCAATGGCGCAACGGGTGGCGTGGCGAGTCTTGCCATTGACATGCTGGCGGGTAAGGGCTATGCGGTGAGCGCGCTCACCGGCAAGGACAGCGAACACGGGTATTTGCAAAAGCTCGGCGCGCAGGAGGTGCTCGCGCGCAGTGCTGTCGAAATGGGCACGCGGCCTCTGGAGAAATCACAGTGGGTGGCGGCGTTCGACTCGGTGGGTGGTGAGCAGTTGTCGTGGCTCACGCGCACCATGCATCAGCATGGCTTGATCGCGAGCTTTGGCAACGCAGGCGGCATCGAGCTCAAGACCAACGTGTTGCCGTTCATACTGCGTGGCGTGCGCCTGATCGGCGTGGATTCGGCCGCCACGCCTATGCCGTTGCGGCGCAAAGTGTGGCAGCGGCTGGCGAGCGACCTTAAGCCGCGTCACCTGGCGGATATCGCGAATATGATTACGCTGGACGATCTGGGCGCATACTTCGACAAAATGCTCAAAGGCGGCATACGCGGCAGGGCGGTGGTTAGTTTCAGTGAAGGGTGAAGAGTGAAGAGTAAAAGCGGCAAGCTACGTGCCTTGGACTTTCGACCTTCACCCTTCACCCTTCACCCTTCACGTCGTCACCAGCGGAGCAGATGCATGGGCGCCTATCAGGAATTCCACAAACGTTCGCTTAACGAGCGCGACGCATTCTGGGCCGAGCAGGCGGCGCTGATTGACTGGCACCAGCCTTTTGATCAAGTCTGCGATTTCAGCCATCCGCCGTTTGCGAAATGGTTTGTCGGCGGGCAAACCAATCTGTGTCACAACGCCATCGACCGCCATCTCGCCGCGCGCGGCGGCCAGAAGGCGCTGATTTATATTTCCACCGAGACCGGGCAGGAAAAAACCTACACCTACCGGGAACTCTACAAGGAGGTCAATCGCGCGGCAGGCATGCTGCATACGCTGGGCGTGGGCAAGGGTGATCGTGTGCTGATCTACATGCCGATGATCGCGGAAGCGGTGTTCGCGATGCTGGCGTGTGCGCGTGTCGGTGCGATTCACTCGGTGGTATTCGGCGGATTCGCGGCAGCGAGTCTGGCGACGCGCATTGATGACGCGAAGCCCGCGTTGATGATTACCTCTGACGCGGGCATGCGCGGCGGCCGTGCGATTCCCTACAAGCCTTTGGTGGATGAGGCATTGCGTCTGGCCCAGCATCCGCCGCGTACTGTGATTGTGGTGAATCGCGGCATCGACAAAGACTATCAGCCCGTAGCCGGGCGCGATCTCGACTACGCTACTTTGCGTCGCGCGCACGTCAACGTGAATACGCCGGTGACGTGGCTGGAGTCGAGTGACCCCTCGTACATTTTGTATACCTCGGGCACCACCGGCAAGCCCAAAGGCGTGCAGCGTGACACCGGCGGTTACGCGGTGGCGCTGGCGGCGTCGATGAAGCACATTTATTGCGGCAATGCGGGTGAGACGATGTTCACCACCTCGGACATCGGCTGGGTAGTCGGGCACTCGTATATTGTGTACGCGCCGCTGATTGCCGGCATGACCACCATCCTTTACGAGGGGCTGCCGATACGACCCGATGCCGGCATCTGGTGGAAAATCGTCGCCGACCATAAAGTATCGGTGATGTTTTCCTCGCCCACCGCGGCACGCGTGCTGAAAAAACAGGACCCTGCGTATCTCACGAAATACGATTTGTCGTCGCTGCGTCACCTGTTTCTCGCGGGCGAACCGCTCGATGAGCCCACGCATCGCTGGATCTCTGATGCGCTGCAAAAGCCGGTGATCGATCATTATTGGCAAACCGAAACCGGCTGGCCGATTTTATCGGCAGTGCACGGCGTGGAAAAAACGCCGCTCAGGCTGGGCACGCCGGGTTTTCCAGTCTATGGCTATGACCTGCAAATCCTGCGCGAGTCGGATGCGATGGAAGCCGATGCGAATGAAAAAGGCGTGGTCGCGATTGTTCCGCCGCTGCCGCCGGGCTGTATGACGACCGTGTGGGGCGACGACGCGCGTTTTGTGAGCACCTATTTCACCAGCTTTCACGGCAAGCAGGTGTATTCGACGTTTGACTGGGGCATCCGCGATGCGGACGGCTATCACTTTATTCTTGGCCGCACCGATGATGTGATCAACGTCGCGGGTCATCGTCTCGGCACGCGCGAAATTGAAGAAGCGGTGCAGTCGCACGCCAACATCGCCGAAGTTGCGGTGGTGGGCGTGGCCGACGCCATCAAAGGCCAGGTGCCGCTGGCGTTCGCGGTGGTGAAAGATGCCGCGAAAATTGCCACACCTGAACTCAGAGCCGTGCACGAAAAAGAAGTGATGGATGCTGTGGACAAACAACTGGGCGCCATTGGCCGTCCATCACACGTGCATTTTGTGACGCTGCTGCCCAAGACGCGCTCCGGTAAACTGCTGCGGCGCTCGATACAGGCGTTGGCCGAGGGGCGCGATCCGGGCGATCTGACCACGATTGAAGACGCTGCTGCGCTGGAACAGATACGCGCCGCGTTGTCGGAAAGGCAGTGAGAATAGGCGGACTGGTGCGTTGTGACTATCCGAAAACCTGGTCTGTCTCCTTTTTAATGGAGCAAAAAGTGGCAGAGTTTCCAAAAACCCTGAATGGAGAAATGTCATGAAATTTCTTGCAACGAGTGCAACAATCTTATTGCTTTATGCGGGCGTCGCGACGGCGCAGGTGCAGGGTGCCAGGCCGGATGCCGCGCAACCGCCCGAGGTAAAACTCGTGACCGGAAACGAAAGCAAGCATGCGCGTCACGCCGACGCGAGACACTGCCTTACTCTGAAGAATGACTTGCAGATTATTCGGTGTGCAGAGAAGTATCGGTAGCTTGTCATCCCTGCAGGTGACGGAAATCCGACGGGTGTCACGGCAATACCAGCACGCGTAGGGGGCGATGACCGACTGAGCGTAAGTGATCGCGACTGTTCGTCGGCTGTGTGATGGATTGCCGGCTGACAAAAAAACAAAGGTAGGGTGGGCACGCTGTTTGTGCCCACGCGTCGCGGTGTGTCCACGTTCGGCGGCGTGGGCAAAACAAAGAGCGTTTTGCCCACCCTACTCACCCCGCCAGTTTCACCGGCTTTCCGGTTTCAATCGACGTGGTAATCGCCTCGAACGCGCCGATGGTGTTTACCATTTCATCAGGCGTGATGGGGTAGGGGGCCTTGCCCGTAACCGCATCGGCGAATAAATCAAACTCCGCCAGCAAGGAATCGATTTTCTGAAATTCCCTGCGCTCGGTCTTGCCGCCGCTTAAGCGTGTGATGCATTCGATTTCGCCCAGCGCTTCGGCCGAGCCCTGATCGCCGAACACCTGCACGCGCCAGTAAAACGGCGACGGACGCACAGCGCCGAGAAAGCCGCTGACACCGTTGGCGAATCGGAATAATACCGAGACGGTGTCCAGCGGATTAGGTCCCGTACGCGTGGCGATAAATTGTGCGCTGACTTCAGCGGTGGGACCGGCGAGGTTAGTGAAGGCGTCGAGGATATGGATGCCGGTGCCGGTCATGCCAGCCCCCGGCGTTTCCGACGGCAGGTCCCGCCATGGCGCGAAAAAGTTGCTGGAATTCTCGTTGCTGTAGTGGCCCTCGATATGCAGCACGCGGCCCAGTGCGCCGCTGGCAACAACGCTGCGTAGTTCCACCATCGATGGCCAGAAGCGCTTGTTTTGCCCTACCGCGATGGCTACGCCGGCTTTTTTGCAGGCTTCGGTCATGGCCAATGCGTCGGCAAACTTGAGGGCGAAAGGTTTTTCGCAGAACACGGCTTTACCCGCGGCAGCTACCTGCTCAACCAGCTTGCGGTGGGTGGAGTGCGGTGTGGCCAAAGCGACCGCCTGCACCTTGGGGTCGGCGAGCGCGGCTTCGAGGCTGGTGCTCAGCGTGAAGCCTTGCTCGCTGGCGAAAGCGCGCACGCTGTCCGGTTCGTGACTGACGCCATGGACAAAGCGAATCTTGTCGCTTTTGCCTTGTACTGCGTTGACGATATTCTTGCCCCACCACCCCAAGCCTATGATGGCTGCGTTGATCATGTCGGTGGTGGAAGCTTATGCCGGGGCTACGATTTTTTGCTGCTGCTGCCCCAGACCCTCTATGCCGAGCGTGACCACATCGCCCACCTTGAGGTATACCGGATTGGGTTTTTTACCCATGCCCACACCGGGCGGCGTGCCGGTACAGATCACGTCGCCGGGCAACAGCGTCATGAAGTTGCTGCAATACGAAATGATTTTTCGCACACCGAAAATCATGGTGCGCGTGTTGCCCGATTGCATGCGCACGCCGTTGACATCCAGCCACATGTCGAGAGATTGCGGATCGGTAATTTCATCCGTGGTCACCAGCCAGGGACCGATCGGCCCGAAGGTGTCGCAGCCCTTGCCCTTGTCCCACTGCGACGACTGCAACTGAAACGCGCGCTCGGAGACATCGTTCGCCACGCAGTAGCCCGCGACGTAATTAAGCGAGTCTTCTTCGCTGACGTATTGCGCCTTGCTGCCGATGACGATCGCGAGCTCGCATTCCCAATCGAGCTTGGTGGCGTTGCGCGGCATGAGGGTGTCGTCGTTCGGGCCACAGATGGAGGTGGTGGCCTTCATGAAAATGATGGGTTCGGTGGGCACCGCCATACCGGCTTCGGCGGCGTGATCGGAGTAGTTCAGGCCGATCGCCACGTATTTGGAGATGCCGCTGAACGGCACACCGAAGCGTGTCGCGCCAGTGACTACCGGCAGTGTTTCCGGCTTGATCTTGGCGATGCGTGCAAGATTGCGTGGTGACAGCGCCTCGGCATCCAGCGCGCCGGTGACTTTGGACAAATCACGCAATTTACCTTGGGCATCGACAATTCCAGGCTTCTCGTTTCCATCTTTTCCGTAGCGGCAAAGCTTCATGTTTACTCCTGCGGTTTCAGTAAATAAACTTCAATCAGCACTAACCGTATTATAAACCGGCGCGGCTTTTTCCTTTAACTGCTTTGTTTACAACGTTGATCGGCCATACGCCGGAAAGCACCCGGCGCACTTCGCCCGGCGCGCCGGCCTGCAGCCCGACCATGGCCTGTTCGCTATACCACGCCGCATGCGGATTAATAATCACGTTTTCACGTCCGCGCAGCGGATGCGGATTGGGCAGCGGTTCCGGATCAGTGGTGTCGAGCGCGGCGCCGGCGATTTTTTTGGCGTCGAGCGCGCGCACCAGTGCATCGGTGTCGATCACCGGGCCGCGCGCGCAGTTGATGATCACCGCGTTGGGCTTCATGGCGTTGAAGGCATCGTCGTTGATGCTCTTGCGCGTTTGCGGCGTGAGCGGCGGATGCACGGACACGAAGTCGGCTTGCTTCAGCAATTCCATCAATTCCATCTTTTTGCCGGGGGCATCGAACTGACCTTCTTTCACGAAGGGGTCGGCGAATAACACTTTCATGCCGAACGCGGCAGCGCGGATGGCGACTTGCCGCGCAATATTGCCAAAACCCACCAGCCCGATGGTGCTGCCGGCAAGACGCTGTATCGGTTTGCCCGGCGGCACCTCCCATTTTCCGGCGCGCACCTGGCGATCATAAAAGGTAATTTTTCGCGCGGCGGAAAGCAGCAACGCCATGGTGTGTTCGGCGACTTCTTCGATGCAGTACGTGGGATTGTTGGTGACAATGATGCCGGCCGCGGTGGCGGCATCCAGATCAATGGTATCGACGCCGATGCCATAACGCGCAATGATCTTGCACTTGGGCATTTTCGACATGGTGTCGGCCGTAATCGGGCCGGCGTAAGTGTTGAGCAGGGCGTCGCAATCAGCAGCTTCGGCGATAAACTGGTCAGGCGTTTTGGTTTGCAGTGCCGTCAACTCCGCGAGGCCGGCGAGGGTGTTTTTCTCGACCTCGAGTGAATCCCACACGTAATCCGTCAGTACCACCTTCGCTAATGCTGCCATGTGCGTACCTCAATAAATAGTGTTTAAAAACAATTACTTATAGATCTCTACGTTCCAGCAATTGGGCGGCTGCCTGCCCTCAAGCAGCGCCAGAATATTGTCTACTACCACATTCGCCATCGCCTCGCGCAGCTCGCGCGTAGCGCTGCCCATATGCGGCGTGCACACCACGTTGTTCATCTTGAGTAGTTCAGGATGCGGGCGCGGTTCGTTTTCATAGACATCCAGCCCGGCGCCGGCGATGCGTTTTTCTGTCAGTGCTTGCACCAGGGCCAATTCGTCAATAATCGGCCCGCGCGCGGAGTTGATAATGTAGGCGGTGGGCTTCATCCATGCCAGTTGCGCCGCACCGATCAAGTGGCGCGTTTCAGGCGTGAGTTGCACATGCACGGAAACGAAATCCGCTACCCGAAACACTTCATCAAACGGCGCCCATGTCGCGTTCAGTTCATGTTCTTTGTCGGGCGTCAGGCGCCGCGGATCGTGATAGATCACCGGCATCGAAAACCCCCGCGCGCGCTGCGCCATTGCCGTGCCCACGCCGCCGACGCCGAGTAATCCCAGAGTCTTGCGCGATACGGTGCCGCCCTCAACAGTGTTGGACTGCGAACCGGGGAATACGCCGCTGCGCATCAGGCGGTCGCCTTCGGCCACGCGCCGCACCGTGGCCAGCAATAACGCAAACGCGAGATCGGCGGTGGCGTCGTTCAGCAGCAGCGCGGGGATCACTGTCACCGGCAGCTTGCGCGCGGTGGCGGCGGCGGTATCGATGTCCGCCGGCGTGATGGTCATCGACGCTATCGCCTTGAGCTGCGGATTGGCGTTGATCACGTCCGCATTGATCCTGTCGTGCAGCAGGCAGAAAATAATATCGTGCTCGCGCGCGGCTTTGAGTAGTTCGTCCTGCGTGACGATGTGCAGCGGGTCGTGATTGATGGTGAGATCAGCGACTTTTTCAAGGCGCTCAATCGCGCTGCGAGCCACCGGCTGCGTCAGGAAAATTCGCGGGCGCATCGCTGGTGTCTAGGCCATCCAGCGCACAATGCCAGCCACGCCATCCACCGCCACCTGCGCGCCATCGGGTATGGTGGTGGTGGCGTCGGCCACACCCAGCACCATCGGGATGCCGCGCTCACGCGCGAGTGAAGCAAGGTGAGAGGTGCTGCCGCCGAGTTCCGACACCACCGCGGACACCTGGGTCAATATGCGGCTTAACGCGGGGCCGGCACTCTTGGTAATCAGCACGTCGCCGGGCGCGACATGGGCAAGTTCGCATTCGCAGTTCACCACGCGTGCGCGGCCTGTGCCCCAGCCCACGCCGGCGGGTTGTCCGCGCAGGCGCGGATGATTGCGCCAGATTTCATCGGGGACTTTTTCCTGCGTGCCGACGTGCAGTGGCCGCGCTTGCAGCATCTTGATGCCGTCGCCGTCGTCACCTTCAACCATTGCCCATTCGATTTCGACCGGCAGGCCCATGATTTCTTCGGCGCGGCGCAACATGCCACCCAGCCGCGCAACTTGTGCGTCGTTGAGGCAGCGCTTGGGTGTGTCGCTCTTTTTGGGCGGCGTGAATTTTCGATGCATGCAGCCGACCGCGTGATACTTGGGGCCGACAGCCGCTTCGGTGAGCTCCGCCTCGCGTGACAGCAGGTAACGATCAGGGGTGACTTCGCCCTGTGCGATGCTGGAGCCGAGGCCCCAGGTCGCGTTGATCAACATGCCGCCATCCACCGTCTGCGACAGGCCGCCGCCCGCCGCCAACGCCGGAATCAGCGGTTGTATGATCAGCGCCATCGCGGTATCCGCCGGGTCGAGATCATGTGTGGCCATGTAGCGCAGTGCGCGCGTCGACCACATCGCTGCCCAGCAGGCGCGGATCGCGGTCTGAAAATCTGTTTCGTCTTCGAGATCGAGAAAGCTCTCGAACTGCCCGGCAAAGCTGGAGCCGAAGCGGTCTTCCACCAATGCCGATGAACGCACCACGATGGGCAGGCCGTGTTCGGCCTTGATGCTGTTCCACACCTCCAGCAGCGGCTCCAATATTTCCGGTGTGATGGGTTCGTCCATCAGCCCGATTTTCATGTTCAGTGCGCAGCGGCGCGCTTGTGCGCCATCGTCCGCCGCAAACGCGCCGCGCGCGGATTCTTCCAGACCCAGCGCCTTGATTTGCAGCCGATAGGCGTCTGCCGACAGGCAAAAGCCGCCGGGGGTGGGCAGACCTGCATGGGCCAGTTTCGCGAGATTGGCGCCCTTGGGGCCAAAGCGTGCGACATCGGCAGCTTCCGGGGATGAGAGGGGAACGAGTAATGCAGACATGCTCAGCCTTCGCGTGAATCGATCACCAGACGTAATACGCCATTGGCGTTGCCTTCGTATTCCCGAAAAGCCTGATCGGTTTTTGAAAGCGGGAAAGTGCCGGAAACAAAGCCCTTGATATCGATTTTGCCCTGCGACACCAGGTCTATCGACGGCGCCATATCCGTGGGATGCAGTGCGCGTGAGCCGATGATGCTGATTTCCTTGTAGTAGAGCGGAAACGTGGTGAATGTCGCGCAGCACTCGTGGCTAATCGCATAGGGAGACAGACGCCCGCCAGGTTTCAACATTTCAATCGCCACTGCCAGCATGGCTGCGCCGCCGACGGTATCGATCACCACGTCGGCGCCTTCATGATCAGTGAGACGCATCACTTCGCTCAGGGCTTTTTCCGCGCTCACATCGAGCGCATGATGCGCCCCCATGCGCATGGCCATGTCGAGCTTCCACTGTGTGCGCGAAACGGCTATGACGGGACGGGCACCGGCAAAGGCGGCGAATTGGGTGTGCAACAGGCCGGTGGTACCCTGACCAATCACCACCACGGATTCGCCCGCTTTGACGGCAAGCCGGTCCTGCGCGTGTTTAATGGTTGCCAGCGTCTCGATGAGCGTGGCGTCATCCAGCGCCAAATCAGCGGGCAGGGGGTGTGCGTATTTTCCCGCCACATGCACCAGCTCGGCGAGAGAACCATCGACTTCGCGTCCGAACAGCCCTGCGTTGCGGCACAGGTTCTGCCGATTGCGCAGACACATATCGCAGTGACCGCAGGAGATGATTGGATTGATGATGACCGGATCGCCCGCTTTGACGTGCGTGACTCGTTCGCCGGCTGACTCAACCACGCCAGTCGATTCATGTCCCATCACCACCGGATATTTCAAGTTGGCGTAGAGACCCTTGAAGATGCCGAGGTCGGTGTGACAGATTGCGGTGGCGGCAATGCGCACCACCACATGATCCGGCGCCAGCGCCGGAATGGTGCGGTCAATAATAGAAAAAGACCGCGGCGCCGTGAGCATCGCGGTTTTGGAGATGAAGGGCATATTTGATAATCGCGCGAAATTGCGCACGCCACTAAAATTTCCCCCTCTCCCGCCCTGGGGCGGGAGAGGGTTGGGGTGAGGGTAGGGGAAGCACGGCGCTGCCCCTCACCCCAACCCTCTCCCCGCAAGCGGAGCGAGGGAGCCTGTTGCTTCCGCGTTTTACCGTCCCGGCAGCTTGCCGTAGTTGCAATAGCCCGGCATCGGATCAACCACCGTGATCTGCTCCACCGGGAAGTTCGACACGATCTCCACGCTGTCCTTGTGCACGATCAGCATTTCTTCGATACGCACACCCCATTGATGGGTCTTGCCGTGCTGGGTTTCCAGCGCGAACACCATGCCTTCTTTAATCTCGATCGGGTGATCGAGCGACCAGATGCGCGAAATCACCGGCTGATCATATTGCGCGAGGCCCAGGCCGTGGCCCCACAGATTGGCGGCCGCTTGATCTTCTTCCTCGTAGCCCCAGGTTTCTTTCGCCGACGGCCACTTCAGTGCGATATCGCGCGTGGTGGCGCCGACTTTCACCGCCTTGATTGAGTCATACAGCCAGCCCAGCGCCAGCGCGTAGATGTCTTTTTGCTCCTGATTCGGCTCGCGGCCCACCATGTAAGTGCGGTAGTAGCAGGACTTGTAGCCATTCCACGTCAACGCAGCGAGGTCCATAAACACCATGTCGCCCGGCTTGATGATGCGGTCGGAGAAGTTGCGCCAGTTCGGCCAGGTGTTCAGGCCCGAAGACACGATCACGTCCTCCACGTCTTCCATGCCTGGAATGTCGTAGAGGAACTTCATGATGTGCGCGGTCAACTGGTTTTCGGTCAGGCCGGGCTTGAGGAAACGCATGAATTCCCAGTGCGCCGCATCACCAATGGCGCCGACCTGGCGCATGCACTCGTGTTCATCTTCGTTCTTGACGGCGCGCGCTTCCATCATCGGCGTCATGCCATCGACCCAGTCGATCTTCTGGTCCTTGAAGATCTGGATCATGTTGATATCGACGAAATCGACGCCGAGCTTTTGCCCGTCAACGCCGCTCTTTTTCATTTCCTTCTTGATGGCGTTGGTGAACTTGGTCACCTGCTGCAAAGAGGCGGCGCCCGCGGCGCCCTTGATCCAGGCATAGGAATACTTGATGTTCTCTTTGGGAATCCACGGCGAGTGTTTGGCGATATGCACACCGATGTCGCCTTGCTCGAACAGCACCGGCGCGTCGTCACCGCACAGCAGGGCGTAGCGCAAACCAGGCTTCAGGCGGTTCCAGCCGGGGGTGAGGGTGCTGGTTACATAACGGACATTCTCGTCATACATCAACAGCATCGCGCCGAGGCCGTGCGCCTTCATGCGCTCACGCGCGCGGTTGAGGCGATGCTTGCGCAGCCGGTCCCAGTTAATCCGCTCCTGCCAATCCAGACCTACCATACCGACATTTGCCATTACACTCTCCTGATGTTGCTAGTTTTTTTGGAATTGTAAACAACGAAAACACAACAAAAACAAACATTTAGAGCTATCCCGACACTGCATACTTGGGTTGATGAGCAGCCGAAAGTGGATCACAACGACGCGGCGTAGGAGCGGGGGATTCTGCGAGGTCAAATTTTTGCACGATTTGACCTTGAAATACAAGCGAATTCAATGACATTCAAACGCATGTTATCGTTCGTGCTTCCGCATCAGAGTGCGTCGCGATTGAGCAATATTGGAATCGATGAAAAAACACATCGCCTGCCTGACCTTCGACTTCGATGCCATGTCGGGATTTATTTCGCGCGGCATGACGTCGCCGTCACCTGTTTCCCGCGGCGAGTTTGGCGCGAATGTCGGCGCGCAACGCATCCTCGACTTGCTGAAAAAATATGAGGCGCCGTCGAGCTGGTACATCCCCGGCCATACGCTTGAGACGTACCCGGATCAATGTAAGCGCGTGTTCGACGCCGGCCACGAAATCGGCCATCACGGCTGGACCCATGTACCGCCCGCGGCGATGACGCGTGAGCAGGAAGAAGCCGGCCTCGTGCGCGCCAACGAGCAAATCAAAAAACTCACCGGGCACTATGCACGCGGCTACCGTTCGCCGTCGTGGGACCTGAGCGCGCATTCGGTGGAACTGCTGTTGAAGCACGGCTTTTACTACGATAGCAGCATGATGGGCGACGATTACACGCCGTACCGTGTGCGGCAGGGTGATGTGATCGAGCTGGAACAACCGGCGGTGTTCGGTGCTGCGACGCGGCTGATTGAAATGCCGATCAGTTGGTCACTCGACGACTACCCGCATTTTGAATTCGTGCGCACCAACACCACCATATTGCCGGGCAACATGAACGCGCATCATGTGCTGCAAAACTGGAGCGATGATTTTATCTACCTGCGCGATCATCTTGAGTGGGGCGTGATCACCTACACCTTTCACCCGTTCGTGATCGGACGCGGTCATCGCATGATCGTGCTGGAAAAGCTGATGCGCACCCTCAAAGATAACGGCGCTGTTTTTATGCGGCTCGGTGACGCGGCTGCCGCGTTCGATCTCCGATCAAAAAATACGTAATAAAAACAAATAGTTACTGCGCTACTATGCCCGCCGAGCGCACCACCTCGGCCCAGCGCGACATTTCGCTGCGCAGCAGTCCGGCGTACTCATGCGGACGGCTGCCTGCCAATTCCGCATCCTGTCCGGCAAAGCGCTCTTGCACTGCCGGCACGGCTAGCATTTTGACGACTTCGGCATGTAGTTTATTGACCAACTCCCTGG
Source organism: Bordetella parapertussis (assembly GCA_945861275.1). GTDB lineage: Bacteria > Pseudomonadota > Gammaproteobacteria > Burkholderiales > SG8-41 > UBA5216. The sequence goes on from CAMATZ010000021.1 coordinate 84,267, forward strand.
GCATGCCCGCAGGGCCGAGCAATCCCGACCAGGAATATACCGCCATGCCGGCAACACCCGCTTCACTCATCGACGGCACATCGGGTAGTGCGGGTGAACGCTTGCCGTTGGTGGTTACCGCCAAGGCGCGAAGCCTGCCATTTTTGATTAAAGCCAGCACGTTCGCCTGATATTGAATGATGTTCATGTGAACCTGGCCGCCAAGCAGTGCGGCCATGTTATCGCCGCCGCCTTTGTAGGGAATATGCGTGAGATCTACCCGGGCTGACATTTTGAACAACTCGCTGTACAGATGTAGCGCACTGCCGGCGCCGCCGGAACCGTAATTGAATTTACCCGGATGCGCGCGCGCGAGGACTATGAAATCCTTGAGCGCAGTGACACCGACCGAGGGATGCGCGACCAGCACGTTGGGCGCGCGCATGATCTCCGAAATCGGGGTGAAACTTTTGAGTGGATCGTACGGCAGCGATTTGAACAAGCCCGGCAGAATCGCGAATGCCGGATTCGCGATCAGCAGCGTATGTCCATCGGGCGCCGCCTTGGCGACAATCTCGTTCGCGATGATGCCGCCGGCGCCGGTTCGATTGTCGACAATGAAGGATTTACCGAGTTGTTCTGCCAATTGTTGCGCCAGCACGCGTGCCACAGCATCGGTGGTGCCGCCCGGTGCGAAGGGCGCAACCACACGCACGGTTTTAAACGGATAGGGTTCCGCAGCCAGGCCCGCCGACACATGCAGAGCCAGCAACAGCCACGCAGCGCCACGTGCTACCTTCATCGCTGCCAGGCCATCACGCAGACACCCGCTCACGTGCAGGCGACGGTGTAGACATCGTGAACGCCCTGCGGCAGGCGGTATTCGTGCCACGATGCGCCGGAATCCTGCGTGCCAAAAACCTGTCCGCCGCGTGACACGCAATACACCTGCGCCGGGTCGCGCGGATGCACGCATACCGCCATCAGCGTGGATTCGGCTTTTACGCCGTGATCGACGCGCTTCCAGGTCTGCGCAATATCATCGCTGCGATAGAGTGAGCCGTCGCTGCTGAACGCCGCCGGCGACAGGCAGGCATACATCACGCGCGCGTCGTGCGGCGAGACGATCACATCGCGGCAATAGGTCAGCGGCGAATGGCGGCCGATCTCGGTATCGTGCCAGGCAACGCCGCGATCATCGCTGCGGAACAGCCCCATGCGTATCGCCAGAAACGGCATCCCGGGCGCGGCCGCACTCACCGCGATGGCGTGCGAATCGAGCATGCCTTCGCAATGCCCGCAGTGGCGTCCGCCGACGCTGCTTTGCAGGTGCGGCTGTTCGGCGAGCTTGATCAACGATGCCGACATATCCGCCCACGTCTCACCGCCGTCGCTGCTGCGGATGACGCCACTGACTTCCAGCGCCGCGTACACATCATCCGGCCGGCTGGGGTCGGCAGTGATGCGCACGGTGCGTGTTTCGAAGCCTTCGCGCTCACAGTGGGCGGGCGATTTCGCGTTGGGCAGCAGATGCCAGTTGTCGCCGCCATCGAGGCTGCGATACAGCGCTACCGGCGCGGTTCCCGCGTACATTATGTGCGGCCGCGTGGGATGCACACTCAGCGCCCAGATCACCGCGTTCCGATCTGGAAATCCCAGGCGTTCCCAGTGGTCGCCGCCGTCGCTGCTGCGGTAAGGGCCATCTTGCGTGCCGACGTAGATCACATTGTGATCGTGGGGGTGCACGGCTATGGCGCGCACCTCAACCTTGTCTGGCAAACCGGTGCTCAGCGCCTGCCATTCCCCCTCTGCTCCGCTACAAGTGTTCCCTTGCCCAGGACTGCGGCGAAATAATCCGCCGCGTAACTGAACCCCCGCTCGCGACACCGAATATCCCGCTCCCGCGAAGATGCGGGCTTTGCCGTTAGCTGCCATGAACGCTCTCCTCAGATGTTGCGCTGAAAAATTTGTCTACCCTGCGTGGATCGATTGATGACTGTGCAGCGCAGAAAACAGCGATTATGCGACAATTCAACAATCATACCCACACTCAGTACTCAATCCGATCACCGGTCTATTAATTGCGAAGGAAAAATGTAGTGGAAGCCCAATTGTTTTCACCGTTGCAGATACGCGGCGTTACGCTGAAGAATCGTATTGTTCTGTCACCGATGTTGCAGTATTGCGCGGACAACGGCCATGTCAACGACTGGCACCTCATGCATTACGGCAAGTTTGCCGCCGGCGGCACCGGGCTGGTGTTCGTCGAATCCACCAAGGTCGATCCGCGCGGCTGCTCCACGCCGCGCGATCTGGGTCTGTGGAAAGACGATTTCATAGCGCCGTTCAAGCGCATTACTGATCTTGTCAGGCGCAATGGTGCGGTGCCGGCGCTGCAACTTGGCCATTCGGGGCGCAAGGCACGCCGTAGCGTGCCGTGGGAAGGGCGCGCGCCGCTGGCGAGCTGTCCGGGTGTGGACCATGGCGAAGAATGGGAACTGATTGCGCCGAGCGCGGTTGCGTTTAATAGCAAGTATGCGGTGCCGCGCGCGATGACACATGACGACATACAGGAAGCGATATCGAATTGGGGGCAGGCGGCTCGACGCGCCAATGAAGCCGGTTTTGATGTGCTGGAAATCCACGGTGCACATGGCTACCTGCTGCATCAATTTTTGTCGCCGGTGGCTAATCAGCGCAGCGATGAATTCGGCGGCACGCCCGAAAAACGCATGCGTTTCCCGATCGAGGTGGTGCGCGAAGTGCGCAAGTACTGGCCGGAACACAAACCGCTGTTCCTGCGCATGTCGGCGGTGGACGAAGCGGGCTGGACTACCGACGACAGCAGCGCCGTAGCACGCGTGCTCAAAACGCACGGCGTAGATGTGATCGATTGCAGTGCCGGCGGCATGTCCGACGCCAGCACGGCAGATGCCGCGCCGAGTTATGGCTATCAGGTGCCTTATGCACGGGCCATCAGGGCCGGCGCGGATATCAAAACCATGGCCGTGGGCATGATCATCCACGCTGATCAGGCCGAAGAAATCATCCGTTCGGGCGGTGCGGATCTGGTGGCGCTCGGACGCGAATTTTTGCATAACCCGAACTGGCCGATAGACGCCGCACAAAAGCTGGAGGTGGAGTCGCCTTTTGCCAATGTGGGGCAGTCGCTGGGCTATTGGCTGGGAAAACGGGCGGCCAATCGCGTGGGTATCAAGCCTTCGACGTGGCAGCGCGGGATCAACGATACTGCAGACAATGCCGGTTAGCTGCCGCGATGTAAGTAATTACCGCAGTTGACGGTTCGCCGAGCCGGCGCTACTGTGCTGTTCGGTCATAAGTGGCGTTTGAAATGGCTAAGCCAAGGTGTGGCACACTAAAGATTACTTGAGTATTAACGGCAGGTCGTTCATCGTTGCGGTGCCTATCTTTCGGAGGTGCGTGATGCGTGGTGTGATCAGAGCAAATCGTGGGTTGATGGTCTCGATTGCGGCTGCAGCGTGGATGTGCAGCGCGGCGTCGTGGGCACAAAATTTTCCTGTCAAACCTGTCCGTTACGTCGTACCGTTCGCTGCGGGTACCGGAAACGACATCGTCGGTCGTTTGATCACCGATCGGCTGACGCGGATGTGGGGCCAGCAGGTCATCGTCGATAACCGGGGGGGCGCCTCCGGCTCGATTGGTGCGGCATTTGTTGCGAGGGCGCCGCCCGACGGGTACACGCTACTCCATTGCAATATCGCCCCGAATGCAATTTCCCTGTCGATGATCGCGGACATACCCTACGCGCACAAGGATTTCGCGCCGATCACGCGCATCGGCATGCCGCCTAACGTTATTGTCGTGCACCCGTCAGTGCCGCTCAAATCAATCGGCGCGCTGGTGGCTTATGCAAAGTCGAACCCGGGCAAGCTGAGTTACGCCTCGGGGACACCCGGCACCTCGCCGCAGCTGACGATGGAGTGGCTCAAGTTGCGGCTGAAGTTCGACATCGTAAACATTCCTTATAAAAATGCAGGGCAGGGGACGACCGATGTTATCGCCGGGCAAATCCCGATCAATGTTACGAACCTGCCGCTCATCATAGGACCGATTCAGGGCGGACGCTTGCGCGCGCTGGCGGTCGCGAGCGCAAAGCGTCAGTCGTTGCTGCCGGACGTGCCGACGATGCAGGAATCTGGCGTGCCCAACTTCGAGGTCAATTCCTGGTATGGCGTGTGTGCGCCGGCCGCCACACCCACGGCGTTGCTCGATAAGCTGAATGCCGATTTACACGCGGTAATGCGTATCCCCGAAGTCGAGCAGCGCCTGACCGAGCTGGGGATGCCACCCGCGCCGACCAGCCGCGCGGAGTTCGACAAATTCATGCGCGCGGAGATCGCGCTCTGGGCGCAGGTGATCAAGGACGCGAATATTCCCAAGATGTAGTGTAGTGTCCCGCAAGTAACTTTACAGCGCGTAGGGCGCAATCCCTATTGCGCCACATGGCTACTTTGCAAACCGCATTCGGCGCAATGGGACAAGGGAACACTTGAAGCGAAGCATTGCGCCCTACGCGGGCTTTAATGAGACCGCAGACGGCAGCGGCTTTCCCGCAAAATACGCGTTCAAATTAGCGAGTATCAACGCCGTCGCCGCGGTGCGCGCCTCCGGTGCGCGTCCGGCGTAGTGCGGCGTAATCACCACGCTGTCGAATTGCAGCAACTCCGGCAGGATCGGCGGTGTGGCCGGTTCACCTTCGACCACATCCAGGCCTGCCCCCGCAATGCGCTTTGAGCGCAGCGCGTCGATCAGTGCCGCCGTGTCCACCACCGTACCGCGTCCGATATTGACGAGATACCCTCGCGGTCCGAGCGCCGTGAGTACGTCCGCGTTGACCAGGTGTCGTGTCTCCGCGCCGCCCGGCGCAGCGCAGATCAGGAAATCGGCCCACGTCGCGAGCTCGGTGAGGCTGTCGAAATAGCGATAACTGGATCCGGCTACGGCCCTGCGGTTGTGATAGCTGATCTCCATCTCAAAGCCGCGCGCGGCGCGCAGCGCAATCTTGTTGCCGATCGTTCCAAGACCGAGAATGCCCAGACGCTTGCCGGAAATGGTCGGGGTGACGACAGCCCATTGCTCCTGCCATCCGCCGGCACGCACGAAGCGATCGGCCTGAAGCAGGTGCCGGGTGGTCGCCATCAACAGCATCATGGCGGAGTCGGCGACAGCTGATGCGTTGGTGTCCGGGCAATTGGCGACCGCGATGCCGCGACTGCGCGCCGTCTCAAGATCGACAGCTTCATAACCTGCGCCAGCGGTGCAGACGAGTTCGAGCTTCGGCAGCAATGCCATCTCGTCGCCGCTCAAACCGCCACGGCCGTTGGTCAGAACCGCCCTCACGGTAGCGCTTCCGTCGCGAAGGGCGTCTAGCCGATTGGGAAACTTCTTCCCCTCGCGAACTGCATAACCAGCGGCGGCCAGTACGCCGACGCGTTCAGCGGATAGCTGCACCAGAGCCAGGACATCAATACTCATGA
>CAMATZ010000022.1 GCA_945861275.1 Bordetella parapertussis
GGAAGAGGCGCTGGAACTCCGGCAGCGAGCGCGGAAACGGCAGATCGCCTCGCTCAAGTACGTCAATAACCATGGTCGCTCCACGTCAGCGCGGATGCTCAACATACTACCGGTAGTTGGTTTGGGTGACAACCGGATAAGCACGCTTGCAACTACCTCAGAGCCTATGAATGCCGGAACCAGAATACGCATAACGAAGCGAACCGTCTTTTTCATAAGAACCTCCTTATTCAAGCCCGTTCTGTCAGTCAGCGATGTGAATCGTGGCGGTCACGCGTGGTTGATTGCCGACGACGCGTGTGGTGTGCCCTTTCCCCGTTAAATCTTCCACCAGGTTCGCATGCCCTGGACCGACCCGGTGCACACTGCCATCGCCGAAGCCAAGCTCTGCTTCGCCCGACAGGGTGATGACGAACTGCCGCCGTGGCGCATTGTGCCAATCGCTGAAACGACCGGGCTCAGTGCTGCGAAAGACCACACCCTTCGTCGCCATCAGCGCCGTGAGTTCGGGATGGGCAGCGAGGTCTAATGCTTCGATGTGTGATTGGCCATCTGCACCCGTATATAAGCGCGTAATGCTCATGTCTTACCCCTCCTAGGCCAGCGTCGTATGCTGGTGAAAATTGAGACGTCACAAGTTGCGTCTGGCTTGCCACCGTAGCAGACCTCGAGGTCCGAGACAAGGTCTGGTCTTTTCCACCCATCCATTTCCACGTAATTACGAATTCGCCAGGGACAGGTGCGTTCTGCAGTACGGAACATTGCGGTGTAAACTTGCCGCTACGCCCACTAACGGAGGAATGATGAGTACAGAAACCGTCGCTGTGCCCGCCACGCTGATCACACCTGCCCTGAAAGACAGCCTGAACGTCTGGAGCGCACCGGAGATATCGCATCCGGTGGACCGTTCCGATTTGCGCAAGTGGGCCATCGCCGTCTACTGGCCCGAGGTGCCGCCAAAGATATTTTGGGACGAGGAATACGCGAAGACCACCCAGTACGGCGGCATCATCGCGCCGCGCGAATTCAACCCCTTCGCCTGGCCTGCGATCCGCCCCGCCGAGCGCGCGCCGCGGCCCGCGAAACGCGGCGTAGGCGAACGCACCATGAACGGCGGGCAAAAAGAAGTCTACGGCGTGCCGGTCCGACCCGGCGATGTCATCACATCGAAAACCGCGCTGGTGCACATGGAAGAAAAAGTTGGCAAGCTCGGCCTGACGCTCTACAAATCCACCGAAATACGCTGGACCAACCAGAAAGGCGAGTTCGTGCGCAGCCGCATTTCCATTTCCATCGTCTACTGAGAGCGGGGCACATCATGGCCAACAAGGTTTACTTTGAAGACGTCAAGGTCGGCGACGAAATCCCCACGTTTGTGCGGCAGACCGACTTCATGCATTGGAACCGCTACGCTGCGGTCAACGATGAATTCGTCTATATCCACATGGACGACGAATCCGGCCGCAACGGCGGCAATGCGCAGGGCGCGTTCGGCATGGGCAATCTGCGCTGGGCCTATCTGCACAACATGCTGCGCGAATGGGCGGGCGACGAAGCCGACATGAAGGAAATGAACGTGCAGTATCGCGCCATTAACCAAAAGCACGATGTGCTTACCTGCACCGGCAAGATCACTGAAAAGAAAACCGAAGGCGGCGAAAATCTGGTGCGCCTCGATATCAACGTGATGAATCAGGATGGCAAGGCGACTACACCGGGGTATGCGGTTATTGCTCTGCCGTCGCGCGGGTAGGGCGGCAACCTGAGAATCCCAGTCGAAGACGGTGTAATGGCCTGGCCGCGGCGGGCGAAAAACCAGGGGTTAAACGGCCGGGCAGAGTGAAGTCCTGAGATTATGTTTCAGGCACCCTTGGAACGTCTGTTCAGGAGCTATTGAGACTTACGTAACTGCGTTACATCGCTCTCCCTCATCCCAACCGTTCTCCCGGGGGGAGAAGGGCTTTAACTTCCCTCTCCCACCGGGAGAGGGACCGAGGGTGAGGCCGGTCTCCTCCCGGATTTCGCGGCGCAACGCATCCTCGAAGCTTTCGCCGGGATGCAGCGAGCCGCCGGGCGTGAGCCAGACTGTCTGGTGCGCGTTGAAGGCGAGCTTCATCAGCAGGACACGATCCTGAGGATCGACAAGCAGCGCGCGGGCGGATTCGATGATAGTCATTGCCAATCGCCAAATTGTACACGCCACGCGTGAAGTCAGCAGGCGACCAAGGTGATCGATTTTCAATGTGTACGATGAACACGTCGCTGGGTAGACACCCTCGACGACGCACACGCCGTTTCTTGACTGCCAGCACCTAAATTGGGACACTCGCGACATGTCATCCAATTCTCCAGCCGCAACTGCAGCGCCCCCGTCTCCACCGTCATCTCTGCTCGAAGCCGCCCGCCGGCTCGCCCCGTTGGTTCGGGAGAACGCTGACCAAACCGACGCGTCTCGCGAGTTGCCAAAACCGGTGTTCCACGCACTCGCCGACGCGGGCCTCTACCTTATGGCAGTGCCACGTGCCGTCGGCGGGCTGGAGATCGACTTTCCGACCTATGTGCAGGTCATCGAGGAACTGGGCAAAGCCGATGCCAGCACGGCATGGACCGTGAGCCAGGGCGCAAACTGGGCGACCTATTCGGCGCGAATGTCACGCGAAGTGGCGCGCGCAATCTGGGTCGACACGCCGCGTAGCGTGGTGTCGAATACACCGGGAGCTACCGCGAAGGCGGTGGTGGTGCCCGGAGGCTTTCGCGTCACTGGTCGCCAGCCCTTCAGCACCGGCTGCAAACACGCTTCGTGGGTAGCAGCGCACGCTCAGGTCATCGAAGACGGCGAGGTGAGGCAGAGGAACGGAAAACCGGAAGTGCGGTATTGCCTGGTGCCCGTCACGCAAGTCGAGCTGCTCGATACGTGGCACACGCGGGGCATGCGCGGCACGGGAACCCATACCTTCGATGTCAGCGACGTCTTCGTGCCCGAGGAGCGAACCGTGTTCCCTTACGGCGCGCCGCTGGTTACCCCTGGCCCGCGCTACAAAATTCCGCTCACGCTGGGATTCGCGGCCGGTGACGGCATGGTGGCCCTTGGCCTCGCGCGCAGCTGCCTGAACGCTTTCTTTGAGGTGGCCGGCTCGAAGGCTCCGCGAAACATGCAGGGCCTGCTGCGCGATCAGTCGATCGCGCAGTTCGCCGTCGGTCAGGCCGAAGCAGCCCTGCGCTCCGGTCGTGCCTTTCTCATGGAGGCGGTATGCGACGTCTGGAACGAGGCAATCTCAAATGAGGCGCCGACGCTAAGCCTGGACCGACGCACGACCCTTCGCCTTGCGGCGACTCACGCCATACGGCTCGCCGCCCAGATCGTCGACAGCCTCTACACCGCTTGCGGCGCGACCGTCGCCTTTAATGGGCACCTGATACAGCGCCACTTTCTGGACATGCATGTGATCACTCAGCACTCGCAAGGCCGCCTTGCTCACTACGAGCTGGTCGGCAAGCACTGTCTGGGATTGCAGATCGACGAATCCCGGCTATAACTACCGCGATCCCCTCGCAGAAGCGCGACGTATCCCTGAAGAGAAAGGGGAAACTGCGGAAGGCCAGGCATTTCGCAAAGTGATCGCAGCGTTGGCCAACAAGCGCGGGGAGTTCTCCGAATCAGAAGTCTGGCTATTCAGTGTCGAAACCTCTCCAGTGTGGTGTCGGCCAGCAATGCCCTAAGGTCTCCCTTGTTCCAGGTACCGCCTCTCTCGCGAGCCGGTTTCCCAGAGACCATATGGGGCACACCTCGGATGAGCGCATTCATAAACATCGCTGGATCAGCGGTGGCGATAATGTCAGCGCGAACCTTGCTGTCTATCGTTGTGACATTCCAACTTGACGATTGATCGACACTCTGCATCCGGTTGTCGCTAAAAACTCACTGGCCTGCCGTCCATTCTGCCCGCCGTGGCCCGACCTAGATGGCAACAACAACTTGACTCCGCCGCCGCACAGTAGCAATCTGCCATCCGCGCAGCAGTCTGGCACTTCGAGCCGCGCGTAGCACCAAAGATAATACGTTTATCAAGAAAGGCGCTAATTATGGATTCGATCAGACGCAATCTACTGGCAACGGGTGCTGCCGCTGCCGCTGCCGCTGCCGCCGCCGCTGCTACGCCGCGCGTGTTTGCGCAGCAGGCTGGGCAAGGAGGGCTAGCCACCTCGTTCTACGAAAAAGGTAATGTCCGCATCCGTTACCAGGAGATCGGCTCCGGCTTTCCGCTGCTGGCCACACCGGGCGGAGGCTTGAACTCACGGATCAGCAATTGGAAGACCGCGGTGATCAACGTGATGGAGGTCTTCAAGAACGACTTCCGCTGCATCACGATGGACCAGCGCAATGCCAACGGCGGTGAATCCACGGGCCCAATCCCGGTCGACGACCCGTGGAACGCCTTCGCCGACGACCAATTGGGACTGATGGACTACCTCGGCATCCGCCAGTTCCTTTTCTTCGGCAACTGCATCGGCGGCTCGTATGCGCTCAAACTGATGGAGCGAGCACCGCAGCGCGTCGTCGCGGGGGTGCTGAGCCAGCCGATCGGCCACCGGCCGGAGAACCCGGACGTGATGTTCAATCTCAGTCGGGATGTCTGGGCCAAAGACTTCCGCACCCGACGGCCCGATGTATCGATGGAAACCATAGAGAAGTACCTGCACAACCTTTACCGCGTCCGGCCCGACTTCGTGCACAGCGTGTCGCGCGATTTCGTGCGTACCTGCCAGACGCCGATGCTTGTCCTGCCGGATGACACCCCGGCGCACGCGTACCAAACATCGGTCGACGTCGCATCGCTGGCGCCGAATGCCGAGGTGACGGTCTATCCCTGGAAGGAACCGCCGGAACTGAAGGCGCGGACCATTAACCGGGTGCGCACTTTCCTGAAGGCGCATCAGCCGGCGGTGGCGTGACGCTTCGCGCCAGCTCACGATGCAAACTTCGTTTCTGAATGCAGCCGGGTTGAATTCTACCTTGCGTTTAATCCGTGCGATCGTGCGGGCACTACCTCTGTGCGCGCTTCTTACGCACGGTAGCGCAACGCTTGCTCAAGCGTATCCGTCCAAACCGGTACGCTTCCTCTCAGGACAGCCACCGGGCGGTGCGACCGATTTTTTTGCGCGCATGGTCGCGCAAAAACTGAACGAAATCTGGAAACAACCTGTGATCATCGAGCATCGTCCCGGCGCATCCGGCTCGATCGCCGTGGAGCTGACCGTGAAATCGCCACCAGACGGTCATACCCTGGTGTTTGTCACCGCAGGACAGATCGTGATCAATCCTCATCTGCTGAAGCTCAACTTTGACCCGATCGTCGATCTTGCGCCGGTGGCGTTTCTCGTGCACACCTCCATGCTGCTGGTAACCCACCCGTCGGTTCCGGCCAAGTCTGCCAGGGAGCTGATCGCGCTGGCCAAAGCCCGGCCCGACAAACTCAACGTCGGTTCGGGCGGCAACGGCGTACCCTCGCATCTTGCCGCCGAGCTTTTCATGTCGCTCACGGGCACACGCATGATGCACATTCCGTTCAAAGGCGCGGGCCCGAGCGTGCTGGCGCTGATGACCGGCGACATCGATCTCGCGTTTGGGTCGCTACCGGCCACGCAGGGCCCGGCCAAGGCCGGACGCGTGCGCGCCCTGGGGGTATCGACAGCGAAGCGAGCGCAGGCCTGGCCTGATCTGCCGACGCTTGCGGAATCCGGCGTGCCCGGTTTCGACATGACCAGCTGGTACGCCTTCTTCGGTCCGTCCGCGCTGCCGAAGGACACGGTCGCCCGTATTCATGCCGATATCGGCCGCATTGCCGCGCAACCGGAGTTTCAGGGGCGTTTGTTAAGTGAGGGCGCGGAGCACGAGGCGATGACGAACGAGCGCTTCGCTCAATTCATCCGTATCGAGTCAGCACGCTGGGCGAAAGTCATACGCGAGCGCAATATCCGCGTGCAGTGACGACTCGACTGCAGTCTAATCAATCACTCGACAACAGGGGAATCTAATGGGACAACTGACAGGCAAGACAGCGCTGGTCGCCGGCGCGGGGCGCAACAACGGCAAGGCTATCTCGATCGCGTTCGCCCGGGAAGGCGCGGACCTGATACTCGTCGCGCGGGAAAAGAAGGACTCGCTGAGCGAGGTGGTGAAAGAGTGCGAAAGCCTCGGCGCGAAAGTGCTGCCGATCATGGCCGACGTCAGCGATCACGAGCAGGTCGAGCGGCTGGTGCAGCAGGGACTCGACCGCTTCGGCCAGATCGACGTGCTTATGAGCTGCACCGGCCGGCGCGCCCACCAGGACTTCTGGGAGATCAGCTACGAGGAGTGGGACAAGACGTTCGCGGTCAACCTCAACTCGCTCTTTTATCTCGCCAAGGCCGTCGTGCCCTCGATGATGAAGCGCAAGACGGGCAGCATTATCGCGCTCGGCGGCCAGGCCTCGGTCACATCGCAGTCGCAGCGCGCCCACGTGATCGCGTCCAAGCACGGTCTGTTCGGTCTCATCAAGGCGCTCGCGCTGGAGCTCGGCCCCTACAACGTGCGGGCCAATCTCATCGCGCTGATGACGATCGAGAACGTGCGGGCGAACCCGGAGTGGTATGCGGATGGAAAAGGCGGGTACAGCGAGGAGGACCTCGCGGCGATACCGTTGAAGCGTGCCGGCAAGCCGCAGGAGGTCGCAAACGTGGCGGTCTTTCTCGCGTCGGAACAGTCATCGTACGTGACCGGCGACCGCATCCTGTGCGGCGGCGGGAAGTACATGTGACGCGCAACGGCGAAAAATGAAGCAAGGCGCGCTCGAGCAAGTGGAGCTCAATGCACGCGCCGTCAACTGGCAGTTGAGCCCGGATGATTTGGCCGTGGTCGAGAAAGCGACTCAACGCAGCAGCTCGTAGCCGTAGACAACGCCTGCGCCTGAGTTGTTGAAGTTGTCAGGAGGGAACCGGGACGCGGTGCAGCTTCACGGCCATCGCGACCGAGCTGTAGTAGCCAAATCCGCGGGGTCAACCCGTCGCCCCCACCAGATCCGGCCGCCCGAATACATCGCCAGCCACCCAACTCGCCGCCTCGAACAGTGCGGAGTCGCGGTTGGCGCCGCCGAGAAGTTGCAAGCCGAGCGGTAGCCCCTCGTCTTCCAGCAGCGGCAGTGTCAGCGCCGGGCAGCCGAGCAGCGATGCAGCGACGTTCATGGCCGAATTTCCGGTCGAGCCTAACCCGACCGGCGCCGCGCCGCACGCGCCGAGCGTGACGAACGCGTCGTATTGGCTTGCGGCTCTGGCATAGGCCGCACGCGCGAGCGTGCGGCGCGCTAGCAATTCGCTGTATTGCCGTTGTGTCATCGCTTCTGCGGTCTTCAGCCGGCTGCGCGCCGCTGGGCTCAACTTCGTCGCGTCGAAATCAGCGTAGGTGTTCAGCGGCCAGCGGCCTTCCCAGGCGTTGATGGAGAGCGTCAGCGACTGCGCATCCGAAATCGCTTGCTCGACCGCCTCGATGTCGGGATCTTCGGCGCGGCCCTTCAGTTCGATGCCTATCTTGGTAAGGCGCGCCTTCGCCTCGGCAAACGCCTTCCGTGCGCCTTCGCTCGTGAGGCTCCAGCCGCCGGTCTCGAGAACGCCCAGGCGTGGCGTAACCCTCCTGGCAAAATTCGCATCACCTTGAAGCCCGACGAAGCCGGGATCGCCGCCGGCGCGGTCGGCGATGGCGCGCAGCACCAACCAGGTGTCGGCCAGCGTCGCGCCGATCGCGCCCTGGCAGCTTTGGCTGAAGTGGTCATACGAGCCGCTGCGGTTGATCGCGCCAACGCTTGGCTTGAAGCCGATGGCGCCGCAAAAGCTCGATGGCCGCAGGATGGAGCCGACTACCTGGGTACCCAGCCCCGTTGGCACCATGCCGGAGCCGACGGCGGCGGCCGAGCCGCTCGAAGAGCCGCCCGGCGTGCGCGTTCCGTCGTGCGGGTTCCTGGTCCGGTGCCACGGGTGGGTGGCAGCGAATTCGGTAGTGGTGGTCTTGCCGATGATGATCGCGCCGGCCTCGCGCAAAGCGTGGACGCTTGCCGAGTCGCGGCGAGTCTCCTGACCCTCGAACAAGGGCGAGCCCTGGCCGGTGGGCATGTCGGCGGTTTCGATGATGTCCTTGATCGACACCGGCATGCCGTCGATCGGCGAGAGCGGCCTGCCGTCGCGCCAGCGCGCGGACGAAGCCTCGGCAGCACTGATCGCGCTTTCCTGGTTCAGCCATACGAAGGCGCCGATCTCGGGATCGAGTTTCGCGATGCGCGCCAGGGTTTCGTCGAGATAGGAGCGGGCATTGCTCCTGCCCGCGCGGAATTCGCTCGTCAGCGCGACATAACCACGGAGCTTATTGGGTGAGCTCATCAACGCCTACGCTCGGGTTGTTAAAATTGTCAGGCGGGAACCGGGACGCCGTGCAGCTTCACGCCCATCGCGACCGAGCTGTAGTAGCCCAGCAGCGCCACGACCTCGGCGATGCCGTTGCGGCCGAGTAACCGTTCGGCACGGGCGAATACCTCGTCCGAGCCAGCGCCCGGCGCCATGGCGATCTTCGTCAGATCGTAGACGGCGCGCTCGCGCTCGTTGTCGAGCACGGGCTCCTGACCGGCACGGATGGCGTCAAACACGCTCTGCGGGACCCCGAGCTTGACGCAGGTCCGGACGTGCACGGTCCAGACATACTCACCCTTCCAATGATTGGCGGCGATGCAGATCACCAGCTCGACCTCGCGCTCCGACAGCGAGCTCTTCTTGTTGAGAAAGGTGCCGATCGTCTCCAGCGCGGCGGCGAGCCTGGGCGAGTGGATCCAGATCTTGTAGGGCGTCAGTAGCCGACCGCGCCCGGCGACGAGGTCCTTGAACACTTTCGCCTGCTCGGGCGTCAGCTCGTTTTCGGGAATGTCCTTGATGCGAACGGGTTCGGGCATCGGTGAGGCCTCCAAGGTTATTCGGTCAGCAAAAGTTCTAGGTCGCGGCGAACACAGGCATCACTTCGCGCGCGAAGCGGCGGAGGCTCAGCCGACCTCGTTCGCCGCCACCGGACCCGCCGCCGTTCAGCAGCAGGTAGCCGGCCCCGGCCTCGCGCAAAGCCTCGATCTTCCGCGCGATCTCATCCGGCGGGCCATAGATTGCGCTCGCCAGGTTGATCTCGACCGGATCACCGTCCGCGCGATCCGGTCCGCCGAGTACCCTGCCGTCGGGTGTCGTCGCCAGCTTCAGTTGCCGCAGCCGGTTGGCCAGCCGCCGTTCCAGCGCGGCCTCGCGTTCGCGCGCATCGTCGGTGACGTAGAAGGCGCGCGTTATGCCGACGCGCATCGGGTCCCATGGCTCGCCCTTCGCCTCCACAGCCTCGCGGAAAATCGCGATGTTCTTGGCAACGTCGGCCGGTGAGGAGTACTGGCCCAGCAGCAGATTGAAGCCGCGGCGGGCGACATCGCGAATCGAGCTTTCGCTGCCGGCGCCCATCCAGACGGCCGGATGCGGTCTGCGAAACGACTGCGGCTCGACCACGATGTTAGTGAAGGTCCAGTATTTTCCCTTGTGCGAGAAGGGTTCGTTCGATGTCCAGGCCTTCAGGATGACGTCGATCGATTCCTCGAATTTCTCCCGTGCCGCCTCCATGGGGAGATCGAAGCCGACGAATTCGTTGTAGCGGTAGCCGGTGCCGATACCGAAATCCAGCCGGCCACCGGACAGCAGATCGAGCGTCGCCGCCTGTTCCGCCAGCAACACCGGGTTGTGCCAGGGCAACACCATCACGGCGGTACCGAGCCGCAGTGATTTCGTGCGGGCGCCCAACCAGGTCAGCAGGTTGAGCGTAGCGGAAACCTGACCGTAGCCGGTGAAATGGTGCTCCACGCAGAACGTGCTGCGAAAACCCAGTGCCTCGGCCTCGACGTTGTACTCCATCCAGTCGTGGTAGCCCTCCGTGCTGTCGAACTCACCGCTGCCTCGGCGTGCCGAGGCGCTGCCGAACAATCCGAACTGCATGAAACTCTCCTCGTGGCGTTAGCGGCACGCAATATTATTTTTGTTTAAAAACATAATGTTACTGGACTTTACCAGACGTTCCTGGACGCTACTGAAGATCGAACTGGCGGAGAGAGTGGGATTCGAACCCACGGTACGACTTTCATCGTACACACGCTTTCCAGGCGTGCGACTTAAACCACTCATCCATCTCTCCGGAAGGCGCGATTTTACGCGATAACAGGTGTGATGACTTGCGACCGGCGCGCGAGGCTAATGGAAGGGCCGCCGGCTGTCAAAAACGTAGCGCTGCGGTGCAGCCGCCGTTATGCGGCGGCGAGCACCAGTCTGATCTTGGCGATGGTGAGGGCAAACCAGATTACCATCAGGAAAAAGAACGCCAGAAACCCAATGTGCTGGTCAACGATGAAGCGCGGGGCGATGAAGCGGGTTACCCTGAACACGGGCGAGGTGATGGTTTTCAGCACGGTGTAGAAAATGTTCTGATGTCTTTGCTGCCCGGCCAGTATCACGAGCAGCCCCTGCCCGAGCAGGGCGAGCCCGGCGATTTCAACTATGGCTTTCAGAATGACTACGGTCTGATACATTGCGGTTATCCACTATCAGCAAGGTGCAAGATGAATTTCGACCAATGGCGCTACTACAGCCTCGCCCGCTTCTGGCAGGGTGTCAGGCAACCAGACAAGGCGCTGGCAGCCTATCGCAAATTGCTTGCGCAGGGCGTGCGCTCCGCCAAAGCGCTTCGCAACATGGCTTATATACACGCGTCGCAGCAGTGTTTTAGCGACGCCGAACGCATCTTTGGCGAGGCCTTGCAGCTGGAACCGGGTGACGCGCATACGCATTTTAACCTTGGCTATGTTCGCGACAAGCTGAGTCGGCATGAGCAGGCCATTGTGTCCTTTGCCGAAGCGGTACGGCTCAACCCGGGTCTCGACCGCGCGTGGTACGGCATGGGCATGGCTTACGCGTCGCTGGGCCGCCACGCCGATGCCGCGGATGCCTTCGGCAAGGCGGCGGAATTGCAGCCGATGAGCGCGCCGGTATGGGTGCAACTGGGAATGGCCTGCCACCACGCCTGCAATCCACAGCGGGTACGCGAAGTAATTTTGCACCTGAACCGCTTTGATCCGGTGAGGGCGCGGCAGTTGATTCGCGATACCGGCGCTACCGATATGGCGCATCTGGTCAAGGATCTCGCGGTTTGAACATGCATTAAAGCGGTGTCTGGGCCACGGTCGCGAATGCAAAACGGACGCGTAAGGTTTGTTCATGGCGTTCAGCGTTTCATCGCATCGTTTTCCGTGCCTAAAATCAACAGACGCCGTGCAAAGACAAAGCCCGCACGCGGCGGGCTTTGTCCAGTCTGCAGGCGTGCGACGGATCAGGCTGCCTGCGTATCGATATCCCCCTTCAGGTGCGGGTAACGAACGTGCTCGACCAGTTCCTGCACCTCCTTGGGCGGTGCGGAGGTCAGCAGGCTGACGATGATGATGGTAAACAATCCAACCGGCAGTCCGAACATGCCCGCCGAAACCGGATTCAGGCCGAACCACAGATCCATCTTCGGCACGCCCATGTTGGTGAAGAACGGATAGGTGCGCATCATGTAGTAGATGCAGACACCCAGGCCCGCCGCCATGCCGATGATCGCCCCCCACTTGTTGGCGCGCTTCCAGAATATGCCCAGCACCAGCGGCGGGAAGAACGCCGAAGCCGCCAGCGAAAACGCCGCGCCAACCAGGAACAGGATGTCTCCCGGCCTCAGCGACGTTACGTAGGCTGCAACCAGGGCCACCACCACCAGCAGGGCCTTGGAGATCGTCACGCGCTTTGTGGTGGAGGCGCTGGGGTCGATCATCTTGTAGTAGAGGTCATGCGACAGTGCATTGGCGATGGTCAGCAGCAATCCGTCCGCAGTGGAGAGCGCAGCCGCCAGACCACCCGCTGCAACCAACCCTGACACCACATACGGCAAGCCCGCGATTTCGGGTGTCGCCAGCACGATCAGATCGCCGCCGATCACCACTTCGGCCCACTGCACGATGCCGTCCTTGTTAATGTCGGTGATGTTCAGCAACCCGGGATCCACTTTGGCCCACGCTGCCGCCCACGCCGGTAGCGAGGCGAACGAACTGCCCACCAGGTTCGTGTACATGTCGAACTTGGCGAGCACCGCCAGGCAGGGTGCGGTGAAGTAGAGCAGGAAAATGAAAAACAGCGACCAGAACACCGACACCCGCGCCTGCTGCACACTGGGTGTGGTGTAGTAGCGCATCAGAATATGCGGTAGCGCGGCAGTGCCGAACATCATGCAGAACACGATACCGATGAAATTCAGACGTGCAAGGTCGCGCGCCTTCTCGTCTTTGCCGACAAACGCCTCTGCATGCGGTCGCGGCGGAGCTGCGCGCGCGGCAAGGCCTTTCTCGCGGTTCCACTGGGCTGTAGCTGCTTTCACGTCTTTTGGATAAGCTGCTACAGCCTTCTCGGCAGCGGCAATCTGCTCAGCCGGCGCGTTTGCCGTCTTCAGATCGGCAAGGTTTGCGTCGACCTTCGCCTTGCCTTCAGCAAAGGCTTTGTCCGGTTCCTTCAGCGACGCCGTGCCGGCTGCAGCACGGTCAGCGAAAATCTTGCGTACCTCCTGCTCCTTCGGATCCGCAGTGATCTTCTTCTCCAGATCGCCGACTTTCTGCAGCGTATAGCCGTAAGCCAACTGCGGTACCGGAATGCCGGTATGTTTGATGCCCAGCCACACCACCGGCGTCAGGTAAGCGATGATCAGAATGATGTACTGCGCGACCTGCGTCCACGTCACCGCTTTCATGCCGCCGAGCATCGAGCACACCAGTATGCCGCCGAGACCGACAAACACCCCGACGCCGAACTCCAGGCCGGTGAAGCGGCTGGTAATCAGGCCAACGCCGTAGATCTGCGCAACGACATAAACGAATGAGCAGGTGATTGCCGAAATCAAGCCGATAGTACGCACGATGTTGCCGCCGTAGCGCTCGCCAAGGAAGTCCGGAATCGTAAACTGCCCGAACTTGCGCAGGTAGGGCGCGAGGAAAAGCGCAACCAGACAGTAGCCCCCGGTCCACCCCATGACCCAGGCGAGACCGTCATAGCCGGAAAGGAACAACGTTCCGGCCATGCCGATGAAGGACGCCGCGCTCATCCAGTCGGCGCCGGTCGCCATGCCGTTGAAGAACGCCGGCACACGGCGACCCGCGACATAATATTCCGACACCTCCGAGGTGCGGCTCATGATGCCGATGCCGGCGTAGAGGCCGATGGTGGCGAACAGGAACCAGTAGCCGATCCACTGGCGCGACATACCCAACTGCTCGGCTAACGCAAGCAGCAGCACGAAGCCGATGAAGCCGCCGGCGTAGAAGGTGTAGTACTTCTTCAGTTGGCTGTTGAACGCACTGTGCGAAAAGGTTCCGGCGCTCATTCGAGGTCTCCTTCATCCACGTTGTATTCCAGATCGAGCCTTCTCATCAGCCAGGCATAGATGCCGATAATGGCGACGTAGATCGCAAGCGAGCCCTGCGCCGACATGTAGAACCCCAGTGGAAAGCCGAAGAACGTTATGGTATTCAGTTCGCGTGCGTACCATGCTTCGACGAAGGTGACAACAAACCAGACGGCGAGCAGCATCGCCGTGATGACGAGGTTCTTGCGCCAGTATTCCTTGTGTCTATCGGTCAGTTCCACGAATCTCTCCTTGTTTGAATAATGCAGAAACTACAAACGAAAGACCTGTTAAGGTATTGTTGTTGGCGGTCTTTGACGCCTTGATGCTAAAACAAGTAACTTACAAAATCCTGAACCTTTATGACAGAAAAATAATTTACCTGGTGACAGGCGGACCTTGAAAAATATAATAAAAACAAATAGTTATATCTGTTCTTTCGAATGTCGTTTTGTTGCAGCACAGCATACTTGCAGCAAGATTGTGGGAGGAGTCTGGTGCGAATTCTGATTGCGGAGGACGATGCGGCACTGTCGGAAGCCTTGCGTTTTTCACTGACCCAGGCGGGCTATGCGGTGGATCGCGTCGCGCACGGACTGGCTGCGGACGAGGCCCTGAAAAACGATGGCTTCGGCTTGTTGATACTCGATTTGGGATTGCCCGGGCTCGACGGCTTTGAGGTGTTGCGCCGCTTACGCAAACGCAATGCGACGCTGCCGGTGCTGATTTTGTCGGGCCGCGAACAACCCGAAGAAAAGGTTACCGGGCTGGATCTGGGCGCTGATGACTATCTGGTCAAACCGTTCAGTTTGTCCGAGTTAAAGGCACGCGTGCGTGCGGTGCTGCGGCGTGGCGCAAATGTTTCGGCGCCCACTTTGCACTACGGCGATTTGAGTTTTGAGACCGCGGGCCGTATCGCAAGTGTTGCAGGCAAACCGCTGCAACTGTCGATACACGAAGCCGGTGTGCTCGAGGTCTTGCTGCGGCGCTTCGGGCGCGTGGTAAGCAAAGAGCAGATGGTCGAACAACTCTACAACTACGATAAGGAAGTCAGCCACAACGCGATTGAAGTTTACATTCATCGCGTGCGCAAAAAACTCGCGGACTCCGGTTTGGAGGTGCGCACGCATTATGGGCGCGGCTATGTGATTGATCATGCGGCGTGACGCTACAAACGACTGCAGCAAGTCGGGTTAACGACGGGCGATACGGAACACACTGACAGTTTTCCGCGTGCCGCACGTGCCGGTTATCCGTTAACGCGCCAGCAACTGCGAAACGGTACCCAGAAACTCGCGCGTGCCAAACGGTTTACGCATATAGGCATTGGCGCCAAGTTGCAGGCCCTTTTCAATTTCAGCATCGTGGCCGCGCGCGCTCAGTATCAAAATCCTGGTTTTTTTTAAAGCGGCGGTGGAGCGCACGCGCCGGCACAGTTCAAAACCATCCAGTGCGGGCAGCATAATATCGAGCACGACCAGGTCGGGTTGCTGTTGTTCCAGCGCGCTCCAGCCGCGCACGCCGTCATCGGCCGTGATCACCTCATAGCCAGCATTTTTCAATAAAAACTCGAGTGAAGCCAGTATGTTTGGATTGTCCTCCACCACCAGAATGCGCGCGCTCATGAGGCGTTTTTCAGCAGCGGCAAGGTGAAAGAAAAGGTGGCGCCCGCGCCGTGCTGACTCTCCACCCAAATTCGTCCGCCAAGATGTTCGACAATCTGGCGCGATATCGCCAGACCCAATCCACTGCCTATGGGTTTTCCAGTAAGCGTATCGCCCGCCTGGCGGAATTTGTCGAAAATAACCGCCTGCTCTTCGACGCTGATGCCGCTGCCGTTGTCGGCGACATTCACGCGCAGTACATTGGCCTCAAGCTGCAGGCTGATTGTCACGCGGCCTTCGTTGGGCGCGCAAAATTTAACCGCATTCGACAGGAGATTAAGCATGACCTGCATCACCCGATCACGGTCGGCCACGATTTCCGGGGTGTTTTCGGGTAAGCGGGTTTCGACGATGACGCCGTTGTCCTTGAACAACTGGCTGGTGGCGCGCAGCGATTCGTCGATCAGTTGGCCCAGGTCAAACTGAATCGCCTGCCACTGGGCGCCGCCGGATTCCAGCTTGGCGAGGTCCAGCACCTGGTTAATCAGGCGCGTCAGCCGTTCGGATTCACGAATCACAATACCCAGAAAATTCTCGCGCTGTGGCTGATCCAGCGCGGGGTTATCGCGCAGTATTTCGCTGAACGCGCGGATGGAGGTCAGCGGCGTGCGCAACTCGTGGGTAACGGTGGAAATAAAATCGTCTTTCAGTTGATCGAGCTCGCGCAGGCGCAGGTTTGCGCTGCGTAAATCGTTGGTGGCAGCTTCGAGCTCACGCGACTGGCGTTCCAGCTGCCGGCTGTAGGCGAGCACCTGTGAGGCTTCATCGATGATGTGCATGACTTCATCAATGCCCAGCGGTTCTTCTTCCACCACCGAGGCGATCATCACGCGTGCGCTGGCGCTGCCGATGGCGCCGGTGAGCAGAGATTCGGCGTGATGCACCGTGTCGGCATCGGGTGGTATCGCAGCCACACTGGCAACGCCGCGCTGCTGCGCGTACGCTGCGAGCGCGTCGCGCGCACGAATCGGGCCGAGAAAACGGCCCAGCAATGCCAGCAGATCATTCACTGCCGCGCTGCCGCGCCAGAAACGCAAATCCGATACCCGCGAGGGCTTGGAGGCATCCACGAAAAGCGCGGCTTGCGTGTGTTCCGCGGCGTCGGGCCGGCGCAGCAATGAAATGGCGATATACAAACCGAGGTTGGCAAACAGGCTCCAGAACAGGCAGTGGGATATATCGTCCAGGCCTTGCAAGCCAAACAATTGCTGTGGTTTCAAAAGCTCCACGCCCCATGCGCCTTGCGACAAAAACGTAATCGGCAGCCAGCCCGATTTGGCAAACGAGGGCAACAGCAGCGTGTACACCCATACCGCGAACCCCGCGCCCAAGCCATAAATTGCACCCAGTCGCGTCGCACCTTTCCAGAACAGCCCGCCGATGATCGCGGGTGCGAATTGCGCTACCGCTGAAAATGAAATCAAGCCAATGGAAACAAGGGCATAGGCTTCTCCAGCCAGATTGAAGTAGACGTAACCGAGCATCAAAATAGCGACTATTGCACCACGCCGTATACCCAGCAGCAGACGTGACAGGTCGCGCCTTTCCGCAAGCCTCAAGCCCGGCGTGCGCAGCAATAGCGGCATCACCAGATCGTTGCACACCATGGTGGAGAGCGCGATGGTTTCAACGATCACCATGCCTGTGGCGGCGGAAAGTCCGCCGATAAACGCCAGCAGCGCAAGCCACGCCTGCTGTTCGGCGATAGGCAGCGTCAGCACAAAAGTATCGGCATCGACAGTACCGGCAGGAAAATGCAGCAAGCCGCCCAGCGCTATCGGCAGCACAAATATGTTGATGAGCAAGAGATACAGCGGGAATAACCAAATCGCCTTGTTGAGGTGCCGCTCATCGACATTTTCCACCACCGCCACCTGAAACTGGCGCGGCAAAAATAAAATCGCAAACATCGACAGCAGCGTGAGCGACGCCCACGAGGTATAACTGCCGGATTCGCCGCCCAGCGCCATCAGCGAAAGCAGTTGCGGATGGGTGCTGGCGCGCTGAAATAAATCCGCGAAGCCGTTATACATGCCGTAAGTCACGAAAATACCCACCGCGACAAAGGCCACCAGTTTCACCACGGATTCAAATGCGATGGCTGCGACCAGCCCTTCGTGACGCTCGATGGCGTCGAGATGACGCGTGCCGAACAGTATGGTGAACGCCGCCAGCAGCATGGCGATATAAAACGTGTTGTCGCCGATAAAGAACTGCGCGCCGGATTTTTGCGGCATGGTGACACTGGGATATTGCAGAATAATGGAAAAGCTCGCGGAAATCGCCTTCAGCTGCAGTGCGATATAGGGAATGATGCCGACCACTGCGATGATCGTCACTAGCCCGCCCAGCAAGTGGCTCTTGCCGTAGCGCGAAGCCACAAAATCGGCGATCGACGTAATGCGGTTGGCTTTGCTGACGCGTATCATTTTCATCAGCAAAACCCACCACAACGCCGCCATCAGGGTGGGACCGATGTAGATCGCGAGAAAGCCGATGCCACCCGTGGCCGCGCGCCCCACGCTGCCGTAGAACGTCCACGATGTGCAGTAGACCGCGAGCGACAGCGCGTAGATGTAGGGATTGGCAATCAGGCTGCGGCCGGCGTCTGCGCGTTTATCGCCATAGGCCGCGATCGCAAACAGCAGCCCGACATAGGCAAACGAGGCGACTACTATAAGGCCGCCGGTCAGCATGCAGAAACCCTAATCGTGGTCGCGGCGCTCTACCACCAGCGCCATCAACGCGATTAACGCACCCCACGCGCAGAACACATAACAGTAAAGCAGGGGCAGCCCCAGCACCATGCCATCACGCGCGAACAGTTGCAGCAGCGGATAGTTGAACAGCAGCACACCCAGCAGGAACAATGCGGCGAGACGCTGGCCCTTCAGGCTGGGTGGGTTCATTGTTTAGTTGGGCGTTGAGCGCTCGGCGTAACGCTCCCCCCCGCATCTACGCCGGCAGCTTGAGCTGTTCCAGTATCGCCGGGTTCTCCAGCGTCGAAACATCCTGCGTGATTTCTTCGCCTTTTGCGATGGAGCGCAGCAGCCGTCGCATGATTTTGCCGGAGCGTGTTTTCGGCAAATTGTCACCGAAGCGAATGTCGCGCGGCTTGGCGATGGGGCCGATTTCCTTGCCCACCCAGTCCTGCAGAATTTTGACGATTTTTTTCGCCTCGTCGCCCGTGGGCCGTGAGCGTTTTAACACCACGAACGCGCAAATCGCCTCGCCCGTCAAATCGTCAGGGCGGCCAACCACCGCGGCCTCGGCGACAAGTTCCGTGTTGGAGACCAGCGCCGATTCAATTTCCATGGTGCCCAGGCGGTGGCCGGAAACATTCAGCACGTCATCAATGCGCCCCATGATACGGATGTAGCCCTCCGCGTCATAGCTGGCGCCATCGCCGGCGAGGTAATACTTGCCCTTGAAATCTTCCGGGTAATAGGTTTTCCTGAAGCGTTCCGCATCACCCCAGATGGTGCGCAGCATCGACGGCCACGGTCTCTTGATGACCAGGATGCCGCCTTTTCCATTGCCTACGGATTGGCCCGTTTCATCCACAATGTCGGTGATGATGCCGGGCAGCGGGAAGGTCGCCGAGCCGGGCTTGGTGGGTGTTGCGCCCGGCAGTGGCGTAATCATGTGGCCGCCGGTTTCGGTTTGCCACCAGGTATCGACGATCGGGCAGCGGCCGCCGCCGACGGTTTCGTGGTACCACATCCACGCTTCGGGGTTGATCGGTTCACCCACCGTACCGAGTATGCGCAGGCTTGTGAGATCATACTTTTTGGGCAGATCTCCGCCCGCTTTGATCAACGAGCGGATCGCGGTGGGCGCGGTGTAAAAAACCGTTACCTTGTGATCCTGAATCATTTTCCAGAACCGTCCGGCATCCGGGTATACCGGCACGCCCTCAAAAATAATCTCGGTGGCGCCGCACGCCAGCGGGCCGTAACACACATACGAGTGGCCCGTCACCCAGCCTACGTCCGCGGTACACCAGAACACATCGCTCGGCTTGTAGTCGAACGTCCATTTCATGGTGAGGATGGTCCACAGCAAATAACCGCCGGTGGAATGTTGTATGCCTTTGGGTTTGCCGGTGGAGCCGGAGGTGTAAAGAATAAACAGCGGATGCTCGGCGTTGACCCAGGTCGGCTCGCACACTGCGGATTGACCCTGCATCAAATCCTGCAACCACACGTCGCGCGGCGCGTGCCACGCGACAGCCGTGCCCGTGCGTTTGTAGACCACAACGCTGTGAATGGATTCACAGCCACCCAATGCAATACCTTCGTCCACCGCAGGCTTCAGCGGAATTTCACGCCCGCCGCGGAATTGCCCGTCAGCAGTCAGCACCGCCACCGCGCCGGCGTCAATGATGCGATCCTGCAAACTCTTTGCCGAAAACCCGCCAAACACCACGGAATGAATCGCGCCGATGCGCGCGCAGGCCTGCATGCACACCACCGCCTCGATCGACATCGGCATGTAGACAATCACGCGGTCGCCGGTTTTGATATTGCGCGATTTCAAGCCGTTGGCGACGATGCATACCTGCCGGTGCAATTCGCGATAAGTGATGGTGCTGACCTTGCCGTCGTCAGCCTCGAAAATGATCGCGATTTTATCCGGCTGCGTTTGCAGGTGGCGGTCGAGACAGTTGTACGAGGCATTCAGTTCGCCATCGTGAAACCACTTGAAAAAAGGCGCGTTGGACTCATCCAGCGTTTGGGTGAAAGGCTTTTTCCACAGCAGCTCGGCGCGCGCGAGATTGGCCCAGAAGCCTTCGAAATCTTTTTCGGCAGCGGCGCAGAGCTGGCGATAGGCAGCGATGCCCGAAATATTGGCCTGCTTGACGAATGCGCTGCTCGGCGGAAACACACGGTTTTCCTGCAATACGGATTCAAGGTCGGACATGCGGCGCTCCAGAATGTAAATACGAACGGGTGTGATGCGCTGCGTTTGCACCGCGGGCAACGGCGCAAACAGCTGTTTTTATGAACAAGAATGGAAGCATTAAACGCGTGCCGTGTAAAGCAGTTTGACCACGCCCGTCAGCCGCAACAGCAGCAAGTCGCGGCGCCTGCCGGCCTAGGCGGTGAACTGTCGCACGTGTTGCTGTAATTCACGTAACGTATTGTTTTGTAATTTATTTTCATATCGAATGGCGACGTAGAGGCGGGTAATGGCCTGCACCGCGGCGGCAACATCAGGGCGTGCCAGCACCAGCCGCGCGGCGTAATCCAGTGGGCCTTCCGCGTCGCGCCGCGCCACCCCCGCGCGCGCAGTTTTGGCACAGAACACCCGATACGCGGCAAGCGCCGGGTCGTGCCGGTGCACGCGACTGCGCAGCGTGAACAGCGCCAGCAGCAGGGTCACTACTATCGTGGCTGCGATCAGCAGCATCGCCAGCGTGCGCCAGGTCGCTTCATCCAGTCCCGCCCGATACAGCAGTGCGCGCTGCGACTCGAAGTTGTAGCCAAGCAGAGTTTGGTTCCAGGTGTTGGCGAGCGAATCCCAGGTCATGGCAAGCTGATACAGCCACGGGTTGTCGCTGCGCCCGCCGAACAGGTACGCCTCGCGTAACGGCAGCGCTGCCGCGAGACCGCTGTCGGCGCGCGCCGGAGATACCGCGTAGGTGGGATCCACACGCACCCAGCCGCGATTTTCAAGCCACACTTCGCTCCAGGCGTGGGCATCGGACTGACGTACCAGCAGGTAGTTGCCCAGCGCGTTGTACTCGCCGCCGAGATAACCGGTGACCACGCGCGAAGGCACCCCCGCGGCACGCATCAGCACCACGAAGGCCGAGGCAAAATGCTCGCAAAAGCCACTGCGGGTTTTGAACAGAAATTCATCAACCGCGTGCATTCCCAGCAGCGGCGGTTCGAGCGTGTAGACAAATTTCTGATCGCGCAGCATCGTCAGCGCGGCATTCACGACTGCCGCGTTACCGCCGCTGGCGCCGTGCTGCGCGCGCATTTTTTGGCCGAGCTCACGTGTTTGCGGATTAAATCTTTGTGGTAGTTGCAGCATGCGGCTGAGGACTGCGGGGCTCGCGTTGGCGCCGAAGCTGGCATCGAGAAATGACGTCATCTCGTAACGCCGGCGCCGGGTAACCGGCGCGCGCGACAACAACAAATGGTCCGCCGTCACCACCACCTCCGGCGGTAGTACGCCCGGCAGATCGAGCGCAAACAGCCAGTGGCGATTGTGCGGTTCGAGCATGACCGTATAACGCACGGCATCAGCGCGTCGTTCCAGTTCGATGATACTGCGCAGGGGACGCGGTGAAGTGGTCCAGGTGCGGCCATCGAAATCCATCAGCACCGGGCCGCGCCAGTACAGGCGATTGGGCGGCGGCAGCGGGCCCTCGAACGCGACCCGCATCGCCACTTCGTCGGAAAACACCAGCTTGTTAAGACTGCCCGGACTCATGCTGTCGGACAAGCCGGTGATGCCGGCAAAAGCATCCGCCGGCATGCCCCACAGCGGCCCCTGCATGCGCGGGAACAACATAAAAAACACAATCATCAGCGGCGCCGATTGCACCAGCATCACCGCGGCGATGCGCATCTGCCCGCGGTATGCGGTGGGTTCGCTGGCATATTGCAAGCCGATCATGGCAGCGGTAATCAGCCACACGCAGACCAGCAGGTAAAGCGCCGTGGGTATCGACTGGGTGTAGAAAAAATTGGTGATCACCAGAAAATAACCAATACAGGCGAGCACCATGCCGTCGCGCTGCACGCGCGTTTCCATCAGCTTGAGTGAAATCATCAGCACCAGCAGGGCGACACCGGCATCGCGCCCAAACAGCGTACGGTAATCCAGATAGGTCGCAGCCGCACCCGCGATGGCCAGAAAAATCATCAACCAGCGAGCAGGTAACGCCAGCCGCATGCGCGCGAGATACAAGCGCCACAGGCACAGGGCAACGGCCAATGCCGTCAACCAAACCGGTAAACGCATGGCGTGAGGCGCCGCCACCAGCACCAGTGCCAGCACCAGCCAGGTGGTGCTGCGCAAGCTGATGGCGGTGGTCGGCGGCGGGGCGGTTGCGCTCATGACGCTTGCGGATACTCAAACAAAGCCAGAGCTTGCAGGCAGTGCTCGCGCTGGGCGTCGCCGCTGGCCAGCGGCAGTTCGCTGCCTGGCAAACGCAGCCCGTAGCTCAGCTGTTGCGCATGTGCATCAAGCACCCAGCGCGCCAGGACAGCGATTTTTTCCTCGATATTCATGCGCGGCGGCAGTTGTTCCCATGTCAGCCACACCTCGTGCGCCGCTTGCCCGCTGAATTGTTTGGTGAACATGCCCTGGCCGCGCGCCACCGCTTTCCAGGCGATGTGCCGCGGCGGATCGCCGCTATGATAGGGACGCAAACCGGCGAAATCTTCGTGTCCAGCGCCGTGGCTGGCACCGCTGCCATCAGCGCTCTCGGCGGGTGGCAGGGGATACCCGGCGGGGGCGGGCTGCGGATAAACGATGCACGAGAGGTCGGGATGCACATAGCTCCACGCGTGATACAGCCCCAGCGGGAATTGCGTGAAGAGCGTAAGGCGTCCCGCGCGCAGCAGCCCGCGGCGCTCGCTGGGAATGCTGATACTGATCGTCGCGGCCATATGGGCCGGCACATCCACATGCGTGCTGCCTGCGCCGGCGCGCCGTTCACGTGAGATGCCGATGGCGTAGCGCGCGATCGCGCTGGGATTGGACAAATTCAGCGTGAACGCCGCCGCTTCGCCCGCGAACACCGCTGGCGTGCGTGCAGCGGTAACAGACAGGCTGGCGAGATTGCGATAGGTGTAGAGCATGGTGTTAAATGCCAGCGCCAACAGCAAAAAAGTCAGCACGAATCCCAGACTCAAACTGTAATTGATTGCGCCGAGCAACATCATCAGCAACATCATGGCGAACATGATCCCATACCGCGTAGGCAGTATGTAGACCCGCCGCTGCACCAGCACAATGGGTCCGGATTCCAGCGTGCGCGGCAGGGACCACCAGGTGCGGAGGCGGGAAAGCATTGGGAGTGGTGAGTTCAGAGTTCAGAGTTCGGCGTGCCCACTGTCGCGGGTTTACTCCAAACTTTTAACTGGGCCTCAGGGAATTGCCACCGCAGCCAGCAACCGCGCCGCCACATCCGCGCTCGCTGCGCCGCCGCCTGCGGCTTGCAAACGGTGGCTGACCACGCCCGGCAGTATCGCCTGCACATCCTCGGGCACGGCGTGTTTGCGCGCGTCGAGCAGCGCCCAGGCGCGCGACGCGTGTACCAGCGCCAGCGCGGCGCGTGGCGACAAGCCGCCGGCGAAACCGCTGGCCTGGCGCGTATGATTTACCAGGGCCTGGATGTAATCGAGCAGCGCATCCGAGGTGTGCACCTGCTGCGCCTCACGCTGCAGCGCCAGCAAATCGGCGGGCGCCATGCAGGGTTTGAGTTGCGCCAGCAGATCGCGCCGGTCTTCCCCGCGCAGTAATGCGCGCTCGGCGGCAGCGTCGGGATAACCCAACTCGATGCGCATCAGAAAACGATCGAGTTGCGATTCCGGCAGTGGAAAGGTGCCGATCTGATGCATCGGATTCTGCGTCGCGATGACAAAAAATGGGTTCGGCAGTTTGCGCGTTTCGCCTTCGATGGTGACTTGCTGTTCTTCCATCGCTTCGAGCAGCGCGCTTTGCGCCTTGGGCGTGGCGCGATTCACTTCATCGGCAAGCACCACTTGCGAAAATATCGGGCCGGGGTGGAATTCAAATTTCGCCTGGTCGGTGTTGTATACCGCGACGCCGAGCACGTCGGCAGGCAGCAGATCGCTGGTGAACTGAATGCGCTGAAACGCGAGTCCCAGCGAAGCGGCAAGCGCATGCGCGAGTGTGGTTTTGCCAACACCGGGCACGTCTTCAATCAACAGATGCCCGCGCGCGATCAGGCACGCCAGCGCCAGGCGCACCTGCCGTTCCTTGCCCAATATGATGTGGCTGACCTGCAGTGATGCTTGTTCTATTTTATTCATGAAATCCGCTTTGACGATGCTCCCGGACGGGAGTACATGGCGGTATTATACGATTCTGAATTCTGCCTGAGCTTTTTGCCAAACAAATCCCGTTTACGGCGTTCATCCGTGACTACACTTTTCATCACACACCGCGATTGCCAGTTGCACGACATGGGCGCGCATCATCCCGAATGTCCGGCGCGATTGACTGCGATCGAGGATCAACTGATCGCCTCAGGCCTGATGGATCACCTGGAGCGTGTCGAAGCACCCAAGGCCACGCGCGCGCAGTTGCAGCGCGTACACGACGCGGACTATCTCGACGCCATCGAGCAAGCCTCGCCCAGCGAAGGCTGGGTGCAACTGGATCCCGATACCGCGATGAATTCGCACACGCTGGATGCGGCGCTGCGCGGGGCAGGCGCCGCGGTGCTGGCGACAGATCGGGTAATCGCTGGCAGCGCCGAAAACGCGTTTTGCAGCGTGCGTCCGCCGGGACATCACGCGCTGCGCGGGCGTGCCA
Source organism: Bordetella parapertussis (assembly GCA_945861275.1). GTDB lineage: Bacteria > Pseudomonadota > Gammaproteobacteria > Burkholderiales > SG8-41 > UBA5216. The sequence goes on from CAMATZ010000022.1 coordinate 24,697, forward strand.
TGGGTTTTTGCGTTTTCAACAATGTCGCCGTGGCCGCCGCACACGCGCTGGAACATCACGGTTTTAAGCGCATAGCCATCGTCGATTTCGACGTACATCACGGCAATGGCACCGAGGAGACTTTTTGCGATGACGAACGGGTGTTGATGGTTTCAACCTTCCAGCACCCGTTTTACCCGTACAGCGGCACGACAGGGCGTTCAGCGCGCATGGTGAATATTCCGCTGGCGGCGCGCAGCGGCGGCAGGGAATTCCGCGCGGCGGTTGAAACCCACTGGCTGCCCGCGCTGGAAGCCTTCAAACCGCAGATGCTGTTTATCTCGGCGGGTTTTGACGCCCATCGCGAAGATGAGCTGGCGATGCTCAACCTGGTTGAAGCCGATTATGCGTGGGTCACTGAAAAACTTCAGACGGTGGCCAGCCAATACGCCGATGGGCGCATTGTTTCCATGCTCGAAGGCGGTTATTCATTGTCTGCGCTGGGACGCAGCGCGGCGGTGCATCTGAAGGCATTGGCGGGGCTGTAACCGTAGCGCGGTATCGCTGCGCGATCCGGCCTACACAATCACCGCCGCTATCACGTTGCGGCCTTCCGCCATCAGGATATTAAAGGTGCGGCACGCAGCGGGCGTGGCCATGGATTCGACGCCGATTTTCGCGCGCGCGAATTCGCGCAGGGATGCCGGCCCCGGAAAACGGTGCGTGGCGCCGCTACCCAGCAGCAGGATTTCCGGCTTCAGCGCGAGCAGAAAATCCACTGCGCCGGCGTCAATCAGGTCCACACTGGTGACTCCCCAGCCTTCATGTATGGTATCCGCTGTCACCACCAGTGAACATTCATAGCGCTGATTGTTAATCCCGACATAGCCGTCACCGTATCCGGTGAACCGGTTTTGCCCGCTTTGCTGCGCCAGATGAAGTTTCATAAGTTTTTGATTTGCTTGAAGTTCCTTGCTCGGATAAAATTATACGCTTTCGCACCGCACAAGTTGTCAACCTGAAACAGGCTCATGGAAGAGTTTCCCCGAATCAAACGGTTGCCGCCGTATGTGTTTAATGTTACCGGTGAACTAAAGCTCGCGGCGCGGCGGCGCGGCGAAGATGTCATCGACTTCAGCATGGGCAATCCCGACGGGCCCACCCCACGGCACATAGTCGATAAGCTGGTCGAATCGGTCCAGCGCCAGGACACCCACGGCTACTCGGTTTCAAAAGGCATCTATCGCCTGCGCAAGGCCATTTGCAACTGGTATCAAACGCGTTACCAGGTCGATCTCGATCCTGATACCGAGGCTATCGTCACCATCGGCTCCAAGGAAGGCATCGCGCACCTGGCGCTGGCGACGCTGGAGCGCGGCGACATTGTGCTGGTGCCGAACCCGAGTTATCCGATTCATATTTACGGGCCGGTGATTGCGGGTGCGGATATCCGTCACGTGCCGATGCAGGCCGACATTGATTTTTTCGATGCGCTGGAAAAAGCCATCCGTGACGGCTATCCCAAGCCCAAGATGCTGATCGTTAATTTCCCCAGCAATCCCACCACGCAATGCGTCGATCTGGCGTTTTTCGAGCGGCTGATTGCGATTGCGCGCGAACACAATATTTACGTGGTGCATGACCTCGCCTACGCGGACATCGTGTTTGACGGTTACCGCGCGCCGTCGATACTCGAAGTGCCGGGCGCGAAAGAAATAGCGGTGGAGTTTTTCACCATGTCGAAAAGCTACAACATGGCCGGCTGGCGCGTGGGTTACATGGTCGGCAACCGCGACCTGGTGAATGCGCTCGGCCGCATGAAGAGTTATCATGATTACGGCACCTTCACGCCGATACAGGTGGCCTCGATTATCGCCCTTGAAGGCCCGCAGGCATGCGTGGAAGAAGTGCGACAGACTTATCAAAATCGTCGCGACGTGCTGTGCGCAGGTCTGCACGCGGCAGGGTGGATGGTGGATATACCCAAGGCCACCATGTACGTGTGGGCGCCGATACCGGATGCCTACAAAAAAATGGGCTCGCTGGAGTTTTCCAAAAAGCTGCTGGCGGACGCAAAAATTGCAGTCGCGCCAGGCACCGGCTTCGGGCATTACGGCGATGGTCACGTGCGCTTTGCCATGATTGAAAATGAGGCGCGCACGCGACAAGCGGTGCGCGGGATTAAAGAAATGTTCAGGAAAGACGGGTTGTTATGAAACCGATTAATGTCGGACTGTTGGGCATCGGCACCGTCGGCGGCGGCACGTTTACGGTACTGGAGCGCAATCGCGAAGAAATCTCGCGCCGCGCGGGCAGGGCGATCGCCATTGCGGTGGTGGCGGATAAGGATTTGACTCGCGCAAATCACATCGTCGGCGGTCGCGCAAAAGTAATCGACGACGCGTTTGCCGTGGTCGATGATCCGAGTATCGATATCGTGGTGGAATTGATCGGTGGCACGGGTGTAGCTAAGCAATTGATTTTAAAGGCGATTTCAAACGGCAAGCATGTCGTCACGGCGAACAAGGCGTTGCTCGCGCAGCATGGCAATGAAATTTTCGCGGCGGCGCAAAAGCAGGGCGTGATGGTGGCGTTCGAGGCGGCGGTGGCTGGCGGCGTGCCCATTATCAAATCGTTGCGTGAAGGCCTGGCGGCCAATCGCATTGAGTGGATTGCCGGCATCATCAACGGCACCTCGAATTTTATTTTGTCGGAGATGCGCGAGAAGGGCGCGAGCTTCGATGACGTGCTGAAGCAGGCGCAAAAACTCGGTTATGCCGAAGCTGACCCGACGTTCGATATCGAGGGCGTGGACGCCGCACACAAACTCACCATCATGGCGGCGATTGGTTTTGGCATACCGATGCAGTTCTCCGCGGCGTACACCGAGGGCATCTCCAAACTCACGCGCGAAGATATTCAGTACGCCGAGGAACTCGGCTACCGCATCAAGTTGCTGGGCATTGCCAAGCGCAAGCCCAACGGCATCGAATTGCGCGTGCATCCCACCTTGATTCCGGAAAAACGCCTGATTGCCAATGTGGAAGGGGTGATGAACGCCATTCTGGTCAAAGGCGATGCCGTTGGCCAGACCATGTTCTATGGCGCAGGTGCCGGCGCAGAGCCTACGGCCTCCGCCGTCGTCGCCGATTTGATCGATGTCGCGCGCACCATGACCGCGGACCCGGAGCATCGCGTGCCGCATTTGGCGTTTCAGCCCGATCAGTTGTCGGACATCGCGATACTGCCGATAGGTGAAGTCGAAACCTCGTACTACCTGCGGCTGCGGGTGCAGGACAAGCCGGGCGTGCTGGCGGATATCACCCGTATCCTCGCCGACCTGGGCATTTCGATCGATGCGATGGTGCAAAAAGAGCCGCACGAAGGCGAAGCGCTGGTCACTATTATCATGCTGACGCATCGCACGATAGAGAAAAACGTCAATGCAGCGATCGGCAGGATCGAAGCGCTGCCGGTGGTGGCGGATAAGGTTACGCGTATACGGCTGGAAGAGCTGGATAAGTAGTTGTTGTTCTCTATGGCCTCGACTAATTTCCCTCACCCCCGGCCCCTCTGCTCCGCGGCAAGTGTTCCCTTGTCCCGGTGGGAGAGGGCGGGGTACTAGGCTCTGATGCGCTCTACTCGTATGCATTACATCAGCACCCGCGGCGGTATGCCGCGCCGCACATTTCGTGAAATTTTGCTGCAAGGACTGGCGACGGACGGCGGCTTGGCGCTGCCGGAATCTTATCCGCGGTATACGAGCGTGGATCTGGCGCGACTGCGCAAGCTGAACTACCGTGATCTGGCGTTCGATATCCTGTCGCGCTACATCGACGACATTCCGGCGGCTGATCTCAAGCGGCTGATCGACAACACCTACACCGCCAGCGTATTTGGCAGCGAAGACATCACGCCGCTGAAGACACTCGAACCCGGTCTGCACCTGCTGCAACTGTCCAACGGACCGACGCTGGCGTTCAAGGACGTGGCGATGCAGTTGCTCGGCAATCTGTTCGAGTATGTATTGGCGGAAAATCACGCTGAACTGAATATCCTTGGCGCCACCTCCGGCGATACCGGTTCGGCCGCCGAATACGCGTTGCGCGGCAAGCGCGGCGTGCGTGTATTCATGCTGTCGCCGCTGGGAAAAATGAGCCGCTTTCAGACGGCGCAAATGTACAGCCTCACCGATCCGAATATTTTCAACATCGCCATCACCGGCGTGTTCGATGACTGTCAGGATATCGTGAAACAGGTGTCGAACGACGAGCCGTTCAAGAATCGCTATCACATCGGCACGGTGAATTCGATCAACTGGGCGCGCGTTGCGGCGCAGATTGTTTACTACTTCAAGGGCTATTTCGCAGCCACCACAAGCGACGCCGAGCAGGTTTCGTTTGCCGTGCCGTCGGGCAATTTTGGCAACATACTCGCCGGCCACATTGCGCGCATGATGGGGCTTCCGATACGCCGCTTGATCCTGGCGACGAATGAGAACAATGTGCTGGACGAGTTTTTTCGCAGCGGACGTTATCGCCCGCGCGCCGCTGCCGAAGTGCATCAAACCTCCAGCCCGTCGATGGATATCTCCAGAGCGTCGAATTTCGAGCGCTTTATTTTTGATTTGACGGGTCGCGACAGCGCACTGCTGCGCAGCTTGTGGCAGGCCGTTGATAATGGCGGCGAATTCAGGCTGGCGGACACACCGCTGCACGAAAAAGTGCGCGAGTTCGGTTTTGTTTCCGGCGCCAGCACGCACGCGAATCGCATCGCGACCATACGCGACATCTACCAGCGCTTTGGCGCGATGATCGACACGCATACGGCGGATGGCATCAAAGTCGGACTTGAACATCGTGAGTCAGGCGTGCCGCTGATCTGCCTTGAAACCGCGCAGCCGGTGAAATTCGCCGATGTCATACGCGATGCATTGGGGCGCGAGCCGCCTTGTCCTGCAAATTGCCTGGGCCTTGAGCACCTGCCACAACGCGTTGAGGTGATGGCGGCGGATACCGGTGCTGTACAGCGCTATATTCAGGCGCAATGCCGTTGATCGAGTAACGGGGATGGTTTTTCAGTCGATGCACGCCATGCTTACACGGCAATTGCAGCAGGCGTTCAGCGCGGGTACGCCTGCAGAGGCAGCCGCGCTGCTGGCGAGTCTGCGCGAACTTGCCGCGCGCACAGACCTCGACGGCACACAGCTGCAAGCGCTGCACGGCCTGCCACAATTGCTCGACATGGTGGATGAAAGTTATCGCCAGTTCGAGCGCGCACAGGAGCTGCGGCTGCGCAGTTTGACCGCCAGTTCCGCCGAACTGATGCAAGCCAACACGCGGCTGCGCGACGATGCCGAACGCCAGCGCGCACTGATTGACTCCATACGCACGATGGCCAATCGCATGCTGGCGGCAGACGCACGCGATCCGATTGCGGCGGATGAACACTCCGCCGAGCACCTGACCCGGTTGATGAGCGAATTGTTTAACGAAAGCGCACTCGCTCATCATCGTATGCGCGAAAGCGAATCGCGTTATCGCGCGTTGACCGGTATTTCATCCGATTGGTACTGGGAGCTGGACTCGCAGCACCGTTTTACGCTGATGTCGTCCGGCGTGAGCGCTGTTTCCGGGCAAAGTCCGGATGATTTCATCGGGCAAACCGCACGTGAGGCTTACCTGGGACGCGAAGAGGATGCGGCGTGGATCGAACACCAGCGCTGCCTCGATGCGCGTGAGCCGTTTCGCGATTTTGAGTTGCGTTACATGCCGCCCACGCGCGATACCGCCTACATCAGTATCAGCGGCGAACCCCGCACCGATGCCGACGGACGTTTCACCGGGTATCGTGGCGTTGCGCGTAATATCACGGCGCGAAAAAACGCCGAAATTCACTTACAGGAAGCGCTTACGCTTACCGACGCGCTGCTTGAATCCATGCCCATACCCGTGCTGGTGCGGGATAACAACCGCAAGATCACCTACATCAATGCGGCGTATGAAAAATTGTTTGAGGTTGATCGAAAAGATCTTTTGATGCGGGAATCACGCCATAGCCGGCAAACCGTGCTGCAGGAGATTGCGCGTATTGAACTGGACTTGCTGGCGAATCCGGGCACCCGGCAATTTAACTACACCCTGCCCACGGCGAGCGGGCGCGATGTGCATTGCATCATTACCAAGTCGACATTGCCCATTCGTGGCGGCGGCATCGTGACCACCTACACCGATATTTCCGAGCTCAAGCGCACCGAGGAAAATCTGACGCAGGCGAAACAAGCGGCGGAACAGGCGATGCGCGTGCGTTCGCAGTTCCTCGCCAACATGAGTCACGAAATTCGCACCCCCATGAACGGCGTGCTGGGCATGGCCAATCTGCTGACCGCGACCGCGCTTAATACGGAACAACAGGAGTACGTTCAGGCCATTCGCAATTCCGGCGACAGCCTGCTCAGGATCGTCAGCGATATTCTTGATTTCTCGAAAATCGAGGCCGGCAAGGTGGCTATCGAGGAAATCGAATTCGATCTGCGTTCGCGCGTGGCGTCGATCCTGCAACTATTCGCCGCATCGGCGCGCGAGAAAAATCTTGCGCTGAGCAGCGTCTATGCCGAAGACGTACCCCTGCGCGTGAGCGGCGATCCGGTGCGCATTACGCAGACGCTGTCCAATCTGGTTGGCAACGCGATCAAATTCACCGCCAGCGGCAGTGTCAGCGTCAGCATCCGTGTGGATGCCGGCACGGATGAGAGTTTGACGCTGCGATTCGACGTTCGTGACACCGGCATCGGCATTTCAAAAGACGCCATCGAACGCATATTTGATCCGTTCGCGCAGGAAGACGCGAGCACCACAAGGCGTTTCGGCGGCACCGGGCTGGGCTTGACCATTTCGCGGCAACTGGTCGAACTGATGGGCGGTGAGCTTTTTGTTGACAGCACGCCGGGCGCGGGGAGCTGCTTCAGTTTTACCGTTAACCTCAGACATGCCACCGGCGAGGCCCGCGCAGCGCCGCCGCTGCTGGCTATAGCGCCGCTGGCATCCGGCAAAAGCGTGACTCAAGGGCTTGATATTTTGCTGGCTGAGGATAACAACATCAATCAGATCGTTGCGAATGCCATGCTGCGAAAACTCGGCTGCAGCGTGACCGTGGCGAATGACGGGCAAGAGGCGGTGGCGTACGTTAAGCAACACCATTACGATTTTATCCTGATGGATTGCCACATGCCGAATCTCGATGGTTTCGCGGCAACGGCAGTCATACGCGAGCTCGAAAAACAAGGCCACCCCCGGCACATCATCATTGCACAGACGGCCAATGCGATGGCGGGGGATCGCGAAACCTGTCTGGCCGCAGGTATGGACGATTATCTGACCAAGCCCCTCAGCGCGGGCGCGCTGGCACAAGTGCTGGAGCGGTGGGGGGGCTTGGTGAAACGTGAAGCGTGAGGTGTAGGCGCTTGGATTTGCTGCGGAAGTTGCGATCCGCTGACAGACAGTGTCAGAACTTACACCAAACGACGAGAAGCAAAGTCAGGAATGCACCGCCGCGATTCCCGCGACGGCGACTCTGGAAGCACCAGGCCGTCGCGTGCCAAGCAGGTGCCGCGCCTCCTCCAGCCGGCCCGCGTTGAGATAGGCCTTCAACAACGTGAACTCGATCAGGTCGTGCTGCGCGCGGCTGCCGCCAATGCGTTCGTCTTCCGCGGCGAGCGGGGCGAGCGCCTCGATTACCGCGGGAAAATCCCTGCGTTCGAACGCCACGAAGCCGCGCGACAGCGCCGGAAGGTAAGCGCCGGACGGGTAACGCCCCTCGCGCGCCAGGTCCTCCATCTGGCGGGTGCGGGCGTCGAGCGCGGCATCATCACTCATGACCGCCTGAGTCAGGATGACGTGCAGGTCCGCGAGCCCGGCGCCGGGACGCGGCAGCGCGCTGTTCCCGTACTCGTACATCGCGCGCCAGGCGGCGGCGTCGCGCGGATGGCCGGCCAGTTCGGAGCGCCATAAAAACGCTGTCCCATCCGTCATTTTCTGTTGCGGCCCGCCGCTGTGTCGGTCGACCGCGATCGCGTCCTGATACAGCCGTAGCGCCTCCGGCCAATGCCCGGCCCCAAGTTCGAACAGCGCGAGATGCCAGCTCAAGTGGCCGTGAAAAGCCCCTTCGCGCGGATAGGTGGCGAGCCAGGAAGACAAAAAGCCGCGGCCCGTGTCCGGGTCGCCACTCTCGTAACAAACATGCGCGAACCCGTGCGCCGCATGCGCGTTGTTCGGGTTCAGCGCCACGGATCGCTCGATCTTCGGACGAGCGGCGGCGAGCTGACCATCCTCGGACAGCGCCGTTGCGTGATAGGCCAGGAACCAATAATCGTCCCCGTAATGCGGGGCGAGGCTGTCCATCAGTACCGCGATCTGATGCTTTTGTCCGATGCGGCCGGAGCCGCCGATCAGGCCGTTCGGGTTCGCGCCACTGGCGACCATCAGCGCGTCGCGCGGCCATGCCGTCAGATGTGTGTGCAAGGCGGCGATCGCGGCGTCGGTGCGACCCGCGAACGCGAGGTCGAAGAACGCTATATGACCGGCCTCGCGCGCCGGTAATCCGACGGACAGTTCCTTGGCCGCCGTCAGCGCCGCCCGTGCCGCCACGGCTTGGCCTTCCCGCATCAGTACCTGGGCCTTACCGGCATGGGCGAGGGCGAAACCGGGGTCGGCGGCGAGGGCGCGGTCAAAGGCTTCGAGCGCGCCGGGGTAGAGTGTCAGCGCCAGATCGTAGCCCTGAGCGTAGGCGTCCCGCGCGGCAGTGGAGGCCGTGGACAAGGGAAGATCGTAGCGGTCTGCGAACATGAGGAATCTCCGTCGCCAATTTCTCCGAGGAAATTATACGCGCCGCTGGTGCTCAGGCAATGCCCCTGATGCGTAGCGTTTGGTGATTATTGTGTTAGATTTCCAATGCGCGGCGCTCCCGTCAAAGAATGGACGGCTACAAACGCTTCAAGAGGCTATTCCAATATTTCCGCAGGCGCGACGGAATGCTATCAACGGGAAGGAACACTATGCTTAAAATCTGGGGGCGCAACACCTCGTCGAACGTGCAGAAGGTCCTCTGGGCGCTCGGCGAAATGAAGTTGCCGTTCGAGCGCATCGACGCCGGCGGCGCTTTCGGCAAGACCAAGGACGAAGCCTATCTCGCGATAAACCCGAATTCGCTGGTACCGACGCTCGAAGAGGAAGATGGTTTTACGTTATGGGAATCGAACTCGATCGTCCGTTATCTCGCTGCCAAGCACGCGAGCCGCACGCTCGAGCCCGCCGACCTCAGGGTTCGAGCCGTGGCGCACAAGTGGATGGATTGGCAGCTGTCGGTGCTGGGGCCTGCGATCACACCGGTGTTCTGGGGGCTGATCCGCACGCCTCCCGAGAAACGCGACGCCGCGGCGATCGCGACCGGCAAGGAAAAGACTGTTGCCGCAGCCAGAATCATGGACGCTCAGCTTGGCAAGACTCAGTATCTCGCCGGCAACGATTTTTCCTACGGCGACATCCCCGTCGGCATCATGATCTACCGCTATATGCAGCTGATTCCGGAGCGGCCGGCGACGTCAAACCTGGACCGCTGGTATGCGTCCATCTCGACGCGTGCGGCGTTCAAGGAACAGGTGGCGGTGGTCCCGCTGACCTAGCAACGCATCTCACGAATCAATTGTTAACAGGCCCTAGCCCCCGGCGGCCGAAATCGAGCGCCGGGCGCGTGGCACATACCTGAGTGGAGATTCGATGCGCGAAGTCATCACAGCACCGCGGTCCGGGCTCGATCTGCGCAAGCATTACGGACATTATCAGTCGCCGGCGATCCGCGCCGGCGGGCTTATTTTCTGCTCGGGCATGATCCCGGTAGACCCGCAAACCGGCGAGCGCCAGCACGGCACGCTGACCAGCGAGGCGCATGTCATTTTTGGGAACCTGAAGCTTCTGCTTGAGTCGGCGGGGTCGTCGCTCGAGCGGCTGGTGCAGGTGCATGCGCTGATCTATGACAGCATCGAGTACGATGTGCTTAACCGTGTTTACCGGCAGTACGTGTCGAACGGCCCGCCTGCGCGCACCGTGTGGACCGCGCAGATCGAAGCCGGATTCAAGGTGCAACTCGACGTGGTAGCCGCCGCATGAAATGCTTGAAGGATAGGCCATGAGCTTGCAGCGCGAAGTGATTGCGCTGCCTCTGCCGGGGCTGGATGCGGGGCGCAGCTTCGATCAGCAGATGTCGATGGTGGTGCGGGGCGGCGATTTTCTGTTCGTTTCTGGCCTGACCGCGGTCGATTCGAAGAGCGGTGAGCGAATTCCAGGCACCACCATCAGCGAAACCCACCACATACTCGCGAATCTCAAGCTGATGCTCGAGGCAGCGGGTTCCTCACTCGACAAGGTGGTGAAGGTCAACGTGCTGCTGCACAGTATGCTGGAGGCGCCGAACATGAACGAGGTGTATGCCGGCTTCTTCCCTGAACCACCCCCCGCGCGCACCGTATGCGGTGCGTGCCTGCCCGGCGGCGTGAAAGTCATGATCGAATGCACCGCATTGGCGTGACATGATGACAGAGAAGCTCGCACGTTCCGCCATCCAGCCGAAGAATCCGCTGCTCAATGTCTCCCGCAGCGCCAACCTGCCACATGTACCCGGCATCCGCGCCGGCGACTACCTGTTTCTTTCAGGGATGGGCCCGCTCGATCCGCGCACAGGCAGGCGCAGTCAGGGGCCGATCGGCGAGCAGATTCGCACGACACTGAACAATATAAAGCACCTGCTGGAATCCGCCGGCTCGTCGCTGGAGCGCGTCGTAAGAGTGCATGTGGTGCTGGCAGATATCTCGCACATGGGCGAGATGGACCGGGTGTATCGCGAATTCTTCCCGGTCAACCCACCGGCGCGCACGGCGTGGTCGATGCAGCTTCGGTTCGGCAATGGCTGCGAGATCGAGTGCGTGGCGCTCGTGGACTGATTGAATTTTCACGCGGTTGACCGCTTGCGGAGCTGCGGATAGAGTGCCGTTTGAGGAAAAACGCCGTTTAAATCGCCGATACCCGGCCAGGAGACTGCATGCGCGAGGATGTTTTCGAATTTCCGGCATTGGAACGGCTGGTCTACGGTAAACCGGCTGCGCTGGCACTGGCGGCCGAGGTCGAACGCATCGGTGCGAGCCGGGTGTTTCTCGTCGTCAGCGGCACCATGAATCGCACCACCGACGAGGTCGAGAAGGTGCGCACTGCGCTCGGCAGTCGCTACGCGGGAACGTACGACAGTATTCCGCCCTTCACGCCGCGTTCGGCTGTGCTGGAAGCGGCGCAACTGGCACGTTCCGCCGGCGCTGACCTGGTCGTGACCTTCGGCGGCGGCTCGGTGACCGAGGGCGGTAAGATGGTTCGGCTGTGTCTGCAGCACAACATCACCGATGTGGACGGCTTCGACCGGTTTCGCGCCATCACCAAGCCCGACGGCACGCGCTTCACGCCGCAGTACGAGGGGCCGCGCATCGGCCAGATCGCCATACCGACCACGCTTTCGGCGGGCGAGCTCACCACCGGGGGCGGCGCCACGGACGAGCGCGTCAAGCGCAAGTTCAGTCACGGGGGAAACCCGCAGATGATTCCGCGGACCATCATCTTCGATCCGGCGCCGACCGTGCATACGCCGCTGTGGGTGTGGCTCTCGACCGGCGTGCGCGCCATCGATCATGCAACCGAGGGCTTGTGCTCGCCGCGATCCAATCCTATCAGCGACGGCATGTATCAGCACGCGTTGAAGCTGTTGGGGTCGTCGCTGCTCAAAACGAAGCGCGATCCCGCCGATCTGGATGCGCGGCTCGAGAGTTTCTACGGCATCTGGCTCGCGATTGCGGGGCGCCACGGCGGGGTGGAAATGGGCGCGAGCCACGCGATCGGTCACGCGCTCGGCGGCTCTTGCGGCGTGCCGCACGGCTACACCTCGTGCGTGATGCTGCCGCACGTGCTGCGCTACAACCGCAGCGCCAATGCCGCGCGCCAGCAGCTGGTGGCCGCAGCGCTCGGGCATCCCGGTGAAGACGCAGCCGATGTGCTGGAAAATTTCATCGGCGAGCTCGGGCTGCCGCGCCGCCTTGCGGAGGTAGGCATCGGCCCGGAACAGTTCTCGTCGATCGCAACCACCGCCATGCACGACAAGGCGCTGCACGCGAATCCGCTCAAGATCACTTCGCCCGAGCAGGTACTGAAGATACTGGAAGCGGCGGCGTGAGCACCCGACGCGCCCGACCAGTGATGCGCGCTCAATCGAAGGTGTAAGGAAGCGATTGCGCCCGGTCAATATTCTGCAGCAAGGAGCACCATATCATGAGCGATGAATTTCTGCTTTCAGCGGATTCGCATGTCATAGAGGATCCGCAGTTGTGGAAAAAACGGCTGCCCGTTTCCTTTCAGGACAGGGCGCCCGTGTTCCCGGAACTCCAGGTAGGCGGCCAGTTCCAAGCGCGCCCGGGCGGCCATGATCCAAAAGCAAGAGTTTTCGAAATGGCGGAGGACGGCGTCAGCGGGGAGATTCTTTATCCCAGCTTTTGCCTTGACCTTTATGGATTGACGGACGTTGCATTGCAGGAGGCGTGTTTTCGCGTCTACAACGATTGGATCATCGAATATTGTTCAGCCGCGCCGGATCAGCTGTTCGGGATAGGCAATCTATCGTGCTTTAACATTCCCAATGCCGTTAAAGAACTGGAGCGCTGCAAAAAGTCTGGCCTGCGCGGTGCAATGGTGTGGCAGGTTCCCCCAGACGATTTGCCGTTTCATGGCGATCATTATGACCGTCTGTGGGCCGCGGCTCAGGAATTGGATATGCCGATCAGCTTGCATATCCTGACCGGCAAGCCGTATGCCTTTCCGCGCCAGGTTACGCCACGAATTGCGCATATCTATTTCCCCTACGTAGTCAACGATAAACTGCTCTATGCTTCCAACGCACTGTCTGGACTTATCGCCGGCGGTGCGCTGGAACGATTTCCGGGCCTGAAGATTGTTCTCGTTGAAAATGAAATCAGTTGGCTGCCGTTTGTCATGTCCCAGTTTGACAAATACTGGTCTCGCGGTGGAATTCAATCCCAGATGAAATTGAATCCGGGCCAATACTTCGACAGACAGATTTACGCCACATTCTTCAATGACCCTCCTTCAAGGATGATAGTGGGGCACTGGGGAACAAAGAACTTCATGTGGTCGAACGACTACCCGCATCCCAATTCGACCTGGCCCAATTCACGCGAGATCATCGAACGCGACCTCGGCCATCTTCCAGCGGACGCAAAGAAACGACTGCTAAGTCAAAACGTCCAGGAACTCTACAAGATTCCACAAATATAGAGGAACGTATGTCCAGAAAAAACGAGATGTACCGGGCGTTGCTGGTGAAACCGGCGGTCACCCTCGCGGGCAATATTTTCGACCCGCTATCGGCACGTATCGCCCAGATCGTCGGCTATGACCTCCTGGTATTATCCGGCTCCGTCGGCAAGGCATCCAATCTGGCCGCGCCTGACATCGTCATCTCGACGCTGCCCGATGTGCAGGACCATATCCGCCGGATAACGCGGAACACCGATATTCCGATCATGGTGGATGCCGAGGACGGGTTCGGTAACGCGGTCAATGTCTGGCGCTGTGTGCGCGAACTGGAGGCTGCCGGCGTCTCGGCCATCGAGATCGAGGACAATGTGGTGCCTGGGCAGTTTGGCGTTCAAAACCCGGGCCTGAACCCTGTGGCGACTCAGGTCGGCAAGCTGAAGGCCGCGGTAGCCGCCCGCACTGATCCCACCACGGTGATCGTCGCGCGCACCGCCGCCTGGGGCGTGGATCGCGAACATGCTGTTGACCGTATCAAGGCTTATGCAGCGACTGGCGCCGAGGCCTTGATGCTGACCGGCGTGAAGAGCAAAGCGGACATAGCAGCCACTCACAGTGCGGCTCCGAATATGCCCATCACAATTCTTGGCCCCCCGCCTGAGGTCAAGGACGACGCCAGGTTTTGCGCGGACAACAACCTCAAGATCATCATGTTGGGTAACCCTGCCTACCTGGTGGCGGTGAAGTCAATCTATGACACGCTAAAATTCCTCAAGGAGGGCGGTGATGCAGCCCACTTGAAGGAAAAGCAGGCCGCTCCTGAGCTGGCCCGCCAGATCATCCGCATCGACGAATTCGAGAAATGGCAGAAAGAGTACATGAAGTAGGGCGGCTGCCTAAATGACCAAACCCGTGTGGCTCGCGATGGGTGGCATGCTGTTGCTTGCACCCGCAATCGCCTATGGCCAAGGCTACCCGACCAAACCGATTCGCATCGTCGTCCCGTTCGCCCCCAGTGGAAACATCGACATCACGGCGCGGGTCATCGCGCCTGGACTGACGGAAGTTCTGGGGCAGCCCGTGATCGTCGAAAACCGCGGCGGCGCGGGAGGCAGAATCGGTTCCACGCAGGTCGCCAAATCGCCACCCGACGGTTACACGCTCCTCCTCGGCGCGCCCGGCACACTCGTGGCGCAGCCGGTGTTTCACGACGATATCGAGTACCAACCGCTGCGCGACTTCGTGTACACGTCGCTCATATCTCTCGTGCCGAGTGCACTCGTCGTGCACCCCTCGATGCCGGTGCGCGGCGTCAAGGAGATCATCGCGCTGGCAAGGGCGCAACCCGGATCGTTGTTAATGGGTTCGGCGGGCCAGGGTTCCGGCACGCACCTGATGGGTGAGCTGTTTCAGTCGATGGCGCAAGTTAAATTCACGCACGTGCCGTACAAAGGCGGCGCTGCCGCATCGGTCGCCATCGTCAGCGGGCAGATTCATCTGGCATTCGATCAGGTCAGTTCAGCCGGACCCTTCATCAAAGCAGGCAGACTGCGCGCACTTGCGGTGACAACCGCTCAGCGCTCGAAGCTCTTGCCCGACGTGCCGACGATCGACGCATCGGGGCTGCGCGGCTACGATTACTCGACGTGGACCACGCTCGCCATTCCGGCTGCAACGCCCAAGGAAGCGGTTCAGAAGCTGCGCGATGCCGTCGACACCGTCATTGCACAGCCGCGCACGCGCGAAGCGTTCGAGAAACTCGGCGCTGAAGTCATCCCCGGCACCGCTGAGGAATTCACGCGCAGACTGCAGCAGGATTACGCAAGGTGGGTTCGCATCCGCAAGGAAAGCGGGATCAGGATCGATTAGCCTGGGAGTCAGGCAGCGGTGATATTTTCCAGAGGCGTGGGCTTGGCGGCGTGCAGCGCCGGCAGCAACTCTTCGGACATCAGTCGCATGCTGGCCAAGGCGTTGGAGAGGGGCATACCGAGGAAGTGTGTGCGGAACACGAAGTGGGTCACGCCCAGTTCCTCGATGTAGGGCGTGAGCTGATTCCAGCAGTCCTCCGGTGACCCGATCACGAAGCGGTCCTTGACCAGTTCATCGAAGGACTTGTTGAGCCGCTCATGGTCCGGCATGGCCTTGTCACTTTCCCACTGGGCGTACGCCTTGTACTTCTCCGAAATGTACGGCCCCGCCAAGTCCATCGCAGCGGCACGGTTCTTCGCGCAGTAGATCTCGATGCGGCAGGGGTTTTCGCGCGGCAGGGGTTTGCCCGCAGTGCGCAGCTCCTGCTTGTAGAGGATCAGCCGCTCTTTGTGGGTGGCCAGGGTGGCCTTGGGACTGTGGTAGAGGCAGTCCCCCAATTGCGCGGCGCGACGGATGGCGTTGGCATGCTTGGCAGCAAACCAGATCGGCGGGTGGGGCTTCTGCACGCACTTCAGGGAGAGGTGCGCATCCCGCAGAATGCAGGTGTCGCTCTCGTAGCTCACCTTGTCCTCGGTCCACAGTCGTTTGGCTATGGTGAGACATTCCTCGAAACGCTGCACCCGTTGCCCTTTGCGCACACCGAAGGCTTCGAACTCGGCGGTGCGGTAGCCCAACCCCACGCCGAAAACCATGTTGCCACGGGAAATCACGTCGAGGGTGGCAATGGTTTCTGCGGTGTAGACGGGGTTGTGCAGGGGAAGCAGCAGCAGCCCCACCCCAAGGGTCATGTCCCCCGCGTCGGCGGCCAGACGAGCCAGGTAGGGCACCAGTTGCAGCCCCTGGTTGCCGCCCTCGTTCAGGTAGTGCTGCCCCGCGAAGAAAGAGTCCCACCTGCGGTCCCGGGCCAGCCGCACCATCACGATCTGCTCCTCCAGGGCGCTCACCATGTCCACCCCTTCGAACTGCTGGTTGCTGACCATGATTCCCGCTTTTACACCACTCATTTGCGTCTCCCTTCCTACAGCTTCTGGATGATGTTCTTCGCGTAATCCCGCACCATCTGGTAGCCGCGCTGCAGCGGGAAGTTGCACATGAGCTGGCGCACGCCCTTGCGCTCCAGTTCGCGCACCTGCTCCAGCACTGCGGCCGGCTGGCCCACGATGCAGAAGCGCTTGATGACTTCGGGCGTGACGAAGCGCCGCTCGTCCGCGGCCACGTAGGCGTTGTGGCTCTCGTGCATTATTTTCTGGCGTTCGGCGGCCGGCCGCGCCATGTGAAATTCGAGATAGGCCTTCCACATCGGCCGCAGAAACTCGGGCGGGTCCTCGCCGTACTCCAGGTGCCGGTCCATGGTGGAGTGCATGGCGGTCATGATGGCCGGGCCGTATTCGTTGACGATGCGTTCCGAATCCACCGGCTCGCCGGGGTCCAGCACCGCGAAATTCACCCGCGCCGAGAGATGGAAGTTATCCAGCGAGCGGCCGCTTTTCGCCGCGCCCTTGCCGGCATTGGCCAAGATCTGCTCCAGCTTGCCTCCACGCGGAATGTTCGTGGTGAGGCCGTCGGCGATCTCCCCGGCCAGCGCCTGCGCCTTGGGGCCGTAGCCGGCGAGATACAGGGGGATGGGATCGCGCAGATTGCGGTAACCCTTTTCGGTGAGCATGAAGCGGATGCTGTGCTTCTCGCCGTTGTGCTCGTACTGCGCGTCCTTGCCGTCCAGCAGGTTGCGCACGGTGCGCACATAGACCTCGAAGTTCTTGAGAGTCATGGGCTTCCTGCCCAGCAGGCGCATGCCCGTGTTGCCGGTGCCCATGGCCACGAAGCAGCGGCCCGGGGCGACCATGTTGAGGGTGGCCATGCCGGCGGCCAGCGTGGGCGCGAGGCGCAGTCCGGGCACCGCCACGCCCATGCCGAGCTTCATGGTTTTGGTCTGCTGCGCGGCTACAGTCAGGAAGACGAAGGCGTCGGAGCGGATGAGGCCGCTGTCGGTGACCCACAGGTGCGTGAAGCCCAGCTTCTCCGCCTCCGTTACGTACTCCATTTCGTCGAGCTTGGCCCAGGTGAGTCCGAATTCCATGCTGCTTGCTCCTTGTTAATGAGCTGGCGTTTGCACAGTTTACCCTTCACGTCAAAAATCGCATCGAAAGATCGACCGCCTTGATGTCCTTGGTGAGCGCACCGACAGAAATACGATCCACGCCCGATTGCGCTATGGCACGCACGTTCTCCAGCGTAATACCGCCGGATGCTTCAAGCTTCGCGCGCCCGGCGGTGCGCACCACCGCTGCACGCATTTGATCCACACTCATGTTGTCGAGCAGTATCAGCGTGGCGCCGGCGGCCAGCGCCTGGTCGAGTTGTTGCAGATTTTCCACTTCGATTTGTATCCACACCGTGGCGGGCGCGATGCGTTGGGCTGCGGCGAGCGCGGCGCTGATGCTGCCGGCAGCGGCGATATGGTTCTCCTTGATCAGTATGGCGTCATACAAGCCCATGCGGTGATTCATGCCGCCGCCGGTTTTGACCGCGTATTTTTGCGCCACGCGCAAGCCCGGCAGTGTCTTGCGGATATCCAGAATCGCCGCGGTTGTGCCTGCGACCGCATCCACATAACGGCGTGTGACCGTCGCCACCGCTGACAGGGTTTGCAGAAAATTCAGCGCAGTACGCTCACCGGTGAGCAGCGCACGCGCGCTTCCGCTCAGTGTGCACAAGGGCGTGTTGGGGGCCACGCGCTGCCCCTCTTCGACCAGCCAGCTGATCCGCATGGCGGGGTCAAGCGCGAGAAACACCGCGTCAAACCACGGCCGCCCGGCCAGGGTGGCGGCGTCCCGGCACACCACGCTGGCGCGCGCCTGCGCCGCGGCGCCGATCAATTGCGCCGTCCAGTCGCCCGCGCCCACATCTTCGGCCAGGGCGGCGGCGACATTGCGTTCGATTTCAGATGCGATGTTCATGAATTTGCTCTATATTAATTACACCAATAAAAGTCACGGCAGACGGGCAAATTAGCCCCCATCAGCCCTGGACGGTACGATTTTCCCGCTTACGCCGTAAAGTGCAGCACATTCCGGTGATTCTAGCAGGGCAACGGAGGCGCATATGAGCAGCATGGTTGGTGTCATTTCCTACGGCTTGGGCACACTCGCCGCATTCGCGCTTGTCGCGTGGCTGGTGATCGCGATTGTGCATGACGTTACGCAGAAAAAACACACGGTGCTGCGCAATTATCCGGTGATCGGGCGTTTGCGGTTTTTCTTTGAAGATCTCGGCGAATATTTCCGGCAGTATTTTTTCGCCGGCGACCGCGAGGAGATGCCCTTTAACCGCGCCACCCGCGGCTGGGTATACAAAGAAGCCAAAAACGAAGGCGGCATCATCGGCTTCGGTTCCACCAACGATCTGAGCGTGCCGGGCAATATTCTGTTTGTGAATCACCCTTATCCGGTGCTGGAGGAAGACCGTCTGCCCACGCCCTCGCTGGTGATCGGCGAGGGCTACTGCAAAATCCCGTTTGAAGCGCGTTCCGTCGTCAACGTCAGCGGCATGAGTTTCGGCGCGATTTCCGAACCGGCGGTGCGCGCACTTTCGCTGGGCGCGGCGGAGGCCGGTTGCTGGATGGATACCGGCGAAGGCGGGCTTGCCCCGCATCATCTCGCGGGCAACTGCGATATCATCATGCAAATGGGCACCGCCAAGTACGGCATGCGTGATCATCAGGGTAACTTTTCGCCGGAAAAAGTGAAGGAACTCGCCCAGTGCGTCAAGGCGTTTGAAATAAAACTGTCTCAGGGCGCCAAACCGGGCAAGGGCGGCGTACTACCGGGCGCCAAGGTTACCGAGGAAATTGCGCGCATACGCGGCATACCCGCCGGCGAAGATTCCATCAGCCCAAACCGCCATCGCGATATCGCCAATGTCAACGATTTGCTCGACAAAATTGCGTATTTGCGCGAGCTGAGTGGACGCCCGGTGGGTGTGAAAACGGCGATTGGCGGCTGGGAATTCACCAATGAATTGTGTGATGCCATACTGCGGCGCGGCCGTGAGTATGCACCGGATTTTCTGGTCATCGATGGCGCGGAGGGTGGCAGTGGTGCTGCGCCGCAGACGCTGTTCGATCACATGGCGCTGCCGATTGCCGAGTCCTTGCCGCGCGTGGTGGATTCGTTGATACAGGCTGATTTGAAATCGCGCATCCGCGTTGTCGCCTCGGGCAAACTGGTCACCTCGGCGCGCGCGTCGTGGGCGCTGTGCGTGGGGGCCGATTTCATCAATACCGCACGCGGTTTTATGTTCGCACTGGGTTGCATACAGGCGCTGCGCTGTCATCAAAACACCTGTCCCACAGGGGTGACCACGCATAATAAACGTCTGCAGCGCGGCCTGGTGGTGGAGGAGAAGTACCTGCGCGTTGCGAATTACTGCAAAAACATGAACAAGGAGATCGATATGATCGCGCACTCCTGCGGCTTGCAACAGGCGCGCGAATTCAAGCGCGAACATGTACGCATCGTGCAAACCGCGAACCAAAGTATCGCGCTGAATATGCTGCACCCGTACCCTGCCATCGGCACGCGCGGGCCAGTGCAGGCTGCTTGATCCAAGGAGACGCTATGAAACAATTCAGGCTCCCCGCCGTATTCATGCGCGGCGGCACCAGCAACGCGGTGGTATTTCACGCCAGGGATTTGCCGCCAGACCGCGCGCAGTGGGATGAAATTTTTCTTGCGGCCATCGGCAGTCCCGATGCGTACGGACGCCAGCTTGACGGCATGGGTGGCGGCGTGTCGTCGCTGTCCAAGGTGTGTGTGGTGGGGCCACCGAGCCGGTCTGACGCCGACATTGATTACACCTTCGCGCAGGTGCAGGTGAAAAAAGCCGAGGTCGATTACAGCGCCAACTGCGGCAATATGTCGTCCGCGATGGGGCCGTTCGCGGTGGATGAAGGCATTTTCAGTGTCAGTGGACGCGAAGCGATGGTGCGCATCCACAACACCAACACCAAAAAAATCATTCAGGCGCGCTTTAACATGGATGATGGTTTGTCCGAGGTTGACGGTGAGCTGACGATTCCGGGTGTGTCCGGCACAGGATCGCCGGTGCGCCTGGAGTTTCTGCAGCCGGGCGGTGCGACTACCGGAAAATTACTGCCGACCGGAAATGTGAGCGACGTGCTGGAAGTGCCCGGCGTCGGCAAACTTAGGGTGTCGATGGTGGATGCGGCCAACGCCACGGTGTTTGTGCGCGCAGCCGATCTCGGACTCAAAGGCACGGAGATGCCCGACGCGCTGGAAGGCAACGCCGACATCATGAAGAAACTCGCTGCGATACGTTTGGCAGCATCTGTTGCAATGGGCATCACCAAAAATCCGGAAGAAGCGGCGAAGATAGCGACAGTGCCGTTCGTGGGATTTGTATCGGAAGCACAGGACGCAACGTTGCTGACCGGCGAATCCATCAAAGCCAGCGATGTCGACCTGACGGCGCGCATGCTGTCGAGCGGACAGCCGCATCGTGCGCTGCCGCTGACCGTATCGCTGTGTACGGCGGTGGCTGCACGCATCGCAGGCTCAGTGGTGCATCAGGCCACGCGCGTCGCGGCCGACCACAACGCGCCGATACGCATTGCCATGCCATCAGGGATTCTGACGGTGGCTGCCGACGTGCGCAATATCAACGGCCAGTGGCACGCAGAGCAGGGCGCGTTTTATCGCACGCAGCGGCGGCTGTTTGAAGGCTACGTTTACGTGCGCGCGGCGTTGGTGCCGGGGTTGGTGGCGGCGGCGCGGGGGACGCTAAAAGCGGCTTGATAGCGCGTTTCAGTGAAACGCCTTCGTCTTTCAGGGGCAAGGGCACACTTGTAGCGGCGCAGAAGGCGGGGAAAGATGTTTACCGCTTTGCTTTCGCCACCGACCGCACATCCCGCGCCCTCCAAGCTTGACAAGTGTTGGTAATACTGCCAACATTAAAAGAGGAGAAGGAGAGAAGAATGAGGGTAACCCGGCCAGTATCCTGGCTCACGCCTGCGCGAAAGGCCTTCGAGGAATTTCCTGAAGCTGCGCGTGAAATAGTTTTCGACGCGTTGAGCGTTGCTGCTGAGGGCGGCAAAGCTGGAATAGCCAAGCCGATGAAAGGTCTCGGATCGGGAGTGTTTGAAATCGCACTGCCGTTTCGGGGCAATGCGTTCCGGGTGGTCTACGCGGTGCAGATTGGCGAAGATCTCTGGGTGGTACATGCGTTTCAGAAAAAATCTACGCACGGCATTAAAACGCCGCAACACGAGATCGATTTGATTAAGGATCGCTTGAAGAGATTAAAGGAGATGTTGCGATGAAAAAAGAACAGCTAGAGCTTATTCGCGGGAGCGGAAACATTTACCGTGATTTCAACGTGGTGGACGCAGACATTCGCCAGCTGAAGGCGATACTTGCGGCTGAAATCATCAAAGCGCTCGATAAGGGTGCGATTAGTGTCAGAAAAGCGCAAAGCCTTACCGGCATTGATGCCGGGGACTTTTCGCGTGTTCGCAACGCGGATTTCCGGCGTATAAGCGTTGAACGTCTTATGGCGATGATTAACGGGCTCGGATCACGGATTGATGTGAAAGTAAAAGTGCGGCGCGGCGCATCGGTCGAACACGCGGCGACGGCTTAACGCCAGTACGCGATGGCTATCTTCATATGATCGCGCACACCAGCATCCCCGTCGGCAATTATAAAAGAGCAAAAGCGTTCTACGCCAAAGTGCTCGCGACGCTCGGCTATAAGCAAAATATGGAGTACGGCGAAGCGGCCGGATTCAATGACGGCAAGAATACAGATTTTTGGATAGCGACCAACGATGAAGGTGTTGTCCCTTTGCACGTTGCATTTGAGGCAAAAAACAAAGCGCAGGTCAGCAAGTTCTACAAAGCAGCGCTGGCGGCGGGGGCAAAGGACAACGGTGCGCCGGGATATCGGAAGGAATATTGGCCCGGCTACTATGCTGCGTTTGTGTACGATGCCGACGGACACAATATCGAAGCGGTGTTCTACGATTACGACGAGAACTAGCCGGGTGCAATGCGAGTGCGCCCCGGGTTAATGGGGCATGCGAATATTTGTAATAAAAACAAATACTTACATCGCTTCCGCATCAGCCTGCGCAATCCACAATGACGGTGCCGCGTTTCACTTGAAATTCAACCGCTTCATGCGCGTCGCCTGTGCGCGCAAGAGGATAGACGGCTGACACGGTGTGCTGCATGCCGCCTTCTTGCAGCCACTGCACGATGTCATTCTGCGCGCGCTTGCGCGCGGCGTGCGGCGCGCCGTTGAGTAACACGCCGTGGACGGAGACATTCTTGCGCATGAGATCGGGTGCGGCAATCGTCGGCGACACATTGCCCTTGGTTGCGTAGTAGGCGATGGAACCGTTGGCAGCGAGCAGCGGCAGTGTGGTCGCGTAGTTGCCGCCGAAATCGACATCCACCACATGCTGCACGCCGCTGTTGGTGGTGAATTCGCGCACGCGGGCGATCACGTCTTCGCTGCGATAGTTGACGCTGAAGTCAGCGCCTGCCGCGGTGGCATGTGCGGCCTTTGCGGGCGAACTCACGGTGGCGATCACGCGCGCACCGAAGCGTTTGGCCCACTGCACGGCGTAGTGGCCCACTGCGCCCGCGCCGCCGGTAACCAGCACGGTTTTACCTTTAAGGTCACCCCCCAGCGTCACACAGCGGTGTGCGGTCATGCAGGGTATGCCGAGGCAGGCGCCGTGGTTAAAACTTGTGCGCTCCGGCAATTCGGAAACAAGATCGACACTGAGCGCGATGTATTCGGCGGCAGTGCCGAGCAGCCGTCCGCCGCGCTGGCCGTTATAAAGCCATACCCGGCGCTTGAGCCACGACGCATCCACGCCTTCGCCGACTTCATCGACGATACCGCTGCCATCGCTGTTGGGTATGATTAATGGGCCTTCCATGGCGTAGCTGCGCCCGACGCTGCGATTGCTGTCGGCGGGATTGACGCCCGAGGCGTGTAAACGCACGCGTACTTCGCCTGCAGCGGCGTGCGGCGTGGGTTGCTCGCCGAACTGCATCACTGCAGTGGGTTTGCCTTGTTGGGTGTACCAAGCGGCTTGCATTTTGATTATTGAGCTTTATTGTGTCAGTGTAGCACTGCCCCATGTCAGGGCAGGTGCGTGGCACAATCCTGGTCCACACCTATTCTGGATGGAGCATATGGAACTCAACAAGCTGTCGATAGCACAGGCGCACGCAAAGATGAGCGCCGGCAATCTCACCGCCGTGCAACTTGCCCAAGCGTGTCTCGCTCGCGTGGCCGTGCGCGAGCCCGCGGTGCAGGCATGGGTGCATATCAACCCGGACGATGTACTGGCGCAGGCGCGTGCCTGCGATGGCGAGCCGCGGCGCAGCCCGCTGCATGGCATACCCGTAGGCATCAAGGACATCATCGACGTCGCGGGCATGCCCGCCGAATATGGCTCGCCGATTTACGCCGGACATCGTGCATCAACCGATGCCGCGTGCGTGGCCGCGTTAAGGAAAGCGGGTGCAATCATCATGGGCAAAACGGTGACCACCGAGTTCGCGATGCGCCATCCCAACAAAACACACAACCCGCGGAATCTCGCGCATACGCCGGGCGGATCGTCGAGCGGTTCTGCCGCGGGTGTGGCGGATTTCATGATGCCCCTAGGGCTGGGCACGCAGACCGGGGGCTCGGTGCTGCGCCCCGCGTCGTATTGCGGGGTGGTGGGTTTTAAGCCATCCTTCTGCCTTATCAACCGCGCAGGCGTGAAACCCAACGCGGAATCACTGGATACCGTAGGTCTTATTGCGCGCAGTGTGGAAGACATCACACTGAGTCTGCCGCTGGTTACCGAATGCGCCGCGCCAGCAGTAAACGCAGTGACTAAACCGCGTATCGGTTTTTGCCACACTCCACAGTGGAAATCAGCCGAGCCCGCAACCGTGGCTGCCATCGAAGGCGCTGCCGCTTCGCTATCGCGCGCGGGTGCAATCGTGACGGAATATCAACTACCGTCCGCGTTCGACGCCGTAGCTGCCGCGCACAGCGTTATCAGCGACTACGAGGCGTATCGAGCCCTGAGTCACGAATTGCGCAGCGCACCTGAAAAGATCAGCGCGTCGCTACAGCCACGCATCGCGCGCTGGGCTGCCTGCACGATTGAGGCTTATATAGAGGCACAGCAGACCGTGGCCAACTGCCGGCGCATGCTGCGTGATATTTTCCGTGACTATGATGCACTGTTGGTGCCGAGTGCGCCGGGCGCAGCGCCGGTAACACTCAACAGCACCGGCGAGGCTATCTTCAACGCCATCTGGACCGTGTTGCACGTGCCTGCGATTACGCTACCCGCCGCTGTTGCTGCCAACGGCTTGCCGGTGGGCGTGCAACTCGTAGGGGCGTACGGCGCGGATTATGGGTTGCTGGCCAGTGCTGCATGGGCGGAAAGCCGCCTCCAGTAAAACGCGCATGGCTGCCACTTATAGCCAGCTATCTCAGCGCGAATTTGACCAGCAAAGTCAGCACAGCAACCACCACGCAGCCTGCGATTACCGCGCCGGCAATGACCTGTTTCATGGAAATCTTTACGCCGTCGCGCTCCCACGTGCCTTTTTTGCCGATCATGCACAGGCCCCAGAACATAGTGGCGGCGACTTGACCGAGTGAGGCTTTTTTCGCCGGTTCCATCACTAACTCTGTCTGCGCCGGCGTACTGCCGCGATGATTTTTGTGAGCCGCTCGCGCGAGGTTTCATCGGGCCTGGCCGACGCCGCGGCGTCAAGCATCCAGCGCTCAATTTCCGCAGGCGTGGTGGCGGTGTTCTGGCGGCCTTCCATGGCGTTTTTCAAGGCGCGTATTTTCAAGTGCTGGCGCGCGGCGAGAAATTCCTGCGGACTGTCGATGCCACAGGCGACTTCGAGATTGAGCAGGGTATCCTGCAGGCTCACACCCGATTTTGCGTTCTGCGTTGCGTTTCCTTGAAAGCGTGCGTCGATTCGGCTTTTCCATGCCTCGGGCAAATGCGCCACAGCGTTCCAGCGCGTTTCCAAATCGGCTGTTTGTTCAGCGCTGAGCGCCAGCGCCTCGCGCTCATGGCACAAGGCGATCTTCGCCAGCAGCGCATCGTAACGGGCTTGCTCGGCGTGTAGCGCGAGTTCACTGATGTGCCGGGCGGCAGCGTCGCGCGCGGCACGATAACGCGCATCCAGTTTGGCCGCTTGTGCTTTAGGCGCCTCGGGTGCGGCGCGCCAGGCGCTGTCGGCTTCGTTCAATGTTCGCTTGATATCCGCCGCAGTGGTGGCGCTGGCCAGTGCCGCAACGCGCTCGATAATCTCTGCCCGCGCTTTTTGTTTGGCGTTAAATTCGGCTTCACTCGCCGCGCGTGCGGCATCACGCGCCGTGAATATGGCGTCAGTGGCCGTTTTGAACGCCACCCACAGCGTGTTTTCATCACGCCGCGGCAGTGGCAGAGCCTTGGCCACGGCTTGCCATTGCGTTTGCAGCTTGCGCACCTTGTCCACCACATCGCGCGCGCTGACATCGGAAGCCACTATTTGTTTCGCACCCGCAACCAGTTGTTCGCGCTGGCTGCGCGCCTCGCCATAGACGTTTTTCAGCGGCGCTTGCAGCGCCTGCGTCGCTGCCGCATAACGCGTGGTAATGGCGTTGTCGCCTTGCAGTGTCTTGCGCGGCACCGTGTGTTCGACAGGTCCGAGCTTGCGCCACGCGGCCTGGGCTTCATCCAGGTTGTGGGCGAGGGCGCGCCAGTCGACTGGGGTGGCGGTGGCGCCGGCTGCAGCATCTTCCTGCGCAGCGGGGAAAAATTTCGCCGCAGCTTGCGTCAAGCCGGCAATGATTTGTTCGCGCGCCGCAAGATTTTCCTGGCGCGCAAGCTTGAGTTTTTCCAGATGCGCCGCCACCGGCGCGTGGGCAGCCTCCAATGCACCGTCAAAGGCGAGCCAGACGGTTTGCTTGGACGCAGCACCGAGTTTGTCGAGTTCTTTCCAGCGCTCGCGCAGCTTGTTAATGGCTTCGGTATGCGCCTTGAGGGCGACTTTACCGGTGGCAGCGACAGCCAGTGCCTGCGCCTCGGCCACCAGTTGTTCGCGGCCTTGGCCGCCGCTCCAGCGCTGCCAGTCCTGCAGGCGCCGCTGTTCCCGGCGCAGTGATTCGATGCGCGGCGCGAGGTTGCCTGTCAGCGGGCCGCGCTTCAATCCCTGATCGATCGCGCCCAGCAATCGCGTGAGATCCGCCACGTGTCCGCCGGCTTGTGCGGCTTCTGCGGCCTCGACATCGCGCTGGATCGCGACCACACGCTGCTGTTGTTGTTCCGCGCGCCGTGCGCGCTCTTGGGCGCTTTGCGTATGGTGTTCGTGTTGCCGCGTGTGGGCGCCGGTGTTGCGCCATTCCGCGAAGCGGGTTGCCAGTACGGTATGCAGTTCGCCTTCGGACAGCTCGGGAAATCCGCGCCATTGTTCGATCAGCAGCTTTTCCCCGGCGTCATCGGCGCTGCCCGACGCGGGCAATGCCTGTAGAAATTTCGCGCGCTCAACCACACTTGACGCCAGTGCCAGCAGGCGCCTGGCGGCAGCGGATTTTTCGATGCAGCGCGCGTCACCCGCTTCAGCAGTGTTGTGCACCAGTTCCAGCAGACCCAGCGCCAGGGTCTGCGCATCGGCAGGCGCGGTGGTGCCGTACGCGACGCCCGGCAGCGGCGCGCTCAAATTCGCCATCGCATCATCTGCCGCCGCCAGCCAGCGGGTGAGCGCCTGTGCATGCTCGCCGCGCACCCGCACCTTGGCGCCCAGTTGCGCGCTGAGCGCGGCGAATTCAGCGGGCAAGGCCGCGTCAAGCAGCGTGCTGTCCAGTGCAGCCCATGCGTGATCGAGGTCCAGCACGCGATTGACGGCTACCACCTCCAGCGCGAGCAATGCGTGCGCGCTGGCGATCAAGGCGTCGGCTTCGGCGGTGGCGATGCGGGTGGCGCGCGCCTTGTCCCAGCGCGATTTCGCGGCACGATACAGACGCTTGTCGGCCTCGCGAAAATCATGCATGGCCTGCTTGAAAGCGTCTTCAAGCGTTAATGCCTCGATCGCCGCGAGCTTTAAGGGCAGCGAAGGCGCGTGATGCGCGATATGCAGCAGCGCCGTGTCGTCATTGGTGGCGGCGTCCAGGCGTTGATGCCAGGCCTGCATCTCTTCCGCGGAAAGCGCCAGTGGCACTGGCGCACTGCCATCGGCGAGTAAGGCGGTGGGCGCTGTTTGCGCCTCTGCTGCACCGGCGTCAGCCGCCAGCACGTCTTTTTTGAATATATTTTCGAACACGATACCAGCGCCGGAAAGAAGAAATAAAGTGGAAACAGCAATTACAGGCTATATTGTGACACCGAATCGGGCTGCGTGACTCGCTGCCCGCAGACTACACAATCTGTAAAGCGTGTATTGTTGTATTTTGTGTTGCGTATTGTTATATGTCGATCAATTGGTTTCCCGGCCACATGGCCGTCGCCGTCAAAAAGGCCAAAGAGGCCATGGCGGAACACGATCTGGTGATCGAGGTGCTCGACGCGCGCTGCCCGATGGCGAGTGCGAATCCGCTGGTCGAGACGTTGCGTGCGCAGCGCCAGCGGCCTTGTCTCAAGGTGCTGAACAAGCTGGATCTGGCTGATCCGGCGGCGACGCAAGCGTGGCTTAAGTTTTTCAATGCACAAAAGCATGTCGCGGCGATTGCGCTATCGTGCAAAAAGCCGGGCGAAGTCTTGAAAGTGCTGACTGCCGCCAAAAAACTCGCGCCGCATCGCAACGACAATTTCAAGCCGCTGCGCATGATGATCATGGGCGTGCCCAACGTGGGTAAATCAACGTTGATTAACGCCTTGCTCAAACGGCGCGCGGCCAAGGTGGGCGATGAACCGGCGGTGACCAAAGCGCTGGCGCGTTACGAACTGTCTTCGGAGATGATTCTCACCGACACACCCGGCCTGATGTGGCCGCGCATCGAACACGCGAGCGAGGGCCTGATGCTCGCAGCCAGCCACTTGATCGGCGTCAAGGCGTATCACGAATCCGAAGTCGCGGTGTTTTTAGGAGAAATCCTGCTGACACGCTATCCGCAGGCGCTGGCTGCGCGCTATGACTACCGTTCTTCGTTATCACCCGGGCCGGCGCAAAATGATGGCGTCAGCGTGGTCGAAGCTGTGGCCGTCAAGCGCGGCTACCGGCTCAAGGGCGCGGGGCTCGATTTCGAAAAGGCCGCTATCACCTTGCTGATGGATTACCGCAGTGGTGCACTCGGGCGCGTGAGCCTGGAGACGCCGGCAACGTTTAGCGCGTACCACGCGTCAGCTGCCGAGCAAAAAGATAATCGCGTGGTGGATTTAATAATTAAATAAAGTTTTGTAACTTATTGTTTTTATTATGTTATATGTATTTAATCGAGTCTGACCCCTTTTTATATTGCGCTGATTGCCACTGCTGGCGCCTGGGCCTATAATTCACAGCACTTCGCAATCCGCATATGCAGTATAACTGATTGTTTAATAAGGATATTTCATGACGGTTGCGGTGTTAGACGTTAAACGGCCAGATTTGGTCGTCGGGGTGATCGGCACCGGTGCGATGGGTCGCGGCATCGTTCAGGTTACGGCTGCGGGCGGCATGAATGTGCTGATGACGGACGCGCGCCCTGGTGCTGCGGCCGAGGCCAGGGATTTCATCGCGAAAATGCTGGAGCGTGCTGCTGAAAAAGGCAGCATGAGCAAAGATGAAGCGGCCGCCGCTACGGCGCGCATCAAGATTGTGGACTCTCACCATGACATGAAGTCTTGCCACGTAGTGATCGAGGCCATCGTCGAAAATCTTGAAGCCAAGCGCGCATTGTTTGGTGAGCTTGAAACGATCGTTTCTCCCGCGTGCATCATGGTGTCGAATACCTCATCCATGTCGGTGACGAGTATCGGCGCCAAGCTAAAAACACCGCAGCGCTTCGCCGGTTTCCATTTCTTCAATCCGGTGCCGCTGATGAAGCTGGTGGAAGTGATCTCAGGATTGCTCACCGAGGAATGGGTGTGCGACGCGTTGATGGCGTTGGGCCGCCGCATGACGCGCGAGCCAGTGCGCCTGACCGATGCACCCGGCTTTCTGGTCAATCAGGTGGGCCGCGGGTTTAGCCTAGAAGCGTCGCACCTGGTCTACGAAGGTGTGGCGACTTTTGCTGATGTGGATCGCGTAATGCGCGATGTTGGCGGCTTTCGTATGGGTCCGTTCGAGTTGATGGAACTGACCGGCCTGGATGTCACGCAACCGGCTTCGGCCTTGATTTATAACCAGTTTTTTCAGGAACCGCGGTATCGACCGAGCTTGATTATGCAAGAGCGTTTCGAGGCCGGTGTGCTTGGACGTAAATCAAAAAGAGGCTTTTACAACTACGACGCCGATATGAAAGCCATCGTCGCGCCAGAGGCTCCCGCGCCTGCCGCGCGACCGGAATCGGTGTGGGTCAGTTCGGTTGAAGCCGCCGGTTCGGCCAAATTGAAGGAATTGCTGGGCAAGCTGGGCGCAGCGGTAGAGTCGGGCGCTACGCCTTCTGCCAAAGCTTTGATTCTGGTGACGCCCATCGGCGAAGACGCGACCACGGCTGCAACCTCGCAAAACCTCGATCCCAGGCGCACTATCGCCGTGGACACCCTGTTCCCCATGGTGAAGCGCCGCACCATGATGCCCACGCCGGTTACCGACCCGGCCTATCGCGATGCAGCACATGGCCTGCTCGCCTCCGACGGTGTGCCGGTCACGGTGTGCCGCGACAGCCCCGGCTTTATCGCGCAGCGCATCGTGGCGATGGTCGTCAATATCGGGTGTTCCATCGCGCAAAGCCGCACTTCGGTGCCGGCAGATATCGACAAAGCGGTGACACTGGGTCTGAATTACCCGAATGGCCCGTTCAAGTTCGGCGATGTGCTGGGCGTGCAAAATATTTACCGCATACTAGACAACATGAACAAGATCTACGCCGATCCGCGCTATCGTCCGAATATCTGGTTGACGCGCCGCGCCAAACTCGGTGTTTCTCTGCTCACACCTGAACCTTAATCTATTTTATCAGTAATACATTTTAAACGGTTGTTATTAAAAGGAAATTAAAATGTTAGACGCATACATATACGAAGGTAAGCGCACCCCATTTGGACGTCACGCCGGTGCGCTGGCGAAGGTTCGTCCCGACGACATGCTGGGTGGGGTAATCAAAGCGGTGGTCTCTAAATCGGCATTTAAGCCCGAGCAAATTGAAGACGTGATCGTCGGTTGCGCCAATCAGGGTGGTGAAGACAGCCGCTGTGTGGCGCGTCATGCGCTGCTGATGGCTGATCTGCCGATTGAAACGCCTGGCACGGTAATTCAGCGCAATTGCGCCAGCGGTTTGGGTGCGCTGGTGCACGCCGCGCATTCGATCACGGCGGGTGAGGGCGATGTGTTCGTGGTAGGTGGCGTGGAAAGCATGAGCCGTTCGCCTATCGTGATGAGCCGCTCGGAAATGGCGTTTGACCGAGGGATTAAGTTCTTCGACAGCACCATCGGCCCGCGTTTCTCCAACCCCGCGCTGGTAAAGCGTTTTGGCGATCCGCAAATGCCGCAGACCTCGGATAACCTCGCGAAAGAATACGGAATTACGCGCGAACAAGCCGACGTGTTTGCCGCAGCGTCGCAGGCAAAATACGCGCTGGCCAAAGGCGAAGGCTTCTTTAGCGGCGAAATCGCGCCGGTGGAAATGCCACCCACGCGCAAAGGCCCGGTGCCTGCGGTGGCCGAAGACGAGCATCCGCGTCCTGATTCCGACATCGCCACGCTGGCCAAGATGAAGGCCTTGTATGAAGGCGGTGTCACCACTGCGGGCAACGCCTCCGGTGTGAACGACGGCGCAGTGTGCCTGATGGTCGGTTCCAGAGCCGCAGGTGAAAAAGCCGGCGTAAAACCGATGGTGCGGGTGATTTCCAGCGCATCTGCCGGCGCACCGCCGCACATTATGGGTATCGGGCCGGTGGCCGCGTCGCTAAAAGCGCTGGCGCGTCTGGGACTCACCGTCAAAGACATGGACGTTATCGAAATCAACGAAGCGTTCGCCGCGCAGGTGCTGTCGTGTCTGAAAGGTCTGGGCGTGGCGTTTGATGACAAGCGTGTGAACCCGAACGGCGGCGCGATTGCGCTTGGCCATCCGCTGGGCGCCTCCGGCGCGCGTTTAGCGCTGACGGCCGCGCGGCAGTTGCAGCGCACCGGCGGGCGCTATGCGCTGGTAAGCCTGTGCATCGGCGGCGGGCAGGGCACCGCTGTTATTTTGGAGCGCGTTTCTTAAGCGTTTGATATTATTGGTAAAAACAAAGGCCGGAGCAGCAATGCCACCGGCCTTTTTGTTTGCCGCTTATAGAGAAATACCATGACCGATTTCACCAAAGTTACCCTCATTGGCGGGCAGTTCAAATGGGATGACCCGTTCCTGATTGAAGACCTGCTCACGGACGAGGAGCGCCTGATTCGTGACACCGCGCGCGCATATGCCCAGGAAAAGCTGCAACCGCGCATTCGCGACTGGAATCGCAACGAATCGTTCGACCCGATAGTTATGCGCGAAATGGGTGAACTCGGCTTTCTCGGCGCGCCGCTTGAAGGTTACGGTTGCGCCGGCATAGGTTACGTGGCTTACGGGCTGGTGATGCGTGAACTGGAGCGTGTGGACACCGCGTTTCGTTCGGCGTGCAGCGTGCAAACCGGGCTGGCGATGACGCCAATTTACGCCTATGGCAGCGAGGAACACCGCCAAAAGTATCTGCCGAAAATGGCCACGGGTGAGCTGCTGGGCTGCTTCGGCTTGACCGAACCCGATCACGGCTCCGACGCCGGTGGCATGAAATCGCGAGCGAAAAAAATGCCCGGCGGTTGGCAACTGACTGGCACCAAGCTGTGGATCACCCATGCGCCTATCGCCCATATCATGGTGGTGTGGGCGAAAGACGAGGAGGGGACGGTACGTGGTTTTATCCTCGAGCGAGGCATGAAAGGACTGGCCACGCGCAAGATCGAGGGCAAGTTCTCCGTGCGCGCCTCGCAAACCGGCGAAATCACGATGGATCAGGTGTTTGTGCCCGATGAGAACCTGTTGCCAGGGGTGAGTGGTTTAAAAGGCCCGTTCGGTTGCCTGAATAACGCACGTTTTTCGATTTGCTGGGGTGCGCTCGGCGCCGCCGAAGCCTGCTGGCACACCGCTCGGCAATACACGCTGGATCGCAAGCAGTTCGGCAAGCCGCTGGCGGCGAATCAACTGATCCAGAAAAAACTCGCGGACATGCAAACCGAAATCACTATTGGCCTGCTCGCCTGCCTGCACCTGTCACGCCTGCGCGAGCAGGGCAGGGCTACCCCGGAAATGGTGTCTCTGGTCAAGCGCAATTGCACCGGTAAGGCGCTGGATATCGCCCGCATGGCGCGGGATATGCTGGGCGGCAATGGCATTTCGGATGAATTTAATGTGATCCGCCATATGATGAACATGGAAACCATCAATACCCTCGAAGGCACGCACGATATACATGCGCTGGTGCTGGGGCGCGCGCAGACCGGGATTTCGGCGTTTTAGGAACCCCTGCAGGCTGCGCCAAAAAGTCGCCGTCCCTGCGCCCTCCAGCACAGGGGAGTAGCAGCGGCGCCGCGTAAACCCCGGGAAAGTGGGTGGCTGGGGAGGAGGGAGGGTAGGCTGCGATGGCGCCTATTTGCGTAACCTGCGGGGCATAGAGCACAGCTACTCTGTTGCGCCTACGCCAAAGCACAAAACGAATCCCCGCACCTAAGTGTCTATATGCTATTGACTTTATCTATACTTGATGTGTAATCTGATTACACAGTAAAAATAATAAGTACAAATTAGAGTCAGGATAGACAGGGATGGAAGATAAATGGTTAACCAGCAAAGATATTCTCGAGAGATCTGGAATATCGCGCGCCACGCTGAATAATTACATAGCCCGCGGATTTTTACCCAAGCCCATAGTTTCCCGGCCGGAAATCAGTGGCAGCGGCCCGCGGCAGATAGGCCATTTCGCCCCTGAGGTTCTGCATCGTATTGAACAGATCCAGCAATGGAAGAAAGGCGGTATCGGCATGGATGACATCGGATTACGTCTGGCGGCGAATAACCCCAACCCCATCAGCACGTTGCGCGAAGCTCCATTGCCGCGTCCTGCTGTATTGGACAGTAACACATCAAATTTAGACAGTTCAAACAGGCTGACGCTTACGATCGACGAGCTGCCGCATATCGCCTACATGGTGAACTATAAATTCGAGGTGCTGTGGTTCAACGACAAGGCGCTAGACGGCATACCTGGACTGTTTAACCAGTTGCCGCCGGGCACCGACGACCGTAGTATTTTCAAGCTTCTGCTGGACCAGGCGACGGAGCTTAGCCCGAACTATGCTGCCATGCTGCGCATGAATCTGGCGCTGGCGAAGGAACGCATGAAGCTGGAGGGCATCGTCCAGCCGCTGCTCGGTATGCCTACGCCCCGCATCCGGGCGCTGGAGCAGCTTTACGAAGAGGCGGAGCCTGCGCGCGCCAATGTGGTCAATGAGCTGCCGCTGTGTCTCTTTAATGACCTCGACAAGCCCACAGAACACACCGCATTCGCCACCTACTTCCGCGAAGGCATATTGATCATTATCGCGCCCCGCGAAAGCAATGCCGACGAGTTGCTGCGCCTGTTAGGCCGGCGCGACATGGTGATTCGCACCCTGCTCAGTAAACGCCTGCCGGTGCTTACCGATCTGGCGGTGTTGGTGGCTGATTTGCAGGAATCCGTCAAAATCTGCTCGGAACTGCCGCCTGACGAGTATTTCGAATTGATCAACAAGATTTGGGCTACTGCCGGCGAGATATTCCGCAAGTATTACGGCACCCACGGCAAGCATGTTGGCGACGGCATGGTGTACTATTTTTTCCCGCAGCCGGACTCGAATTACGTGCTCAACGCCGTGGTCTGCGCGCAGGAGATCAAGTCCGCGATGGCGCGGCTATCCAAGCAGTGGCAGTTGCGTAAAAACTGGGTCAACGAGCTCTACCTCAACACCGGACTTAACGAGGGGCAGGAGTGGCTGGGCACCTTTCAGACGGCCACCAGCGTCGAATTCGTGGTGCTGGGCGACACCATCAACCACACCGCGCGCCTGTCGGATATGGCGCAGTTCGGGCAGGTGTGGGCGACCAAGAATTTGCTCAGTAAACTGACGCCCGAGCAACGCGAAAAAATAGATTTTGGCATCGAGCGCGTGGGTGCCAGCGGCCAGCGCATGCTGGTGCAATCGAGCTACTCGCGCGTCAGCAACCTGGTGGATGTGGGGTCCAGCCGTTACGGTAAACTGCAGGACATCGCCGGGCTGGCGGTCACTGAAATACGCAATGTAAGAAGCTGAACCGATTTCTCCTGCGTTGGCGCACTCAGCCCCCGGCCTTGAACCTTCAAGGCCGGTTTTTTTTGGGAGGGTTAAAGCGTGGCGGATAAGCCATCGGCGCTGCCGGGCGTAATTGTGGTCACTAACTCGCGCCTGCTCACACTTTGGGCGTGCGCGGCGGTCGGTGCTACTGCTGTAGCCTCTGTCTACTACCTGCCCCTGGTAATCGCCGCTCTGCTGTGTGTGCTGGCCTTGATATCTGGTGCTGCGGCATTGCGCATGCATGCCCAGAGGTCGCACGCTAACGCGGTGGTGGCATTGCGCTGCGACGCCGGGAGCTTGAGTTGTCAGCTTAAGTCAGGGCGTTGGATCGTTGGCAGCGTACTGCCCGGCGGGCTGATCTCCAGCTCGCTGACAGTGGTGCGCGTGTGTGACGAAACGGATAGAACGGTGCGCTCGGTGGTGTTGCTGCCCGATGCCATTGCAGCGGCTGACTACAGGCGGCTGCGGGTGTTTCTGCGCTGGTCGCGAGTTGGGTGATGTTTGGGCAATACCTAATTTTACATAATATACATTATACGTATTAGTGCGCCGATTTCGTGTGCTGGTGCGCCGCCATCACTTCGGCTTGATCTTGCCCACAGCGAGTCCGGCTTTCTCGATCATGGCGTATGACTTGTGCGTAGCCGCGACAAAGCCGGTGTAACGCGGAGGCAATATTGCTAGCGCCTGTTGCGGCGTAATTGCGGTGAGAATTTTCTGCACGCGATCGATGAACGTTTGCGATGTGCCTTTGGGCACCGCGATAGCGTCATTCGGCAATGGATCGGAGGTCCAGAAAATTCTGGTGCTATCCGCCTTGATGCGTCCGCTCGAGATCATCGCGTTGCGATTGCGGTCATAGTCCGTCGCGAGATCGGTTTGTCCGGCCTGAACCGCGATTTCATTCGCAGGATGGCTGGAGCCTTCGGCGTATTTCCAGAACGTTTTCGGATCGATACTCCACACCGTCTTGGCGTACCAAGTCGGGATCAGCCAACCCGAGGTCGAGCCCACATCCGCGAAGGAGATCGACATGCCTTTGCTATCCTGCGGAAATTTCGAGATTTTTAAGTCCGGCCTGCCAATTACGATGGCGTAATAGACCGGCTTGTCGTCGTACTTGACGGTAGCAATAGCCTGACAACCGGTCGCATTGTTGGCAATCACATAGCCCCACGGCCCCATCCATGCGAGGTCGAGATTGCCCGACGCCATGGCAACGGCCAGCCCTGCCCAATCAGTGGTGACCGACAGTTCGAAATCAACCCCCACTTCCTTGGCCAGATGGGCGAAGACCGGCCCGAAAGCCTGCTTGGTGTCGCCGGCCGTGGGCAGCAGCGGCCCCACACCAAAGCGTAATGTTTTACGTGACTGAGCGATGGCGGGAGCGATAACGGAACCGAGCGCCGCCGCCGAGGCTATCCCCGCTGCACCGGCGATGAATTTTCTGCGTGCAATCATATTTCGTAACAAGTCATGGCCTGGCGTTGGGGAAGAACAACTGATCGGCTCCGATTTTATAGCCGGTGATGGCCTGCTGTCCCTCGACAGATATCACCCAATCGACGAACATCTGCCCCATTTCGCGCTTCACGTGCGGGTGCTTTGCCGGATTCACCAGCATCACGCCGTACTGGTTGAACAAGCGCTGGTCGCCTTCGACCACAATCGCAAGCTCGCCGCGATTCTTGAACGACAGCCAGGTGCCGCGATCGGTGAACGCATAGGCGTTCATCGCGGATGCGGTGTTGAGCGTTGGCCCCATGCCGGAACCGGTTTCGCGATACCACGTGCCTTTGCCGGATTGTGGATCGACACCCGCCGCTTTCCACAAGCGCAATTCGGCAGCGTGCGTGCCGCTCTTGTCGCCACGCGAGGTGAACGGTGCTTTTGCAGCAGCGATTTTTTTGTACGCGTCGAGTATGTCCTTGCCGCCCGCGATCTTGGCAGCGTCGCTTTTCGGTCCGACCAATACAAAATCGTTGTACATCACTTCGAAGCGACGCACGCCGAAGCCATCGGCGACAAATTTTTCTTCGGCGTCTTTATCATGCACAAACACCACATCGGCATCGCCGCGCCGCGCCATATCCAGCGCCTGCCCAGTACCAAGAGCAACCACGCGCACCTGGATGCCGGTTTTTTTCTCGAACACCGGCAATAAATGTTTGAACAATCCTGATTGCTCGGTTGATGTGGTCGATGCAACGGTGATGAATTTATCTTGCGCCAAGGCATTAGTAGCCATTAGCAAGAATAACGATAAGTATATGTTTTTAAAAAGGTTTTTTATTATGCTCATGGCAACTCACCCCTTAAAAAAGTAGCGGCCTCCGGCGACTGCGGCTGTTTGAAAAACTCATCCACCGGCGCGCGCTCGACCAGCCGCCCTTCGCTCAGAAACAAAATTTCATCTCCTAATCGGCGCGCTTGTCCAAGGCTGTGTGTGGTCATTATAATTTTCGTGCCGCTGGCGTGAATGGCGCTGATTATACTTTCGATATCACGCGTGGCGTTGGGATCAAGATTGGCCGTCGGCTCATCGAGAAACAAAACTTCCGGCCCCAGCGCCCATGCACGCGCCAGTGCAAGACGCTGTTGCTCGCCACCGGACAACACCCGCGCAGGACGCCCGGCCATAGTCGCGAGGCCCACAGCTTCAAGCACGTCTTCCGCGCGCAGCCGGCATTCCACCGGTGCAATGCCTGCCAGTTTGAGCGCGTAAATTACATTCGCAATCGCCGAGCGGCGCAGCACCACTGGCCGTTGGAACACCATTGCCTGACCTCGTGCGCGTCGAACTATTCCATCCTGCCGCCATGTAACGCGCCCGGATGTGGGATCAAGCAGTCCGTGGCAAAGCCGCATCAAGACACTTTTTCCCGCGCCATTCGGACCGAGAATCACGGTGCGCGTGCCGGCTGCGATTTCGCAGGAGATCGACCTGATGATCTCGCGCCCTCCTGCGGCAAAACCCAGATTTTCCAACGTCAATGGCAGCATCGTATATCAGCCGTAGTAACGCTGCGCGGTCAGTTTGACCCAATGCGCGAATAGATTCACGCCGATGATGAGCGCCACCAGCACCATGCCCAATCCCAGCGCCAGCGGCAAATCGCCTTTGCTGGTTTCCAGCGCAATCGCTGTGGTCATCACACGGGTGACGCCATCGATATTGCCGCCGACAATCATTACCGCGCCGACTTCCGCTGCAGCGCGCCCGAACCCCGCCAGCACGACGGTCATCAACGCAAAGCGCGTATCCCACAGTAACGTTCGCGCGGCAGTAAAGGTATTCGTGCCAAGCGAACGCAATTGCTCTTCGTATTCGCGCCACGCATCCTCAATCACTTGCCGCGACAGCGCAGCGACTATTGGCGTAATCAGCACCGCCTGCGCGATAATCATCGCGGTGGGCGTGAACAGCAGGCCGAATTGTCCGAGAGGCCCGGCGCGTGACAGCATCAGATAAATCAACAGCCCCACTACCACCGGTGGCAATCCCATCAACGCATTGAGTACGGCGACTACCGCCTGCCTTCCGGGAAAACGCGTAATCGCGAGCAATGCGCCGAGCGGCAAGCCAATCACCGCCGCAATGAGTACGGCGACGAAACTTACGCGCACGCTCAACAGTACGATCTGTGCGAGTTGCGCATCCATGGCGACGATGAGCCGCAGTGCCTCAGTCAGCGCGGCAGATAAATCACTCACAGGAAGCTCACAGAAAATACAATAAAATCAATAAGTTATTGCAACCCATGCATCGTCCATGCAGCGCGCCATATAGACCACTGCGCCCGCGACGCCGGTGACTTCAGGAATGAAATTTTCTTTCGTGACAGCGTATTCTTCCATCGCATGGCTGCACGCATAAAACTTTGCGCCATGTTCGGCCGCCCGCTGCATGAACGCATACACGGTTTCTCTTTTGAGTGGCCCGGTATATAACGACGCCGCGACGCCCTTGGCGAGCAGCTGGACCGAACGGCTGGTGAAATAGATTTCGACTTCGGCATCCATGGCGGCGGCGGCGGCCGCGTGAAAAAACGGCGTTGCGCAGAGATGCGGCTGTGCGGGATCCGCCGCCCACAACAAAATGGCTAAATGCGTTTTCATGCTATAGGCGGGCCTGCAAAATTTTCCAGCATCATCTCTTGTTCGAAGGCAGGCGCCACAGCCGCACCCGACAACAGGCCATCCCCAGTTTCAGGCTCCACTCTGGAGGAAAGCCGCACCAGCCAACCTGCGCCATAAGGATCTTCGCTGATCAGCGCAGGCCTGGCGACTGCCGCCAAATTCACTTCGACCAGGGTTCCCGCCACCGGGGTACGCACGGATACAACAGTTTTCGACAACTCCAGCAGACCGACAGCGCGCCCCGCTTCAAGCCGGGTTCCCGCCGCCTTGGGTGTAAACGCAAAAAATTCTATCGCCAGCGCCACGCCATACGAAGTCGCGCCCAGGGTCATCACGCCCTTTGCCCCGCCTTGCACCCACACATTGTAATCGGCATGGTAGTGGCGGTCTTCGGGGAATTCACAGCCGCGCACTACGATCAATTCAGCCCTGCCCCGGCACAAAGAAAAAGTTGGGACTTGCGCGCTGGTAGCCCGACTCATCCATCAGTATATCCAGCGACAGGGTTGCAAGATCATCAGCTACAGGATCGGCCTGCGGATCTTTTTCCTGATTAAACGATTTGATATAACCCTTGCATTCCTCGCAGGCTTCACCCCGCACCGCATCGTTGCCGCTTTCAATATGATAGTAAGCCAGTTTTTCCTGCACTTCGCACTGACTGCAAAAGCCGCGACTGATATGCCAGTCGGTCGCACATAACACGCAATGCAGATAGCGGGTACCCGGTACCGGCACGTCTATGCGCAACATGCTGGCGATCGGCGGCGAGCCGCACACCGGGCACAGGCCCGGCACATCAAGTTTTCTGATTTCGCCTTCACCCAATGCGCTTGCGCGCTTCACCCAATGCACCTGCAGGGCCGCGCCCAGAAACGGCACGATGGCAGCGTCCAATGCCGGGTAATCCAGACGCAACAGGCGGCTCGCCTGTGAGTCGAGCGTGGCGGCATCCATCTTTTCAAGCCCGGCAAGTACGATTTGCACTGCAGCGGGAACATCGGCGCGCAGGTGTTGCGTGATACTTTTTAACGCCTCACGCCATGCTGCATCCAGGGGTGTATCGATACCCAACGGCGGCAAGCCGTGTGTGCGGCAGCGCTCAAGATGCTGGTGCTCTGGCGCTGCTGGCAAGGGGTGGTTATCCAATGCCTTCTGCTGCGCCTTCGCAAGTTGCGTCATCAAACGCAAAAACGCAGTCTCGCCTTTGCCTTGCGCGGCCAAAGCCTCGAAGCGCGCAGCGCGATCAGAGAAAACACTCGCCGCGTCTGGCAAACGAAAAGCCGGCGGCTCTTTCAAGCCACCGGCTATTTCGCCCTGAGGAACTATGCGTATGGGCGCTCGCGACATTAATTCTCGTCGCCGCTCACTTGCCGCTGACCTCGCGATACCAGGCGGGATGATGGTGCTTGGCCCACGCCGCGCTGACATTGCCACGGATCATCGCGCGCAACGAACCCTTGACCCAGATTGCCGCGTAGATATGAACGATGATGCCAATGATCAGCACTACGGCCGACAGCGCATGCAGCACTACCGCGATACGGTTGATGTCGATCGGGAACGCGCCGGCGAAATACGGCCGCCACATCACCAGGCCCGACAAGATCAACAGCCACATGCAGATGACCATCAGCCAGAACATGTATTTCTGACCCGCATTGTATTTGCCGACCTCCGGCAAATCTTTTTCGCGGTTCATCATCACGTCCTTGGCCTGTTTCATCCAGGCCCGATCCGCATCGGTCATGCGATTCAGTTTCCAGAAGCGCACCATGGTGATACAGAAAAACACGAACATCACCACGCCGATGAAGGGGTGCAGTATGCGCGCCCACGGTCCGCCGCCAAACAGGTTGGAAAAGAAAAACAGCGACGGGTGAAACAGTGCCAGCCCCGACAGCGCAGCGAGGATAAAGCAGATCGCCACTATCCAGTGGTTGCCCCGCTCTTTCGGGGTGTAGCGTTCTACAAACTTGGAATCGCTCATGCTTCCTCCTTCGCATTGTCTTCTTCCACTTCTTTCGGACCGACCATGACGTAATGCAGGAATCCTGCAAACGCCGCCATCCCTATCAGAGCGGTGGCGATGGGCTTGGTGGCGCCCTTCCACAGTGCGACCATGGTGCTTACCGACGGGTTTTTGGGCAGCCCCACCAGTTCCGGACGGTCAGCGTGTTTGAGCACATACATCACATGCGTGCCGCCCACGCCTTTCGGGTCATACACACCCGCATCCTTGTGACCGCGTTCGCGCAGCTCACCGGCGCGCTTTTCGGCGTAGATGCTCATGTCCTCTTTGCTGCCAAAGCTGATGGCGCCGGTGGGACAGGTTTTCACGCACGCCGGCGCTTGCCCCACGGCAACACGATCCGAGCACAGCGAGCATTTGTAGGCCTTGTTATCCACCTTGGAAATGCGCGGCACATTGAATGGGCAACCGGTGATGCAGTAGCCGCAGCCGATGCAGTTTTCGGAAATAAAATCGACAATACCGTTGGCGTATTTGACGATGGCGCCCGGCGACGGGCACGCTTGCAGGCAACCGGGTTCCGCGCAATGCATGCAGCCATCTTTGCGGATCAGCCATTCCAGTTTGTCCTTTTCGACCTCCACCTCGAAAAAGCGCATCAGCGTCCACGAACTTGGCGTGAGGTCGGACGGGTTGTCGTAAACGCCGACGTTAGTGCCGACGTCATCTCGCAGATCGTTCCAGTTCATGCACGCGACCTGACAAGCCTTGCAACCGATGCATTTTGATTCGTCGATCAGTTTGGCGACTTCGGTGGTGTGGCGTATGCTCGGCGAGGGCGTGGTGGTTGCCGAACGCAACGCGATATCCAGTGATTGTAATGATGGCATGGTGGCTTCCCCTTAGGCTTTTTCGATGTTGACGAGGAACGCCTTGAATTCCGGTGTCTGGGAATTCGCGTCGCCGACATAAGGTGTTAACGCATTGGCCAGATAGCCGTTCTGCGTCACGCCTTTGAATCCCCAGTGGATGGGGATACCCACCATATGCACCTTCTTGCCGTCCACATCCCAGGCCTTGATGCGCTTGGTAACCACCACCGCCGCCTTCACTTCGCCACGGTTGGATTTCACCTTTACCAACTCACCGTTCTTGAAGCCTTTTTCCTTCGCCAGATCCTCGCCGATTTCCACAAACGGCGAAGGCTGCGTGATCGCATTAGAGCGCGCATGCTTGGTCCAGAAATGCAGGTGCTCGGTCAGACGGTAGGTGGTCGCCGCATACGGGAAATCCGCAGCCTTGCCAAACGCCTCCATATCGCCCTTGTAAACCCGCGCCGCCGGATTGCTGATGGCTTTGGGATTGGTATTCATCAAGTTAGTGGCGACCGGTGTCTCAAACGGCTCGTAATGCTCGGGGAACGGGCCTTCCGCCATGCCGATGGCGTGCAAGCGCGCGACACCTTCCGGATTCATGATGAACGGGCCGACGTTCTCTTCGGGTGCCGCATTCGGGCGCATGTCAGGCACATCCACGCCGGCCCAGGCCTTGCCATTCCAGGACAGGTACTTGCGTGACGGATCCCAATGTTTGCCGGCCGGATCAGCCGAAGCGCGGTTATACAAAATGCGCCGGTTGGCCGGCCACGAGTAACCCCAGCCCGGGAATACACCGAGACCGCTGGGATCGGAATTGTCGCGCCGCGCCGTCATATTTCCCGCCGGTGACCAGGTGCCGCAGTAGAGCCAGTTGCCGCAGGCGGTACTGCCGTCGTCGCGCAGCTGCGCGAACACGGTCAACTGCCCCGCCGGCACCACTACTTTCTGCGGCTCTTTGGGATTTTTCGGATCAATCGGCGACATCAAATCCACCAGCGCGCGCCCCGAAAACTCACGCATGATTTCGCCCGGGCTGGGCACTTCGGCATTTTGATAGGGCCAGGTGAGCTTCAACATCGGATCAGGAACCTTGCCGCCATCCTTGCGATACATCTCGCGAATTTTCACGAAGATGCGTGCCATAATTTCCGAATCCGGCTTGCCTTCGCCCGGCGCGTCAGCGGCTTTTTCCTTCCATTGAATCACGCGGCTGGAGTTGGTGAAAGAACCGGTTTCCTCGGCAAACGTGGTGGTCGGCAAACGGAATACCTCGGTCTGAATCTGCTTTGGATCAACATCGTTCAGCGGCCCGAAATTCTTCCAGAACTCGGAGGTTTCGGTTTCCAGCGGATCGGCTATTACCAGGTATTTCAGTTTGGCCATCGCCGCCGAAATTTTTTTCTTGTTCGGCAGCGCCGCCAGCGGATTGAAACCCTGACAGACGAAGCCGCTCATCTTGCCCTGATGCATCAACTCGAACATGTGCAGCACGTCGTAGGCGGCGTCTTTCTTGGGCAAATAATCAAAGGCAAAATCATTGTCCTTGTTGGCCGCGTCACCCCACCATGCTTTCTGCTGGCTGGTATGCCATTTCGGGAAATTCTGCGTGAACGCCATCTGATTCGGGCGCAGCGGCTTGCCGGTGAGCCGTTTGAGATACTCCTCGCGCGAGGTGTCGCGATCCAGCGGCGCACCCAGGTACCCCGGCAGCGTTTCCGAATACAAACACATATCCGTAATACCCTGCACGTTGGCATGACCGCGCAACGCATTCACCC
The DNA here is from genome assembly GCA_945861275.1 of Bordetella parapertussis. Lineage (GTDB taxonomy): Bacteria > Pseudomonadota > Gammaproteobacteria > Burkholderiales > SG8-41 > UBA5216. The sequence goes on from CAMATZ010000022.1 coordinate 68,241, forward strand.
CGCCGCCGGGCCGGCCCATATTGCCCAACAGCAACTGAATCATCGCCATGGTGCGAATGTTCTGCGAGCCCACCGAGTGCTGTGTCCAGCCCAGGGCATACAGTATCGTCATCACCTTGGTGGGCGCCGACGTCTCGCCCATCTGCGCGGCAATTTTCAGGAACGCATCCTTCGGCGTACCGGTGATCTTGCTCACCAGCTCCGGCGTGTAGCGCGAATAATGCTTTTTCATCTGCTGGAACACGCAACGCGGATCCTCCATCTTGTCGTCAACCACGACAAAGCCGTCCTTACCGAGTTCATAACCCCAGGTCGCTTTGTCATAGACGCGCTTTTCGGCGTTGTAGCCGCTGAAAAAGCCGTTGTCGAAGTTGTAACCTTCCTTGGTCATGAAGGTAGCGTCGGTGTACGCCTTGACATATTCCGTGTGTATCTTGTTATTCGACAATAGATAATTGATCACACCGCCGAGGAACGCGATGTCGGTGCCGACGCGCACCGGCGCGTAGGTATCGGCCACCGCCGCCGAACGCGTAAAGCGCGGATCGACGACAATCAGCTTCGCCTTGCGATGCTGCATCGCCTCAGTCACCCACTTGAATCCACAGGGGTGGGCTTCCGCTGCATTGCCACCCATAATCAAAACCAGGTCGGTGTTCTTGATATCGACCCAGCTATTGGTCATCGCACCTCTACCGAACGTTGGCCCCAGACTGGTGACCGTCGGCGCGTGTCATATTCGAGCCTGCGTGTCGAGGGCGACGACGCCCATCCCGCGCATCGTCTTGACACTGATATAGCCGGATTCATTGGAAGCTGCGCTGGACGCCAGAAACCCCAGCGTGGGCCAGCGGTTAACCGTGGTGCCCGCAGCATTTTTTTCGATGAAGTTCTTGTCGCGGTCGTCTTTCATGTGCTTGGCAATGCGCGTGATCGCCTCGTCCCACGAAATGCGCTTCCATTCGTCAGAGCCGGGCACGCGAACTTGCGGGTATTTCACCCGGTTGGGGCTGTGGATCATGTCGAGCACGCCGGCGCCCTTGGGGCACAGCGTGCCGCGATTCACCGGATGATCGGGATCGCCCTCGACGTGCATGATCACGGGCTTGATGTTCTTCGACTTGTCGCCCAGGGTGTACATGATCATGCCGCAGCTCACCGAGCAATACGGGCAGATGCTGCGATGTTCCGTGGTACGCGAGAGTTTGAAGCTGCGCACATCGGCAACCGCGCTGGGCGCGTAGCCCATCAGCGCAAGGCTGGACGTCGCCATGCCGCCGGCGGATATTCTGAAAAACTGTCGTCGGGAAACTTTCATGTCCATGTGCCGCCCCTCCTGGTAAAACTGCGATTCAATACCGTGAGAGGCGCAACTGCTGGCCCCCCTCAAGGCCTGCGTGCTGCTGAAACATGGTCCACCTGCGCACTGAATTTTCTGAATAAATTGATCGCTGGCGATGCGCCCTGTCGCGTTGCTGCTCTGCTTACGCATCGCCCACAGAATGGACAGGCATACGCTAACATATTCACCAGTCTTTTCAACTGGAATTTGCTGCTGCACTGCACGAACTACCTGTTGCCGTCTGGTTGCTTACGATTGGCTGTTTGCTGCGATACGAATGGGACTGTACTATTGACTGCGATATCGCCGTGGCTGCATCAGCGAAACGCGATGTGCTGGCGCGCGGGGGGCATTTCTACGAAAAAATAACTATTTAAAACAAATACTTGTAAGCGTCTCTTTGATCCAGAACGCAGCAATTCCGTAGCGGTCATGCAAGTCGCGGAAGGCTGTGGGATAGAATTCCTGCCTGCCCATTCAACTGCTCAATCCTTAATAGATTGTTACACACCCCCATGACCCTGCCCTCCCCCACCCTGCGCGACGCCAGTTGCGCCGACGATTACGATCCTAATTCGATGCCGGTCGACAAGGCGCGCACGCTGATTGCGCGCTTTCTCACGCCCGTGACTGCCACCGAACGCGTGCATGTGCGCGCCGCACTCGGCCGCGTGCTCGCGCAAGACGTGATCTCGCCGCTCAACGTGCCGGCGCATGACAACTCCGCAATGGATGGTTTTGCCGTGCGCTTTGCCGACCTCAAAACGGATGGCGAAGTCAGCCTCAAAATCGCCGGTTCGTCATTCGCCGGCAAACCGTTCGCGGGCAAAATGCCAGCGGGTGAAGCCGTGCGCATCATGACCGGCGCGGTGATGCCGCCGGAAGCCGACACCATCGTCATGCAGGAACACGCCAACGCCAAGGATGGACGGGTCACCATCGGCACCGGCCATCGTCTCCATCAAAACCTGCGCCGTGCCGGCGAAGACCTCGCCACCGGCCAGGTCGCGTTAAAGTGCGGTCTGCCGCTGCGGCCTGCCGAAGTGGGCCTGGTGTCGTCGCTCGGTATCGGCGAAGTCACGGTGTTTCGCAAGTTGCGCGTGGCGTTCTTCTCCACCGGTGACGAACTGGTTTCCATCGGCGCTGTGCCAGGCGCAGGCCAGATCTTCGACAGCAACCGCTACACCATTCACGGCATGTTGACGCGGCTGAATTGCGAAGTGATCGACATGGGCGTGGTGCGCGACGACCCCGCGCTGATTGAAGCGGCCTTCGCCACCGCAGCCGCCAACGCCGACGTGGTGATCACCAGCGGCGGCGTGTCGGTGGGCGAAGCCGATTTTGTGAGGGACATGCTCAACAAACTCGGCGAAGTCTTATTCTGGAAAATCGCCATGAAGCCCGGCCGCCCGCTGGCCTACGGCAAAATCGGCAGCGCGCATTTCTTCGGTCTGCCGGGCAATCCGGTGTCGGTGATGGTGACGTTCTATCAGTTCGTGCGCGACGCGCTGCTCGTACTCGCAGGGCAAAACCCGGTGCCGCCGCTGCCCACCTTCAAAGTGCCCTGCACTTCCATTCTAAAAAAAGCACCTGGACGTACCGAGTTTCAGCGCGGCATACTCACGCAGGATGCTGCCGGTGTGTGGAGCGTGCGCGTCACCGGCGAACAGGGCTCGGGCATTCTTCGCTCGATGTCAGAATCCAACTGCTTTATTATTCTGCCGACCGATCAGGGTAACGTTGCGGCGGGCGCACTGGTGGAGGTGCAACTGATGGAGGGCGTTGTGTAGGGCTTAATGCGCCCTACGTTTCAACGGTCACGCCTTTCCAGAACGCCACGTGGCCTTTGATGTTCATGGCCGCGGGCTTGGGGTCGGCGTAATACCAGGCGGCATCCTTGTTCACCTTGCCGTCGACCACCACATCGTAATAACTCGCCACACCTTTCCAGCCGCAAGTGGTTTGGGTCGCGCTGGGTTGAAAATTCGCCATGCGCAAAGCGGCCGGCGGAAAATAAACGTTGTTCTCGACGGTATCAAAAACCGCTGTTTCGGCGATGACGGTGTTGTTCCAGATTGCCTTGGGCATGGTGAGTCCTTTCGTTTGTTAAGCGTGGTATCGCGCACCAGTGTCGCGAGAGCCTGATTCTGCGCCTCAACCATAACACGCGGCAAATTTCCGTGCCAAAACTCGCGCACGCCATCATCCCCGGACGGTGGTAAAGTTGCGCCACGTATTTCGGAGGTCTCATGACTGCAAGCGCAATACCGCTGGTTGCCCAAGTGGATACCAGCCCCGTAGTTGAAACTACCTCGGGCAAACTTCGCGGCGCAACACAAGCAGGCATCCACAGTTTCAAAGGCATACCCTACGGCGCCAACACGGCTGGCAAAAACCGCTGGCTGCCGCCGCAGCCGGTGCAGGCATGGGTCGGGGTGCGCGATGCGCTCGAGTACGGGCCACGCGCGCCGCAAAATGAACGCCCTGCCAAAGAGCCGCATCTGGCGTGGATACGCGACACACGCGCCTGCAGCGAAGATTGCCTGGTGATCAACGTATTCACGCCCGCTGTCAATGACCATCAAAAACGCCCGGTGCTGGTGTACATCCACGGCGGCGGCTTTGTCAGCGGCGCCAGCAGCGCGCCCGGACTCGATGGCCACAACTTCGCCCGGCGCGGCGATGTGGTGCTGGTGACGCTGAATCACCGGCTCAATCTGTTTGGTCATCTGTCACTCGCCGAATCCGGCGACGCACGCTACGCTGATGCCGGCAACGTGGGGCTGCTGGATGTGATTCAGGCGCTGAAGTGGGTGCGGCAAAACATCGCAAACTTTGGCGGCGACCTCGGCAACGTGAGCATCTCCGGCCAATCCGGCGGCGCCTCCAAGGTCGCGGTGCTGATGGCCATGCCCGAAGCGCAGGGGCTGTTTCACAAAGCAATCATCCAGAGCGCGTCGTCGCTGCTGCGCATGGCGACGCCCGACGCCGCCGCGCGCAACACGCATCACTTGCTGGCGCAACTCGGTTTGGACAGCAGCAAAGTCAGCGCACTGCTGGAGGTGCCCGCTGCAAACCTGCTGCAGGCCATGCCCAGGGCAGTGGCCGCTGCGGGGCGCGTGGATAACTACCGCCCGGTGGTGGATGGACGCTCACTGAAAGTGCATCCGTTCGATCCTGCAGCGCCGGCGCTATCAACGCGCGTGCCGCTGATGATCGGCTCCTGCGAAACCGAAATGACATTTCCGTATTCGCAGGCGCCGCACAATTTTTCGTATGACGATGCGCAGGTGCTGGAGCGTGTCAAAGGGTTTGTCGGCGTTGACGATGCCCGCGCCAGGGTGTTGATGGCGTTGTATCGCCAATCGCGCCCGGATGCGTCGCCCGGCGATTTGTGGGTGGCGATCAGCACCGATCAACAATATCGCCGCAATGGCATCCGCGCGTCCGAGTTGAAAGCCGCGCAAGGCAAAGCGCCGTCGTGGCACTATCTGTTCACCTGGAAATCACCGGTGCTCGACGGTCTGCTCAAATCGCCGCACACAATTTGCATTCCGTTTTCGTTTGGCAACGTCGATATCGCTGCCGGACTTACCGGCAGCGGCGCTGATCGGTATCCGTTGCAGCAGCGCATGATGGATGCGTGGTATGCGTTCATGCGCAGCGGTAACCCGAATCACAGCGACCTGCCGCAATGGAAGCCGTATGCTGCCAAGGATCATCCGACGATGATTTTTGACAACACCTGCCGCCTGGTGAATGACCCGGCGAGCGAAGAGCGCATCGCCATCAGCGCCTGCCCCCCCTACAGCGCCGACGGCAGCGGCAGACGATGAAATATTCGTAACTAATTGTTTTAAAACATAATTATGGAAATCATCAAGCTCCACTCCGAAATTGCTGCTGAGATACGCGGCGTCAGCATGGCCGATGTCGCCAGCGACGACAATGCCTATCGTGCGGTGCGCGCCGCGTTTGAAGAACACTCGGTGCTGCTGTTTCGCAACCAGCCCATCGACGATCAGGTGCAGGTCGGTTACTCCGCTAAATTCGGTCCGCTGGAAACCGCCAAGGTGGCATCGCTCGGCGAAGGCACACCCTTTTCAATCCTCACCAATATCGAAGGCAACACCGGCAACCTCGTGCCACAGGGCCACAAGGAAGAACTGCGCGCCAAAGCGAATCAACTGTGGCACACCGACAGTTCATTCCGCCAAACGCCTGCGCTGGCGTCGGTGCTGTCGGCGCGCACCATCCCCGGCAGCGGCGGCGAAACCGAATTTGTGTCGCAGCGCGCAACCTGGCAGCGTTTGCCTGCATCGCTGCGCGCAAGGCTCGCCAACAGTTACGCATGGCACAGCTACGCGCATTCACGCGGCAAGATTGCGCCGGAGCTCGCCTCAAAACGTGAACAGGATGCGCTGCCACCCGCGTGCTGGCGCATGCGCTGGCGCAACCCGGTGAATGGCCGTGACGCGCTCTACATCGCCTCGCACACTTATGCCGTCGAAGGCATGGCCGACGCTGAAGCGCTGGCGCTGATCGATGAACTCACCGCGATCGCCACCGCGCCCGGCCACAGTTATGAGCACACCTGGCGCGCCGGCGACGTGATCATGTGGGACAACCGCGCCAGCATGCACCGCGGGCGCCCGTGGCCGCTGGACAAAGCGCGCTACATGATACGCACCACCATTGCGGCAACCGACGCCGACGGTATGGCAGAGTTACGGCCGCCGCCCACGCCACGTAAAGCGGCATGATCGCGCAAGGCGACGCGCGCGCCCTGCAGTTACTCACCACCGTCTTCGGCCACCCCGCGTTTCGCGGCGCACAGCAGGAGATCGTCACGCATGTCGCCAATGGCGGCGATGCACTGGTGCTGATGCCCACCGGCGGCGGAAAATCGCTGTGCTACCAATTGCCTGCATTACTACGCGAGGGTACCGCGCTGGTAGTGTCGCCGCTGATTGCGTTGATGCAGGATCAGGTCGCGGCACTCAAACAACTCGGCGTACGCGCGGCGTTTTTGAATTCCACGCTCGATGGCCGCGAAGCCAACGCGGTTGAACGTGCGCTGCGCGGCGGCGAACTCGATCTGCTGTACGTGGCGCCCGAGCGGCTGATGATGCCGCGCATGCTGGAACTCCTCGAAGAATCGCGCATCGCACTGTTCGCCATCGACGAGGCGCATTGCGTATCGCAATGGGGCCATGATTTCCGCCCGGAGTATCTGCAACTGTCGGTGCTGCACGAGCAGTTTCCCGACGTGCCGCGCATCGCGCTCACCGCCACCGCCGATCCGCAGACGCGCGACGAAATCATCACCCGCCTCAAGCTGGAAGAAGCGCGCATTTTTGTCTCCAGCTTCGACCGTCCCAACATCCGCTACACCATCGTCGACAAACAGGATGCACGCGCGCAACTGCTGCGTTTCATACGTGAAGATCACGCCGGCGATGCGGGCATTGTGTATTGCCTGTCACGCAAAAAAGTGGATGAAACTGCGGCCTGGCTGGCGACGCAAGGCATACGCGCGCTGCCGTATCACGCAGGTATGGACAGCGCTGTGCGCGCAAAACATCAGGTGCGCTTCCAGCAGGAGGACGGTATTGTCGTTGTCGCCACCATTGCGTTCGGCATGGGCATCGACAAACCCGACGTGCGTTTTGTCGCGCACCTGGATCTGCCCAAGAGCATCGAAGGCTACTATCAGGAAACCGGCCGCGCCGGGCGCGATGGAGAGCCCGCCGACGCGTGGATGGCTTACGGCCTGGGGGATGTGGTCCAGCAGCGGCGCATGATCGATATGTCCGAAGGCGGCGAAGCTTTCAAACGTGTGTTGCTGACCAAACTCGATGCCCTGCTCGGCCTGTGCGAAAGCGCCGGCTGCCGCCGCGTGCGCCTGCTCGATTACTTCGGCGAGCCGAGCACGCCGTGCGGTAATTGTGATAACTGCGTGGAGCCGCCGCAAACCTGGGACGCCACCGACGCCGCGCGCAAAGCGCTGTCGTGCATATACCGCACCGGGCAGCGCTTTGGTGCGCTGCATCTGATTGACGTGCTGCGTGGCCGCGCCACCGAGCGCGTCTCCCAGTGGCATCACGACCAGCTCGCGGTGTTCGGCATCGGCGCCGATCTGGATGAGGCCTTGTGGCGCAATGTATTCCGCCAACTGGTGGCGCTCAGCTACGCACGCCCCGATCACGAAGCCTATGGTTCGCTGCAACTCACCGATGCCAGCCGCGCAGTGCTAAAAGGCGATGTCCGCGTCGAAATGCGCCGTGTGATTGCGGTCAAGGAAAAAAAGACGAAAACGCGCCGCGCTGCAGGCAGCAGTGGCAGTGGCGCGCAACCCAATGCGGCGCTGTTGAACAAACTCAAGGACTGGCGCTACGTGGAAGCGCAGTCGCAATCGGTGCCCGCGTTTGTGATTTTTCACGACAGCACGCTGGCCGGTATCGCCGCCGCCAACCCGAAAACGCTGGATGCGCTTGCGGAAATTTCAGGTATAGGCGCAAAAAAACTCGAGCGTTATGGCGCGGTTATTCTGGAATTACTGCATGACGAATAATAGAGAAAACCGCGTATGAATCCCAGCTCGTCATTCTGGCGAAAGCCAGAATCCAGTTCGTTTAAACATGCGAAGCATGCAGAAAGTACCTTCGCTCTTGATCTCTCTGTGTTCCTCTGTGTGCTCTGTGGCTGAACAGCCGTTTTATGATTAATCCGCCTTGAAGCCGGTTTGCTTCACCACGCGCGCCCACTTGGCGCGCTCGGCCAGAATTATTTTTGCGAACGCATCCGGGCCGTAATTGACCACCGTGCCGCCATCGGCAGCCATGCGCTGTATCAGGTCCGGCGTTTGCGCAATGCGGGAAATTTCCGCGTGCAGCTTGTTCACGATCGGCATCGGCGTGCCTGCCGGAACCAGCACGCCGTACCACGGGCTCACATCGTAACCGGGCAGAGTCTCCGCAATTGCGGGAATGTCCGGCAGCAACGGGTCGCGCTTGGGCGTGGTCACCGCCACGCCGCGCAACCGACCAGACTTGACATGCGGCATCACCGATACCGTGCTGGTGAACGTCATCGCGCATTCGCCGGTAATCACATTCAGCGCCGCCGGCGCCGCGCCTTTGTAAGGCACGTGAACGAGGTCGATTTTCGCCATGACTTTCATCAATTCGCCGGACATATGCGACACGCCCCCGGTGCCTGACGAAGCAAAGGTCAAACCGGCGCTGGGCGCTTTGGCCAGCGCCACCATGTCACGCACCGTTTTCACCCCGGTAGACGGATGCACCGCCAGAATCAGCGGGGCGCTCACCGTCAGATTGACCGCTTGAAAATGGCGCTCAACGTCATACGGCAGGCGTCGGTAAACCGCGGGATTGATGGTCAGAATGCTGGTGTTGCCGAGAAACAGCACCGAACCATCCGCCGGCGACTTCGACAGCATTTCCGCGCCGATGGCGCCATTGGCACCTGCGCGGTTGTCCACCACCACCGGCTGGCCCCAGCGTTCGGTGAACTTTTGCCCCAGCAGGCGCGCCAGAATATCCGTCGGTCCGCCCGGTGCGTACGGCACGATAAAGCGCATCGCCTTGGACGGATAACTGTCGGCGATGGATTTTTCTTGCGCGTTTGCTGTTGCGACAAACGCTGCCAGCGCTGCACAGGTTGCCATGATCTTTGAATTCGTTTTCATGCACACATTATAACGGCGGCGCCAGTGCCAATTCACCGCAGCGTCACCGCTCCCGCCCCGCCTCATGAAACGCTTTGGTCACGGGTGACAACAGATATTCGAGCACCGTGCGTGTACCGAGGTGGATTTCTCCTGACACCTGCATCCCCGGCGTCAGCGTGTACCTGACGCCTTGCGCGACCAGTTCCTGCCCCTTCATTTCCACGATAGTCTTGTAGGTCAGCGGTAGCGCCGACTTGTTACGCCCGATCTCCACCGGCGCCTGTGTCGCGGCCTGATTTTCACTGGCGTCGGCGCTGACCTGCCGCACTCTGCCTTCGATCATGCCGTATTTCTGGAATTGAAAGGTCATCAGCTTCAGTTTCACCGGCTGCCCCTGACGCACGAAACCCACGTCGTCGTTGCTTACCCACACCTCTGCCACCAGCGGTTCATTTCCCGGCACCAGCGTCATCAGTATGGTGCCGGGCGCCGCGACGGTGCCCACGGTGTGCGTCGCCAAATCCTTGACGATGCCGGCCTGTGGCGCTTTGAGTTCCATCAGGCCGGTGCGATGCTGATGCTTGCTCAATTCCTCCTGCAGCCTGTGTACTTGCAGCGCCATTTCCACGCGTTCGTTCTGCAACTGCTGGCGGTAGTTGGAAGTGATCTGCGCAAGACGCTTGCCGGCCTGCTCGATGGTTGCACGCAAGCTGGCGACGTTTTCGGTTTGCGCTTTGAGGTCCTGTTCGTTTTCGATATGCTGCCGCACCCGTTCCTGCGCCATCAACTTTCCGGCAAATCCTTCTTTTGCGAGTTTGCTCCAGCCGTCGGCGGTTTCCTTGTAGATGGGCACCGTTTGTTTGAGCTTCGCTTCTACTTCCACTGCGGCCTTCAAATCCTGCCGCGCTTTGGCCAGTGACGCACGCTCGCTGTCGACTGCGTCCTGATACGCCTGGCGCCGTGCGCGGTGCTGGGCTTCGACTTGCGCCAGCAGGCTGGGGTCGTCATCCGTACGCCGAAGGATGGTTGTGCTGCTCATTTCGGCGTCGATGCGCCGCAAACCCAATTGTTTGAGTTTCAAATCGTTTTCGACCACACGCCGGTCGGCATCGGTCAACAGCGGGTCCATGCGCAACAACACCTGCCCCGCGCGCACCGTTTCACCTTCGCGCACAAGAATCTCCTTGACGATACCCTGCTCGAAAGGCTGCACTATGCGCAGATAGGTTTGCGGCACCAGCTTACCTGTAGCCACTGCGACAATATCGAGCTTGCTCAATGCCGCCCATGCCAGCAGACAGGTAAACAGCACCAGCAGCACTTTGAGCATCCAGCCCGCAAAGGGTGACGGCGGATTCTCACGCACGCGCATCAGCGCGGGGGCGAAATCGCGAGGGTCGGCGGGTGTGTCGAAGAGACGGGCGGCGATGCCCATGCCTGCGGGTTTATCTTGCAGCATACGGAATGCAGATCCTTTGGATAGTGCTTGCTGTGCCTTAGCTTAGTCTGGCGATGCCTGCCTGCAAGTTGGGCTGGGCCTGCAAGGCCTGCAGCCCGCTGCCAAACTGCGCGTCGCCCAACACGTTCTGAGCCCCCAGCGTGCCAACATTGGCCAGGCTACCGTACAGGCCATACTGGTAGGCCAGATCCCCACCCAGCGCCGCGCTGTCACTGCCGCTCAGATGAAAGGCGGCGAGCCCATTACTCAGCGCCCAGGCGCTCAGGCCCGGCGTTGCCGCGCGCGCGGCATCAAATTGGTTTGCCAGCGCACCGAAATTAAACTCGGCCACTTTCTTGTTACGCAACGGGTTGGCGGAACTCGCATCAAAATCCGCACTGGCCTCTGCCACTATTTGCAAATTGAGCATGCTGTGGGTAGTGGTTGATGCATACCAGTTGGCGAACGTCAGACTTTCGCTGGCCGCGCTGCCTGCGGTTTTAAGAATCAGGTTGTTGCCGCTTTTCTGGAAGAATAGATTGGCGTAGGTTATGCCGCCACCCAGCGAGACGGTGTTGTTCTGGTTGATGCTAGGTGCCACAGTATCGCTGCCGTCCCCGCGATTGAAGGCGATGATGTCGGCGCCGCTGCCGGTTATTATTGCGTCGTTTCCTGTCCCGCCGATAAAAATCTCGTTGCCACCGCCACCGATAAGCGCGTCGGCGCCGGCTTGTCCGTTCAAATAATTGTTGCCACCGCTACCGCTCAATATATCGATTCCGTCACCACCCTCAATCATGTCATTACCGGTTCTGCCGGTAAGGGCGTTGATGCCTGCGTTGCCGCGCAGCAGGTTGTTCAGGGTATTGCCGGTAGCGCCGAGCACGGCGGTGCCGGTCAGGATCAGGTTTTCGACATTGGCGGCCAGCGTATGCGTCACGCTGCTGTATACGGTGTCTTCACCGCCGCCCGCGCTTTCGGTCACGCTGTCAGATCCGGCAATGAAGTAAGTGTCGTTTCCGGCGAGGCCGGTGAGTAGGTTGGCGCCGCTGTTGCCGATGAGTATGTTATCCAGCGCGTTGCCGGTGCCGTTGATCGCCCCGCTGCCGGTTAGCAGCAGGTTCTCGACATTGGCGCTCAAGGTGTAGGTGACGCCTGCCTGCACGTTGTCCGTGCCCTGCCCCGCCGCCTCGGTGACGGTGTCGCCCGTCACATTTACCACATAGCTGTCGTTGCCCAAGCCGCCGGCCATTCTGTCTGCGCCCGCGCCGCCGTTCAGCGTGTCATTGCCTTCGCCACCGGTGAGGGTGTTGTTCCCGGCGTTCCCTGTGAACAGGTTGTCCAGTGCATTGCCGGTGCCACTGATCGCAGCAGTGCCCGTCAGTGTGAGGTTCTCGACATTGGCGCTCAGGGTGTAGGTCACGCTTGCTTGAACGGCGTCCGTGCCCTCGTTCAAGTTCTCGGTCACCACGTCACTGCTGTTGTCTACCACGTAAGTGTCATTGCCAGCGCCGCCCACCAGCGTATCCGCACCCGCGCCGCCGTTCAGGGTGTTGTTACCTGCGTTGCCGGTGATGACGTTGTTCAACGCGTTGCCGGCGCCGTTAATCGCAGCGCTACTGGTGAGCGTGAGGTTCTCGATATTGTTGCCCAAGGTCCACGACACATCGGCGTATACGGAATCCGTGCCCTGATTGTTGCTTTCGGTGACGGTGTCACCACTGCTGACGTAGTAGGTGTCGTTGCCGGCTCCACTGCTCAGTACGTTGGCGCCGCTGTTGCCTCGCAACACGTTATCCAACGCATTGCCTGTGCCATTGATGGCGTTGGCGCCAGTTAATGTCAGGTTCTCTAGATTCGCACCCAAGGTTCGGGTGACGCTGCTGTTGACGGTGTCGATGCCTTGGTTCGCCGCTTCGGTCGCAATATCTGATGGAGAATCAATAACATACGTATCACTCCCCGTTCCACCAGCCATGCTGTCGTTACCGGCGCCGCCATTGAGGGTGTCATCTCCCCCCAAGCCGTTGAGGGTATCGTTGCCGCCCAGACCATTGATAAGATTGTTGGCTGCGGTTCCGGTCAGCGTGTCGGCGCCCGCAGTGCCGGTTAGCGTGGAGGATGCACCGACGCTGATGTCGAACAGGTCCGCTGCCAATAAGCCATGCGGATCAGTGGCAGTGACTTTGACGCTGAGCGTGCCGGCATCCGGTGTCGCCGGTGTACCGCTGAAGGTGCGGGTGGCAGGGTTGAAGCTGAGCCACACTGGCAATGCGCTGCCATCGGCGCGCGTGGCGCTATAGGCCAGGACATCGCCCACATCGACATCGCTGAACGCGTTGGCTGTAAAGGCGTAGCTAAACACCGCGCCAGCTACCGCGGATTGGTCTGGCAGCGCGTTGGCAACAGTTGGCGCATCATTCACACCAGTCACCGTAACAGTGACGGTGGCGGTTGCAGTGGCGTTGCTGCCGTCGGCGGCGGTGTAAGTGAAGCTGTCGGTTGCACTCGCACCCTGAGCGAGGGCGTTGTGGGTAGCGGCGCTGGCGCTGTAGGTCAGGGTCTGTAACGCTGCGTTAAATGTCACCGTACCCGCCGTGCCCGTGGTATTGACCGCGCTGATGCGCAGCGTATCGCCCACATCCACGTCGCTGTCGTCGGCGAGCAGGCTCGCCACCAGATTTGCGCTGGTGGCGTTCTCGTTGAGCGTGACGATGTTGGCTACCGCCAGCGGGGCGTCGTTGGTGTTGGCTACCGTGATGTCGAAGCTGTCGGTCACGTTTTCGCCTGTACCATCCGTCGCCATTACTTTAAGGCTGAGCGTACCCACGTCATTGTTTAACGGCGTGCCGCTGAACGTGCGGGTGATGGCGTTGAAGGTGAGCCACGTGGGAAGTGCGCTGCCGTTGGCTTGAGTCGCGCTGTAGGTCAGCGTGTCACCGACATCGACATCGGCAAAGGTGTTGGCCGGCACGGTGTAGCTGAATGCTGCGTCTTCGGTCGCTGACTGGTTCGCTATCGCATTGGTCAGGGTGGGCGCATCGTTGGTGTTGGCTACCGTGATATCGAAGCTGTCCGTCACGTTTTCGCCTGCGCCATCCGTCGCCTTTATATTGATGCTGAGGGTGCCCACGTCTTCATTCAACGGCGTGCCGCTGAAAGTACGGGGGCGGTATTGAAGTTGAGCCAGGTGGGTAGTGCTGAGCCATCTGCCTTGGTCGCGCTGTAGGTCAGCGTGTCACCGACATCGACATCGGCGAAGGTGTTCGCAGGCACGGTGTAGCTGAATACGGCGTCTTCGGTCGCCAATTGGTCCGCTATCACGTTGGTCAGAGTGGGCGCATCGTTGGTGTTGGCCACCACAATATCGAAGCTGTCCGACACGTTCTCGCCAGCGCCGTCCATCGTCTTTACCTTGACGCTGAGCGTGCCCACGTCATCATTCATCGGCATGCCGCTGAATGTATGGGTGGCAGCGTTGAAACTGAGCCACGTCGGTAATGCACTTCCGTCGCCTTGAGTCGCGCTGTAAGTCAGTGTGTCGCCAACATCAACATCGGCAAAGGTGTTCGCCGGTACCGTGTAACTAAAAGCAGCGTCTTCGGTCGCCGACTGATCGGTTATCGCGTTGGCCAGCGTGGGGGCGTCGTTAGTGTTGGCGACCGTGACCTCAAAGGTGTCGAACACGCTGGCGTTCGCGCCATCGATTGCCGTGAGTTTAAGGCTGGAGGCGCCTGCGTTCCCGTTTGCCGGAGTGCCGCTGAAGGTGCGGGTGGCGGCGTTGAAGGTGAGCCAGGCGGGTAGAGCACTGCCGTTAGCTTGGGATGCGCTGTATGTGAGGGTGTCACCCACATCAACGTCGGCGAAGGTGTTGGCCGGTACCGTGTAGCTAAAGCCAGCGTCTTCGGTCGCCGACTGATCGGCTATCGCGTTAGCCAGCGTGGGGGCGTCGTTAGTGTTGGCGACCGTGACCTCAAAGGTGTCGAACACACTGGCGCTCGCCCCATCGGTTGCCGTGAGTTTAAGGCTGACAGCGCCTACGTCCCCGTTGACAGGCGTACCGCTGAAGGTGCGGGTAGCGGCGTTGAAGGTGAGCCAGGCGGGTAATGCGCTGCCATCTGCCTTGGTCGCACTGTAGGTCAGTGTGTCACCTGCATCGACATCGGCAAAGGTGTTGGCCGGTATGATGTAGCTGAATACGGCGTCTTCGCTCGCCGCCTGATCCACAATGGCGTTGGCCAAAGTCGGCGCATGGTTGTCGCTGGCTGCTGCCAGATTGATCAGATCACCGATGTACACGGACTGTTGGCCAAGGCGCACTTGCTCAATCCCGTAGCCGATCAAGTCCGTGGCCAAGGGTAGTTCGATATCGATAACTTTGTCGGCGCCCCATGCCAGGTGCAACGATCGATGTCCGGCAAAAATACTGTCCGCCGCCCCGAGGCTGACAGTAAGTTGATCGACGCCTACCCGAAAATCTGCAAGCTCCACCACATCCGATTCGAGAACGCCTGATTCGAAATAAGGCCGCAACACCGCGTAATTGTTCGCCGTGAACGAAGACAAATCCACAACCTCGGCTATCCGTTGCACGTACGCGGGGCTAAACGGCAGGCCCAGGGTATTGAAATCGCGCATCATGTCATCGACGGTGTTGTACACCCAGGTGTAATAGCCATCGCTACGATAAGGCCCTGGGTAAAATAGATCCGGCACGCCACGCAGAAAACCAGTGGTATCTCCCGGGATAACGAACCCTAGCGGGACATCCTGCAGCCTGGTAAAGGCAGCATCAATATAGTGGAAAAATGCGCTATGCCCGCCCAATCGATTTTCCAGCATACCCTGAAGCCGGGCGCTAGCCTCTCCTTCGACCCGATATTTTCCGCCGTAAACAAAATTGGATTCGGATTCGACCAGCCCCGCCTTTACTGCAAAATCATGCAGCGAGATCCCGTTCACGTCCTGCACGGTGTCCGAGCCTGCGTCAGCAGCGCGGACACTGAAGAGGGTTTCCCCCTCGCCGCCACTCAGTGCGTCGTCACCCGTTCCACCCGCCATAATGCTGCCAAGAGTAAGCGTGTCGTTGCCGTCCCCGCCAAACGCATAGGCCCCGCCGCTGATGCTGTCGTTGCCATCGTTGCCAAATACAAAATCCCTGGCCCCTGCGGTTACCGTATCGTCGCCCGCGCCGGCATCGATCAGTGCAACGTGATCGCTGCTATCATCGAGCACGCCGCTAATCTGATTGCTGCTGGCGCCAGCGGTGATTTCTTCGACGACCGGGATTTCGACCGATTGATGCACGATTAACGGAAACTGTCCCAGATTGTCTGTTCGCAAGAATATTGATGCCCAGCCTTCTGAGCTGGATATCTCGGTAGAATAGACTTTGAATCCAGGGGTGTCAGGGTTGTCGTCGTCTGGGACAACGGAGCTGTAACTGCGCACGTGGCTGAACGATCCGGCAACCCCGGCATTGAACGAATACGATGTAAAGTTCGACGTAGCAGCCGCACTCCATTCGGTGCCAATGACCGCGGCATCCGACACTGTCGACTCTACAGCCGGCGTCACCAGGCGATGATGCACGATGTCCCGCCCGCCCACAGGCACAATGTGGGCACCCTGCCGCTTGCCAAGGCCTTGTATGGAGGAATACGTCTCCGGGGCACTCACGTGGATTGTGGCGGGCTGCGGCGGCGGACCAAAACGGTACCACTGTATCGTGGTTTGCGACCTTGAAGAGCCCACGTAAGCGTGCGTGGGCAACGCAAAATCAGACTGCCCCTGCGCGCGCCACTCTGCCAGCACGCGCTGTTTGTAGTCCGCCATGGCATTGATTGCAGCCGCATTGTCCGCGGTGCTTTGTGCAGTGTACCAATCGAGCAATGACTGGCTGCCATCAGCTGCACTGGCGATCTGCCAGGAAGCCGCCCCGCCATTCACAAAAAATCCCTCCACCCGCGCACCATCGTTGCTGCCACGCAGCGTGACCAATAAGTCATCCCCCTCGCGGCTTGCGTTTACGCTCTCCACAGTCGCGCCTTCCAGCAACGTGAGGGTGTTGGTCTGTCCATCCACCGCTTCAATAATGCGATCCGCGCCCATGCCCCAGTAGAGGGCGTAGGTGTCCGCACCCATGCCCCCGTCCATCCGGTCATTGCCCGTCAGTAACGGCGCACCCGGCGCGCGGTTTTCTGGTGCCGGCCCGCCATCCAGATAATCACTTCCTGCGTAGCCGCGCATCACGTCGTCGCCAGCGGTGCCATACAGTTCATCAGCATCGGCTGTGCCTTCCACTGCGCTGACTTGCAAAGCGTCGAGTTCGGGCTGGGTGATCACTGCGCCATCCGCAAACACAATGCTTTCAATAGCGGCGCCGGACACGCTGTAGTGCCCTTCAACGCGAATTTCATCCCCCAAACCATAAGCCACAACCAAACTGCCATCGGCATGGCGCTTCAAGGCGACGTCCGCGCGCGCGATGCCGGCGCCGAACACGATGCGGTCAGCCGTGCCAGGATCGGCCAAGCCCGCCACGTATAGCGAGCCTTCGATCAGGGTGTCGCTGCCATCACCAGTGATGAAGCGGTAGTCATCACTGCCCAAGCCGCCCAGAAGCCGGTCATTGCCCGCACCCCCGTCGAGCACGTCATTACCATCGCCGCCGTCCAGGGTGTCTGTGCCACTGTCGCCGGTAAGCAGGTCGTTGCCGTCGCCGCCCGCAATATCGTCACTACCCGCGTAGCCGCGGATGCGGTCATTGGTGGCAGCGCCGATCAGTGCGTTGACTCCGGCGTCGTCGAGCGCGGTGCCGTCAAGGTCGAAGCCCTGCGCGAGAATGTCGGCATAGGTCATGCTGGTGCTGTCGGCGAAGCGTATTTCGCCGACGACCGGAGTAAGGCTGGGCACGCTGGCGTTGAATCCAACAAAGCGAATTTGATCGCTGGCGGCGAACGGATCATCTGCACTGGAGGGGCCGAGATCGACGATCAGGCCGTCACGGATACGAAACTTGAGCTGGTTGCGACTGATGCCGGCGCCCAGCGCGAGCACGCTGGCCTCGGCGGCAGTGGCGGTGTCGGTGGAAAAGTCATCAATCACATCGCTGCCGTCGCCGCGGTTGAAGTGGTAGGTGTCCTGCCCTGCACCGCCGTAAAGTGTGTCGTTACCGCTGCCGCCCGTCAGTATGTCGATGCCGCCCCGCCCATCCAGCACGTCGTTGCCGGCAAAACCGCGTACACGGTCGCTGACGCTGGTGCCTATCAGGGAATCCGGTTCGCCCGGCTCGTTGTTGTCGTTGCCTGCAGTGCCGTCGATGTCAAAACCCTGCGCCAGCACGTCCTCGAAACTCATGCTGCTGCCGTCGGCAAATTGCAGGCTGCCGAACAGCCGCGTGGCGGCAAGGTCATCCTGTCCGTCGGGTAGGGAGAGGTGGATGGCGTCACCCTCACCCAGGTCGATCATCAGGCTGCCGCGGCGGAATGTGAGCTGGCTTTGGTTGATGCCGTCGCCGAATACGATGGTGCTTTTGTTGGGGTTGGTGTTGTTGCCTTGCTCGTCAAGATTGCCGTCACGATCATCTTCGTCAAAAATGATTTCTACGCCATCGCCCCGGTTGAAGATGTAGGTGTCTTTGCCAGCGCCGCCCACCAGAGCGTCATCGCCCAAGCCGCCAATCAGGACGTCGTTGCCGCCAAACCCGGCCAAAGTATCGTTGCCATCTCCGCCCGCCAGATAGTCGTTTCCGTTAAGCGCCCCATTCAGATAGGTTGCGTCTCCAAGCAGGGTATCGTTGCCCGCACCGCCGAACAGCATGTCATCGCCGCCCTCACCCTGTAACCAGTCATTGCCGGCGCCGCCGTCCAGGTAGTCATTACCCTGGATAAAAGCACCAGCCGCATGAAAAACAAGGGTGCCGAAGTCGCCGGTTATCGAGTCATCGCCATCGCCTCCCACGAGAACGTCGTTGTCAGCGCCACCGGACAGCGTGTCATCGCCCGTCTCACCATACAGTAAATCGTCACCGAATCCACCAAAGAGATAGTCGTTCCCTGCGCCGCCGTAGAGCACATCAGCAGAGCCGCTAAATGGAAATACATTGTTGTCAGTGACGGGCTCATAGAAACGAGTAAAGAATTCACTGCCGTTGCTTACCGTCCAGTCCAGGCTTGTTGCGGTGAAGTCGTCCTCGCCGTTTAGTACGTCGTTACCAGCGCCGCCTACAAGTACGTCAAAACCCACGCCACCCAGGAGTACGTCGTCGCCGGTATGGCCGACTATGTAGTCGTCGCCAATGCCGCCGTTTAGCCAGTCGCCCTTTAGTCCGCTGCCGGTGGCGGTGGCGCCTTCGGCAATGGCTTGCTCAAGGGTGATTTTGACATTGCCGTACAGATCGTCATCGCCGTCGCCGCCGGCGATGATGTCGCCGCCAATGATTCCCTCGCTTACGCCATCGGCGCCACCTTCCAATAGGTCGTCGCCCGCGCCGCTCCTGATGATGTCGCGCCCGATGCCGCCGCTCACCCAGTCATTGCCGCCCGCGGCAGCGCTGAAGTGTCCGTTGCCGCCAAAGAAGTCGTTGCCACCAAGCAGGTATATGCGGTCGTTACCGGTGGTGTCTCTGGGGCTGTCTATACGGTTAATGTCCGGCTCCCCCGGTTGCGGGTTGCGTGCTGCGTCCGCGAGGGTGTATTTGATGTCGTAGCTGATGGCGACCGGGGGTTCACTCGTATCGTAGTGCGTATCCATTATCTGGTAGCTGAGCCAGGCGGGATCGATGGTGAAGTTCACCGGCAGATTGACGGTGGTTTCCAAAGGGGCGAAGTCGCCGACAAATTCGTAGTTGAATGATGTGGGCGTCGCGCGCTCACCGCGCGTGCCCAGATTGATGTTGAAGTCGCCGTCGCGGAAGTCTTTGAGGGTGATGGTGCTGGCGGTTTGTGTTTGCCCCAACAGCAATGCGGAATTGTAGGTAACCTGCAGGTCGGCACCATCTTTGGTGTAGATGAATTTGCCGTCGGCGCTTTTCCACTGGTTCTCAGATACTTTGACCGAGGCGTCGGCAATAACAGTGCATCTCGGCGCAAAAAACCCGCCCACCAGCGGCTGATAGAGTAAGCGCAGAACGCCTTTGCCGTCGGTGTCGCGAATCACGTCCGCGCCGTCGTCGTTCGATCCAATCAGCGACAAGGCGGTGTTGTATTCGTAGATGTCGTGGCCGCTTCCACCTTCGAGGTAGTCCGCGTCACGCCCTCCTATCAGGAGATCCGTGCCGCTGCCGCCGTAGAGGCCGTCAGCACTGACGCCGCCGGTCAGGACGTCGATGCTGTCCCCTCCGAAGACGAAGCGACTTACATCAGTAAGCGCAAGCACCGTGCCTCCGGGCGGGACGATACCAATGTGGATCTTATGTGCTAAATCAATGTAGCGTAGCGACTCGTCTATCAGCGCACTCTGCAGCACAGTAACCCCGCTGCTGTGTGTCAGCGTGTTTTGCGTATTCGCGATATTTTTCCAGACGAGGAACGCGGCGCGGTCGGTGATCCATTGTGTGGTCATCGTGCCGGTGCGGTCAGTAGCGTTGTAGAGGTCGAGTTTGCCGCTCATGTTTTTGGGCTGGTAAAAATCCGCCGCAGCAGTGTCTCCAAGCACTGCAAAAGGGTTGAGTTCTTGTAGCGCATAGCGGTAAGCAATGGCTTCCGAACTTGCCGCAATGGCGGCCAGTTGCTTGCTGCCGATAGTCGTCAAGTTGTCGATGGTGAACGGCGCGCTGTTGTTGGCGACGTAGGTGTTGATGTAGTCACGCAGGTCTTTCAGGTTGTTTTGGAACTTAGTGCGCAGTGTTGCATCGTGCCATGTGTTGCCTAGCAGCACTTGACGCATCTGGTCTTCATTGAGCGTGGGCTCAATAGCCGGCCCCAGCACCAGTTTGCGCAGGGCGTCGAGCATTCTCTCAAGCGTGTCGCCTTCGGCTTTGCCTTGACCGTCCGGGCCGCTACTCCTGACAGTCTGTGCGGCAGTGTTGGACATCGCCGCGTAGATCTGACGGGCACTTTCTATGGTGATCGCGGGTGCGAGTTTTTCCATCGTGGCCATCAGCGATAGCGAATCGACCAGCAATACCAGGCTGTGCGTATCGCCTACATCGTTAGTCCCGGGGTTCGCTACTACATCGCCAGCCGCCGCATAGGTGCCACGCGTAAAGGGCTGGTCTTCGATGTAAACTTCCTGACGTGCCCCATAGTGAACACCGCTGTTTGATACAAATGACGGGGCAAATCCGGCCATTTCCATGCCAACCACTTCGGTCATATTGGCAAAACGGTCGGCAGCGGGTGCGAATACCGGGTCAACGGGTATCCAATTGGTACCGCCCGGAAGAAACGACGGTGCCGTGCTTGAAGGAATCGTGTACGGCTTCACGAGGAGCGCCGCGAGTTGATACTCCAAGGTTGCCTGCATCCCGGC
>CAMATZ010000023.1 GCA_945861275.1 Bordetella parapertussis
TGCCGTTCTACCATTGAACTACACCCGCGTGTTCGAGGCCCAGGGCCTGTTAACAATTAATTCGTGAGATGCGTTGCTGTCCCAATCGTCGCTGGCAAGGCGCTTGCCGCAGGCAATATCGCGAATATTGCCAAGGCAAGCAACGCAGCAAGCGGCGATTGGGGCAGCAACCCGTAGGGCCAGGGCGATTGGGTGGTAGATAGCACGGAGTCCTTGATACGCCACAGCGATATGATTTCCATTGGCTCCTTATTTACCAAACCCAATCGTCCCTGGCGCGCTCGCGAATTAATTGTTAACAGGCCCTAAGACTCAATTCCCAGTACATTGAAACTGATGCGCGCACACGCCGCGTTTTTTTCCATCACTTCATTAAACTGCAATAGCAGCACGCTTTCACCGGCCAGCATATGCACATTGCCGGTGCTGTACGAGGCCGCGTTGCGCACCAGCACTTCGACGCCTTTCTGCTGCGCGGCATCGGCGGTGAGCAGGATCGCATGATCCAGCGGCATGCGCTGCGTCACGCGCATCGTGCGCGAGGTGTCTTCGCGCATCATGCGCACCGCCATCGCTTTGCGGGTGATGAGTTGCACGCCGATTTCCTGCTGTCCGTCGTCGAGCCGCGACACCCGGCGCACCATGCCCACGGACCACTCGCCGGCGATGTCGCTTTCGATGCCCGCGATGCCGCCCACGCTCACCCAATCGCCGCTGACCGAGGGAATTACCGCGCCAAAGCCGCTGCTGCTGATGTCATTGGCCACCCAGCTTTCGACGTTGGATTTTTCGGTGAAGTCAAAGGGATCGTCAGCCGCGCTTTCGAGCACGTCGATAATTTCCTTGAAGCCCGGCACCACGGTAATACGCGCATTGGATTTTTCTCGTGTGTGCTGGCGCGCCGCCGGCGTGCCCGACCAATCCTGATACATTTGCGTAAGCACTGGCGTCAAAAACGGCAACTCAATGCCGTACGTGAAGCCCAGGTCTTCAGGCACCTCTTGTGCTTCTTCGATAAAGCGCAGTGCTTCGCCCAGCAATTCCATCGCCGCCCCGGCGCCAAAATATCGTAAATCGGCATCCGGCGAAGGCGCGCGGCCGATGCGCGCGATGGGCTGCGGATGCTTGAGATCGAACCAGTGCGTACAGCCGGCGTCCGGCGTTTTGGACATCACAAAGTGCGGCGAATAGCGGTTGACAATAAACGATGATAGATCCTGCCCCGGCGGTTGCAGGTTTTCGCACGACAGCGACGACTGTATCAATACCTTGAGAAACTCACGCTTGATGGTGGAGGTTTCACCGGGATAAATCAGCATTTCCTCGTCGATGTTTTCCGATTCAATGTAGGCGTACAGATTAACCAGGCCTATCCAGATCGCCGGCACCGGCGCGGTATAACGGATGCGCAACCACTGCAACTGGCGGCGCAACGCGCGCATCGCGCGCGCCACCGCCACCCGCGCCAGCTTTTTGAATACCGTGGCGCTTGCCGCATCGTCAGCATAACGCTGCACGCAGATTACGTAGGCCGTGGCCAGTTCGCTCCAGCAGTTGTAGGCGCCATTCCACAACGCAGCCTCGCGGCTTCGGGTCTGCCGCGATGTGTTCAGATATTCACGCAGCAACTGGCGGGTGTGCGCCACGACGGCGGCGTCGAGCAGGTAGATGTCGTCGTAGCGCTCCTCCAGTGTCAGCATGGCGGAGCAGTTGATGGCTTCCAGCGCTGCGGTGATTTGCGTTACTGCCTCTACCGCATCGTCGGCCGGCAACGCGGCGATAACTTCGTGCACGTCCTTCAGCAAGGTTGTCGCGTCAGCAGTCTTTTGCGTGCCCATCCAGTTCAACATACGTACTCCGGTCGAAATCCAGTCAGCGCGAAATTCTAGCAAGAAATCATGCATTTACCTAACGCTATCGGGAAACGGCTGTGATCGCGCGCGAACCCGGTAAAATAGCCGTTCCGACTCTGAGGAAAGCTTCGCACACTACCGTGGCTTGCGGCGAACCGCCCAATTATTTCCCGTGATAACCCTGACCGTTAACGGCGAATCGCGCCAGTATCAAAATGCGCTGAATTGCGCAGGCCTGATCGAGGCGCTGGGACTCGCGGGCAAGCGCATAGCGCTAGAATGCAATGGCGAAATCGTGCCGCGCGGCCGCCATGGCGAGCATACGCTTGCCGACGGTGACAAAATTGAAATCGTGGTAGCCGTCGGTGGCGGTTAAAACCACCTGAAAAAGGATGCCCTATGACTGCGCATGAAAATCTGGACCCGCTGCTGATCGGCGGCAAGGCGTACGGCTCGCGGCTTTTGGTGGGCACCGGCAAATACAAGGATTTTGCCCAGACCCGCGCAGCGGTCGATGCCAGTGCCGCGCAAATCATTACTGTGGCGATACGCCGCACCAACATCGGCCAAAATCCCGGCGAGCCGAGTTTGCTGGAAGTACTGCCACCGTCGAAATTCACCCTGCTGCCCAATACCGCGGGCTGCTACACGGCTGACGACGCCGTGCGCACCTTGCGGCTCGCGCGCGAGCTGCTTGACGGCCACGACCTGGTCAAACTCGAAGTGCTGGGCGATCCGAAAACACTCTATCCCAACGTGGTCGAAACCATCAGCGCGGCAAAAACGCTGGTGAAAGACGGCTTCAAGGTGATGGTCTACACCTCGGACGACCCGATCATCGCCAAACAACTGGAGGACATCGGCTGCGTCGCGGTGATGCCGCTGGCCTCGTTGATCGGCTCCGGCATGGGCATTTTGAATCCATGGAATCTGCAAATCATTATTGAAAATGCCAAGGTGCCGGTGGTGGTCGATGCCGGCGTGGGCACGGCTTCCGACGCGGCGATTGCAATGGAACTGGGCTGTGACGCGGTGCTGATGAACACCGCAATCGCCGCCGCGCGCGACCCGGTGTTGATGGCCAGCGCCATGAAAAAAGCCGTCGAAGCCGGACGCGAGGCCTGGCGGGCGGGACGCATGCCGAAAAAGCTGTATTCGGCATCGCCGAGTTCGCCGACGGGCGGCATGATAGCGGGCGGCAAGGCAGGTTGAGCGTTCAGAGTTCAATGGCACTATCTTGATCCGTTGTAGCTTGAACAAGATCAACCCCTCGACCGCAAAGACGCAA
This sequence comes from Bordetella parapertussis, assembly GCA_945861275.1. GTDB lineage: Bacteria > Pseudomonadota > Gammaproteobacteria > Burkholderiales > SG8-41 > UBA5216. The sequence goes on from CAMATZ010000023.1 coordinate 3,142, forward strand.
AAACGCAAAGAACGACACGCAAAGGAAAGAAAGGCCAGGGTTTTCCTTGCGTTTCCTTTGCGTTTTTGCGTCTTTGCGGTGAAGCTTTTAAGTTTGCACGTCGGCAATCATTGTGACTTGCGCCCCGCGCACTGTTCAAGGCTCCCGCTGGCACCGTGACCTCTCCGCCTCACGCCCACCCCCACATCCGCAGCTACGTACTGCGCCAGGGCCGCATCTCCAACGCGCAGAGCCGCGCACACCTGACACTGTTACCTCGCTACGGCGTGGCATTTTCACAATTTTGCATCGACCTTGACCAGGTGTTCGGCCGCGCTGCGCCGAAAATTCTGGAAATCGGATTCGGCATGGGTGAAACCACCGCAGCCATCGCGCACGCGCTGCCGCAAAACGATTATCTCGGCATCGAAGTACACACGCCGGGTGTGGGCAGTCTGCTCAAACACATCGAGAGCCTGGCACTCACCAATGTGCGCATCATCCAGCACGACGCGGTGGAAGTCCTGCATCACATGATCGCGCCGGCAAGCCTGGATGGCATCCACATTTTTTTCCCCGATCCGTGGCCGAAAAAACGCCATCAAAAACGGCGGCTGATCCAGGCGCCGCTGGCCGCGACGCTGGCCGGCAAATTAAAACCGTCAGGCTATCTGCACGCCGCCACCGACTGGCATGAATACGCGCAGCAGATACTGGCGGTGTTCAGCGCCACGCCCGCGCTTGAAAATACCGCGGCAGATTTTGCACCGCGCCCGGACTATAGACCGCGCACCAAATTCGAAGCGCGCGGGTTAAGACTCGGTCACGGAGTTTGGGATATTGTTTTTAAACGCGCCGCCAGCGGCGCATAGAGCAGACTGCCCGACGCATCCGGCTCGGCACGCGCCGACAGCAGTTGACGCAGCGCAGACGGATCCAGCGGGCGCGAAAATAAATAGCCCTGGATCTCGTCGCATTCGTTCTCACGCAGAAATTTCAATTGCGCTTCGGTTTCAACACCTTCCGCAATCACCTGCAGCTCCAGCGCGTGGCCGAGTTGAATCACCGCGCGCGCGATGGCGGCGCCATCGCTGGATGAAGTCACTTCACGCGTGAAGGACTGATCGATCTTCAGACGGTCTATGGGAAATCGCCGCAGATAACTCAGGCTCGAATAGCCGGTGCCGAAATCGTCGATCGCCATCTGCAGGCCCAGATTCTTCAGTTCCCGGAGTTTGAGAACCACCGCATCGACATCCTTCATCATCAGGCCTTCGGTAATTTCCAGTTCCAGGTGCTCCGGCGCCAACCCTGTACGCGCCAGAATTTCAGACACTTTCGAGATCAGATTCCGATCGCGAAACTGCCGCGGCGACAGATTCACCGCAACGTGCCCCACCGCGAATCCTTCGTCAATCAAGGCCTTGGTTTCGCGGCAGGCTTCTTCCATGACCCAGGTGCCGATGCTCACGATGATATCGCTTTCTTCCGCCACCGGGATAAAGCGTACCGGCGACACCATGCCCATCTCCGGGTGCTGCCAGCGCACCAAGGCTTCCAGCCCGATCAAGCGGCCATCCTGTGCCGACACCTGCGGCTGGTAATGCACCAGCAACTCGCCTTTTTCAATGGCGTGCCGCAGATTCGCCTCGATATACAAGCGCTCTTCGGTGCGTTTATCGCTGGCCGCCGAGTAAAAATAATAACAATCGCCGCCGAGACTGCGCGCGTGCCGCATCGCGGTGTCGGCGCGGCGCAACAACGTTTCCGGGTCGAGGCCGTCGTTGGGATACAACGCGCAACCCAGGCTGCACGTCACCACCACCTCTTGCTCACCGAGCATGACCGGCGCGCGCACCGCGCCCAATATGCGGGTCATCGCCTGCGCGGCGCCGCCCAGATTATCGATATCGATCAGCGTCATCGCGAATGAATCGGCGCCCAGCCGCGCCAGAGAATCATGGTCGCGCAGCGCGCCGCGCAGCCGCAGCGCGACACTTTTTAATAGCTCATCACCGGCGTCGTGTCCCAGACTTTGATTCACATACTTGAAGTGATCAATATTGACAACGAAAGTGGCAACCATGCGATTGTAGCGCTCGCCGTAGGCGATGCCGTAGCGCAGGTGATCCGCCAGCAAAGGCCGGTTGGCGACACCGGTCAGTGTATCGTGCGTATCCCGATGCACCATCTCGTCAAGGTAGTGCCGCGTCTCGCTGTAATCCATGATCACGCCCAGCAGCGATGTGAGCTCCCCTTCGGCGCTGCTGATGGCGACGCCGCGCTCGCGTATCCAGCGCGCTTCGCCATCCGGCAACATGATGCGATACTCAATGCTGTAGGTGGCGCCCTCGGAGAGCTGATTTTGCACGTCGTGCCAGGCGCCCGCCAAATCCTCGGTGTTAATGATCGAGCCCCAGGTGCGTACCGCATTGCCGATAAATTCCACCGGCTCGTAGCCGGAGAGCTCACGGCAGCCGTCGCTGATAAACACCATGCTCCAATCGGCATCCGGTTGCCGTTGATAGGCCACCACCGGCAGTTTGCCCACCAGCTGCGAAAGCTGGCGCTCGCTCTCTCCCACCTGCAGCAGGTGCCGCGCCTGATCCGTCACATCGAACGCCATGCCCAGCGTGCCGATGGCGGCGCCGCTGTCGTCCAGCAACGCCATGCGGCGGGTCTCGAACTGGCGCGCCTGACCCGCGAGATTAAAAATGAACAACTCGCCGCGCTTCGCCTCGCGCGTCGTCATCACATCCAGTTCTTCCTGCAGGCTGTGTTCCGCGATTTCCAGCGGAAACAGATTGAAATCGGTAACGTCGATAACCTCGAGCTCGGCGCCACCGGCCTGATACTCGCACAACCTGCGGAACGCGACATTTACCGCCACGTAGCGATGCCCGAGGTCTTTCACCCACGCGGGTTCGGGCAGCGATTCGAGAAAACTTTCGCCCAGCGTGCACGCTAAATCATTGATGTCCATTGAATGAACCGGCACGTCACTCAACGTGCGGCACGGCTGATCGCTCGCTGCAACATCATTTTTCAACCCTGAGATTTGCTTCCTTGATGAGCTTGCCCCAGCGCGCGGTTTCGCTCGCCATAAAGGCGCCGAACTGCTCCGGGCTGCTGGATATGGCCTCGACGCCGAGATCACCGAGGCGCGACTTTACGCTCTGCGTCGCCAGTGCCCTGACCAGATCGGCATTGACCTTGTCGATGATCGGTCGCGGCACGCCCGCCGGAAACAGAATGCCCCACCAATTGACCGCCGCAAAACCTTTCAGGCCCTCTTCGGCCAGCGTCGGCAATTCAGGGGTAAAGGGCCAGCGCTTCTCGCTGGTGACCGCCAGCGCGCGCAGCTTGCCGGTTTTCATGGCCTGCATCGCCGGCACCGCGTCTGAAAACATGGTGGTGATCTGACCGCCCATGATGTCGGTAATCGCCAGCGCATTGCCTTTGTAATTGACCGTAATCATTTTAACGCCAGCGATGCGCTGGAACATTTCGCCCGCGAAGTGCGACATGCTGCCGGGGCCGCTGGTGCCGTAGGTCAACTCACCGGGGCGGGCTTTTGCCAGCGCCACCAGTTGTTTCACATCCTTCACCGGCAGGGTCACCGGCACCACCAGAATATTCGCCGAGTTGGTAATGCGCGACACCGGCGCGAAATCCTTCTGCCAGTCGTAATTCACTTTCGCCAGCAGCGGCTTGGCGACGACCGGACCGAAATTGCCGAGCAGAAAGGTGTAACCGTCCGCCGCTTGTTTCGAGGCATACTCCATACCGATGGAACCATCTGCCCCCGGCCGCGACTCGACGATCACCGGCTGGCCCCAGTATTCACTCAACTGCTGGCCGATAATACGCGCCATCACATCGGAACTGCCGCCCGGCGGATAGGTCACCACAAATCTCACCAGCTTGTTGGGATAGGCTTGCACTGAGGCTTGGCCCGAGGCCTGTGCTGCGCCTGGTGCAGGGGTTTGTGCCACTGCCGGCGCGCACGCCATGATGACCAGCGCCGCCGCGCCGAGGGTTGTTTTGATGACGCCATGCATACCGTACTCCTTATCTAATCCGGGAGAAACAATTGTAGCAAATCATTCAGAAAGCGCTGCCCCAGCCGCGTCGGCGCGAGGTGCTGATGATCCCGCGTGATCAATCCGCGCTGCTCCGCCGCCTGCAACGGTTTTAACACGCTGGTCAGCGGCACGCCAGCGCGTTCGGTAAACAAACGCAGGTCGAAACCGCCATTCAGGCGCAGCGCATTCATCATGAACTCAAAACCAAGCTCGCCGGCAACGACCTCGTGTGTTTCCTGCATCGCGTTGCCGGCGGCGGCCTGTTCCATGAACTGCACGGGCTGGCGGTAGCGTGCCTCGCGCACCACGCGGTCGGCAAACGAAAGCTTGCCGTGCGCGCCCGCGCCGATGCCGATGTAATCGCCGAATAGCCAGTAATTCAGATTGTGCTGGCAACGCATGGCGGGCTGGGCGAATGCCGAGGTTTCGTAATTGTCATAACCCCGCGCCGCCAGCAGCGCTTCGATTTCGGCCTGCATTTCGGCCGCGGTATCGTCATCCGGCAGTGGCGGCGGATAACGATGAAAGTAGGTGTTGGGTTCCAGTGTCAGATGATAGACCGACAGATGCGGCGGTTCGAACGCCAGTGCAGCTTCGACGTCGGCGCGCGCTTCGGCCACGTTTTGTTGCGGCAAGCCGTACATCAAATCCACATTGAAATTATCGAAATGCTCGCGCGCAATGTCGATGGCGCGCCGTGCTTGCGTGTCGTCGTGGATGCGCCCCAGCGCTTTCAGGTGGCGCGGATTGAAGCTCTGGATGCCAAGCGACAAACGATTCACCCCGGCCGCCCGGTAATCGCGAAAGCGCTGCGTTTCCACCGTGCCGGGATTCGCCTCCAGCGTAATCTCCGCATCGGGATTCAACGGCAGGCGCGCACGCACCGCCGCGAGTATCGCGTCCACCGCCGCGCCCGACAGCAAACTCGGCGTGCCGCCGCCGAAAAACACGCTGTGGATGCGCCGGCCCCACACGCGGGGCAGCGTCTGCTCTAAATCGGCGACCAGCGCGGCCACATACGCCTGCTCCGGAATTTCGCCACGCGCCCCGCGTAACTCATGCGAATTGAAATCGCAATACGGGCATTTGCGCAGGCACCACGGGATATGGATGTAGAGCGCCAGCGGCGGCAGCGCGGTGAAGCGCGGTTTTGCGTGAGGCGTGAGGGGTGAAGCGCTAGGCGCAGCTGTCAAGGCCATACTGGTTGAATCGTGCGACGCTCCCTCGCGCCTCACGCTTCACCCCTCACGCCCCGGCACAGCCGGGCCGCCAGCAACGCCAGCGCCTGTCCACGATGACTGATAGCGTTTTTCTCGTGCGCCGGCAATTCCGCTGCAGTCTTGTTTAATGCCGGCAGATAAAAATACGGATCGTAACCAAAGCCACCCTCTCCGCGCGGCGCGGCGATAATTTCGCCGTTCCAGCGCCCTTCAGCGATGATGGGTTCGGGATCTTCAGCGTGGCGCACCAGCACCAGCACACAGGTGTAATGCGCGCTGCGATTGGCCGTGCCCTCCAGCATCTTGATCAACTTCGCATTGTTGCGCGCATCCTGCGTGTCACCCGCGGGTGCATCATCCGTCGTTGCGGCATAACGCGCCCCTTGTTCGTTGGGCGCACAAAAACGCGCCGAGTGCACACCGGGTGCGCCGCCCAGCGCCGCCACACAGATGCCCGAATCATCCGCCAACGCCGGCAATCCCGACGCGCGGCTCGCATGACGCGCCTTGGCCAGAGCGTTTTCGACAAAGGTGCAATGCGGCTCGTCCGCGTCAACAATGCCCAGGTCGAATTGCGACAGGATCGTCATCCCCAGCGGCTCACACAACTGGCGAAATTCGCGCACTTTTCCGGCATTACCGGAGGCGATGACCAGCTTGTCCAGGTTCACAACAATTTATTTTAAAACAATAGGTTATGAACTATTATGCCTGCGCCAGCGCAGCACGCTGCGCGGCGATCAACGCGCGGATGCCGTTTTGTGCAAGTTCCACCATGGCATCCATTTGCGCGCGCGAAAACGGCGCACCTTCAGCGGTGCCCTGAATTTCGATCATGCCGCCGCTGCCGGTCATCACCACATTCATGTCGGTGTCGCAGGTGGAATCTTCAGCATAATCAAGATCGAGCAACGGTGTGCCGGCGTGGATGCCCACGGAGACCGCCGCCACATGATCACGGATCGGCGTCGCGGTGATAATTTGCTTCGCCAGCAAGCCGCTTACCGCATCGTGCAGCGCGACGAAGGCGCCGGTGATGCTGGCCGTGCGCGTGCCGCCATCGGCTTGCAGCACATCACAATCCAGATGTATCGCGCGCGGACCGAGCGCCTGCAAATCCACCACCGCACGCAGCGAACGGCCGATCAGGCGCTGAATTTCCTGAGTGCGGCCCGATTGCCTGCCGCGCGCCGCCTCACGATCCATACGCGTGTGCGTGGAGCGCGGCAGCATGCCGTATTCCGCCGTCACCCAGCCTTGGGTGGTGCCGCGCAGATGCGGCGGCTGTTTTTCAAGCACGCTGGCAGTGCACAGCACTTTGGTGTTGCCGCTTTCGATCAATACCGCGCCTTCGGCATGGCAGGTGTAACGCCGCGTGATGCGGATCGCGCGTAATGCGTCGGGATTCCTTCCGCTGGGGCGTGTGCTCATGCTATCTTCCCGGTTCAAACATTGAAAGCGGATTATACGTGAGCGCATCCTCCACGATATGCAGTATGACCGGTTACGCGGTCGCGGCCCAGGCGTTGGCCGATGGCGCGTTTACCGGCACGCTGACCGTTGAAATTCGCGCGGTGAACAACCGTTACCTCGACATTCAGTTCAGGCTGCCGGAGGAATTGCGCGCGATTGAGCCGGCTTTGCGTGAATTGCTTGCGGCAAAATTAACGCGCGGCAAGATCGAGTGCCGCATTTCGCTCACGGCATCGGCAACCACACCCGCGGCAGCAGAGCTCAATACAGCGATGTTGCAGCAGCTCGCCACGCTCAATGCGCAGGTACTCAAGGTGTTCCCGCAAGCCGGGACGCTGCGCGCGGCCGATGTGCTGCGCTGGCCCGGCATGCTGGGCGCAGACACCTTGCCGGCGGAAACGCTGCACCGCGTCTGTCGCACGTTAACCGCTGCGGCGCTGGATGAATTCACGGCGGCGCGCGCGCGCGAAGGCGCAAAACTGAAAGACGCCATACTCGAACACGCCACCGCGATTGAAAAACGCGTGCAGGAAGTGGCGCCCAGAATGCCCGCCGCCATTGCCGCATTCCAGGAAAAACTCAATCAGCGTCTGCGCGATGCGCTGGCCAATGCCGACGACGAACGCATCCGTCAGGAAGTGGCGCTCTACGCCGGCAAAATCGATGTCGATGAAGAACTCACGCGGCTTAAAACCCACATGGCCGAATTGCGGCGTATCCTCGCCCGAGGCGGTGCCGCAGGCAAACGGCTGGATTTCCTGATGCAGGAGTTAAATCGCGAGGCCAACACGCTCGGCTCTAAAGCCGCTGACATTGACATTACGCAGGTGTCGATGGATCTAAAATTGTTGATTGAACAAATGCGCGAACAAATACAGAACATCGAGTGACAGGCAATCTCATCATCGTAAGCGCGCCCTCCGGCGCTGGTAAAACCAGCCTGGTGGCGGCGCTGTTAAAGTGCGATCCCCAGGTGCGCCTGTCGGTGTCGTTCACCACGCGCGCGCCGCGCGCGGGCGAAGTCAACGGGCGCGAATACAATTTTGTCGATGTCGCGGCGTTTGAGCGCATGCGCGCGAACGGTGAATTCGTGGAAAGCGCGCTGGTACACGGCAATTACTACGGCACCTCGCACCAGTGGATGAGCGAGCGCCGCGCCGAAGGTCAGGACATCCTGCTCGAAATCGACTGGCAGGGCGCGCTTCAGGTGCGGCGCACGCACAGTGACGCGATTGGTATTTTCATTGTGCCGCCGTCCTACGAGGTGCTGCAGTCGCGGCTAAAGGGCCGTGGCACCGATGCGCCGGAGGTGATCGCACAACGCCTGCGCAATGCGCGCGAAGAAATCGCGCATCTCATTGATTTCGAATATGTTATTATCAACCAGGCGTTTGATCGTGCGGCGCGGGAACTGGCTGCGATTGTGGTTGCCGAAAGGCTTAAGCGCGAACGCCAGATCACGCGCCATCGCGAAATCATCGATCAACTGCTGAATCCGCCCACCCGATAATCGACCGTGTTACAACTGGATGACTGGAAAACCATGGCCCGCATCACTGTAGAAGACTGCCTCAGACTCATCCCCAACCGTTTCGAGATGGCGCTAGCCGCAACCTTTCGCGCGCGCCAGATCGCCAACGGCTCGCAAGCGATGGTGGAAGCCAATCGCGACAAGCCCACCGTGATCGCGCTGCGCGAGATGGCGGCAGGCAAGTATGGCAAAGAAATTCTCGTAAAATCAACACTTTAAGCACTGTGGCGCAACAATTCCGGGATGCCCGACGGCGCGGCACTGTTCAAGGAATGCGCCGGCTACCTTAAGCCGGACGATATCTCGCAGCTGCAAGCTGCGTATCAATTCAGCGAATCGGCGCACCACGGCCAGTTTCGCAATTCCGGCGAGCCGTATATCTCGCATCCGCTGGCGGTCGCCGGCATTCTGGCCAAGTGGCACCTCGATTCACAAGCGCTGACGGCAGCGCTGCTGCACGACGTGATGGAAGATACTGCCGTCACCAAAAACGATCTGCTGCGCAACTTCGGCAAGCCGGTGGCCGAGCTGGTCGATGGCGTGTCCAAACTCGACAAGGTGGAATTCGAGTCGCGCGAAGACGCGCAGGCTGAAAACTTCCGCAAAATGCTGCTGGCGATGGCGCGCGACGTGCGTGTCATTCTGATCAAACTCGCCGACCGGCTGCACAATATGCGCACGCTTGAGGCGGTGCCCGGACACAAGCGCCGCCGCATCGCGCGCGAGACGCTCGAAATTTACGCGCCTATCGCGAACCGCCTGGGACTGAACAGCATTTATCAGGAGTTGGACGATCTGTCGTTCAAATACCTGTATCCCGACCGTTGCCGCGTGCTGACCAAGGCGGTTACCGCCGCGCGCGGCAACCGCCGCGAGGTGGTGGGCAAGGTGCTCGCCAGCATCGAAAAACGCCTGCTTGATAACGGCATCGCGGCGCAGGTGCAAGGCCGCCAGAAGCATCTGTACTCGATCTACAGCAAGATGCGTGACAAACATCTGTCGTTTGCGCAAGTGCATGATGTGTTCGGCTTTCGTATCGTGGTCAAGGATGCGCACGCGTGTTACATCACGCTGGGCGTGTTGCATGGGCTGTATAAACCGATACCCGGAAAATTCAAGGATTACATCGCCATCCCCAAGGCCAACGGTTATCAGTCACTGCACACGCATCTGTTCGGGCCCTTCGGCAGCCCAATTGAGATGCAGATCCGCACCCAGGAAATGCACAAAATCGCCGAAGCCGGCGTGGCCTCGCACTGGCTCTACAAAAGCTCGGATCAATCCATCACCGAGATGCAGAAAAAAACCCACCAGTGGCTGCAAAGCCTGCTGGAAATGCATGGCGAGCCGGGCGATCCGGTGGAATTTCTTGAACACCTGAAGGTGGATTTGTTCCCGGATGCGGTCTACGTGTTCACGCCCAAGGGCAAGATCATGGCAATGCCGCGCGGCGCCACCGCGGTGGATTTCGCCTATGCCGTGCACAGCGACGTGGGCAACCGCTGCGTCGCGGTCAAGATCAACCAGGAACTGATGCCACTGCGGCAAGCGCTCAAAAACGGTGACCGCGTGGAGATCATCACCGCATCGCACGCCAAGCCCAATCCGCTGTGGCTTAATTTTGTCGCCACCGCCAAAGCGCGCGCGCACATCCGTCATTTTTTGAAAACCATGCACTTCGATGAATCGGTGCAATTGGGCGAGCGGCTGTTGAATCAAGCCTTGTCGGCCTTCAAGTCCAGCCTGAACGTCATAACCGAGCAGCAGTGGCTGAAGCTGTCACGCGACAATAATGCCCTGTCGCGCGCGGACATTCTCTCCGACATAGGCCTGGGCAAACGCCATGGCGTGGTGGTGGCGCGCCAGTTATTGTCAATACGCGAGAGCGTGGCAAGCGAAAATCCCGCCATGGGGCCGGTGGTGATACACGACGCCGAAGGCATGGCGCTGCAGTTCTCCAAGTGCTGTCATCCCATTCCGGGGGACCGCATCGTCGGTCTCATCAGCAAGGGTCAGGGTATGGCGATACACACCCACGATTGCCCGGTGCTGGCGAAATCGCACGCCGAACCCGAGCGCGTGCTTGACGTGGAGTGGGACAACGAATCCAGCAAGCTGCACGATGTGAATGTACGTATCGTCGTCGCCAATCAGCGCGGCGTGCTGGCGCAGGTAGCTGCCAGCATCGCTGACGCGGAATCCAATATCCAGAATGTCGCCGTCGAACCGCAGGATGGCGGCAAATATGCCAGCATGCAATTTACCCTGCAGGTAGTGAACCGGATGCATCTGGCGCGTATCATGCGCGAGTTGCGGCGAGTGCCCGAGGTCACGCGAATCACGCGCATGCGCAATTGACGGATAGGCTCGGGACTGAAAATTTCGGCCCCGCGCGATAACGCGTGAATCAACCTGCGGCGTTCACCCGGTTTTTTGCGTCCAGCGCCTTGATCAGGCCATCGATACCCGACCTGCCGATTTCGCTGTTGAACGAATCGCGATAGTTGGTGACCAGGCTCAGGTTCTCGACCACCACGTCGTAAACCTTCCAGCCGTTGGCGGTCTTGGCAAGACGGTAATCCACCGCCAGCGGCTTGCGTGACGAATCTTTCACCAGTGTTCTCACCGTGACGTCATCATCCGCAGGGCGCACCACCAGCGGACGCACTTCAACGGTTTGATCCGCAGTGCTCGATTGCGTCAACGCCGTGGTGTAAGTCGTCACCAGCAGTGCGCGAAACGCATTCTCCAGCGACTGCTGTTGCGCGGGCACCGCCTCGCGCCAGTGTCTGCCCACCGCCTGGCGCGTCATCGCCTGGAAATCAAAATGGGGCAGCACTTTTTTCTCCACCACGTCGTTGAGCACGCGCCGGTCTTTGTTGGCTTTGATCACGCCCAACACTTCATTGACCGTGCTCTTGACCAGCGCGTCGGGCGCTATCTGCGCAAATGCCTCGGTGGCCGCGCCGCTCATCAACAGCAGCGCACTCAAAATCACCGTCATTTTTTTAATCATTGCAATTCCTTTGCGTGTGCCTGTCGGCGTCTGAAGAATGAAGAATTTCCAGCATGGCTTAGGCACTCATCCAATAACGCCGTTCCGTGCCAGCGGTTACAACTCTCTTGGGTGTAGCGTAAAAATAATAATTCCTTTAAAAACATATACTTATGATCATATTCTGAAGACGAGCATGCACCGGCACAATTCGTTACAAAGTTTTGCGCAAAACGTCAGGATTGACGGCTCGCCTGCGCTGCCACCGGCGCAACACCCGGGTTGCCGCTACGCCGCAGCCAAATCAGCCACGAGGTCATGCCCAGCGCCAGCAACAAAAACGGAATGGTGCCGTAATTTACCGCGTGCCAGCCGCTGGCGTTTAGCAACAGTCCCGACGACATCGACGAAATCGACATCGTGACAAACACCGCGAAGTCATTCGCGGCCTGTGTCTTCGCGCGCTCGGCGGGCGTGTGGCACTCGGTGAGCAGCGTCGAGCCACCCACGTACATAAAATTCCAGCCCACGCCGAGTACGAACAGCGCCAGCCAGAAATTCACCACGCCGGTGCCGGCCAGCGCGCACAACACGGCCACGAACAACAGCGCAATACCCGCGAGGATCACCTTCAGCACGCCAAATTTCTGAATCAGCGAGCCGGTGAAGAACGACGGCCCGTACATGCCGAGCACGTGCCACTCAAGCACGAATGCCGCCGAATTGAAATGGTGATGGTGCGCATGCATCGCAAGCGGCGTGGACGTCATGAACAAATTCATGATGCCGTACGACAACGCCCCCGCCAGCGCCGCCACGATGAACACCGGCTGGCGCATGATCTCGCGCAAGGGGCGGCCGCCTTCCTTGCGCTCCTGTTCCGACAACTGTGGAATTTCCAGCCGGCTCAACAGCAGCGCAGCAATCATGCACACCACAATCAGCGACAGGTACGAACCCAGAAACACATGCTCGGCAAATAAATCCTTGGTGCGCTTGGCCATTTCCGGCGCGACAAATCCGCCCACGATGCCGCCCGCCAGCGTCAGCGAAATCGCCTTGGCGCGAAATCTGGGCTCGGCCACATCGGCGGCGGCAAAACGGTAATACTTGCCAAACGCGGTATACGAACCCATCACCATCATGCCGAAACACAACAGCCAGAAATTCGCCAGGTAAATCGCCAGCCCGCATAACGCAGCACCCAGCATGCCGATGCCGGTGCCCACCTGAAAGCCCGCGCGGCGACCGATCGATTTCATCAGCATCGACGCCGGAATCGTTGTGATCGCCGAGCCAATCACGTAGCAAGTCAGCGGCACCGTGGCAAACGCTTTATCAGACGCCAGCGCAAAACCCGCCAGCCCGGTGATCGCAACCAGCGTCACGCCGCCGGTTTGCAGCGTGGCCTGACAGGCGGAGAGCACGAGGACGTTACGGTGTTGTTTTTCCATTATTTTTTTGTGTGCATGCGGTGCAACGGCACAAGGGAACACTTGAAGCGAAGCATTGCGGCCTACGGGCTATTACTTGATTAGCAGCAGCGCTTTGATCCTGGCTCGGACCTCGAACATGACTGCTTCGGGAACGGATCCCTTTTTCCTGGCCTTGCGAACCTTCCAGTCCAGTGACTTGACTTGATCTGAGAGTACGACACCCGCCTGCCCACCCGCTTCGATCCGCACCTCAAACGGGTAACCTTTGATCTTTGTAGACAGGGGACAACAGATCATCAAACCTGTCTTGCTGTTGTACACGGACGGACTCATTACCAGCGCCGGGCGATGCCCTGCTTGCTCATGACCTGCCTGGGGGTCAAATTCAAGCCAGACTACGTCGCCTGCATCTGGCACGTAAGCCCGCCTTGCCACTACAACGCTTCCTTGCCTGCGGGGCCGCCAAAATCGACTTCACCGTGAATGTTTTCAGGGGTGATGCGGGACATCAGATCTTCAAGTTTGAACTCAAGTTTATCGGCAGGCTCAATGACGATGCGCCCTTTGGAGGCCTTGATCGTCACGCGCTGCTCAATGTCGAATGCAGCGACCTTCATTGCGGACGCATTGAGCCGCACCGCAGGACTGTTGCCCCATTTTCTGATAACCGCGTCCATAGCTTCCTCCCAAGTTAAACCCGTATGTTTCTACATTGTAGATACGCTGGCGTTCCGGGTCAAGGATGAAGGGTCGCGCGCGCGCCAGTACTCATCAGCGCATCGTCGATTCCCTTGCGCTGCAACTCGCGGCAATCTCATCGAGAACTTCAAGACCCCGCAATCGTCACCCCGCCATCCACCACGATCATTTGCCCGGTGACAAAAGACCCCGCCTCCGACGCCAGAAATACCGCCACGCCGCCGATGTCTTTCGGTGCGCCGATGCGGCGCAGCGGCGTTGTCGCTTCGCGAGATTTAAGCCGCGCCGCGTCCGACCACAGCGCTTTGGCAAAATCGGTCTTGACCAATCCCGGCGCAATGGTGTTGACGCGGATGTTCTGCGGCCCCCACTGCACCGCCAGCGCGCGGGCAAGCCCCGCTTCCGCCGCTTTGGATGTGCCATAAAGCCCCAGCACCTGACTGCCGCGCAACGCGCCGATGCTGGAGATGATGATCATCGCACCGCCTTCGCCACGTTCACCCATCTGCGGCAGCACCATGTTGCCGAGCCAGAATACGCTCTTGACGTTGGTCTGCATGATTTTGTCAAACATCTCATCGGATGCCGTGGCCAACGGCCCGAAATGCGGGTTCGACGCCGCATTGCATACCAGGATGTCGATGCGGCCCCACTGCTTGATGACGGTATCGACCAGGTTTTGCGCCGCAGCCTTGTCGCCCACGTTGCACGCGACGGCCATCGCTTCCTGCCCGCGCGCGGCGAACTCCGCCCGCACCGCATCGCACGCATCGGCTTTGCGGCTGGAGATCACTACCTTCGCGCCGGCATTCGCCATTTCTTCAGCGATGGATTTGCCGATGCCTTTGGTGGAACCGGTTACCAGCGCGACTTTTCCCTTGAGACTGAACATGTTTGCTCCGGTTAAAATGACGACTTCAATTTACCACGGATCATCCATGCCCAACATCACCATGCTCGATATCGAGCAATTGAAAAACACGCGGCTCAAACCGTACATCGAAAAATGCCTTATCAACAAGGCGCCCGATCCCGGCTTTCATGCCATGATGGGCCACAACATTGCGTTGTGCGAGGCGATGTTCGTGGCCTGGGATACCGTGTTCAACAGCGGCAGCGTGGATCACAAACTGAAAGAGATCATCCGCGTGCAACTCTCGCGCATGGCCTCGTGCGTGTATTGAGGCAACGTCCGGTCCGCTTCGGCGAAGCGGCAGGGTCTGACCGAAAACGATATCGACGAGGCGATTGCGAACTATGCGGACAGCGCGCGCTTCAGCGCCGCCGAAAAGATCGCGCTGCGCTACAGCGAATGGATGGCGCTCGATCCCGAAAAAATCGATGCCGCGTTTCATGACGCGCTGCGCCTGCACTATAGCGAAGAGGAAATCATCGAACTTGGCGCGTTCATCGGCTTTAACATCGGCTATCACACGTTTTTCGGCTCGCTCAGGTTCTACCCGATGTTTGCGCCCGACGGGCGGCTGGTGAATCAGGCGGAATCCGCGCGCCTCTACGGCGATGCCCCTGCCACGCTCGCGGCGGCACGGAGCGCAGCATGAGCGCGCCGCACATCTCGCCGCTCGCACCCGCGGGGGCAGTGGATGCCGAGTTGCAGGCGCTGCTCGCGCACTGCGACGCGCTGGGGGTTCCCGATGCCCGCTTCACCCGCATACTCGCGCGCGTGCCCGCCTACGCCAAGGCGCTGTTGCAGGCGATGCGGGTCTCGCACACCGAAGGCAGCATCGATCACCGCCTGAAAGAAATCATCCGCGTGCAACTCGCGCGCACCGCGGGTGATGGTTATTTCGCCGCCTTGCGTTCGTCACAGGCGCGGCAGCAGGGGCTGACCGAAGCGCGCATCGACGCCGGCTCGGCGGATTTCGAAAAAGACGCACGCTTCACGCCGGCTGAAAAATGGGCGCTGCGCTACGCCCATGAGATGTACACCAACCCGCAAACCGTAAACGCCGCCTTCTACGCCGAAGGCAAGCGCCACTACAGCGAAGCCCAGATCATGGAACTCGGCGCGTTTATCGCGTTTCACTACGGCATGCAGGCGTGGGCGCGCACGCTGAATTTGCGAGGCGGCGAATCCCCATGACGCGCAGCAGGTGTTTTCATCGCCGAAGACGGCGCAGTTTCTACCCGCACACGCGAGGCGTTCGCAACGTTTCTGCGCAGCGAAGCCGTAAAATGGGCGCAAGCGATCCGACGCGCCGGAATTATTGCTGAAAAATCATCAGGTCATCATGAACACACAACCTTTGCCGCTTGCCGGCATGCGCATCATCGAATTGGGCCACACCGTGATGGGACCCTCGTGCTCGGTCGTGTTCGCCGATCTGGGCGCAGATGTGATCAAAGTTGAACCACCCGAAGGCGAGCGCACACGCCACAACGGCGGATTTGGCGCGGGGATGTTCCCGCTCTACAACCGCAACAAACGCAGCATCTGCCTCGACCTGAAATCAGATTCCGGCAAAACCATCGTGCACCAGCTTATCGCCACCGCGGACGCGCTGATCGAAAACTTTGCCGCCGGCACCATGGATAAACTCGGCCTGGGGTACGACGAACTGTCAAAACGCAACCCGCGGCTTATCTACTGCGCGTTAAAGGGCTTTCTGGGCGGCCCCTACGAACATCGCCCCGCGCTGGATGAAGTGGTGCAGTTCATGGGCGGACTGGCTTACATGACCGGGCCGCGCGGCCGGCCGCTGCGCGCGGGCGCGTCGGTGGTCGATCTCATGGGCGGCATGTTCGGCGCCATTGGCATCCTTTCCGCGCTGCGTGAGCGCGAACGCACCGGGCGCGGGCAACTGGTAAAAAGCGCGCTGTTTGAATCCACCGCGTTTATGGTGGCGCAACACATGACCGGACAAGTCGTCACCGGCAATGAGCCGCCGCCGATGCCGGAAAAATTGAGCTCCTGGGCCATTTATGAGACCTTCACCACCGTGGACGCAAAAACCATTTTCATCGCCATCACCAGCGACAATCACTGGCGCGCCTTCTGCAAGGAATACCAACTCGGTGATCTGCTCGCCGACCCTTCGCTCAAAACCAATCCGCAGCGCGCGGCACAGCACGACCGGCTGGCGCCGGTGGTCGAGAACATCGTCAAGCTGCGCACGTATGCCGACATGGCCGCAGTGCTGGAACGATTGAGCATTCCGTTTGCGCCACTCGCCAGGCCGTCTGATCTGTTTGACGATGTGCATCTGAATCAAGGCGGCCATATGCTTGACATGCATTTTCAGAACGGCAAACGCGCCAACATTCCCGGACTGCCACTGGAGATGGGCGAACATGATCTGTCGATCCGCATGCAAACGCCTGGCAAGGGTGAACACACGCGTGAGGTGCTGACGGATATAGGCTTTAGCACCGCACAAATCGATGCCTGGGTCGCGCAAGGCGTGGCCCTGTTGCCGGACAAACCGTAGCAAATTTTAAGGATACCGATGACCATGGACACTCGCACCGAAAAACTCCTCGCGCACAAAGACGGCGCCGCCGGATGGATCACCTTCAACAATCCCGCCAAACGCAACGCCATGTCGTTCGACATGTGGCTGGGGCTCGACATCGCGCTGAACGATTTCATTGCCGATCCAGCGATCCGCGTCATCGTATTAAAAGGCGCGGGCGACAAAGCGTTCGTATCGGGCGCGGACATCAGCGAATTCAAGGAAAAGCGCGCCACCGCTGAAGCCGTCGCCGAATACAACAAAGTCTCCGTCACCATCGCCACCAAGCTGCTCGAATGCCCGAAGCCCACGATTGCGATGATTCGCGGCTTTTGCATGGGCGGCGGGCTGGGCACCGCGCTCACCTGCGATCTGCGCATCTGCAGCGAAGATTCGCGCTTCGGCGTCCCTGCCGGCAAGCTCGGCGTGGGCTACAAATACAGCGCGTTAAAGCGCCTGGTCGACATCGTCGGGCCGGCAAACACGGCCGAGATTTTTTACACCGCGCGCCAGTTCGATGCGCAGGAAGCCAAGGACATGGGCCTGGTGAACCGGGTGCTGGCGGCGGACAAGCTGGAAGCATACGTCGCCAACTACGTCGACAGCATCGGTGGCAACGCGCCGCTCACACTGAAAGCGGTGAAGGCGTGCCTCAACGAAATTGCCAAGGACGATAGCCAGCGCGACCATGCTCTATGCGAACGCGTGGTGGACGATTGCTTCGCCAGCGCGGACTACACCGAAGGCCGCACCGCGTTCATGGAAAAACGTAAACCCGTGTTTATGGGGCGCTAATCTGCTTCGCCGGGAGTGGCGACATCGCGTAGGCCGCTTCGATCAACGCGACCGAGGCGGCATTGTCCGCGAGATTCGCGATCGGCGGGCGCCCCTCCCGCACCCGGCGCAATGTGTCGTGGACGAACTCCGGGTAGAAAAACACGTTGGTCAGCTTCATCTCGCGCGTGGTGCGTTGCCGGTCATTGGTGACGATTTCCAGCATGCCGTTGTCGCGCGCGGCGAAATAATGTTTTTCGGTGCGAATGCTGTAATGCATGTCGAAGACCGAGTTCGGCGCCGGATATAGATAGCCCGTTTCGACCATGCAACTCGCGCCGCCACCATGCATCAGCATGATGGCGTGATCCTCGATGGTCAGGCCGGCGGCGCGATTGGACATCATCGCACCGCTCACCGTCAACTCTGCGTTGTCCAAAAGCACACGGCACAGATCGACGAAATGAATGCCCAGATTCAGCAGCGGCCCACCGCCGGAAGTCGCACGATCGATCACCCACTCCACGTTTTGCTGGTGGTAGCGATCGACCATGCCGCCGACGAACTTGAACGACAGATACTGAATTTGTTCCCCCGCGGCGAGCTCACGTATGGTAGCGATGAGCGGACAGTAGCGGAACACCAGCGGCACCGCGGCGAACACGCCGGCGCTTGCGGCGCGGTGCGCGATGTCCTGCGCCTCTGTGGCATTGACTGCACAGGGTTTTTCGATCGCGAAGGGAATGCGGCTGTCGATCAGAAAGCGCGCCTCTGCAGCCATGTCGCAGTGGCGGCCGAGCACGAAAGCGAAGTCCGGCTTGAGCTGCGCACACATCTCCCGATAATCGGTAAACACCGGGCACTTTGCCTGAGCGGCCAGCGGCGCCGCGCGCGCGGCATCGGGGTCGCTGACACCAACGATCGCGGCATCGGTCATCGCCAGCACCGGGGTGGAATAAAACGGGGTATGCCAGTGCGAGACCCCGATCAGTACGATGCGCATGATTTGCTTCTCCCTGCTTGCTCTCGCCTCCGCCGGACAGACCCACAATGCGGTTGGGTCGTGAGCAGATTGAGCGGGCAAGCACCGGGCAATCTATTCCAGCGGCCCACGTTCGGCAAGCGCTTTCCCACAGCTCCTGACGCAGCGTGCTGTCGATAGCGCTGGAAATGCGCCAGATTGCCGGGTAAGCTATTGCAAACACGATTCAATAAAGCACCCAGGATCGGCCGCGCCGGATCAGCGCGCGCCGCCAGCGGGCACACGCACGAACAGGGCCGGATTGAATTGCCTGCGAATTGCCTGCATTTTGCAGGTGCAGCGACGGTAACCAGGGAGACCATCATGTTGACGATACGTACGGCGGTGATCAGCGGTGTGTTGCTGTTGGCGCAGGCGGCATTCCCGGTGTTCGCCCAGACCTGGCCTACCCGGCCGCTCAGACTGGTGGTTCCCTTTTCGGCCGGCGGCAGCACCGATCAAACCGCCCGCGTGCTCGCGGAGGGCCTGCGACCGGTACTCGGTCAGACTTTGCTGGTCGACAATCGGCCCGGTGCAGGGGGCAATATCGCGGCAGAGCTGGTCGCCAACGCCACGCCCGACGGCTACACGTATTTGGTGTCGGGCGCCACGATGGCGGCCAACATGAGCCTGTACAGGAACCTGCGCTACGATTTCGTGCGAGATTTCGCGCACGTATCACAAACCTTTTCGTCTTCCAACGTGCTGGTGGTGGTCCCCAACCTGCCCGTCGCCAATCTCGCTGAGTTCATTGCCTATGTGAAAAGCGGCCAGCACACGGTGAACTACGGTTCAGGCGGACACGGCACTTCGCAGCACCTCGCCGCCGCGTTGTTCAACAATATGGTTGCGGGAAAGATGGTGCACGTACCGTACAAGGGCGGCGCCCCTGCGACCATAGCGCTGCTCAGCGGCGAGATTCACACCATATTTGCGCCGCTGATCGAAGTGCTGCCGCATATCAGGGCAGGATCAATCAAGGCGCTCGCCGTCACCGGCAAGAAGCGTTCGCCGCTGTTGCCCAATGCGCCCGTGATCGGCGACTTGCTGCCCGGCTATGAAACGTCGTCATGGGGCGGCATTTCCGCGCCGGCCAAAACGCCTGCCGCTATTGTGAATAAACTGAACGAGGCAATTGTAAAGGTGCTGACTCAGCCGGCTGTAAAGGTGCACCTTGCCGAGGCGGACAAAGAGCCGGTGGGCAGTACACCGGCGCAGTTTAATCAATTTATTGCCATCGAAGTCGAACGATTGCGGACGCAGGTCAAGATTTCCGGCGCCAAAGCCGATTGAGGCGCCGGCTTGCGGCCGTTGAAGAACCACCCCTGTTTTGAAACTTTGATTCAAGGAGATTCGCATCATGTCCATTCAAGTTCGCCCGCTGGGAACGTGCATCGGCGCCGAAGTAGACGGCATCGACCTGCGCGAGCCGCTGACCGCCGCTCAAGCAGAGGAAATTCACCACGGCATGGACCGCCACGCCGTGCTGGTGTTTCACGATCAGCCCCTCGCCAATGAACAGCACCTCGCTTTCACCAAAGCGCTGGGCCCGCTGGAAAACACCGTGAACAACAGCCTGCGCAATGCCGCGGATTTCCGCTTGCCGCCGAACTTCGCCGACGTCTCGAACCTCGACGGCAACAATCAGCCGTACGGGCGTGATGACCGCAAGCGTCTTTTCGCCATCGGCAATCGTTTGTGGCACTCCGATTCGTCATTCAAGGCGATACCTGCGAAATACTCGCTGCTGCGCGCGGTGCGCATACCGTCGAAGGGCGGCAACACCGAGTTCGCGCACATGGGTGCGGCTTACGAGGCGCTCGACGACGAAACCAGGGAAATAATCGAGCCATTGGTGTGCGAGCACTCGCAATTGTTCTCGCGCGATCTCATCGGTTTCCGCGAGTTCACAGAGGAAGAGCGCGAACGCTTCAGGCCCGTGCGCCAACGGCTGGTGCGCATCCTGCCGCGCACCGGGCGCAAATCGATCTACCTGTCGTCCCACGCCGGCACCATACTCGGCTGGCAACTGCCGGAGGCGCGGCTGCTGTTGCGCGATCTGATTGAGCACGCGACACAACGCGAATTCGTCTATTCACACCAATGGCAGGTGAATGATCTGGTGATGTGGGACAACCGCCAGACCATGCACCGCGGGCGGCCGTTCCCGGCCGACGAGGTGCGCGACGTGCGCAGGACCACGCTGATGGGGCATGCGCCGACGGTGGAACAGCAGGCAATCGCCGCATAATCAACTACGCATTACGCACTACCAATAACTTGTTAGAGAAAGAACGCTTACATGAAAACTATCGACATCCACGCGCATGTGGTCCCGCGTTCGCTATTGAAGGCGGCCGATGCGCAAACGGAATGGTACGGTTTTCGGCACGAACCCGGCGTTGGCGCCGGCACCATGGTGGGAGGTGGCAAGCGCACCGAGTTGACCTCGCCCAAGGTGCGTTTTACGCCGGAACAACGGATGCAGGATATGGATGCGCAGGGTGTGGACGTGCAGGTGCTCTCTGTTCACACGCCGTTCTTTGGCTACCACCTCGACGCGGCGCAGGGGCTGGCGCTGGCGCGCGATGTCAATGAGGAGATCGCCGCCACCGCACGCCAGTGGCCTGCACGTTTCGCGGGGCTCGCCACGCTGCCCATGCAGGACGTGAAGACCGCCATCAACGAACTGGAGCGCGCAGTCACCAAGCTGGGACTGAAGGGCGCCGAGCTCGATACCCACGTCAACGGCGAACAATGGGACGAACCGAAGTTTCTGCCGTTCTTCAAGGCAGCGGAGGCGATGGGCGCGGTGCTCTTCTATCACCCGCAGCCGCAAAACAATTTTCTGCGCGAGCGCATGCCGCGTCACGGGCTTTATAACAGTCTCGGCGTCATCCTCGACGACGCGATCGTCACCGCGGTGCTGATCTGCGGTGGCGTGCTGGAAGCGTGCCCGGATATTCGCATTTGCATCGCTCACGGCGGCGGCCCCGCGTGCTACGCGATGGGGCGGCTCGACCGCGGTTGGGAAAGACTCCCCGAAGGCCAACGCACCCCGCTGCCACCGAGCGAATACCAGAAACGTTTGTACTACGACACCGTGACCAGCAGCGAGGAGGCGCTGCGCTTTCTGCTCGACCGCGTGGGCGCCGAGCACGTGGTTCTCGGCAGTGACTGGCCCTTCGTGCCATGGAAGCCCGGTCCCGGGGGTTGGGTGCAGAGCCTGAAGTCCCTCACGCAGGACGAGAAAGACAGGATACTGTGGAAGAATCTGGAAACCCTGCTGAAGTTGTAGCTGCGCTGTCTCGCGGGCAGTGGATAGAGAGTTGCAACCGCAAGCCCGGCAGCGTAGTCTTAGCCACCCAAAATGCTACCTGGTGAACGTCGCATTAAGCGAACTGCCGCCGAGTACGAACCCAATGGAGGCGTTTCTCAATGCGCAAGCTGATTGCTCTGATTGCCGCAGTTCTTTTCCTGCCGCAGGCCGCGCTCTACGCGCAGCCCGCTTCGACTGGCTCAGGACAGGCCTATCCGTCGCGGCCGATCAGGTTCGTCCTCCCGTTCGGGCCGGGCTCGGCGACTGACGTCCTCGCCCGCATAACGGGCCAGGAGCTGTCGCAGTCGATTGGGCAACCGGTTGTCGTCATCCCCAAGGCCGGCGCCGATGGCGCCCTCTCGGCGCTGGATGTGAAACGCTCGACGGCCGACGGCTACACTTTCCTGTTCGGCACCAACAGTCCGCTCGCCGTCGTGCCCAACATTCGCAAGGACCCGCCGTACGATGTGATGGCGGATTTCACGCCGATCACTTTCCTCGGCGACAACACCTTCTTCATCGTGGTTCATCCGTCGGTGCCGGTGAAATCGATCGCCGAGCTGGTCGCCCATGCCAAGGGCAATCCGAAAGCGCTCAACTATCCGTCCGCCAACACCTACGCCCTGGTAGCGACGGCCACCTTCGCGCTGAACAACGGCATTGCGATGCACGCCGTTCCCTACAAATCGGAGCCCGACGCCATGCCTGACCTGCTGTCCGGCCGCATGCATATGATGTTCGGAACACCGACGAGCGTCCTGGCGCACGCGAAGGAAGGCCGGCTCAGAGTGCTTGCGACCACTTTGAACGAACGCAGCCCGTTGATGCCCGACGTGCCGTCCTTCCTGGAGGCGGGCCAGGTAAAGCTGCCGATCGGCCCGTGGTTTGCCTTTGTCGGCCCCGCCGGTCTGCCGTCCTGGATCGTCGCGCGCATGAACAAGGAGATGGTCGCGGTTCTGGCCAAGCCTTCGGTCAGAGAACTTATGCAAAAGCAGGGCTTCATGCCGAGAACCTCCACGCCGGAGGCGCTTACGGCCTACATGAAGGACCAGCTCGCGGTGTGGAAGTCCGCGCTCAAGGCCGCCGGCGTCGAACCGCAGTAAACTCTGAATAGCGTTTAGATTTCCCACCCCACACAAGGAGAAAGACATGGCCGGCAATGGACAGATGATCATCGATCTCGATAAGAAACGCATGACCGCGACAGCACAAAAGGACATCGCAACCCTGAAAAACCTGCTGTGCAACGGCCTGATCTACACCCATTCCTCCGCGCGCCAGGACACCAAGCAGAGCCTGATCGGGGCGATGGAATCCGGCAGCACCGTCTATACCTCGATGGAGCCGTCCGACGTGAAAGCGCAGGATCTTGGAAACGCGGTCGTGCTGACCGGTGTCGCGGCCATAAGCGTCAATTCCAACGGCAAGCCGAATGCCTTCCGGGTGCGCTTCACTGACGTTTATGAAAACCAGAACGGAACCTGGCGCATGGTAACCTGGCAGTCGACCAAAATTCCGGACTAGATCCCGCGCGCCGGTGCGTGAACGGTACGCGCCCCCACTAATTTATCAAGCAGCGGAGACAGACTATGCCCGAGACACCCACTTTCGGACGTTATGCCGAGATTCCCTATGATCGGATGACGCCGGAGCAGCAGGAAGGCTATCGGTCGATGATCGAGTCGCGCGGCCGGCTGCCCGGTCCGAACAAGATCTTCGTGCACAATCCCAAGCTGGCGAAAGTGATAGGTCCGTTTGGGGGGCATTTCCGCAAGGGCTACTCGCTGAGCGAGCGCGAGCGTGAGATTGCGGTCAACGTCATCAACAGCAAATGGCATTCGGCCTACCCGACCAATGCGCATGAACGGGCCGCCAAGGCGGCCGGGCTGCCGCCCGACAAGGTCGAGGCAATACTCTCGGGCCTGCCGACCTCGTTCTCCGACAAACGCGAACAGGTGGTCTACGAAATGGCGATCTGCCTCACTAATTCGCGCTGGGTGGCGAAAGGTCTTTATGACCGCGCGGTCGAAGCTCTCGGCCATGTCGGCATCACCGACGTGATCACCCTGATGGGCCATTACAGCAGCGTCTCGATGACGCTCGCCTTCTACGACGTGCCGGCCGGCGCGACCGGCATCGAGCGCTGAACGCCGCCACAACCGTCATTGCAATACGCGCAGCAGCAATCCATCAAAATAAATTAAAGGAATTGGACCATGACCGAACCCGGCATGCATAAAGGCGATGAGTTCGCCGGCAAAGTAGCGCTCGTCACAGGCGCTGCGCGCAACATCGGACGCGCGATCGCGTTATCTCTGGCCACGGGCGGCGCTAAAGTAGCGGTGAACACGCGCTCGAATATCGAGCAGGCGCGTGGCGTCGTCGATGAGATCAAGGCGTTGGGTACGGAGGGCGAGGCCTACGTCGCTGACGTCGCCGAGCCCGCCCAGGTACAGGCAATGGTCGGCGCCGTGTTGAAGCGTTTCGGCCGCCTCGATATCCTGGTGCTCAATGCCGCTCTTCGCGAGCATGTGCATTTCGATGAAATCAGCTTCGAGGACTGGCGCCGCGTCCTGTCCACCAATCTGGACAGCGCATTCGTCTTCACCAAAGCCTGCCTGCCCGCGTTAAAGCTGGCGGGCGACGGACGCATCGTCACCTTCGCCGGCGTCACAGCGTTGCTGGGGCTCAAGGACCGCGTGCACGTCGCGGCGTCCAAACACGGGATCGTCGGGCTGACCAAGGCTCTGGCGCAGGATCTGGCGGAGTTTGGTATACGCGTGAACTGCATATCTCCCGGGCAGATCGATACCTCGCGCGCGCCCGGGCGCGAATTGCCCAATCGTGCGAGCAATATTCCGCTCGGCCGCAGGGGCACGCCGTTCGAGATCGCCGGCATGGTGCGTAGTCTGTGCGGCCCGGCTGGCGCTTACGTGACCGGGCAGACGCTGCATATCAACGGCGGGCTCTCCAACTCGGGTATCTGACACCGCAGTCACGAATCCAGTCGCGGTCATCCGCACATCAATGTAACGCCAAGGTTCAGTCCAGCAGGCCCGAGTCCCAGGGCCGAGGGTGTCGCCTCGCGCCTGCGACAGACTGAATGTCCCCAACCGGTTTGAACGAAAAACAATCCCATGCTCAAGCTCTCGTTACCCGTCGCAGCCGCATCGGCGCTGCTCGCCTCCGGCATCGCCTGCGCGCAAGCCTACCCGTCCCGACCCGTGCGCATGCTGGTGCCCTCTGCACCCGGCGGCAGCCCGGATATCAACTCGCGTGAACTCGCGAACGAACTCAGCAAGCAGATGGGGCAGCAAGTGGTGGTTGAAAACCGCCCCGGCGCCAGCGGCATTATCGGCTATGAGTTGCTGTTGCGCGCTACGCCCGATGGTTACACGTTAGGCTATATCTCAAACTTTATTGCCACCAATCCCAGCCTGTACTCGAAGCTGCCTTACAACTTTGCCAGGGATTTTCTGCCGGTCATCCGCTATTTTTCAGGCCTGAACGTGCTCACCGTGTCACCGTCGCTGCCGGTGCGTTCGGTAAAGGAATTGATCGAACATGCCCGCGCCAACGCCGGCAAGTTGTCCTTTGGCAGTTCCGGGATCGGGGCGACGCCACACCTGTCGATGGAACTGTTTAAAAGCATGACCGGCACCTCGATTGTTCATGTGCCCTACAAAGGCACTCAGCAAGCGGTCTCCGACCTCATCGGCGGCCAGATCGACATCTTGTGCGACAACATGGCGTCATTGCTGCCGCTGGTGCGGTCCGGACGGTTGCGCGCTCTCGGCGTCACCTCGCTCAAGCGTTCAGCGGCATTGCCTGAACTGCCGACGCTCGACGAGGCAGGCATCCCGGGCTTCGAATTAACCGGCTGGTCGGGCTTCGGGGTACCGGCAGGTGTGCCGCGCGCTATCGTGCTACGGCTGAACGCAGAAATTAATAAGGCGCTGACTTCACCCGCTGTGCTCAAAGGCATTGCCTCGCGCGGCGGTACGCCACTGGGTGGAACACCTGAGCAATTCGCGGAACACGTGCGCAAAGAAACCGAGAGACTGGGCAAGCTGATACGGACGGTGGGCATCAAGCCGCAATAAACGAACGTGCTCACACTGCGTCTTGTCCCCCTTCGGGATCGTCGCACTCACCAAACACAGAGCAAGGCGTTGCATATGATGAATCCAAACACCCGTCAGGTGCAACGCACGGCGTTGCGTATCGCATGCGCAGCGCTCAGCGCGGTGTGCACCCTGTTGCCCTGGGCCAGTGCGGCGGACGAGCGCGTCGTAACCAAACCTGTTTTCACCGACGGCGAGATCAGCATCATCCTCTCTCATGGACCGTGGCCGGCGCCCGCGCCGCCGGATTCGACCAACCGGGTATCGGGAAAACCGCACGCGATCGAGTTCGGCACGCTGCTGTTCTTCGATCAGCGCCTCTCCGGCCCCGCAACAAAATCCTGCGCCAGCTGCCACGTCCCGGAGCGCAACTGGACCGACAACCTGCGGCGCGGTGTGGGTGTGGCTGAGCTGGATCGCAACACGCCGACGCTGATGAATCTCAGCGCCCGGCGCTGGTACGGCTGGGACGGCGCTGCCGATAGTTTATGGTCGCAAAGCCTGCGTCCGATTCTGGACCCGCGTGAGCTGGCCGCAACGCCGCGCCACGCGGCTCAATTGGTGCGCAGCGACAAAGAGCTATCCTGCCGCTATCGAAATACATTTGGCGCCTATCCGTCACCGACCGACGACGAGGCCGTGTTCGTCAATGTGGGAAAGGCGCTGGCCGCCTTCCAGGAGACGCTGGCAAGCGGGCGCACGCCATTCGATCAGTTCCGTGACGCGCTGGCGCGGGCGGCACCGCCCGCCACCTGGAGTTATTCCGAGCCGGCGCAACGAGGACTCAAGATTTTCATCGGCAAGGGCGGCTGCACCACCTGCCATGCCGGCCCCAATTTCACCAGCGGCGCGTTCTTCAACACCGGCCTGTCGCGCTTTGCACCGCAAGGCAAGCCCGATCCCGGACGCCACGCGGGAATCGGGCAACTACTGCAAAGCCGTTTCAATCTGCTGGGTTCCTACAATGACGACACCACAGGCGCCGGCACTGCGCACACCCGCCAGGCATCTATCGAGAAAGGAGGTTTCGGCGAGTTCAAGGTGCCGTCACTGCGTAACCTGATGCTGACTTCTCCCTATGGCCGCGATGGCAGCGTCGATACGCTCGCTGAGGTGGTGCGGCATTACGCCGGCCTCGATCCCGTTCGCCTGCATGCGAAGGACGGGCTGCCCGCCAAACCCCTAAACCTCAGCCCGCGCGAGCAGACTGATTTGGTGGTCTTCCTCGAATCGTTGAGCACCTTCAGCAACCCCTGGCGCCCGGAGGACGGCGGGCGCTGCGAGTGACGGGTTTGCTGGTGCGCTGAGGGAGTTTTGAGAGTTTTAATCTACTAATTAACTATAATGCTCAGATTGCCCACCTTCGCCTGATCAGTATAGGTTCACGTGAAAAAGCTCTGGGAGTTTCCTGAAGAACATCAAGTGAAGCTGGTTGCCTCCTGCCTTTGCAAATACGGTCCGCTAATCGGTAAGATGTCGAGTCCGCACTCAAGCATCTTTACCTTTGATCAGGGCCCACAGGTTTCCCCAAGGTATGTTGTCGCGAAGGGGATACAGGTGGCAGCGGCAATGTCTACGGAGGAAAAGAGGAAATATTTCATCCGCGTACTTTGTGAAGTGAATAACGCCTACGCGGTATGTCACCACCCATCGATTCAGCGCTTTTTCGACGTAGAGTTTGTTTGCGGTGTTCCGTTCCTCCTGTCACGCAAACGCAATGCCACCCTGCGCGATGTAATAGCTGGTACGCCACTCTCCGAATCCGAAGTGCTAAGCATCGCGGTTCAGATTGTTCATGCTCTCGCTTACTGCGCAAAGAAGGGAATAGTCTGTCACCAGGACTTGAAGCCGGAAAATGTATTCATTGACTTTTTTCGTGAGAGTCTCTCTGTGCCAACTTACCCGCTACGGTGTCGAATATTTATTGCCGACTTCGAGTTAGCCAATGCTTATTTCGTCTTGCGTCATCCATATGGAAGCCGCCCGTATATGGCGCCCGAACAGTATGAAAAAGTGCAGGAAGGAGCGCTGCCGGATTTCTCGCGTGCTGACGTCTTTGCCGTTGGGGTGATCCTTTTCGAAATGCTGACCGGGGGTCTTCATCCGGTTGGAGAGCAAACCAGCTTGATTTGGCCAGCTCCTGCAGAAGGAAAGAGTCGCAAATGGTTGCGGGAAGATCCATGGAAGAAATGGCTGAAAAGCGGTGCGCCAACGGTTACTGATAACAATTGCGTAAATTCTGAGTTGCTTCTGATCGTTCAAGATTGCTTGAAGACTGAACGTAGCGAGCGCCTAACCAAAAAGGCGTTGGAAGCGTGCCTGCTTGAACGCCTTCGTATTGTGGACAAGAGCGCATTTGATACGCTATCGATGACACTCACCTACTTTGATCAACTCGCGGATAAGAGCGAAGAAAGTGGCTGGCCGTACTATGCGGATCGGATTGTTAAACTCAATGAAGAATTTACCGATAGTGCCTCACTCTAATCCACACGCCAATCTATCATTGCACTGGACCTGCGCAAAAAACCGCGCAGTTTGGTAAATTGAGCCTCGTTAGATTACACATATGCAAACTTCACTGTTTTTGAGCGTCTTGCGATCAATCACGGAATTTCATTAGGCCGTTCATTCCGCGACCCTGCGTTTGATCTAACTAATTCCAGGCTCATAAGTTTTTCCTGCAACGTCACAGCACTCCTGAAATGGCGTTCATATAATGCGTATGAGAAAGATATTCGTGCACTGCTTAATATCTAGCTATCAGTGAATAGTTAATTTTCCTTGTTCAATTTTGAATTTCTGGCGAGAGTCCTTCTTGATGTTGACGAACGGATCGCATTCCAGCGTGGTCAGCTTGGTCAGGCATCGCACATCAAGTTCGGTGATTTGGTTACTTGTGCAGCTGAGTGAGGTGAGCTGCGGGACACGGTTAAGGTCGAGTTCGGTGAGGTTGTTGAAGTCGCACTTGATATCCGTAACTTCTGGCACGTTTGCAAGATCAAGTTCAGTGAGTTGGTTGTTAAGGCAGTAGAGCGCGGTAAGTTTCGGCACGTTTGAAAGGTCGAGCCTGGTTAGTTGATTGTCGTCGCACCAGAGGTGGGTGAGCTGCGGCACATTTGAAAGGTCGAGCTCAGTGAACCGGTTGGCAAATCCCCCCAGCACCCGGAGTTTCGGCACGTTGGATAAATCAATATGAGTTAACTGATTGTCGGCGCACCCGAGAAAGCGGAGATGCGGCACGTTGGATAGATCAAGATAGGTGAGCTTGTTGTTGTCACACCCCAGTGCGGCCAGATGCGGTACGTTGGATAGATCAAGCGCCGTGAGGTTGTTGCCTGCACAATCCAATTCGGTCAGGTGTGGCACGTTGGATAGGTCGAGCGCGGCGATCTCGTTATTACTGCATAGCAGCTTAACCAGGTCTGGAAATTGCAGGAGATCGAGTTCGGTGAGCTGTTCGCTGTTGCGCACAAGTTCAGTAATTTTATTTGCTGAGTCGTTCATTCCATTTTCCGTTTGTTACAGCCAGTTTCCCATCAGAATAAAAGGTGCCCAAAAATAGGGATGGGCATATGGACGCTTAGGGTCTGGGCTATAGTCGAGTGCCTCAGGCGTGCGGGGGCGCACTTTTCCCGGTGTCGATTCTGGCTTCGCATGCCGGCCATTTAGCAGAGCCAATTGCGCCTGGCGCAACGACTCTGCCTTTGTGAATTGTTTGTCCTGAAGGCGCTGATAAAGCTGGCTCATGAATATGGACGTGCTTTGGTCGACCACTGGCCATAGCGTAGCCAAGACCCCTTTGGCGCCCTGCTGTTGGGCAATGACGCCAAATCCTTCGATTTCCCGGCCATTCGCATCTCTGCCGCCGCCAAGCCCGGTTTCGCAGGCGGAAAGCGTAAACAAATCAACGTTGGAGAAGCGCCAGCCACCGGTTCGAATATCGCCAAGCGTGAGTTGCTTTCCGTCGCCGAGCAAAAGAAACGAATTGATTTCTGTGCCCGGACTGAATCGAAAATGGCTGGCGATATGGAGCAACTGGAATGGCCGCTGCGTCACGTCGCGCAGACGCTGTTCGGTGAACTGTTCGTCAAAATAAAGCTCGCCCGAGACCACACCGCTGTTGCCTGTACGCAGAATACTGTTGAGTTCTGCCCGTACTGCAGGCAGTGCTGCAAATTCACCAATCTTGCGTGTCACGCCCAGCCCAGCAACCTGCAACCGTAGCGTGGCCGCCTCGCGCAACCTGTCTTTCGCGACTTCGGTATAAACAGGCAATCGCCAACGCTCAATGAGATAACGCTCGCCATCGTGCAACGCGCCGAACGGGATGTAACGCAGGACACCATCGAGCGATAACATCACTGTCTTCGCGCCAGCCTGCTCCAGATCGGCGGCGATGGGCGCCACCAGCACGCGGTAAAGGTCCTGCGCGGTAGCGCGAGGGTCTACGCCGGGATCACGCAGCAGGCGCCCGAATTCAGCAATCTTGCGGTTGAGTTCCTTGATTTCTATCGTACTGTGGCGTGCCAAGTGTACGCCTGGTGTGGTTACCAGCATGTTCACTCTACTGCCGGTGACGTAATAACGCACCAGAACAACATCAACACCCAATCCCCTGATTGTCGCTTGCAGTTGTTTGAAGTTTTCCGCACCGCTTTCGATTATGTCAGCTTGGCGTGCAGGTCCTTCTGCTTTAAACGAACTCTGCATTGCTTCCAAAAATGACTTGAATGCCGCCTGCGCCACTGCCAAATCTGCCAGCAGCGCTTGCTTGCGCCGCTGTTCTTCGGAGGTCAGGCCGGCCTTACTTTTTCGTTCTAGTGCTTGTTCTTCTGCGCCCAGCGCTGAAAGCCGTCCAGCTATTTGGTTGTATCGATCCATCCACGTTTTTTCTTGAGCGGTATAGCCGGCGCGCGTTTTGCGTGGATCGGCGCCCGCCGCACGGCGTATGAACTCGAAATACTCGGATTCCTTGAGCATATCCAGCACTTGCTGGGCTTCGGCCAGGCGACCTTCATCGGTGAGCCATTGGGCGAGTGTTTGATACACGAGCTCTACAGAGATCGTGTAACTTTGCATTGCCAAATCATCTATTCTTAACGAGCGTTCCCGCTGAGTCTGCTTGATATTAACGGCGCGCTTGGCCAGCGCAATGGCAAAACCCTTCTGATCACGGCGAAACATTTCTACAGCTAAATTTTCCAGGCTGATTGCCGTATCCGGGTGCTCAGGTCCACGTGCTTTTTCAAAAGTGGCAAGCGCCCGGATGAGTAAAGGTAAAGCTTCATCAAATTGTGCGAGATACCAATACGTCAACGCTAGATTGTTGAGGCTTTCAGCCGTATCCGGATGTTCAGGCCCAAGCACTTTTTCGCGAATGGCGAGCGCTTGCAACTTCAACGGCAACGCTTTGTCGTACTGGGCCAGTGCCGAGTAGATTTCAGCTAGACCACTCATGATATTGGCCGTAATTGGATGCTCGGATCCGCGTGCTTTTTCGTATATAGCAAGCGCCCGTATTAGCAACGGTAAAGCCTTATCAAATTCTGCAAGATGCCAGTAGGTTGACGCCAGAATGTTGAGGCTTAGCGCTGTATCCGGATGTTGAGAGCCGAGCACTTTTTCGCGAATGGCAAGTGCTCGTATATTCAAGGGCAAAGCTTTGGCATGCTGGGCAAATGCAGAGTACGCGAGCGCAAGATTGTTCAGGCTTATGGCCGTATCTGGATGCTCGGGACCGAGCACTTTTTCGCGAATGGCGAGAGCCCGTATATTTAATGGCAGCGCTTTGTCGTACTGGGCGAGCGCCGAGTAGGCGACCGCAAGATTGTTGAGGCTTAATGCCGTAGCTGGATGTACGGGGCCGACAACTTTTTCGCGAACAGCAAGAGCCCGTATATTTAATGGCAACGCTTTGTCGTATTGGGCAAGCCGCCAATAGACTTCGGCCAGATTGTTAAGGATTGTTGCGGTAGCTGGGTGTTCAGGGCCGAGAGCTTTTTCGAGTATAGCGAGCACCCGTATAAGCAAAGGTAAAGCTTTGTCGTACTGGGCAAGCTGCCAATAGGTCGACGCAAGATTGTGGAGGCTTTCTGCTGCATCTGGATCTTCAGGGCCGAGCAACTCCTGATAAATAGCAAGTGCGCGTATTCGTAATGGTAGTGCCGCATTATGATTACTAGTTTCAGCAAATTTCTGCGCCGACGCTTCCAACTCGTTCGCCTTCTGTAATTCGTGAGTTACCGCGGCAGACCGGGACGTATTCGCGGCTCCGCTAGTGATCGCGTCCTGAGCGACAACAACGGTGGTCATCAGAACCGTCAGCACCGCTAAGCACGCTAATTTCACTGCTGGCGTACCGCTACCGATTCAATTACCAGTGTGCACCACACTCCGGCGGGCGGTTGTATGCGCCGGGTCTGCAGCAGTTCGAGCGCTTCGGGTGTCAGCCGTAAGCGAATCAATATGCGTTGCGGGTTCTCGAAAGACACCGCGTGCTCGACCCCAGCCTGCAACAATGCGCTCTGCCATTCCTGAGCAATCACCTTCGGTTCATTAACACGCAAAACGACTCTTTCGGCGGATGTGCCACCTCGCAATATGTCATGTTCAGACCGATTGCTCAGTTCAACGGTCTGCAAGTGCACAATGATGCCGAGGCCTAAAACAATAGCGATAGTTGCCATGACGCCTGCCGGATGAGCCAATGCCTCATAAAGCCTCTGCAATGCCAGCATGAGACGCCAAATGCGTGGCTCAGCTCGCAGTAACCCTCGCTTATTGGCAGTGTCCACCAGTTTCTGAAAACCTGCCTCGGTGGTTTCGAAGGCTCGTTCCTGTGCGTGGCCAGGGCGCAGAACGGCTTTGCGTATGAGCTGTGCCTCGGCTAGGGTTGCCGAATCAACGGTGCCGTGCTGGCTGCGACCGGCCAGCGCATCCAGCCATTGTTGATCGTCCTCTTTTTCTGCCATGGCGGCGCCCTTCAGTCAGGCAACAACTGTAAACAGTGCTGTATAAACGGCGCCAAACGCTGCCGGCACTGTGAAAGATATTCACGTGTCGCGCCATATTTGCGGCCAATACGTTCCGCGATCTCGCGCTGGTCAATCTCTTCGATCACCAGTGCTATGGCATAGGCACGTTCAGGTTCTTCAAGCGCAAAACGCGCCAACCCGTTTGCGACGCAATCCTCAGCCAAGCGGGCGGGATCTGGGTCGCCGGTGATCTGCAACGCGGGTTCCTGATAGGTGCCGCGCTCCCAATGCGCATCGGCGGCAAGCTTGCGGCTGCTGGCTTGCAGGGGTTGGGTATCGCTAAGTGCGTGTTCTTTCAGTTCTCGCATCACACGCTCGCCCCCGGCCTGCCGGCGGTGGTGGTCAATCAGGCAGTTGCGCGCGATTTGCCACATCCATGAATTGACTGACCCTTCGCCCCTGAAGCTGGTCGCACGTTGCAGAATTTTGAGGACGGTTTCCTGTAGCACGTCATCCGCGTCCTGGCGGGTGAGGCCGTTGCTCACAAAAAAACGGCTGAACTCACGCCCCTTGCCGTGGTACAGACGTTGCAGCGCCGCAGTTTGTCTCGGCCCGCCCGTGCCCAGTTGCTCAAGGAGTTCTTCGTCGGTCATGGCCGGGAAACCGTGTGGTATCAATCGTATGATTTTAATGCGTTTTATTGAAATGCCAAGCACGCTAGTTGACTCGCAAGCTGGCGCCCAAAGATGAAATGCGTCCGTTCCATGTATGTCCATCCAACTATAGACGCAAAAACACACCAAATGTCATGCAATGCCATCTCCGCGTGGTTCGCGCCGGACATTCTCTCCTTCAAAGAATGGTAACTGACATTTTTGCAGGACCGTCCGTCTATGGGGTAAGCGGTTCAATTTGACTTGAGCCGCAATACAGAAAGGAACCCGAAGATGAACACGCTACACGCCGCAACCCGCATTCAGCAGCGCGGCGTACCACCATTGATCGTTGACTGGCTGGCGGGCTACGGCGAGGAAATGTATGACGGCCGGGGAGGTGTCACTCGGTATTTCACTCGTCGCAGCATTCGCCGTATGGAGCGTGACTTTGGGCGAGTCCCGTTGCGGCGCATGTCGGAGTACCTACGGTGTTACCTGGTGGAGGCAACGGGTAACGGTCAGATTATTACCGTTGGAAAGCGCTACCCCAATGCACATGTATTGCGGCCCTGATCACACTACCCCGAGATCGGCCCTAACTTTCACCTGGAGAGATCATGAACCTGCGTAACGTTTGTTTTTGGAAAACACAAACCGTAAGCCCAGTCGAGGCGGCAGCGCAATCCCTCGGTAACGATACGCAAGGGCGCATACCCGCTGGGGTGCCTGCCGAAGCTGTGGACAACGTAGTTGCCTTGCCCGGGCGTTCTGATGGGCGCGGGTGGAGGCCTAACCATCCAGGCGAGGACTTCGTAACTCATACTTCTCCCAGCCCCATTCGGTTCACAGGACTGATGAATGCGCCGGAACTGACCGCCTTCTTCGAAGAGAACTATTTTGGACTGGGGCGTCATAACGGCGCAAATTATAAAACGCAGGAGGCGCTGGATTTGGGCAAGGAATCTTTGATTGCCAAATTTCAGAATGCCCTGACCGATTTAATTGAGCGTAACCAGACAAGGGGTAACAGAATACAAAATGAGTTGATAGCTATCGAGGGTGTAAGCCAGCCCATGAGCGCGCAACTGCGTTTGGCCTGCGAGCACCTGCGACGCGACATAGCCGTGTTGCACGAGCAGATCGACAGCGCCCGCGAGGGAAAGGGCTGGATACTGGAGGCACTGAACCGCTACCAGATGGGCTTTACCAAAGGGTTGCGGGAAGCAATCAATTTCGAATTGCTGGCGGGTTGAGGAGACGACAATGATTATTCGAAATTATCTGTGTCATGTCGTCGGTGAGCATCCGAAACGGGTCGATTACTTTCACCCATCCACGCTAAAGCGGATGAAGGCGTTCGCAATTGCCATCCATATCCCGGTAACTCTCTGGGCGATGACGGGCTACGTGATCGCGTCACGGATATTCAGTCTGGACAGCACGAGCGCTTTAGCTATCGCGGCCTTTTGTGCAAGCCTGATCTATATGGTCGAGCGTTTGGTGCTGGCCACACCCAAGGTCTGGTACGTGAACCTGGGTCGCGTGGCGATTGGTATCGTGATTGCCGTGCTTGGGGCATCCACGGTCGATCTGGTGATATTCGAGCGCGAGGTTGGGCAGCATCTCCGCCAGACAGGGGAGGTGCGGCTCAACCACGAGCACAACCAAGCGCTCGCCAGCCAGTTGCAAGCGACTGCACAAAGCAAAGCAGACTGGTTCAAGGCGCAGGACGCTGCGAATTGTGAAGCCGACGGGACATGCGGCAGCCGCCTTCGCAGTGTCGGTCCGGTCTACCGCCAGCTCGCTCGTCAGGCCGAGTTGCTGCGTTTGGAATACGCTGCGGCGCAAACCAAGCACGACGCACTTTCCGAGGCAAAGGTTCGGGTCTTGGAAGAATGGCGTTCATCATCGCAGGCGATTGAACAGGCTGGATTGCTGATGCGCGTCGAAGCACTGCATCAGTACACCATGAACAACAACGCGGCCTTCGTAGCGTGGCTCCTCTTTTTCACGCTGCTGTTGTTCTTCGAACTGATGGTTATTTTCGTGAAGCTGGTATTCGGCGAAACCGTAGACGACAAAATCGACATGATCCGTGAACAGATCAGCCACAAGAAAGTTGCGGACTACATGGAGGCGATAACTTCACCACTTGCCGGCGCCCGCAAGCTCCTGGATGCGACGTATTAATATAACCGTCTCTATTCAGCGTGAATGACAAATCAACTACCTTCCCTCACCCCTGACCGGCTCCGCCCCCCCTCGCTGCGCTCTCCCCGGAGGGAGAGGGGAACAAACCCTCGCCCTGCGGGAGAGGGTGGCGCGCAGCGCCGGGTGAGGGAAGCCCTTGACTTTTCATTCGCGCTGAATAAAGACTAATAACCTTAGTCGAAAATCCACACCTTTGATGGGTCACCAGGGGATACATTGCCGCTTGGTGACCTGACAAGCCATTTACGCAAACGTCTGCAGTAATTCCCGCGCTTCGGCTTGTTGTCCAGCGTCACCCTCGCGCTCGACTTCGCGCAGCAGTTCCAGGGCGCCTTCCTGGTCGCCCATTTCACGGTAGGCACGAGCAAGCACAATCTTTTCCTGCACCTCCTCCGCGCGCGAATCTTTTGCGTCAGTGGCTGCCACCGCGGTCGCCGCAGGTTCGTCTTTCGGCTGCGGTGTGACGCTGGAAAAGTCCACCTTGAAATCGAGCCCGAGGTCGTCTGTGGCTACAGGGGCGGCGGCCGTTTTTACGGGGTTATCATCAGGCGCAGGCGCAGTGGACGGCGGCAATTCAAATGCGATATACGGCAGTGGCTCGGGCGCATCCGCGCCCGGCGCCGCGCCGGCGAGCGCACGCACTTTCGTCTCTTCCTCGTCGCCGCCTGCGACGCCACGGTCCAGAACAATGTCTGCAGTGTCGCTCACGTCGTAGGATAGCGCGGGGCTGCTGAGATCAATATCTACAGTGGCCTCCGCCGGGCCAGACGCCTCGTACGCCACCCCCTCGTCAGTGGGCGAGTAAAGCGGATAGCTTGGATCGAGTGCATATCCCATCGCCATTGCACGTTTCCACTGTTCTCCCACACCGCCAGTCTGCTTGTGCAGACGGCCAGCGAGCTGGTTAAAACCGTCCTTGTCGCCGCGCCCAGAGAGGATTTCCAGTATGAGTATCTGTATGTCCTCGCGCCCCGGCTGCTTGCTCAAGGCTTCGCGCAGAACTTTTTCGGCTGGCTCATCCTGCCCATGTTCGAGATACACGTTTGCTTCGTCGATCGCATCGACATCAGTAATAACGTTTGCGGCCCTGACATGAAGCGCAGTGACCGTATTGGGTGCAGTTGTGCCAGCAGCGAACGCTTCAGTAGCAACCGTTTCAGTATCAACCGTTGGTGCAGTGGGCTCGCTCGCTTGTGCGACGACAGGCACTGGCTTGCGGCGGCGCAACGCCCACAGGCCGACAACGCACGCCAGCAGCGCCAACACAATGCCACCGATCAGCACGATGTGCTCCATCACAGTATCGATGACGCCCGGCGCAGGCGGCGGGGCCGGCGCATGCTTCGCTGCGGATGATTGAGATTCCGCAGCAGGCACGCCGCCCACTGCACTGGATTCGGATTTTATGGGCTCTTCCTTGCGCACGTCCGCTGCAGCAGGTTCCGGTTTTGGCGGGGCGGGCGCAACGAGTTCAGGCTTGGCTGATGCAGCGGCTCCGGATTCGAGCGGGGCAACCACGTTTTTACCTGCCTCCGCGGGCGTCACCGGCGTGCGCGCTGTAGCGGGGGCGGGTGCTGGAACCACCGTTGCCGAAGCCGGTGTCGCATCCGCAGTCACTGCCGGCTTGCGTACGCGCGGCGCGCGAGGGGGCACGACTTCCGCCTTGGACGCGGGTGCCGCAACGGCCGGCGCAGGTGCTGCCGGCGCAGGTGCTGCCACCGCGGGTTCGGCCACGCCAGGCAGGTCGAGCAGTGCGGCGTATGTGCGCTGCACCTTGCCGTCCTGCCAGGTGAGCACAATCAGCAAATCTAGGTAAGGCTCGGTCACGCGGCGCGCCGAGGTGGCGCGAATGTAGGGCGTACCGTTGTCGTAGCGCTCCACGGACAAGCGCAAGGCGTTGAGCGCTGGATCAAACTGCAGGTTCTCCGCCTGATACGCGGCGACCGGTGCAAGGCTGGCATTCAGCGTCGCCAGCTCGGCCCTGGTCACATTGATCAGCTCGATTTCAGCAGCAAACGGCTGTCCCAGTCGCGACAACACATTGAGCCTGCCCAATCCGGCGGCATCCACCATGCCTGCATGGAAAAACGCTGCCAGCACCGTGGCGGCCACCCATTTTTTGAGCTTGAACGTCCGTGTATGTTGTGGGTTCGAACGCATTTCTGTCCTTTGCGTAAGGCAAACCTCGTGACAGTCGCACACCCCGCGGACGATGGCCGTTCCAGCTTGCCGCAGTTCCTTAAAGTCTCGCTCGACGCCGATGTTCATGTGTATTTTAAACTGCGCTGCAAGTTCTTTATTCGTGGCAAGAAGCTCGCGCAAACGCACGAATGCACGGACAACGAGCAGACTCATATCAACCGCGCGCCCGGACTTGAGCACGCTCGCAAGTTGAAGTGCGCCGTGCTCGGTGAATACGTAAGGCGGGCGGCGAAGGCCCATTCGAGCACCCGGATTGGAGGTCACAATTTGTGACCTCCAATGATCGAACTCCTCGGCCGTTAGCTGAAACATGAAATCGGAGGGAAATCGCTCGATATTGCGCTTCACTGCCTGGTTAAGCACTTTTGTGAAAACGCCGTAGAGTTCAGCAAGATCAGAATCGAGCATGACGCGGTGGCCACGGATAATGCGGATGCGGTTTGCAACTGATTGCAGTGGGATAAGCGTTTTCTGTGCCATCGCTTCTTATAGCGCGCCCTTACTTCGCTTGCAAGATGTCAAATGGCTGCCTCGGCGAAAATTCTCCCGAAACTCAGCCACCAAACGCCGCTGCATTCTGCCCCGCAATCCGCCCAAAGATCACGCATTTACCCAGCGACGATCCAGTCATGTAGGCCACGCCGTGAAAGCCGCCGGTCATCTCACCTGCCGCAAATAGCCCCGGTATAGCCTCGCCAAACACATCGATCACTCGTGTATCGGTATCCACGGTCACGCCACAATAGGTTGCAATCAGGCCGCTGGTCGATGGATAAGCGTACCACGGGCCGCGCTTTAATTCGAGGAGTTTGCCGTAGCCCGACGACAGCCCGCTGCGCCCGAAGTCTTCGTCGCGGCCAGCGCGCACAAAACCGTTGTAACGCGCCACGGTCGCAACCAGCGTTGCGGGATCCAGTCCGACGCGGCAGGCCAGCGTTTCCAATGTCGGTTCGCTCAGCAAGCGCCCCAGCGCCAGCGCCTCCTTGAATTTGAACAGTGGCGCAGTGTCGCTGGACGTATCCATCACGCTCTGATCGAAAATCTGGTACGACAGCGCGCCGGGCTGCGTCAACACGGCGTCACCCAGCAGCTTGTAGGATTTCGATTCATCAACATAACGTTGCGCGTGCTTGTTCACCAGTATGGCGCCGCGATACACCGAGTGTTTACTCCAGTCGCGCCCCGGCGTCTTGGCCGTGTCCGGATGAAAACCGAAGGTGCCCTTGATATGCACCACATCGCGCAAGCCCGCGCCCAGCGCCCACGCCATGCGCACGCCGTCGCCGGTGCAGCCCGCGCCGCAGTAGACCACGCATTGCGCCTGATGCGGCACGAAGAGATTAACCATTTCCGCGTTGCGCGCGAAGCCGCCGGCGGCCAGCACCACGCCGCGCCGTGCGCGGATGTTCGTCGCGTTACCGTCGATGCGCGCAGCCACACCTTCCACGCGGGCGCCAACGCGATGCAACCGCACAGCGTGCGCGTTAAAAACGATGTTCACGCCTGCCTCGCGCGCGCGGCTCTCCATCAACGCCATGAATTCCTGCGAGCGCAGCGAGTGTGCGCGGGGTGCTGCGTGGCCCGCGCCCAGTTCGACCGAGAGGAATTTCGTGCCGAGTTGCAACAGCCACTGGTAGGCCGCCATCTGCTGCGCGACATAGGTGCGCACCAGCGCTTCCACGTTTTGATACTGACCCGCACGGCGCAAATCGTCGTAGAGCAGCGTCTCGTTGTCGCTGATGCCGGCGGCCTGCTGCATGTCAGTTCCCGAGAACGCCAGCAAGCCGCCCGACAGCACACTGCTGCCACCGCACGCCGGGAGTTTTTCCAGCAGCGTGACCTCGGCGCCGGCGTTCGCGGCTTCGATTGCCGCGCACAGCCCGGCGAGCCCGCCGCCGATTACCAGCACATCGGTTGTAGTATCGTAACTATATGTTCTTATTGGCATTTTTAGTTATACAGCATCACAAATCGGGTGCCGAACCCGGTCTTCGACATGCATTACAGCAGGTGTTGCCAGTCGCGGGGTGACCACCCTCACTCCGCTTTGATGCCAGCCGTTTTGGCGATCTTCCCGATCCTCGCGATCTCCGCTTTAATGTAATCGGCAAACTGTTCGGGAGAGCCGAACATGATTTCCGCTCCCTGTGCCGCGGTAGCGGACTTCAGGTCGGACGTGCTCAACGCCTTGATCGTTTCCGCGTTCAGCCGGCTGATGATCATTTGCGGGGTCGCGGCGGGCGCGAGCAGGCCGAACCACGACAGCATTTCGAAGCCCGGCAGCCCTGCTTCAGACAGCGTCGGGATTTCAGGCAGCAGGCTCGAGCGCCTGGCAGTGGTCATGCCAAGTGCCTTCAGTCTTCCGCTCCGGATATGCGAATGGAGAGCGCTGACACTGGAAAAATGCATCGACATCTCGCCGCCGAGCACCGCCATGGTGGCCGGCGGCCCGCCTCTGTACGGCACGTGGACAATATCGATGCCTGCCGTCGACTTGAGCAGCTCGCCGCATAGATGATGCGTGCTGCCGTTGCCTGCCGAAGCGTAATTCAGTTGTCCGGGTCTCGATTTTGCGAATGCGATGAGCTGTTTCAAGGTCGCCACGGGTAGCGACGGATGCACGGCCAATACGTACGGTGTGCCCACCATCAGCGTGATCGGCGCAAAATCCTTGATCGGATCGTAGGGGAGCTTCGCATACAGCACCGGGTTGGAACCGTGAGTGGAATTGGTTGCCATCAGCAGCGTATAGCCGTCCGGCGCAGCGCGAGCCACAATCTCGGCGCCGATGGCGCCCCCGGCGCCCGGGCGCGGGTCGCTGATCACGGCTTGACCAAGGCTTTCGCCGAGCTTTTGTCCGAGCAGGCGGGCGAAAAGATCGGATTGCGCTCCCGGTGCCTGAGCGACTACGATGCGCACCGCTTTGGTTGGGTAGCTCTGGGCGAGAGCTGATTCAGCGCGCGATCCTGCCAGCGCTGCGATACAGACAATGACTGCGGCCTGCGTTTTCATCGCTTCCTCCCCGATTTACCCCTACGTGCTTGAAGTTCCCCGTAGGAGCCCGCGAGTGTCCCGAGCAAATCAGTCCGCCTTGATACCGGCCGCCTTTATAACCGCTCCCCACTTTTCGGTCTCGCGGCGTATGTGTTCGGCGAATTGCTCCGGTGTACTGGCGGTAATCGTGCTGCCGGCGGGAATGACTATTTCTGCAAACACCGGAGATTTCAGGGCTTTGTTGAGCTCGGCATTCATGCGCAGAATAATTTCCCGCGGTGTGCGCGCCGGAAACATATAACCGCTCGAGGGCGCCATCTCGTACCCGGGAAAACCCGCCTCGGCGACCGTCGGAATGTCGGGCGCGGCCGGAATGCGCTTCAGCCCGGTAACGCCGATCGCGCGCAGGCGCCCCCCCAGCACGTGCGGCAGCATCGACGCCGCGTTATCGCAGACGATTTGAATCTGTCCTCCAATCGTGTCGGTAATGGCCTGCTGTATCGCCTTGTAATAGATCTGAGTGATCTGCGTCCCGGTCATGCTCTTGAGCAACTCGACGGAGAGTTGCTGGCTTGCGCCTCCTCCGGGACCGCCGTAGGAGAGCTTGGCTGGTTGTGCACGCGCGAGTTCGACCAGCTCACGCACCGATCGCACAGGCAGCGAGAGTGTGACCGTCAGGATATTGGTGCCGGAAACGCCTCGAGTCACGGGCTGGAAATCCTTAGCCGAGTCATAGGGGAGCCGCGAGAAGGCCAGCGCGTTTGTGATGAAGGTGAATGCGGAGTAGCCCAGCGTGTAGCCGTCGGGCGCCGCCTTCGCGATCACGTCGTATCCGAGGATGCCGCTCGCCCCGCCGCGATTGTCGACCACCACCTGCTGCCCCATCTGTTTGCTGAGCGCGTTTGCAATGATGCGCGCCTGGATGTCGGGCGTGCCGCCCGCCGCTGACGGCACCACCAGGCGAATCGGCTTGTTTGGATAGGCCTGGCCAAACGCGGTGGATGCCGCAAGCGACAGGATTGCGGGAACGGCGAACAATGGTTTCAATGAATATTCCCCTGGCATACGCGTCCGACCGGCGGGCCGGGCAAGCAACTGTACGTTTCCCGCCGAGTTTAACACCCCGCCTTCACACCATCCACGGCGATGACGCCTGCGCGGATCAAGCGCTCCAGTTCGCCGCCGAGGCCGATTTCCGCAAGCACACTGGCGGCATCCGATCCGGGCTTGGCCGCCGGCCGTCCGACTGTCATCGGCGTACGCGACAGCTTTACCCCAGGCGCCGTGGTGGTAATGGGCCCGAAGCCTTCGTGATCGCGGGTGATGGCCAAGCCGCGCGCCTGCACCAGCGGATCGGTCATCAGCTCGACCAGGCTGGCCACGACACGGTGGGCGCCGATGCCGGCCTTGTTCAGCACATCCACCCACGCCGCTACACTGCGGCTACGCATACGCGCTTCCAGTTCGCGCTCAAGGTCCGCGCCACTGCGCCCGGCGAGGTCAGCCAATTCCGCGCAGTGTGCCAGCTCTCCCGCCCGAGCCGCGAGGAACAGCCAGCCGTCACTGGCCTGATAAAGGCGGTTAAGCGGCCCACTGCCCGTTGCTTCCTGCCCGTGCGGTTCGTCCCACTTTTTACCTGCGTAATCCTGCAGCAGCGCCGACTGCAGCATGGTAGCGGTGTAGGCCAGCGCGCTGTCCACAAACTGTCCTTCTCCGGTGCGGCGCCGGTGCAACAGAGCCAGCGCCACGCCATAACACGCCATCAGGCCGGTGCCGTAATCGTTGGCGGCGAAAGGCGCGGTGGCCGGCTTGGCCGAGCCGTAGCGCACCTGCATGCCCGACACCGCCTGGCCAATCTGCTCATGGCCGGGACGGCTCGCGTAAGGACCAATGTGACCAAAGGTATTCATGGAACCGTAAACGATGTCCGAGCGGCGCGCACGCACCCGTTGGTAATCGATGCCGAGTTTCTCGGCAACGCCGCCGCGGAAATTCTGCAGTACCACGTCCGCCTGATCCACCAACTTCCAGAAAATCTCCAGCCCCTCCTTGGTCTTGAGGTCGATGAGCACGCTGCGCTTGGCACGGTTGATGTCGTTATGCCGCAGCACGGTGCCTTTGTGCGGGCTGTCGATCTTGATCACATCCGCGCCGAACTCGGCCAGGGTGCGGGCACAGGTCGGCCCCGCGAGCACGATGCACAAGTCCACCACCTTTACGCCCTGCAGCGCCGAGCGCAGCATTTCGCCGCCCGCCGCTGCATCGATCGGTTTGCGCGCGGTC
The DNA here is from genome assembly GCA_945861275.1 of Bordetella parapertussis. Taxonomy (GTDB): domain Bacteria; phylum Pseudomonadota; class Gammaproteobacteria; order Burkholderiales; family SG8-41; genus UBA5216. Next base: position 46,594 of record CAMATZ010000023.1, read on the forward strand.
AGTTCGTTCAGTATCTCCACTCGATGCGCATCCGTCTTCGGGCGCGGCGTGCGCACCGAGCCCGGCATCGCCGAGAGGCGCACGTTGATGGCGGGGCCACGAAAGCGGCCCAGTTCCGGATCATCGTAGTCAGCGACAATCTTTGATTCCAGCGCCTGCGGGTGCTGCAGCCATTCAGCGCTGGAATGGCAGATCACACCTTCGGAACCGATCTCCGCAATTAAGTCCTCCCATTCTTTGGCCGTGCGGGTGCGCATCACCTCGTCGAACTTCTGCGCCAGTTCATGCGGCGGCAGATTGGCATCGCGCCATTGGTCCATGCCGATGCCCTTGATGAAAGCGTCGAACTTCTTGTTGTTCGCCACGTACATCAACCAGCGCCCATCCTTGCAGGGCAATTGCCGGCTCCAGTTGAATGCGGGTTCGGCCTCGGGTTTGCCGTTGACCAGCAGGCCACGCGCACCGACCACAGTGAAGGTCGCATCGAACAGCGGAATTTCCACGCGCTGACCGAAGCCGCAACGCGCCCGCGCATTCAACGCCATGGCGACGCTGACCGCGCACAGAAAGGCCGCGTAGGCCGACCCATAGGGAACGACGGTATACACCGGCCGGCCTTGCGTCGCACGACTGGCACGATAGGCGCCGGTAGCCGCACCCACCACGCCCTCCCATGCGCGGACCTGGGCACGCGGATCGTCCGCGCCGAAACCCGGCAGCGAGCAGTAGATGAGCCGCGGGTTCACCGCCGCTGCGGTCATGGCCGCTGCCCCCAATCCGAGGCGCTCCATCACGCCGGGACGGAAGTTCTCGATCACCACGTCGGCGCCTGCGATCAGTTGCCGCGCCGTCTCCCGCTCTGCGTCCTGTTTCAGATTGAGGACTATGCTGCGCTTGTTGCGGTTCCAGGTGGCATTGGCGGGCGTATTCCAGCGCGGCCCGCCCGGCGGATCGATGCGTATGACGTCCGCACCCTGGTCGCCCAGCAGCATGGCCGCCATAGGGCCGGCGATGTACTGACCGAAATCGATGACGCGTATACCTTGCAGAACGCCTGTCATGTTTCTTCCTCCGTGTGAGACCCCTAAACTAGCGCAAAGCGCTGCCACGGACAACAACAATCAACTGCCGCTCTGATCCGCGAACAGCTTGACTCGGCCGCTGCGCCGGAGCAATCTGTCGTCCGCGCAACAACACACTGGGCAAGGAGAAACCGCTATGCCGTTCTACGAAAAAGGCGACGTCCGTATCCACTACGAAGACCACGGCGGGGCCGGCTTTCCGTTGTTACTCATCGCCGGCGGAGGTTTGAACTCGAAAATCTCTTACTTCAGCGATGGCGCGCCGTTCAACCCGATCGAGGAGTTCAAGAATGAGTACCGCTGCATCGCCATGGACTTGCGCAACGCCAACGGCGGGCAGTCCTCCGGTCCGCTTGAAATCGACCGCCCCTGGGATGCGCACACCGATGACCAGCTCGGTCTGATGGATCATCTGGGTATCAAGCAGTTCATGGTGATGGGCTTTTGTATCGGTGGCCCCTTCATCTGGAACCTGTTGCAGCGGGCCCCTACGCGTATCGTCGCTGGCGTGCTGGCGCAGCCCAGCGGGTCCCGCCCTGAGAAGCGCGACCTTTTTTACGACAACAACATGAAAGGCTGGGGCCCACCGCTGTGCGCCCGCCGCCCTGACATCACGATGGCGACAGTCGACAAATTCCTCACCAGGATGTACCGCACCAACCCCGACTTCGTATTCACCGTGACGCGCGATTTTGTGCGCGCCTGCCAGACGCCCATCCTGGTCCTGCCGGATGACGTGCCGTCGCACCCGTACGCCGTGGCCATGGAGTCGGTAATGCTCTCGCCGAAGTCCGAAGTGAGCCTCTTCCCGTGGAAGGAGCCGAAGGAACTCATCCCCCCGGTGGTGCGCCAGGTACGCTCCTTTATGCGGGCGCATCGGCCTGTGACAGCCGCCGGCTAAGACGAGGGCCATACTACGTGCACCGGTGCACCGGCGCGCAGGCGTAAGCGTGCAGACTGCACGGGTTAGGCCGGCCAACCAACAGCAGCTTTGCCTGCGGGCTACTCCATGACACCTACTACCTATGACTACATCATTGTCGGCGCCGGTTCCGCCGGCTGCGTGCTGGCCAACCGCCTGACCGCATCCGGCAAACATCGCGTGCTACTGCTGGAAGCCGGCGGCCGCGATAGCAATCCGTGGATCCATATTCCCCTGGGCTTCGGCAAGACCATGTTCGACAACAAGGTCAACTGGATGTTCGAGACCGATGCCGAACCGGGCATGCAGGGCCGGCGCATCAAGGTGCCGCGCGGGCGCGTGCTCGGCGGATCGAGTTCGATCAACGGACTGATCTACATTCGCGGCCAGCGTGAAGATTTCGATGATTGGAAAAATCTCGGCAATCCCGGCTGGGGCTATGATGACGTCCTGCCCTACTTCAAGAAGTCGGAGGACCAGGAACGCGGTGCGGATGCCTGGCACGGCACTGGCGGGCCGCTGGCGGTGTCCGATGTCAAGGACACCCACCCGCTGGCCGAAGCCTTCATCGCTGCAGGGATCGATGCCGGCATCCCGCGCAATGACGATTTCAACGGCGCCAAGCAGGAAGGTGTGGGCTACTTTCAGGGCACCGCGCGAAACGGCCTGCGTTGCAGCGCGGCGGTAGGCTATCTGCGCCCGGCAATGAAGCGCGCCAATCTCGAAGTGGTGACGCATGCGCTGGCTTCGCGCGTGCTGACCGAAGGCACGCGCGCGACCGGCGTTGCGTATCGTGTGGATGGCGTGGACGGCGCGGAACGGCAGGCGTTTGCGGCGCGCGAAGTGCTGCTGTGTGCCGGCGCCATTCAGTCGCCGCAACTGCTGCAACTCTCGGGCATAGGGCCGGGGGCATTGCTGCAACGCCATGGCATCGCGGTGGTGAAGGACGCGCCCGGCGTGGGCCGCAATCTGCACGACCATCTGCAGACGCGCGTGGTGTGGACCTGCAACGAGCCGATCACGGTGAACGACATCATGTTGAGCCCCTGGCGCAAAATGATGATGGGCATGCGCTTTGCGCTTACGCGCAAAGGGCCGCTTGGCTGGTATGCAGGTCTGGCCGGCGGGTTCGCGCGCACCCGGCCCGAACTCGAGCGGCCCGATGTGCAGTTCCATTTCTTCCCCTACAGCGCTGAACGCACCGATCCCAGCCTGCACCCTTTTTCGGGTTTCTCGATGTCGGTGTGCAAGCTGCGGCCGGAGTCGCGCGGCGTGCTGGAAATCCGCTCGAACGATGCCGCGACGGCGCCATCGATCCGGCCCAATTTCCTCGAGCGCGAGGCCGATGTGGCCACCATGCTCGACGGACTAAAACTCATACGCCGCATCGGCGAGGCGCCGGCGCTTAAGCGCTGGATATCAGCCGAACGCGATCCGGGACCTTCGTTCGTAAGCGACACGCAACTGGTCGATTACGTGCGCGCCAAAGGCTTCACCGTCTACCATCCGGTCGGGACCTGCAAGATGGGCAGCGATGCGCAAGCGGTGGTCGATCACGAACTGCGCGTGCACGGTATGTCTGGGCTGCGCGTGATCGATGCATCGGTGATGCCGGTGGTCACCTCGGGCAACACCAACGCCGCGACCATCATGATTGCGGAGAAAGCCGCGGATGCATTGCTGCAGGTGGCGCACTGATGCGGCACCATTGATTCGGTTAGTGAATTACATGCCGTCAGGGTTGCGAAGGTGTCGGCAACGCACATCGACCAGGAGGTTCATCGTGCCAAAAACAATAGCGTCTGCATTGCTCACTGCCCTGTGCCTGACCGCGGGCGCAGCCGTTGCCCAGAGTTATCCCGCCAAGGCGATCCGCATTATCGTGCCGTTTCCGCCCGGCGCGTTCAACGACACGCTTGGGCGCACCATCGCGCAGAAATTTTCCGACAGCGGTTTCGGCACGGCCATCGTCGATAACCGTCCCGGTGCGGCCAGCACGCTGGGCGCCGACATTGCCGCAAAATCACCGGGCGACGGCTACACCTTGCTGATCGTGGCAGTGCCGTTTGCCGTCAACCAGACGCTTTACACCCGGCTGCCGTACGACACCTTGCGCGACCTGACGCCCGTCATCTACGCCGGCGCGAGTGCGAACATACTGACGGTGCATCCTGCGCTGCCGGTGAAAACCGTGCAGGATCTGATCAAGCTGGCCAAAGCTAAACCCGGGCTGCTCACTTACGCCTCCGCCGGCAGCGGCACTTCGCCGCACATGGCGATGGAATTGTTGAAGCTGATGACCGGTGTCGACATGTTGCACATCCCTTACAAGGGCGGCGCGCCAGCGGTCACCGAGCTGATCGGCGGCCACGTAATGATGTATTGCGAGAACCTGCCGAACCTGCTGCCGCATGCGCAGGCCGGAAGGTTGCGTGCGATCGCGGTGACCACGGCGGCGCGCATCAAACAGGCGCCGGAGATTCCCACTATTGCGGAAACCGTGCCCGGCTTTGAGGTGGTGGTATGGTTCGGCGTGGTCGCGCCGGCTGCCACGCCGCGCGACATCATCGTCAGGCTCAACGCCGAGATCAACAAAATTCTGACGCTGCCCGACGTGCGCGAGCGCTTCCTCAACGGCGCCGTCGATCCGATCGGCGGCCCGCCCGAGCGATTCGGTGCGCACCTGAAGTTGGAAGTCGATAAATGGGCGAAGGTGGTCAAGGCCACCGGCGCGCGCGTTGAGTGACATCCGAATTGTTCTGAATAGGGGAGAGACCTGCGATGCAATATGACCTGGTAATCAAAAACGGAACTGTGATAGATGGTTCGGGCATGCCGCGCTATCGCGCGGACGTCGGCGTGGTTCAAGGCAAGATCGCGACCATAGGGCGCATCCGCGAGCCTGCAACGGAGGTGCTGGACGCCGAGGGCCATGTGGTCGCGCCCGGATTCGTGGACGGCCACACCCATATGGACGCGCAGATATTTTGGGATCCGCTCGGCACCTCGTCCTGTTATCACGGCATCACCACGGCGGTGATGGGCAATTGCGGCTTCACGCTGGCGCCGTGCGCGGCGCAGGACAAACATATGGTGGTGCGCAACCTGCAGCGTGCCGAGGACATCTCACCGGTAGCGATGGAGGCGGGCATTCCATGGAGCTGGACCACTTATCCCGAGTACCTCGCGACGCTCGAAAAGCTGCCCAAGGGTATTAACTATGCGAGCTACGTCGGGCACTCGGCCATCCGCACGTTTGTGATGGGCGAGCGCGCGTTCACGCAGACTGCGACCGAGGACGACCTGCAGGCGATGGAACGCCAGGTGCATGATGCAATATCCGCCGGTGCCGTTGGTTTCACCTCGTCACGATCGCCGGCCCATGAGACGCCGGATGCGCGTCCGGTCGCAAGCCGCGCCGCCGCGTGGGACGAGGTGCGGCGCCTGGTGGGTGCGATGGGCAAGTTGAACGCGGGTCTGTTCGAAATTGCCGGTGAGGGCGTGGACCGTAACGCGGGCGACCCCGGCGTGCGCGAATGGCACACGCGCTTGCGTGATCTCGCAGTCGAGTCAGGCCGCCCGATTACCTTCGGCGTGTTCAGCCGGCGCAATTCACCGGGCACCTGGAAAAAATATCTTGATCTGCTCGACGAAACCGCGGCTGCAGGCGGCCGCATGTTCGCGCAGGCGCACAGCCGCTCGCTCTCCGCACTGCTGTCGTTCAAGACGCAAATGCCGTTTGACCGCCTGCCGCTGTGGAAAGACATTCGCGCGCTGCCGCTGGATGAGCAAAAGCACAAGCTGCGCGATCCCGCATTGCGCGCCAAACTCATTGAGGCTTCGGGCGCGCGTGACGATCGCGAGGCGCGCGGCACCGAGGCGAAGCCAGCCGACTACGACTGGTTGTTCGTATTGGATACCGTGGAAGGGCCGCACCGCTCGGTAGCCGAAGTCGCGCGTGAGCGCAGGCAGCATCCCGCCGAGACCATGATCGAGCTCGCGCTGGAAAAAGACCTCGACCAGTTTTTTCTGCAGCCCGTGGCCAACGAGGACCAGGACATCGCGCTGCAGATCATGCGCCACCCGCGCACCGTGACCACATTTTCGGATTCCGGCGCGCACGTCTCGCAGCTCATGGACTCCTCGCTGCAGACGCACCTCTTATATCACTGGGTGCGCACCAAGCAGGCATTCACGCTCGAACAGGCTGTCAGGATGCTCTCGCTGGTGCCCGCAACCCTCTGGGGTTTCCACGACCGCGGCCTGTTACGCACTGGCATGGCGGCCGATATCGTGGTGTTCAATCCTGACACGATCATGGCCGAGTTGCCGGAGGTGGTGGACGATCTGCCGGCTGGTGCGCGCCGACTGGTCCAACGCACGCGCGGTATGGCCGCAACGGTGGTGAACGGCAAGATCCTGCTGCGTGATGGCAAGCCTACCGGCGCACTGCCCGGAAAACTGCTGCGCGGTCCGCTAGGACAGCGCGCCTGAAGTCATTTCCCCGCCGCCCGAAACTTGGGCGTGCGCTCGCGGTCGCCGGGGTTGTCCCAGCCCTTCCAGTTGGGTTTGCGTTTTTCCGCGAACGCCTTGCGCGATTCCACGCGATCGGACAGCGCACCATGGCTATGCAGGAGCTTGGCGTAGGCTTCTAGTTCGTCGGACACGCGCCCGCGCGAGGCGCGTGTCATGTGCAGCGTATTGACACGTGAGGCCGGCGGCAAGCTCAGCAGATGGGCGGCCATTTCGCGCGCAATGGGCATCAGTTGATCGGCATCGGTGAGGCGGTTCAGATAGCCCAGTTCGTACATGCGCTCGGCGGTAAACCGGAACGCGAAGGCAATTTCAGTGGCGATGACATGCGGCAGGTTGTTGACGATGCCGTGGCTGTGGCCGCCCAGCAGCCAGCGCTTGGCCTCGGACGATTCAAAGGTCGCGCCGCGCACCGCCACGCGCAGATCCGCGCGCTCGGTGAGCATGAAGCCGCCGCCCATGGCAAAACCGTTGATCGCCACGATCACGGGTTTATCAAGCGTGCCGTCGTTGTAGGGGTTTTCGCGCTGCGCGGATTCTGTCGACGAACCCACGCGGCCTTTTTCCACCGACTCTTTCATATCTTCGCCTGCGCAAAACGCGCGGCCGGTGCCGGTGAATATCGCCACCTCCAGGTCCTTGCTGTCGCGAAACTCGCACCAGGCATCGGCCAATAGACCGCGCAACTCCGTGCCCAGCGAGTTCATGCGCTCCGGGCGATTCAAGCGCACCACCATAATGCCATCGTTACGTTCGACTTCGACAAAACTCATGACCTTCTCCTGTTCTATGGATACGACATCATACAGAAATCAGCGCCGCCGCTAGGGCCGATTATCGTCGATTCCCGGGCGCATCCGCGCGCCAGATATGTGCACGCCAGTACCAGCCGATGAGCGCGGTGCAGAGCAGCCCCGACACGCAATACAGCGTGGCCGTTACGCGGTAACCGTAATGGGCAATAAGCGGACCCGCGATCAAGAGGCCGACTGGCACGCCGTAGATCATCAGCGTGCGCGTGCCCATGACGTGGCCGCGGTAACCCTCGCGGGTGGTGCGCAGGAGCATCGCCGACAGCGGCACCATGCTCATGCTTTGCGCACAGCCTGCGAGCATGATCATCGGTATGCCGGCGGTGAAACCCGGCATTTGCGCGAACAGCAGCGTCATCGAATACCACACGGCACAAAAAATGATCATCATGCGCGCCGGCGGCAGCCGGTAGCCGATGCGGGACAGAATGATCGATCCCATCAGCGCGCCAAAGGCAAAACCCGCCGTGAGATAACTCAAACCGCGTTGATCGGTGTGGTACACATCCTTGGCGACATAAGGCAATAAAGTATTGGTCAATGGAAACGCCGTTACATTCACCAGAAACGCAATCGCCATCGCCGCCAGCAGGTGCGGTGTGCGCCACACATAGACCATGCCGTCACGCAAATCGCCCAGTGCTGAAGCAGGCCGCGCATCCTTTGCCGCTTGTGACACCGGCTTGCCCGACACCTTGAGGCTTAGCATCAGCGCACAGCCATAGAAGCACACGATCACCATGTAGGTGTGGGCCATGCCCAGCCACACCACCAGCGCAGCACCCGTCAACGCGCCCATCACACGCGCGGAATCCTGCGTGGTGCGCGAGACGCTGGTCGCGCTCATCAACTGCGCCGTGGGTATGGTCTCGCCCACCAGCGCATAGCGCAGCACCATATCCGCGGGCCGTACCACGCTCATCGCTGCGCCGATAAAAAACACGTGCAGCGGCATCAATACGCCGCTCACTGCCAGCGTCATGGTAATGGCCGCGCACATGGTGAAGGCAAGCCGCAAGCCACAGTAGGTTTTCTTGTTGCCGATGCGCTGGCCGGTCACGCCCAGCACGGGTGCGAACAGCGTGCCCAGATATTGCAGCGAACCAAACAGCGTCAGCATCACCACCGACTGCGTCTCGACGAGGATATACCACGCCAGGATGATGTTCTCCATCTCGATCGCCCACGAGGTCGCGAGATCACCCGGCCATTGAAAGCGAAAGCTCCTCACCGCGAATGGCGCGAGCGCTGACTGCGGCGGATTCGCAGCGCTCATCGCGCACCTTCACACATGCGTGTATATGCAGGCATTTGTTTTTATGTGCTACTGCCTACTGAATTTTGATATTCGCCGCCTTCACCACATCGCGCCACATGGCGATTTCCCTGCTAATTTGCTCATGCAGCGCTTCAGGCGTGCCGCTCGCGGGTGATACGCCGTCGCCGCGCAAGCGCTCTTCCATGTCTTTGGCACGGAGGATTTTCGTGACTTCGCTGTTGATGCGCTCGACCACTGCGCGGGCTACGCCCTTGGGCCCGATCAACGCGTGCCAGTTGGACACATCATAACCCGGCACACCGGCCTCGGCGATGGTGGGAATACCCGGCTCGGCGGCCAGGCGCGTGGCGGTGGTCACCGCCAGCGCGCGAATACGCCCCGCCTTCACCTGCGGCAATCCAGTCTGCGGCGTCGCGAACACCAGCGAAATCTGCCCGGCGATAAGTTCGGTCAGCGCCGGTGCGCCGCCTTTGTAAGGCACGTGAATCATTTTGATGCCCGCCCTGTGCAGAAACTGCGCGTTCGCCAGATGCACTATCGTGCCCTGCCCGGCGGAACCATAAACGATTTGTTCGGGCCGCGCTTTGGCCAGCGCGATCAATTCGCGCAGCGTTTTTGCCGGCACTGAAGGATGCACCACGGCAACCAGCGGCCCCCGCGCCACCGGCACTATAGGCGTGAAATCATTAAGCGGATCGAACCTGAGATTATAAAGACTCGCATTGATCGCGTAACTCGGCGTAACGATATTGAAGGTGTAACCGTCGGGCGCCGCGCGGATGCCAGCCTCTATGCCCAGCGTGCCACCAGCCCCGGCACGATTCTCGACGATGACTTGCTGCGCCAATGCTTCACCGAGTTTTTGCGCCAGCAGGCGCGTGATGAAATCGCTGCCGCCGCCGGCCGCCGAGGAGACAATGATGCGCACGGTTTTGGCGGGATAGGCCTGCGCCGATCCCTTCTGCAAGCTCGGAACAGGCTCGGTCGCAGGGGTTTGTGCGCTCGCCGAAAACGCCGCCAGCATGCCTGCCACGCAAATGGCCGCGCCTGAAACCTTCGCATTACCCTTGCCCCACATGGTTAAACCCCCTGTCGACTCCAGTCATGCCGCCGCTATCCTATTCTGCACGGCGGCGTGATTCAATCAATATCGCATGTAATTCACGCCGGCGCTATACTCCCGCCAACATTCATGGCTCACCTATCCATATGCTGCAGCTTCGTCTATTGATGCGCACTGCGCTCGCCAGCGTAGCGCTCATTTGCGGCGGTGTAGAGGCGGCGGATATTGCCTACCCCACACGTCCGGTGCGCATGCTGGTCGGCTTCACTCCCGGCGGCACCAGCGATGTGGTGGCGCGCATCATCAGCAAAAAACTTTCCGAAACCTGGGGCCAGCAGTTCGTGGTCGACAACCGCGCCGGCGCCGCAGGCATGCTCGCCACCGAACTCACCGCGCGCGCCAACCCGGATGGGCACACGCTGATATTTATTTCATCCACCTTCGCCATGCAACCCAGCACCACGCCCAATCTGCCGTACCATCCGCTACGCGACTTCACGCCGGTGACGCTGGCGGTGGCGTCACCCTACCTGCTGGTGGTGCATCCCGCAGTGGAAGCAAAGTCGGTCAGGGAGCTGATCGCACTGGCGAAAGCGAAACCCGGCCATCTGACCAGCGCAACCGCGGGACCGGGCAGCGCGATACACGTGGCCGCCGCGTTGTTCAACAGCATGGCTGGCATAGACATACTGCTGGTGCCCTACAAGGGTGCGGTGGGTATCACCGATTTAATCGCGGGACAGGTCAACATGTCGTTGACAGGCTTTGCCCAGACCATGCCGCATGTGAAGAGCGGACGTCTCAGAGTGCTGGGCATTTCATCCGCGAGCCGTTCGCCCTTGCTGCCGGATACGCCGGCGATTGCCGAAGCGGGTGTGCCGGGTTTCGACGTGTCGATCTGGTACGGTGTGATCGCGCCGGCGAATCTGCCCAAGCCCGTACTCGCCAAGCTGCACGGTGGCGTGGCAAAAACACTGCACGCGCCCGACGTGCGTCAGGCGCTGACCGGTTTGAGTGTGGACATCATCGGCAACACACCGGAACAATTTGCCGCCATCATCCGCAGCGATCTCGACAAATGGATGCGGCTGGCCAGACAAACTCAGCAATAACGCTAATCATTTCTCAATCCTGCGGTATGTTGGTTTCACGGATGATGCGCGTCCAGGCCTGAAATTGTTCTTTGGTATACGCAGCCATTTCCGCCGACGTCGTGGTCTGCACTTCGATGCCTTGGCGTCCGATTTGCTCGCGTATGTCCGTGCGCGACAGCACCGCGTTTAGATCGCGCGATAGCCTCGCAACCACATCACGGCTCAATCCCGCGGGACCGAACAAACCTGTCCACGGCGTGATCGAAACGCCCGGCATGCCCGCCTCGGCGATGGTCGGCACTTCAGGCACCATCACGCTGCGCTTGGGCAGCAGCACCGCCAGCATGCGCAGCCGGCCCTCGCGCGCCTGCGCCAGCGCCGGGATCGGCGCCATAAACGCAAACTGTATGCGCCCGCCGATCAAGTCGGTGGTGGTCGGCGCATCGCCTTTGTAGGGAATATGGGCAACGTCCAGCTTCGCCAGCAACTTGAACTGCGCGGTCGCTACAATCGACGCAGTATTGCCAGTGCCATAGTTGAACTTGCCCGGATTGGCGCGCGCATAGTCGATCAGTTCAGCGAGCGTTTTCGCGGGAATGGTAGGCGACACGAACAGGAAAAAAGTAGGGTAGCCGAACAATCCGATAGCCGTGAAATCCTTTACCGGATCGTACGGCGGGATTTTACGTAACGCAGGCGCTGCTGACAGCGGCGTGTTGCTGCCGAAAAACAGCGTGTGTCCATCGGGCGCGGCCTTGATCACGATACCGCCAGCCAGCGCGCCGTCCGCGCCGGCACGATTATCCACCAGCCACTGCTGACCCATCGCCAGCGTCATCTGCGCGGCGATGATGCGTGCCGCGCCGTCCGCCGTTCCGCCCGGCGGGAACGGCACGATGAAACGGATCGGGCGGGATGGATATTGCGCAGCCGCTATTTGTGTTAGAGCGAATGACAGGAGTGCTGTGACTACGTAAACAAGCTTCATTGCGTTCTCCTCTGGCGTGATGACACTTATTTTTCACTGGCGCATGCTGCGATATCTTGTAGGGCGAGAGGAGCAAAGCGTATCCCGCCGGCTGTATCGTGCATTCATCAGAGGCGGGATACTCCCGCCCTACAACTCTGCGTTTCTTCGTCGGCAAAAACGTTTTTCCTTCACCTCAATCGATGCGCGCACCCGACTCCTTGATTACTTTCGCCCACTTCGACACTTCAATTTTGATGTAAGCCGTGAACTGCTCGGCGCTATTGTTGACCGGATCAAAGCCCAGCGCCGACAGCCGCTCCCTCGAATCGGGCGCCGTGACAATCGCGCTGATGCTGCGGTTGAGTTTATCGACGATGGCCTTGGGCGTGCCCGCCGGCGCGAAGTACGCAATCCAGGTGTAATCCTCGTAGCCGGGAAAACCTTGTTCCGCCACGGTCCCGACCTCAGGCAGCGACGGCATGCGCTGCGGGCTGGTCACCGCGACGGCGCGTACTTTTCCGGACTTTATCATCGGCACCGACGGCGGCATCGCCGTCAATCCGATCGGCACCTGACCCGACGCGGTAGCGAGTACCGCGGGCGTCGCGCCGTTATAGGGCACGTGCTGGATATCGAGGCCGGCCAAAAGTTTGAGCAGCCTTTCGCCGGTGAGGTGCGGCGTGCTGCCGGCGCCGGCCGAGCCATATTGCAATTTTTGTTTTTTGCCGAGCGCGATCAGTTCCGTGAGATTTTTCGCCGGTGTCGAGGGCGTGACGAAGATGATGTTGGGGGTGGTGCCGGCATTGATGATGGGCGCGAAATCCTTGAATGCGTTGTAGCCGGGCTCCTTGTACAGGCTGTACGCGGCGGCATACTGGCTGCTGTTGCAAAGCAATGTGTGGCCATCGGGCGTGGCGCTGACGGCAATGCGGGTGGCGAGTGTGCCGCCCGCGCCGGCGCGATTATCGATCACCACGGATTGGCCGAGCTGCTCCGACAGTTTTTGCCCCACCAGGCGTGACATGACGTCAATCGGCCCGCCCGTAGGACCCGCCGCCAGTATGCGTATGGTTTTAGTGGGCCAGGCGCCGGCGGCAAAACTGGACGTGCTGCACAGTGCGGTCGCGGCCATTGTAGCCATTGCAACAGGTAGCCATTTCGCGTGCATGAGTTATTCTCTCCGGTGATGGTTGTGTTCAACTGTGGTTAACTGGTTTTCGCGTTTTTACCCCAGCGCAGTGCGCAATTCACCGGTAACGCGCGACCCTTCCGCAAGTATGAAGGCGATCTCGCTGTTGGTGGTGATAAAGCGCATGCCTTTGCGGATGAATTCCACCTGGCGCGCGAGGTTGCGGTCGCCCCCCGCCCCGGGGACCTTGCCGTGTTTCTTGCAGGCCGCGATCACCTTATCCAGCGCGGCCACATGTTCGGCGCTGCCGAATGTACCGGGCTTGCCCATCGCGGTGAGCAGATCATTAGAGCCGACGTGAATCACATCCACGCCTTCCACCGCGCAGATGGCGTCAAGGTTGTCCATCGCCTCCGGCGTTTCGATCATGCACACCACCAGCGTGTTGTCCTGCAGCGCCGCCACCAGCTCACCCATCGGCGCGGCGCGATAATGAAGTATGGTATAGGCGCCGGCGACCGAACGCGTGCCCACCGGCGGAAATTTCGCCCGCGCCACCGCGCGCCGCGCCTGATCCGCTGTATTGATATCGGGGAAGACTATGCCAACCACACCGTTGTCGAGCAGCGCCTGCGTGTTCGGATCGTCGCAACTGCTCACGCGCACCAGCGGCGCAATGCCCATGCCGTTGGCGGCCATGGCCATATGCCCGATGGTTTCGACGTTATACAGCGCATGCTGCCCGTCGATAAAGATGAAATCGTGCCCGGTAGTTTTGGCGATGCCCGCGATATCGCCGGAGCGCGCCAGGCGCACATTCATGCCGAGCGCGATTTTGTCCTGCTTGAATAATTCTTTGATGGGGTTGGGTAGGGATACGGGGGACGCCACGTTGTTCTCCTGAGCTTTAAATTCAAAACTTCCGCACAAAATTCGGATTGAGATCCTTGATCGAACGCGCACCGCATTGCTGCATCACGGCCCGCGTTTCTATGCGCAGCAGTTCGAGCACGCGCTCGACACCGGCCTGACCGAACGCACCCAGGCCCCACAGATACGGCCGCCCGATGCACACGGCGCGAGCGCCCATCGCCAGCGCCTTCACCACATCGGCGCCGCGGCGGAATCCGCTATCGACCAGCACCGGCAGGCGCCCTTTCACCGCTTCGATCACTTCGGGCAACGCATCGATGGCGCCGCGGCCGCTGTCTTCGCCGCGCCCGCCGTGGTTGGATACGATGATGCCATCGACGCCGTGCTGCACTGCAGCCGCTGCGTCTTCGGCGGTGAGGATGCCTTTCAATACTATCTTCATGCTGGTGGTGTCGCGCAGCCGCTTGACGAAATCCCAGGTCATGTTGTTGGACTGCATGCTGGCCACCTTGGATAAATCGATGCCGGCGTAATTGGGCCTGCGGTCGCGGTCCCCGCCGCTGCCCCCGCCGCCCGACGGCGAACTGTGGCACTGCCGGCAATCGCGCGTGTCCGTGGCACGCAACCTGAACAGCGTCTCCTGATTACGGCCACCGACGCGGTCCACCGTCACCGCCACCACCGGCGCGCCCGCGGATTCCGCGCGTTTCACCAGCGCGCGCGCAACCTCCCAACTCGATGTCGCGTAGAGCTGAAACCACACCGGCCCGCCGCGTGCCTCGATTGCATCATCAATCGATGTGGTAGCCCCGGACGCCAGCATTTCCAGATGATTGCCCACCCGGGCCGCGCGCGCGACCGCCATTTCGCCGTCTGCGTGATAGGCCTTGTTACCACCGGTGGGCGCGATGCAAATCGGCGACGCGTAGGTGGTGCCAAAAATTTCCATGCTCATATCCATCTTTGACACGTCGTTCAAGCGGCGCGGCCGCAGGTAATACTTGAGAAACGCTTCGCGATTGGCGCGCAAAGTCACCTCGTCATCCACACCCGACGCCATGTAACCAAAATGCGCGGGCGGCACGTTCTTGCGGCAGGCCAGCTCAAAATCAAAAACGTTGATCGCCTCTTTGGGATTGCTAATGACTTTCTGCGGCGACAGCGATCCCCACATCAGCGGGTCGGGCGAGCGCGTGGTGGGCACCGCCTCCGCTGCGATAGCAGCGAAGCCGGGAGATGCCAGCAAGGGGCTCGCGGACATCCATTTCAAAAATTGGCGGCGATTGGCGGCGGTGTCGTTCGGTAACATGTGGATTCTCCCCCTTTAAACATTATTCGTTCGACTTTTGAGTGGGTCAATACCAACCCTGTCATTCCCGCGCAGGCGGGAATCCATACGGTGGTGCAAATAGCGAAAGTGTTATGGGTTCCCGCCTGCGCGGGAACGGCAGAATAAGTTTTTCAATTCTTGAATACCAAGATTAGATTTCTGTCGATACCCACTGAAAAATCCGATGAACTTCTAATACTCAACAGAGAATCCGCCTGTTGGGTGGCAGAGTCAAGCATCGACGCCATGCCACGCCACTAAGGGAGCGAAACTGGCACAATCATGGCCTTCGCATCGTTGGGTAAACACCATGAACAAAAAAATCGCGGTTCTGGGGTGCGGCGCCATCGGCAGCAGCGTCAGCGCCGATCTAACGCAAGCCGGTTACGACATCACCGTCATCGATCAATGGCCCGCGCAGGTCGAGAAACTCAAGGCCGACGGCCTTGAAATCACGATGCCGGATGGCGTAGTCAAAACACCGATCCGCGCCCTGCATCTGTGCGAGCTCTCGTCCGCTCGTCTTGAATTCGACATCGTATTGATGGCGGTGAAATCCAACGACCACCGCTGGCTGGCGGAATTCATCAAGCCGTATCTGAAAAGCGACGGCATGTTCGTCGCCATCCAAAACGGCTTCAACGATGATTCCATAGCTTCGATCATTGGCAAACAACGTGTGATCGGCTGCGTGGTCGAACTGTCGGCGGAAATCTTCAATCCGGGATTCGTCAAGCGCAATACCACGCATCAGACGACGTGGTTTTCAGTGGGCGAACTGGATGGATTTTTCACCGAGCGGGTGAAGGAGATTCAATCCATTTTGAATCACGTCGGCCGCTGTGACGTGACCAACACCATCTACAGCGCGAAGTGGACCAAGCTCATCGCCAACAGCATGACCATGGGGCCGTTCGGCCTGCTCGGCCTGGGCAACTCCGAAGCCGCGCACCTGCCCGGCATGTTCGATCTCTCGGTGCAAATCGGCAAGGAATCGGTGGCGGTGGGTGAAGCGCTGGGTTATCGCATGGAGCCGATCTTTGGACTGCGCGCCGATGAGTTTGCAGGCACCAGCGATGAAAATCTGGTGACCGCGATGAAAACACTGCTCGGTCATGTCAGCCGCGGCCGCACCGCCCCGATACACGACCACATGAAAGGGCGCACCAGCGAAATGGCATACATCAGCGGCTTGGTGGCGCGCAAAGGCAGGGAACTCGGCATAGCGGTGACGGGCAACGCTGCGGTTGCCGAAATCGACCGCCAGATCAATCGCGGCGAGATCAGGATGGAGCGGTCGAATTTTGAATTGTTAAAGCAGAGGGTCAACAAGCAGGCTTGACGGCCAGCACTGCGTGCGCCACCCGTTCATAGACATAGGCCAGTTGCAACACCCCTGAATCATCCTGCGGCTTGCCGATAATCTGCACCCCCATCGGCAAGCCTGCGTGGTTGAAGCCACAGGGCATGCTGATGCAGGGCAACCCCGCAAAGGTGGCGTAGATCGACGACTCCATCCAGCGGTGATAGGTGTCCATCGGCTTGCCATTGATTTGCCGGGGCCAGCGATCCTCTACCGGGAAAGGCCACACCTGCGCGCTGGGCAACGCAAGATAATCAAACTTTTCGAACAACGTGAGCAGATGCTGATAAAAGCTGCTGCGGGTGGCGCTGGCGCGCATGAATTCAGATCCCGTCAGACTTTGCGCGCTGTCATGCTCCCACAGCGCTTCGGGTTTGATCTGTTCGCGGTTGCCGGCTTGCAGCAAGTATGGTGCGATGCGTGAGGCGACGAGGGCTTTGCGCCACACCAGCCAGGCATCCCACACGCGCTCGGGTGCGTAGCCCAGGACAGCAGGCGCCACCGCACAGCCTGTACCCTGCAGGCGCTTGAGACCTTGCTCACACACATCCAGTATGCCGGGTTCCATCGGCAGGTAGCCGTTTAAATCACCCAGCCATGCAACACGCTTGTTTGGCGCATGAAAATCAGCCAGCGTCTTCGCAAATACAGCGTGAGCGGCGATTGAAAAAGGCGCGCGCGGATCGAAGCCGGATTGTGTTTCGAGCAACATCGCGAGGCTACGCACATCCCGCGCCATCGGCCCATCGGTGCTGAGCTGTGCCATCCACACATCGCTCGCAGGCCACGCCGGTACGCGGCCATAGCTTGGGCGCATGCCAAAAATATTGCACCACGCCGCCGGATTGCGCAGGCTGCCCATGAAATCGCTGCCGTTGGCCACACACAACATGCCGCTGGCCAGCGCTGCCGCCGCGCCACCACTCGACCCGCCTGCGGATTTCTGCGGATCATAGGGGTTGCACGTAGGGCCAAACACGGTGTTAAAGGTGTGCGAACCCAGGCCAAACTCGGGCACATTGGTTTTGCCGATGACTATGCAGCCGGCGGCCTTCATACGCTGCACCACCAGGCCGTCTTCCGTGGGCACAAAGTCGCGCATCAGGGGGCTGCCCATGGTGGTGCGCAGGCCTGCCGTAAGCGACAGGTCTTTGATGGCCTGGGGAATGCCGTGCATCCAGCCCATGACCTCGCCGCGCGCCAGCATCGCGTCGTAGCGGTCCGCCTCGGCCAGCAATTCGTCTGCATCGCGCAGGCTGACGATGGCGTTGACACGCGGGTTGACCTCTGCAATGCGGGCCAGCGTGGCCGCCATCAGCTCGCGGCAGGAAAGCTCCCGGGTATGGAGCATGCGGGACAGTTCGTGCGCGGGAACGTCAGTGATATTCATAGGGAAATGCGGATCAAATAAATTTCAGACAGGATGAACAGGATTTACAGGATAAGAACAAGGGCCGCATGTCATCTGCTCTGATCCTGTTTACCCTCCTGTTAATCCTGTCGGTGTTAAATGCACTTCAGACATCCGGCACATGCCGTCAGCCCCCCTTCGCCAATCGCGTCTCGACGATGCGTGCGAACACGCTCGCACCCAGCGCGAGCGCGCCATCATTAAAATCGTACGCGGGGTTGTGTACTTCGCAGGCGCCTTCGCCGGCGCCGTTGCCGATATTGAAGTAACAGCCGGGCACCTTTTCCAGCATGAAAGAAAAATCTTCCGAGGCGGCAATCAGATTCGGATTGCGATTCACGTTGTTCTCTCCCACCACTTCCGCGCACACACCCGCGGCGAACGCCGCTTCCTTCACGTCATTGACCGTGGGCGCAAACGTCACACGGAAGTCGATTTCCGCTGTGGCGCCGTAGGCCTCGGCGGTTCCCTTGACCACGCGCCGCATTGCGCTTTCGATTAATGTCATCACCTCACGCGTGAAGGCGCGCACGGTGCCGGCAAGCTGTGCGGTTTGCGGAATGACATTGTAGGCGTCGCCGCCAATAATTTTGGTTACCGACAACACTGCTGCATCCAGCGGGCGCACGTTGCGTGAGACGATGCTTTGCAGTGCGATCGTAATATGCGCAGCCACCAGCACCGGATCAATGCCCGCTTCGGGCCGGGCCGCGTGTGCGCCTTTGCCGGTGATGCGGATGTCGAAGAAAGCGCCGCCCGCCATCATCGGCCCCGCGCGCACTGCGAACTGGCCAAGCGACAGGCCGGGCCGGTTGTGCATTCCAAAGATAGCGTCGCACGGAAACTTCTCGAATAGTCCGTCCGCGATCATCGCGCGCGCGCCGCCGATGCCTTCCTCTGCCGGCTGAAAAATAAAGTTCACAACGCCGTCAAAGCGGCGCGTTTCCGCCAGGTACTTCGCCGCACCCAGCAGCATGGTGGTATGCCCGTCGTGACCGCAGGCGTGCATGCGTCCGTCGTGCGTCGAGCGGTGCGCGAAGGTGTTCGCCTCGTGGATCGGCAAAGCATCCATATCCGCGCGCAAGCCCACAGAGCGTTTGCCGTCACCGGCACGCAGCACACCCACCACGCCGGTCTTGCCGACGCCGCAATGCACCTCCATGCCGAAGCTGCGTAATTTTTCGGCGACGATAGCCGCGGTGCGGTTCTCTTCAAAGCCTAATTCCGGATGCGCATGGATGTCGCGCCGCCAGCGCGTCATCTCATCCTGCAGGCACGCGATGGATTCGATCTCTGCCATGACACCTCTCCCCGGTTATTCATGCGCCGGCGCGGATACGCCAGTACCGGGATTAAACCACGAGAATGCACTAGCCTGTAGCCCGGAAGAAGGCCATGGCTTTTCATGGCCGTATTCCGGGGAAGTGTGGGTGGACAACATCGCGTGCTGTCAATGCGCCGTGCTTCTTCCCGGAATACGTCCTGCGGACTCCTTCCGGGCAGATGTGTGTATAGGTTAGCCACTACCCATCTACGAAAACTACCGCGCCACCGCCACCCCCGGCGCGTAATTCACGCGCTGCACTTCGGCTATCCTGCCACCGGCCAAACGTCCCTCAACCAACTCGTACCCCATCAGCGCAAACACCCGTCCGCCGATGAACAGCGGGCGCGAGTTGCCGTACCAATCCACGCAGGAGGCGCGGCAGCCGTCGTTCAGATTACCGGTGCCGGGCGTTGCATCGAGCGCGCCGATTTCGCTCAGGCGCAGCGCATGGTTTTTCAAAAACATCACCGCCGCTGAGGTGTTGCGCAATTGCCGCGCGCCCGACAAGCCTGCGCCGACCACCGGCAGGCCGACCATGCCTTCGTTTTCATTCTCGGACTTGTAAAAGAAACCATGGCTGCGCGTCTCACCTTGCGCAGCGTCTTTGCGTGTATAGCGGTCAGCGGGGACCGCCTGCGCACCCAGCCGCAGGCTGGTGAAATGCAGGTCCTGACCGTCGCTGCCGACCACCACCGCGTTCGCGCCCATCGCTTCGATGCGATCCACGCCGTGCGCGAGGGGCACGGTCTGTGCGCCGGCAGCATCGGCGTAGCGCACTGCATACACCTGCGAGTTCAGCGTGCGCTGCGCGCGGCCCCAGCCTGCGCCGGCGCCATACAGCAAATACGGCCCGATGTAGCGGCTTTGCAGTGCGCCGGGCTGCGGTTTTGGCAACGCACGATAGGCCTCGGCGGGTGCGCTATCGCGACCGTTGGAGAAACTCGACAGCGGCACGCGCATCAGCGCCATGTCGCCGGAATTCATCTCGGCGGCCCACATGCCATCGCCGCGCCCGTTGGAACGCAGCAGCACGTTGAGATGGCCGTCGTCGCCTTCGAGAAACGAAAACTGGTCGATGGGGCTGCCGGCGGTCTTGAGCGCACTGGGCGCCGTGCCATCGAGCGGTATGCGAAACACGGCCGAGTTAGTGGCGGAAGCAGCGGCAGGATTACGCCGGTATGCGGTGGTCCACACGAACACTGAACCCGACGACACGTAGAACACGCGCCCCGGAGCGCCCATCACTGCGGTGCTTTCGCAGTCGAATTCCGGCTTGGCGAGATCGCACACCGACACCGTATGCAAAGCAACACCCTGATACGGGTCCAGCGGTTCGTCGGTGCGATAGATACGCGTGGCCGGCGCGATGCGCCTGAAATCAGTCGCTGTCGCACCACTTTGCCATTGACGCAGGGCAGGAAACGCCGGAAACGGATCCGCGGTGAACGGATTGAGGCGCAGCGGCGAATAAAAAATCAGCTTGCTGCCGATCAAACGGCTGGCGTAATTACGCGACGAATAATAATCGTTCGAGCGCAAATGATAGGTTGATTTGTACTTGAGCGCGCCCCCACTGGAAATCTCAAACAAGCCGATTTCAGTGCCGCCGCGCTGGTAGCTGTAGCCGATGACAATGATGGTGTTGCCGGAAAGCAGCATTTCGTCGTACCACGCACCGCCCGGGCTGATACCTTCGCCAAAGGCATCAACAGTGGACACCGGCGTGACGCTGTGGCTGCGATCGCGATCACGCACTTTCACCGTGAACAAGCGCCCACGCCGCAAAATCACCAGATGCTCGCCGTGCAGTTTGACGATGCCGCCTTCATCGACGCCGGCATGTTGCACGTTGGTGACGCCGTCGCTTTCATCTTTTTTTTCCAGCGCGGGCGCGGCGGCAGGCGTGACTTCTGAAAGCATCCCCATGCCCGATTGCAGGCGCGCAGCCGAACGCGCTCCGTCACGCCGCTGCTGCTCTTCGGCCCAGCGCTTGAACAGGTCGCGAATCTCCTGCTCATTTTTGAAGGCTTGCAGGGTGGCGCGGGGTGCGGTCGACTTGGCGGTCACGTGAGCGGAGGCGCATCCTGACCATGCGGTGCAGACGGAAAAAGTTGCAAACGCAGCAGTAACAATGGCCCGCGATAAGCCTTGATGATTCATGGCAAACTCCTTTCGGGTTACGACACGCGCTGGCGCAAGCAGCAGAAAAATGATCGTAACTATTTGTTTTTGAACAATATTTATGATAGGCGCTGTAGTGTCAGTAACACCCTTCGCCTGACCTGCCGATGTAAACGCAGCACCCTGGAGAATGGGGTTAAGCCGTGAACTATGGAATTGAATCATCGCTGTGCGGATCACCTACGCCCAGCGCGCCACGGCGGCACGGATCACCCGGCTTTATGCAAGCGCGCGATGTCGTTGCACGCTCCGACCGGCTGACCTGGCGACTCCCGGGCTTTTGTTAACGCATGTGCGCTAAAATCCGTGGCACGCAGCCGGAATAATTACTGGTGAACTGCAATGTGATGTACGAACTGGTTTCTGGCGTGCGCCAGAATGACGGCATAGCGGGATCGAATGTCTCCGTGTTGCTGGTGGCTTCTGTGGCAAGAAACTCCCTTTTCAGGTTTTAAGGAAACTACAAATGGACTTCGCACTCAACGAAGAACAAAGCCGCTGGCAAAATGAAGCCCGCCATTTCGCCAGGGAAGTACTGCTGCCCGCCTCGCTCAAGCGCGACCAGATCGAAGGCGGCCGCGAGCCGTGGGACTGGGACATCATCAAAGCCGGTTCCAAAATCGGCTTTCGCACCTTTACTGTGCCCAAAGACCTCGGTGGCATCGGCGCTGATTTCGTAACACAGGGCATCGTGATGGCGGAGCTGGCCAAAGGCGACAGCGCGATGTCCAAAGCCTTCAGCCAGAACTGGAAATGGAGCCACCTGATCGCTGAGTTCTGCACCAAGGATCAGAAGGATCGCTTTCTTAAACCGTTTCTCGCTGACGACACCTATGTCATTGGCTCGGCCAGCACCGAGCCCAACTCGGGCTCCGACAACCGCTTTCCGCCGGCGGACGTCACCTCGGGCTTTCACGTCAAGGCCGAGCGCAAGGGCGACGAGTGGATACTCAACGGCGAAAAAACCTTTATCGCCAACGGCTCGGTGGGCAAACTGTTTTTTGTGAATACGCGCTCCGATACCAGCGTGGTGGCGCGCGAAGGCACCACCGTGTTCATGGTGCCGCTGGGCACACCGGGCTTTCGCATCGGCAAGGTGTTCAACAAGGCCGGCTGGCGCTTTTACCAAAACGCTGAACTCATCTTCGAGAACGCGCGCGTGCCGCACGCCAACCTCGTGGGTGAACCGCACAAGGGACAAAAAGTGCGCAGTGGTGTGGCCGCCGAATTCAGCGATTTCGAACTCGCCGCCAATGCCCTCGGCATCTGCGACGCGGCGACTGAGTACGCGATGCAGTTCGCCAAAAAAGAAAAACGCGCCGGCAAAGCGCTATGGGATCATCAACTGGTGCAACTGAATGTTCACGAAATGCACATGCTCACCGAAACACTGCGCTCGTACGTGATGCGCACCGCGTGGGACATGGACACCAAAGTGCACGGTTCGTTAAGCCCGGTGCTGGTGATGGCCTATGCCTCGGATGTGCTGCAACGGGTGACGCGCCTGAACATGGAAGTACACGGTGTGCGCGGCGGCATGATGGACGCAATGACGCAAAAGCTGGTGCGCGACAGCATCATCTGGACCCATCTGGCGGGCGACAACACGCAGCGCCTCAAGGCCGTGCGGCGAATGAAATAGTTAGCGCGGTTGAAGCCCACTTTTTCACAGCGGGGTTCAATGCGTCGCCTGGTGATTGAGCGCCGGCAACGCTCTGGCGCACCGGCGCTCAATCCCGTGTGTGTTAAGTCCCGCGACCCCACAGCCCGCAATAACGCCGCAGCACAAACTGCAAGCCGCCTTCATATCCCGGCATGCTCGCGTATTTCGGCAACTTCAATTCTTTCTCAACCGGGTCCCAGCACTTGCCTTGCTGCGCTTCTGCTTTGACCACGGCCGATGCGTCCTGCATCAGCGTGAGCAGATTCTGCACGTCCTTCTTGGTGCCCAACCTTCCACCGACGCCGGGATGGCCGGGGATCAGCCGCTCCCACTCCATCGCGTGCAATTTTTGCAGGAACTCCTCCCACTCGATCGGATAGGAGTCGATCATGCCGCGTCCCGGAAACTGCCCGACAGGAACGGTATCGACAGTGAAAATAATTTTCTCCTTGGGCAGCCGGATCACCGCCGTGGTGTCGCCGTGATTGAGACCCATGTAAATCATTTCGACCGTGGTGCCGCCGAGCGTAATGGTTTTGGTATTGTCGAAAGTTTCGTCGGGCAGCACGGTATGCGGGTCCTGCAATTGCACGAGGCGCTCTTTGGTGCGCCGGTGTGCGATGAATTTGGCGCCCGCATCCTTGAACGGCTTGCCGCCGGCGATGTGGTCAAAGTGATGATGGCTGTAGAGCACATACTTGATCGGCTTGTCGGTGATTTTTTTGATTTCTGCGAGATAGGTTTGCACCGCCTGCGGACGACCATAGCCGATAGGATCAGTGACGATTACGCCGACAGGCGTGACAATGAACATCGACAGCGAGTTCTGGTAACGGAAGGTGTAGACACCGTCAGTGCCTGCGACCTTGGCGGTTTCAAACATGGGCTTTTGTTGTGCGTGGGCGGGCAACGCTTGCAAGACCGCTGCAACGATGATGCCTGCGATGATGGGGAAAACACGAGACATGCTTGCTCCTTATAGTGATGACGTACGCGACAGAAAATCGTGAACAGCGGACCAACGATACAGCGCGCTTAGCATACCTGTTTTCACCGGGGCAGCGCTGCGTTTTTCATGGTGCGGACGATCAACGCTTAAAAATAGACTTTAAAAACAAATACTTACAATGTAACGATAGCGACAGCCGCAGCTTCACACGCATTGCGCCAGCGTGCTTGCGAATTAGTATTGACAGCACTGGGCCAGTCGTAACACCATTTTCGCCATGAACCTAACCAGGGAGAAAGACATGCGTGCAATCAAACAGATTTTGTTGGTCACTTCAGCGGCGATGCTGTCCGCGGTGCTGTTGCAAGGCTGCGGCAAGAGCCGCGAGCAGGAGGCCGCCGAAGCCGCTGCCACGAAAATGGCAGAGGCGATGAAGTCCGCCAAGGCGGGCGCGCCGCAAACGCCAGAACAGGCATTGAAGCAGGGTGCAGACGCGATGGCTGCCGCAGCGGGGGCGATGATGAGCGGCGGCAAGGGCGCCGTGGAGCCGGTGGATTTCCGTGAGCTGCAAACCCTGTTGCCTGAAGCCCTGGGCGCACTGAAACGCGGCGAGGTCAAAGGGGAGAAAGCCGGCGCCATGGGCATCAAGGTGTCGAATGCCGAGGCGGTGTACAGCGCGGGAGGCGAGGCGAGCATCCGGCTGAAGATCGTCGACAGCGGCTCCATGAGCGGGTTTGCCGGGATGGCCGGCGCGGCGTGGATGATGGTCGATATCGATCGTGAAAGCAGTTCGGGTTACGAGAAAACCTCCACTGCGGCCGGGCGCAAAACTTATGAGAAATGGGATAAGGAAGGCAAGCGCGGCGAAGTCAACATGGTCGTCGCTTCACGCTTCATCATCGAGATACGCGGCGACGGCATCGACATGAAGGACCTCAAACAGGCCGCCGCGGCGCTGGACTACAAGAAGCTCGAAGCTTTAACGAGTGCTGCACCGGTGGCGGCGGCGAAATAAACGGCGCGCTACTCCACGCGTATCTTCGCATCGCGGATCACGCGCGCCCACTTTTCGGTTTCGCTCTTGAGGAAGGCGCGAAATTCGGACGGGGTGCTGGTCACGGCATCGATGCCGACCCTGGCCAGTTGCTTCACCACCTCGGGCGCATGCATGATCCTCAACAACTCGCCATGCAAGCGCTCGGTGATATCGGCGCGGACGCCGGCTGGGGCGACGATGCCGTACCAGGCGTCCATCACCAGTTCAGGATAGCCTGATTCGCCCGATGTCGGCACATTGGGTATGGTGGGTTGCCGTTTGTTTGCCAGTACCGCCAGCCCGCGCAGCCGGTTGCTGTTGACGAAAGGAATCGTCGCCGGCACGGTGACGGTAACGACGTCGATTTCGCCGCTCAGAATGTGCGTGAGCGCGATGCTGGCGCCTTTGTAGGGCACATGTACGATATCGATTTTCGCAATCGATTTGAACAGCTCGCTGGCCAGGTGATTGCCCGAGCCGACGCCGCCCGAGCCGTAGCTCAATTTGCCCGGACTGGCCAGCGCGAGCGCCACCAGTTGTTTCATGTTCTGCGCCGGCACCGAGGGATGTGTCACCAGCACATTGGGCATGTTGGCGACCTGGCTGATCGGCTGAAAATCGCGCAGCAGCACGTAGCTGAGTTTCTTGTAGAGCGAAGGCGTGATGGTGGTGGAAGAACTCGCAAGCATCAGGGTGTAACCGTCAGGCGCGGATTTCGCGGTGATTTCGCCGCCGATGGTGCCGCCCGCACCGGGACGAAAATCCGCATAGGCGGCCTGACCCAATGCCGCGCCGAGTTTTTCAGCGACCAGCAGCCCCAGTATCTGCGACGCGCCGGTGGGAAAAGGCACCACCAGACGGATGGTTTTTTCCGGGTATTTTTGCGCGGCGGCGGGCAGCGCGCAGGCGAGCAAGAGCATGGCGGTGATGCGGGCAATTTTCATCGTGGAGTGGCGATTCGTGATGAGCACACGGGCAACTTATACCGCTTGCGCCCGGCGTTCGCAATGCCGGGCTGCACTGTTTCCGGCGCGGCGAATCGGCGTAAACTTCCACGCGGCGGGATTAGCCGGCATTCGAATGTGATGAAGCCAGACCGGAGCCCCGGTTCATTGGAGGGAGAAAATAATGCGGGTGCGTTGCAGTTTTGCGTGGCCATGTGCGATGACGTTGACGAGTATCTGCGCGCCGGGTTTCGCGCAGGACCCTTCGCTAAGCTCAGGGCAGGCCTATCCCCACAAGCTGGTGCGCATCGTCACACTCGCCCCCGGCGGCGGCTCGGATGTGGTGGCACGCCTGATCTCGCCGTCGTTGTCCGAAGCGCTGGGCCAGCAGGTAATCGTGGAGAATCGCGGCTCCATCGCGGGCGAAATCGTGGCCAAGGCCGCGGCCGACGGCTACACCCTGCTGCTCGAAGGCACGCCGCTGTGGATACTGCCGTTGTTTCGTACTGTGCCGTGGGATGCGCTGAAGGATTTTGCGCCCATCGCGTTGATCATCAGCACGCCTAACGTGCTGGTGGTGCATCCGTCGCTGCCGGTGAGGACGGTGGCACAACTCATTGCGCTGGCCAAAGCGCGTCCCGGCCAGTTGAATTACGCGGCGGGCACCATCGGCGCCAATCCGCATCTGGCGGCGGAGCTTTTCAAGAGCATGGTGGGCGTGAATATCGTGCAGGTGGCGTACAAGGGCACCGGCCCCGGTGTGATCGGACTGATGGGCGGGGAAGTGGAACTGATGTTTCCCAATGCCGGTTCGGCGCTGCCTTACATCAAGTCCGGGCGCTTGCGCGCACTGGGTGTGGCGAGTCTGCAGCCCTCGGCGCTGGTGCCTGGCGTGCCCACGGTCGCGGCTACCGTGCCGGGATTTGAAGCGATCTCGTCGCAAGGCCTGCTTGCGCCCGCGAACACCCCGGCGGCCATTGTGAACCGGCTGAATCGCGAATTGTTGCGTGTGCTGAACCGGTCCGAATTGAAGGAACGGTTTTTGAACGCCGGCATGGAAATCGCGGGCGGCACCGCGGAAGCATTTTCCGGGAAGATGAAATCGGATATCGCGAAATACACCCAGCTGGTGAAAGAATCGCGGATAAAACAAAATTGAACCGATATCCGACAGGTGTTCGTTTTTAAACGCGATTGCGTAAGGGCTATTTCGCCATCCCCAGCGCAATCAGCGTGCGCCGGTAAGCTTCGAGTTCCCGTTCCAGAAACGCCGGCAGTTCGCGGTGGCCGATGGTATCGACGGTCCAGAAATTAAAATCGACGGCTTTTTTCACCTCGTCGCTTTTCATGGCGCTGGTCAGTGCCTGGTCCCAGAAAGCGAGTTGCGCGGCGTCCATGCCGCGCGGCCCGAAGATGGTGTAGAACACGTTGGCGGTGACATCAACCCCTTGTTCGCGCATGGTGGGCACGTTGGCGAGGATGCCGCCATGCCGCCGCGGACCGGCGACACCGATAAAGCGCAACTTGCCCGACTGGGTAAGTTGCATCGCGCTGCCGGGGCTTTGCACGCCGATATCAAGATGCCCGCCCGCCACCTGTATCGCGGTGTCGGTGCCGGAGTTAAACACCACGACCTTGATTTTGGTGGGATCGGCGCCCGCCAGGCGCGCAACCTCCGCCACGGAAATATGAATCGGGTTGCCGGCCGCGGTCGAGATGCCAAACGACAGCGACGCCGGGTCCTTGCGCAGACGCTCGACAATATCGCGCGCACTGGTAATCGGCGAATCGGCGCGCACGAAATACATCTGAAACTCGTCGAGCAACTTGATGATGGGCGACAACTCGCGCGGTGTCACCGTGCCGCGTCCGGCGGCGAGCGTGGTCAGCCAGCTTGACGACGCAAGCCCCAGGTAATGCGGATTGCCGCTATGGGTGTTGAGATAAGCGAACGCGACTGACTGGCCGCCGCCGGGCTTGTTGACCACGTTGACCGGGGTATTAACCCGGCCCTCCTGCAGCAGGCGTTGCAGTGTGCGGCCGAGGCGGTCGTTGGCGCCACCGGGCGCAGCACCGACGATGAGTTCGACGGGTTTGTCGGGCTTCCACGAGGGCGTTTGGGCAGCGCTGAGCAGCGGCATCAACAACAGCAGGGTGAATAAGGTTTTCATCGCGTTTCCGGTTAAATGATGTGTGCAAGCCACGGCATGTCCCTGCGGTATTGTGCCTCGAATGCCTCGATCTGCGCCAGATGTTGCAGCGTCACGCCCACATCGTCGAGGCCCTTTAGCAGCCGCTCCTTGCGGGTGGCGTCGATGTCGAAGGCGTGCGCCGATCCGTCGGGGGCGATGACGAGTTGATGGGGCAAATCAACCGTCATGCGGGCGCCCGGTGCGGCCTGCAACTGCGCGATCAGGCCGCTGATTACCGAGGATGGCAGCACAATCGTCAGCACGCCGTTTTGCAGGCAATTGCCGCGATACACATCACCGAAGCTCGCGCCGATCAACGCACGCACGCCGAAATCGAGTGTGGCGTAGGCCGCGCTTTCGCGCGAGGAGCCACAGCCGAAATCGGGACCAGTGACCAACAGGCCGGCGTTTTGATAGGCCGGATGATTGAGGATGAATTCAGGCCGCGGCTGCTCGTGTTCATCAAAACGCAGATCGTGCAGGAACACCCGCGCATAGTCGCTGTGGCCGGGGCGGCGCGGCAGCCGCTGAAAACGGCCGGGCACAATCATGCCGGTGTCGATCTTGGCGATATCGAGGGGTGCGGCGACGGCAGTGAGGGTGGTGAAGGGTGTCATTGAAGGGCGTTACCTAATGTCAGCGGACAGGATTAACAGGAAGGTAATCGGGATAAGAGCAGATGACATGCGGCCCTTGTTCTTATCCTGTAAATCCTGTTCATCCTGTCGAAGTTCAAATGGTTTAAACTCGGAATCGACGCACATCGGTCAAATGCCCAGTAACCGCCGCCGCTGCCGCCATCGCCGGACTCATCAAGTGCGTGAGCGCGCCCGGCCCCTGGCGGCCTTCGAAATTGCGGTTGGTGGTTGAGGCGCAGCGTTGTCCGGCGGCGACCAGATCTCCATTCGATCCGCCGCACATCGAACAACTGGCGTCACGCCACTCGAATCCGGCAGCCAAAAATATTTGATCGAGGCCTTCGCTTTCGGCTTGCCGTTTCACAGCGCTCGATCCGGGCACCACCATCGCCGGAACTACAGCCTTGCGGCCCTGCACCACCGCGGCCGCCGCGCGCAAATCCTCGATGCGCGCGTTGGTACAGGAGCCGATGAACACGCGATTCACAGCAATGCTTGCGAGCGGCGTGCCAGGCGCGAGCTTCATGTAGTGCAGCGCGCGCTGGATGCGCCCGCGTTTATCGGCATCGGCTATCGCGGCGGGGTCCGGCACCGTGCCGCTGATCGGCGATGAATCTTCCGGGCTGGTGCCCCAACTTACCATCGGCGCCAGTTCAGCGGCGTTCAATGCGAGTTCGCGGTCAAAACGCGCATCCGCGTCGGAGGGCAAGCTGCGCCAGTAGGCCAGCGCGCGTTCCCAGTCGGCGCCTGCCGGCGCCAGCGGCCGGCCGTGCAGATAGTTGAACGTGGTGTCGTCGGGGGCGATCATGCCGATGCGCGCACCAGCCTCGATCGACATATTGCAGATGGTCATGCGGCTTTCGATGGACATGCCGCGGATGGTAGAGCCCGCGTACTCGACAGCGTGGCCTGCCGCGCCGCCGATGCCGATGCGCGCAATCACCGACAAAATGACGTCCTTGGCGGTGACATGCGCGGGCAGTGCGCCATCGATAACGATGCGCATGGTCTTCGGTTTTTTCTGCCACAAAGTCTGCGTTGCCAGCACATGGCGCAACTGGTTGGATTGGCCGATGGGTATGGGCAATGCACCCAGCGCGCCGTGCGTCGCGGTATGCGAATCGCAGCAGGCTATCAGCAGCCCCGGCTGCGTCCAACCCAGCTCCGGGCCGACCACGTGAATAATGCCCTGTCGCGCATGGTGAACACCGTAGTGCTCGATGCCGAATTCGCGCGTGTTTTCATCCAGCAGTTCAACCACGCGCCGGATTTCAGCATTGGCGATGCTGGCAGGCGCGGTAGCGCGGTGGGTGGACGGCAGATAATGGTCCGTCACTGCCAGCGTTTGCCGGGGCTTGCGCACCTTGTGGCCTTCGCTGCGCATCTGATCGAAGGCGAGAAAGGTGCCGCCTTCGTGCACCAGATTGCGGTCCACGAACAGCAGTTCCTCGCCGCCGGCCGCGCTACCATCGGCAACGATGACATGCCGCGCCCATACGCGCTCAAACAGTGATAGCGGAGGATGCATTGCGGATTATTTTACCTTCTCTTTTTCCATGTCCGCAAAAGCTTCCTTCGCCCAGCGGAAGGCTTCGATGCCCGCCGGCACGCCCGCATAACAGGCGATTTGCAACAACACTTCCTTGATCTCGTCCTGGGTGACACCGTTGCCGAACGAGCGTTTCACGTGCAACTTGAATTCATGCTGGCGGTTAAACGCGGCGAGCAGGCCGATGTTGAGCAGGCTGCGCGTCTTGCGCGGCAGCCCGGGGCGGCTCCAGATCATGCCCCACGCGGTTTCGGTGGCGTATTCCTGCATCGCCATGCTGAATTCATCGACATTTTGCATCGACTTGTCGACATACTCGGCGCCGAGCACTTCGCGGCGGATGGTGATACCTTTGTTGAATAGTTCGCTTGCCATTATGGTTTCCTTGAATAATATTGTTGTTACGATACGGGGCGGGTGGCTATCTATAGCTTAAACTTG
This sequence comes from Bordetella parapertussis, assembly GCA_945861275.1. Taxonomy (GTDB): domain Bacteria; phylum Pseudomonadota; class Gammaproteobacteria; order Burkholderiales; family SG8-41; genus UBA5216. The sequence continues at coordinate 77,375 of CAMATZ010000023.1, forward strand.
CTGTTGTGCGTTGTTATCAGGACACTACCGGCCTCATGAAACTTATTGCCAAACCTGCTGCAAAACGCTGCGCTGTTATTTTACTCTCGGCAGTGCTCGCAGGTTGTGCGCTTGCGCCCGCCAATCATGCCGGCAGTGACGCGCCACGCCACGCCGCTATCGTTCCGCTGAAAGCCCAGCGGCCGGTGCTCGGACTGGTGCTCGGCGCGGGTGGCGCGCGCGGCTTTGCCCATGTCGGTGTGATCAAGGCGCTGGAAGCGGCGGGCCTCGCAGCCGATGTGGTGGTGGGCACCAGTTCCGGAGCGCTGGTGGCATCATTTTACGCGGGCGGCATGAACGCGCGCACGCTGGAAGCAATGGCGCTGGCGCTTGAGGATCAGGATGTTTTTGACTTTACGCTGTTTGGTCCGGGCGCGGTTGAGGGTAGACGTTTGCAGAATTTCGTCAATCGCAAGCTGGATGGGCGTCTGATCGAAGCGCTGGAAAAACCGTTTGCCGCGGTGGCGGCGGAACGCGACAGCGGCCGCATGGCGGTGTTTAATCGCGGCAACACCGGCATCGCAGTGCGCGCTTCCGCGAGTGTGCCCAAAATTTTCTGGCCGGTAATGATCCATGGCCAGTCGTATGTGGATGGCGGCGTGGCAAGCCGCGTGCCAGCGTCGCTGGCGCGTGAAATGGGCGCGGACGTGGTCGTTGCGGTGGACATTTCACGCCGCCCGGCCGATGAAGCGGATGCCGCCGACGTGGTGATTCGCCCGGTGACGGTGCGCTCGCGCATCGATGATTTTCAGCACCGTCTGGCGAATATCGCGGCGGGCGAGGCGGCGGCGCGCGAGGCGATCGAGCAGATACGCAGCCGCCTGGCGGCGGTGGCGGCGCGTAAACAAGTGCACCGGTGAACGGGTGTATCCCATTGCAGCACAGGGTCAAATTCAAAACATCACCGCAGAGACGCAGGGTTTGACTCGGTTCACCCGCCGCGCGCCAGTTGCAAGCGGTGCGACAGTATCAACGGCGCCACTTCGGCTGCGGGAATCGGCCTGCTGAAAAAATAGCCCTGGTATTCGTCGCACTCGAGCCGCGCCAGAAATTCCAGTTGCTCCGCGGTTTCCACGCCCTCGGCTATGGTCTTGATGCCGAGCTGCTTGCTCATGGCGATTACCGCCGAGACGATGGCCGCATCGTTGGCATCACTGCTGATGTCGCGCACGAATGATTGGTCCACCTTGATCTTATTGACCGGAAAGCGCTTGAGGTAACTCAGGCTCGAATAACCGGTGCCGAAGTCGTCAATCGCGATGGCGACACCGATCGCGCGCAGGTCAGCCAGCGTCTTTACCGTCTGCTCGGCGTGCTGCATGATGTTGCTCTCGGTGATTTCCAGCCCCAGCCAATTGGCGTCAAGATCGCTTTCGACGAGCACCGTCTTGATCAACTGCAACAGATTGCTGTGGCGAAATTGCGGCGCGGAAATGTTGACCCACACCGGGATGGGGGCGATCCCGGCCTGGCCCCAGGTTTTGCATTGCTTGCAGGCAGCGCGCAGTATCCATTCGCCGATCGGCACGATCAGTCCGGTGTCTTCGGCGAGCGGAATAAAGTCGGCCGGCGCAACCCTGCCCAGGGTCTTGCTGTTCCAGCGGATCAACGCCTCCAGACCGACCAGTTCCCGGTTGCGCACGTTCAGCAGCGGCTGATAGTGCAGTTCAAATTCATCGCGCTCCAGCGCATGCCGCAATTCGACTTCCATGCCCATGCGGCTGGCCGCGTTCAGATTCATGTCGGGCCGGTACAGCTGCCAGGCATTGCGCTCCTGTTTGGCGTGATACATCGCGACGTCGGCGTTTTTCAGCAATTCGTCGCGGCTTTGATCGTTGAGCGGATAGATGGTGATGCCGACGCTGGTGGTGGTGAATACTTCGCTGGATTCAATTTCGAAAGGCAGCGTGAACGAGGTTATGATTTTGTCCGCAACGGCGGTGATTTCGTTGATATCGGCGACGCCTTCGGCGAGCACGGTGAATTCGTCACCGCCCAGCCGCGCGATGGTGTCGGTGGCACGCAGGGTGCCCGCCAGCCGTTCGGCGACCTGTTGCAGCAACAGGTCGCCGATGGCGTGCCCGCGCGTGTCGTTGATCTGTTTGAAACGGTCAATATCGAGAACCATCACGCCCAGCAGTGTGTGGTTGCGTTTGGCGCGCTGCATCGCCGCGTCCAGTCGGTCGAGCAGCAGGTAGCGGTTGGGCAGCCCGGTGAGCGCGTCATATTGCGCCATGAACGAGAGGCGCTCCTCCGTCTGCTTGCGGCCGGTGATGTCCTCGACGATGCGGATAAAGTAGAGCGGCTTGCCGGCGGCGTCGCGCACCAGTGACACCGTGCGGTTGACCCAAACGGTTGAGCGGTCCTTGCGCAGCAGCAGGCGTTCCGACGAGAACGCGTCGATTTCCCCGCGCAGCATGCGCTCGCGGTAGTTGCCGCGATCGGTGCCCTCGTGATCGGGATGCAGGATGTCCGTGGTCGTCAGCCCGAGCAACTCCTCCTGCGTGTAGCCGAGCAGCTCGCACAGCTTGTGGTTCACGTGCAGGATACGATCGCTGCCCAGGTCGGTGTGCATGATGCCGACCGGCGCATTCTCAAAGGTCGCGCGGTAGCGCTCGGCGACTTCCTTGCGCGCGGTGATGTCTTCGATCACGCGTATGTAATACAGCGGTGCGCTGGCTTCGTCGCGTGCCAGCGACTCGGTGCGCGTCACCCAGATCACGGCGCCGTCCTTGCGCCGGTACGCTTTCTCGTGCGCATAATGATTGATGGCGCCGGACAGCAACTGCTCGCGCTGCTCGCTGCCCATGCCCGGGTCGTCCGGAAGATTGAGAAATCCTGGCGCCTTGCCCAGCAGCTCCTGCGGCGTATAACCGACAATTTCGCTGTAGCGCTGGTTGACCATGATGTTGCGGTGCTGAAGGTCAAAATGGGCGATGCCGACCGCAGCCTGCTCGAAGGTGGCGCGAAAGCGCGCTTCGCTCTGCTTCAACGCGCTTTGGGCCTGCTTGAGCGCGGTAATGTCTTGCATGAGAATCGAGACGCCAACAATGCTCCCGGCATTGCCTCTGACCGGGGAAGCGCTGATCCAGACATCGATCACTCGTCCGTCCTTGGTTATGCGCTTGGACTCGCGGACAACCACTTCGCCGCGCAGCACATTGTCGTTGCTGTGCGTAAAAATTGGCGCCTCACCCGGTGGCAAAGTGAAGGTAACCGGCTTGCCGATGGCTTCCGCGGCGGTGTAGCCAAGCATCTTTTCAGTTCCGCTGTTCCAGGTGAGTACCGTGCCGTCGAGCGCCCGGCTGTAGATGGCGTCGTTGGCGTGCTCGACAATGGCTGCCAACCCGGCGCGGGCTGCGTCGGCGCGCCACAGCAATTGCAGCAGAGCCAGCAGCAGCCCCACCAGCAATAGCGTGGACAGGCCCACCACCAGCGAGCGGGCGCGCCATGCCGCGAGCGCCTCGTCGCGCGCGATGCCGACCGCAATGTAGAAGGGGTAGGCCGACAGCGCGTGCTGACTGTAAACGCGCACCCTGCCGTCGATGGGCGCGGCAAGCGTGAACGTCGCCGTCCTGTCGGGGCCGGCCAATGCGGTTCGTGCCGGATGCTCCGGCGGCAGCGCTAAATTGAGCTGGCCTTGAATCTGCGGCCAGCGCAGCACCAGCGTAAAATTGTCATTGCGATAGATAGAGATGACGCCATCAGCGCCGACGTTCAGCGCCTGGAACAATTTCCGGATTTGCTCGAGTTCGAGCAAGGCCACCACCACGCCGCGGAACACGCCGTGCTCGTCGCGCAACGCTCTGGCGAGAGCGACGCTGGGCCGGCCTGTGGTACGCGCAACGATAACTTCCGAAAACACCAGGCCGGCCTGTGGATTATCACGCAACGAGCGGAAGTAGCCGCGATCGGAAATATTCGTGGGCTGCGTCACAGTAGTGGTTGAGGCGTAAAGCCATGCGCCGCCGGCATCGAAGACCCCAATGCCATACAACTCCGGGAATTTGATCAGAGGCGCTTTCAACGCTTCGTTGACCTGGGCGTTACCCGATACCGCATCCTGCTGCAGCGCCGCAACCGGGACGGTGAGCTGTAGTTGTTGCAATTCGGCATCGGCGCGGCGCAGCGTAGCTTCCAGTTGCGCTTCCAGTATCGCGGCGTAGTCGTTGGTCCTGACCTCGGCGGCGCTGAGGGCTTCGCGATAGCCCGACCAGATCAGGTTGCCCACTGGCGCCATCACGGCGAGGGCGCCCGCCACTATGGTAATCAGCAGGGTACGGTGAGAGAGCACTGATGCCGGCTAAGTCAGTTCACTCGGCGCGCGCAGGTTGCGGGCGGTGTGACAGGATCAACGACGCCACCTCGGCCGCGGGAATCGGCCTGCTGAACAGATGGCCCTGGTATTCGTCGCACTCGAGCCGCGCCAGAAATTCCAGTTGCTCCGCGGTTTCCACGCCCTCGGCTATGGTCTTGATGCCGAGCTGCTTGCTCATGGCGATTACCGCCGAGACGATGGCCGCATCGTTGGGATCGCTGCTGATGTCACGCACGAACGATTGGTCCACCTTGATTTTGCTGATCGGGAAACGCTTGAGGTAACTCAGGCTCGAATAACCAGTGCCGAAGTCGTCAATCGCGATCGCCACGCCGATCGCGCGCAGGTCAGCCAGCGTCTTTACCGTCTGCTCGGCGTGCTTCATGATGTTGCTCTCGGTGATTTCCAGCCCCAGCCAGCTGGCATCAAGATCGCTTTCCGTTAACACGGTACTGATCAGTTGCAGCAGATTGCTGCGATGGAACTGCTGTGCGCTGAGGTTGACGGAAACCGTGAATGGTTTGATTCCCGCCTGTTCCCACGCCTTGCACTGCTTGCAAGTGGCGCGCAGTATCCATTCGCCGATCGGCACGATCAGTCCGGTGTCTTCGGCGAGCGGGATAAAGTCGGCCGGCCAAATGCTGCCCAGGGTCTTGTTGTTCCAGCGGATCAGCGCCTCCAGACCGACCAGTTTCCCGGTTTTCAGCTGTAATTGCGGCTGGTAATGCAATTCAAATTCGTCACGCTCCAGGGCATGTCGCAATTCGGCCTCCATGACCAGGCGGCCACCCGGATTGACGTTCATGTCGGCGCGGTAAAGCTGCCAGGCGTTGCGCTCCTGTTTGGCATGGTACATCGCAACATCCGCGTTCTTCAGCAATTCGTCGCGGTTTTGATCGTCGAACGGATAGATGGTGATGCCAAGGCTGGTAGTAGTGAATACCTCGCCGGATTCGGTGTCGAATGGCAGGGTAAACGAGGCTTTTATTTTGTCCGCGATGGCGGTGATTTCATCCACGCTGGTGACGTTTTCGGCAAGCACCGTGAATTCATCACCGCCCAGCCGCGCGATGGTGTCCGTGGAACGCAGGATGCCTGCCAGCCGTTCGGCCACCTGTTGCAGCAGGATGTCACCGGTGGCGTGCCCGCGCGTGTCATTGATCTGTTTGAAACGATCGATGTCGAGAAACATCACCCCCAGCAGTGTGTTATTGCGTTTGGCGCGCTGCATCGCGGCGTCCAGCCGATCGAGCAGCAGGTAACGATTGGGCAGCCCGGTGAGCGCGTCGTATTGCGCCATGAAGGCGAGGCGCTCTTCCGCCTGCCGGCGTTTGGTGAAATCGTGCAAAACCCCGAGGATTTGCAGTATCTGCCCCGCGTCATCCAGCATCGGCACGTAAGTCGCAGCGACGGAATGCAGGCGGCCGCGCAAAGTGAAACTCACCTCGACCGCTTGCGTGGTGCGGGAGGTGCGGGCAAGCGCCAGCGCCGGGAGGTAGGTGCTGATCACCTCTGGCGGCAGCAGGTCTTCGTCGCGTTTACCGATAAGGTCGGCGCCGGGTTTGGCGAAAAATTCCGTGCCGCGGTGATTGGCAAAACGCAACCGCAGATCATGGTCGTAAATCAGGAAGATGTCGGGGATGCCGTTTAACGCCAGTCGAAACAGTTCTTCACTAGCCTTGATTTGCGCGAGCATGGCCTTGATCGGCGACACATCGCGGTGCACGGCCACGATGCCGGTAATATTGCCCTGGGCATCACGTATCGGCGCATAGCTGCTTTCGACGAAGATACGCTGTCCGTCACTGCGCCTGCGCTCGCTTTCCCAGCCGTGGATAGTTTCGCCGGCCAGCACCCTTTGCCGGTAACCCTGCACTTCCGCGCGTTTGAGCTCCGGTATCATCCAGCCGGCGGTACGTCCCATCGCTTCGCGTGCCGTATAGCCAAACAGCCGCTCCGCGCCGGGATTCCAACTGAGATAATTGTTTTCGGCGTCGGAAGTGGTGATCGCATCCGGTGAGGCATTGATCGCGGCGGCGAGCCGCGCATTGTCGGCCTCGGACCGCCGCTGCCTTGTGACATCCTCGAAGGAGGCGACTACGGCGACGGGCTTGCGTGCGCTGCCTGAAAAAACCGGCTGTGTATTGACCGACATCCAGCGCAACGCTTTGCCGCCCGGGCGGATGCCGACCAGAACATTTTGCTGCGGTTTGCCGCTACGCAGCGCCTTGCGCACCGGAAAATCTCCGGCGGGGAACGGTTTGCCGTCTTCCCTGACTGCCTGCCACGCCGCATCATCGCGCAGCGCCTGTTCCATTTCCAGCTTGGACATCCCCAACAGGGCTTCGGCACTGGGGTTGGCGGCGATCACATGACCAGAATCCGACAGCATAACCACGCCTTCGGACAGCGCAAAAAACAGCTCGTGGTAGCGTTGGGTAGTCAGTCGCGCACGCTTGGCGGAATGGCGTGCTACACTTCTTTGGCCCACAATACGGGCTCGCGTCTTAGGCGCGGGTATTTTCGGCGGCATGTTGTTCGTATGCTACAGCAAAGTCGGCGTCGAATAACTGCATCTGGCGTAGTAAGGTGACCATTCGTAGATCAAACACGTGGTTTGACGTACACTGATTAATTATTGTCGTTTGCTGCCTTAAAAACCATGACCAATAACCGGCGCGCCCTGGTGGTGGATGATATTCCGGCCAACCGCCTGATCGCCGAGGCTATGTTGAAGCAGCTCGGTTGGTCGGTGCTGCTGGCGGCGGATGGCCGCGAGGCGTTGCAGGTGCTGGGATCGACCCCACTGGACCTGGTGTTGCTGGACATCAGTATGCCCGGCATGAGTGGCATGGAAGTGTGTCATAACATACGCGGCAACAGTGCGCTGGCCGAACTGCCGGTGATCGCCTATACCGCACATGCGCAGCCCGCGGACCGGCGCAATTTCATCGCCAGCGGCTTTAACGAGGTATTGATCAAGCCGATAAATAGCGACGCGCTGGCCAGTGCGGTGGACGCGGTGATGCAGCATTCGCATCACGGCGGCGCCGGTTCCGCCAACTCGCCGGGCGGTGCACAGGCCTGACGGCCTGAAATTTGCGTCAGCTGCCAGTTCGCGATAGCCCAATCCCACACCTCGCTGACGGGGGCTCGTGCCAGCGCCAGCGGCGGCGCTTGCCCTAAAAAGCGCAACACGCTGACCAGTTGCGGCGCGGGACGGTCAGCATTAACCGCGCGCGCGCGCGTTTGTTTGGATAGTTTTTCGCCTGCCGCATTTATCGCGACCGGCAGATGCGCATAGCGCGGCGTGGGCAGGCGCAGCAAACGCTGCAACAAAATTTGCCGTGGCGTTGCCTCCAGCAGATCCGCGCCGCGCACCACGCCGGTGATGCCTTGCGCGGCGTCGTCCACCACCACCGCCAACTGATACGCTATCACGCCATCCGCGCGCGCGACCACGAAGTCACCCGCTTCGCGTTCAACATCCTGCGTAATCGTGCCCTGAATGTTGTCGTTGAAGCTTATCTTCGCACCTTGCGTACGCAGGCGCGTGGCGCGCGCGCTGCGGCCAGGCGGCAAACCCTCACGGCAGGTGCCGGGGTAGACGGCGCCGTCCATGCCGCGCAGCGATGAATCCGCGATCTCGCGCCGCGTGCAGGCGCAGCCGTAGAGCGCGCCGCGTGCGCGCAGTTGTTCGAGTGCTGCGTGATAGGCCTCAGTGCGCGCGCTTTGAAACATCACCGGGCCATCCCACGCCATGCCAAAGGCTTCCAGGCTGCGCAGAATCCCGTCAGCCGCGCCGGCAACGACGCGGGGCGCATCGAGATCTTCGATGCGCACCAGCCACTCACTGTTGTGTACTGCGCTTTGTGTTTTGGCCTCAAGGTAACTGCCCACTGCCGCCACCAATGAACCGAAATGCAGCGGCCCGCTGGGTGACGGTGCGAAGCGGCCGCGGTACACCGTCTTGCCCGGCTCAATTATTTTGAAATGAGGTTGCGCAACATACCGATGCCTTCGACTTCGGTTTCCATGACATCGCCGGGCCGCATGAATTCCGGCGGCGTGCGCGCGTGGCCCACACCCGACGGCGTGCCGGTGAGGATGATGTCGCCCGCTTCCAGCGTGATGCCCGCCGACAGTTCAGCGATGATGCGTGGCAGTTTGAAATAAAGATGCCGCGTGTTTGAAGTTTGCTTCACCACGCCGTTCACGCGGCAGCTCAGGTTGAGATTGTCCGGGTCGCGTACCTCATCCGCGGTAACGATCCACGGCCCCAGCGGCAGATGTCCGTCGAGGCTTTTGCCGCGAAACCATTGCTGGCCATGATGGCGCTGCACTTCGCGCGCGGACACGTCGTTGGCGACGGTGTAGCCGAACACGTGTTTCATCGCCCTGGCCTCGGTGATATTAGTACCGCCGAGACCTATGATCATGGCGAGTTCCACTTCCCAGTCGAGCTTTTCGGTAACGCCGCTGTGCGCCGGCACCTTGCCGTAGGGACTGTTCACCGTCAGCGGCTGCTTGCTGAAAAACGCCGGATGCGCCGGCATTTCCTGCACGTGCGGACGCGCCGCAGCGCCTTCGTTGAAATGATCAAGGTAGTTCCAGCCGACGCAAAACACATTCTTGCGCGGACGCGGTATCGGTGCGTGCAGTTTTACCTTGGCCAGTTTGTGATGGCTGGCTTTGAGTCCGGCGACAGCTTTGTGGATCGCAGCCAATCCTTTTTTACCGGAACCCACCAGCGAAATCATGTCGTCGGCGTCGAACGGCAGCGCCACGCGCGCGGCTTTGGCCGCGCGCGCGATGTCGATGACACCGCCATCGGCGCCGATGACACCGGTCCTGGCGGGCTTGCGCGCGGATTCAGAATACGTCACCAACTTCACATTAATCTCCTTGTTTAAACTTGAAACGTTCGCAGGCGGCGACAAGTTGCCGGCAAATGCCCGGCTCCCAGGCGGCGTGGCCGGCATCGGGCACCACCAGGTATTCGGCTTCGGGCCATGCGCGATGCAGCGCGTCGGCGCTGATAATCGGGCACACCGCGTCATAGCGGCCCTGCACGATCACACCGGGAATATTGCGCATGCGACTCACGTTGTCGAGCAGTGAATCGAGCGGCAGAAAAATATCGTGGGTAAAGTAATGCGCTTCGATGCGCGCCAGCCCCAGCGCCACCACGTCACCGCCAAAATAGGCCACCGTCTCCGGGCTCGGCATCAAGGTCGAGCATGAACCTTCATAACGCCCCCACGCGCGCGCGGCGGGCATGTGTATCGCCGGGTCGGGATCGATCAGGCGTTTGTAATACGCCTGCAGCAGGTCGGCGCGCTCTTGCTCGGGGATGTAGCCGGCAAACGTGTGCCAGGCTTCGGGAAACAGGTTTTTGAGATCATACAGAAACCAGTCGATCTCGCTTTTGCGGCACAGAAAAATGCCGCGCAAAATCAGCCCGCTACAGCGCGCCGGATGCGTCTCGGCATAGGCAATCGCCAGCGTGCTGCCCCATGAGCCGCCAAACACCAGCCAGCGCTCGATGTTGAGATGCCTGCGCAGCGTTTCCATGTCCGCGATCAGATGCGGCGTGGTGTTGTCGGTCAGTGCGCCCAGCGGCGTCGAACGGCCCGCGCCGCGCTGATCAAAAATGATGATGCGGTAATGTCTCGGATCAAAAAAGCGCCGGTGCGCCGCAGACGCGCCCGCACCGGGTCCGCCGTGCAAAAAAACCACCGGCTTGCCGTTGGGGTTGCCCGAAACCTCCCAATACATATGATGCAGCCCGTCGAGTGCCAGCATGCCGGCTTCGCAGGGTTCGATTTCAGGATACAGCTCGGTGCGCAGGGCGGGGGCGTGATCGGCCACGGCAGATGCTCTTTCGGGAACAGGCGTAAAAATAACACAAGTTGCAGGTGCTGCGTTTAAGCGCCCGCGCGTGCTACGATTGCGTCATGCTAAAATTAAACATGTTGTCATTCGCCTGTTTCATCCGCGGCAGCATCGCCGTCGCCACGCTGGCAGTGTCTGCTGCCCCCAGCGCTCAGACCTACCCCACCAAGCCCGTGCGCATCCTCGTCGGCTTCGCGCCGGGTGGCGGCACCGACATCATGGCGCGTTCAATGGGCGCTAAGTTAGGCGAATCATTGAAACAGCAATTCATCGTCGAAAACCGTCCCGGCGCCAACGCCAATCTGGCGGCGAAGCTGGCTGCCGATGCGCCGGGTGATGGTTACACGCTGCTGTTCATGTCGGTGGCGCACATCATGAGCAAGCCGGTGTACAAAAATCTCGGCTATGACATCGAACGCGATTTTGCGCCGATCACCGTGGTGTCGGATGTGCCGAATGTGATCGCCGCGAATCCGGCGCTGCCGGCGCGCACGGTGAAAGAGTTGCTGGCGCTCGCGCGCGCCAAGCCCGGTGAATTGACCTATGGCACGTCGGGTGTCGCCAGCCCCGAACATTTCGCCGGCGAAATGTTCAAGACCATGACCCAAACCAATCTGCTGATGGTGCCCTACAAGGGCGGCGCGCCGCTCGCGATTGATCTGGCGGCGGGACAGGTGATGACCAGCTTTAGCACCATGCCGTCGATCATCCCGCATCTGCGATCGGGGCGCGTGCGCGCGCTGGCGGTGACCACCGAGAAGCGCGCCGCGGTGTTGCCGGATGTGCCCACCGTCGGTGAAACCGTGCCGGGTTACACCATCACCACCTGGTACGGCGCAGTGGCGCCGGCGAAGGTGCCGCGCGAAATCGTGGCGCGGCTCAATCAGGAAATGTTAAAAGCGCTGCAACTGCCCGACATCAAGGAACGCATGGCCTCGCTCGGCGCGGATATCGTCGGCAGCAGCGTAGAGGCGACCGCGGCATTTTTTACCTCGGAAGTGGCGAAGTACACCAAAGTCGCGCGCGAAGCAAAAATTCAGACGGAGTGATTTAGGGCATGAAGGGTGAAACGTGAAGAGTGAAGGGTGAAGGGTGAAGGGTGAAGAGTGAAAGGTGAAGGGTAAACGGTGAAACGTGAAGAGTGAAGGGTGAAGAGTGAAGCGTACCCCCCCACGCCCGCTGTCGTGGTCAAGTTATTTCGGACACGTCGATAGGTTGTTTTGCTGCCGATTGGAGTTCATAGGCATTGGGCGGCAGGTAACCCAATGTCGAGTGCAGGCGGGCGCTGTTGTAGAACCCGACGATATAGTCGGTAATGTCTCGCGTGG
>CAMATZ010000024.1 GCA_945861275.1 Bordetella parapertussis
GATGCCGCGGTGGATGCCGCCAAGGGCGGATATTTCCTCAAACTGGATTGGCAGCATGGCGGCGGCATCGAGCGCAGCCAGAATAGCACCACACTCGCCACCGGCAGTAATTGGGTGCGCATGCAGCGCAAGATAGACACCATGATCGCCAACCAGATGTTGTGGGACGGCCTGGGCACGCGTGCCGAGGTCGAGCGCCGCCGCGCGATTTCCGACGCGACTGCGCATCGTGTGCATAGCGCCGCCGAGGACGTGGCCTTGCAAGCGGTGGACGCATACCTCGACGTGTTAAAAAATAAAGAGCTGCTGATCTACGCCAGAGAGAACCTGTTGGCGCACCAGAAAACCTTTGATCAGGTCAAGCTGCGCAGCGACAAAGGCGTGGGCCGCCGTGCCGACCTCGATCAAATCGAAGCACGCATGGCGCTGGCTTTGGCCAACGTGCAATCGGCCGAGAGTACGCTGCGCGATGCTGAAATTGGATTTCAGCGCGTGGTGGGCCGCAATCCCATCGCGCTCGCCGACGTGAGTGAGTCCAAGTCGCTGCCCAGCAGCGTGGATGAGGCCGTCAAGATCGGGTTTTCCAATCATCCAACGCTGAAATCCGCCTATGCCGATATTTCGCAGGCGGCAGCGCAACGTGAACTGGCACGCTCATTCTGGTCACCCCGGCTCGAACTTGAGGCGAGCTACACCAACAACTACAACCTGGATGGCGTGGCCGGCCCCAATCGTGACCGCATGATCATGCTGTTTGTGAAATGGAATCTTTTCCGCGGCGGCTTTGATTACCACCGGCTGAAAGAAACCGCCTACCAGATCGACGAGGCCACCGAGATATCGCGCAACACCACGCGGCAAGTCGAGAACGCCGTGCGCGTGGCGCACAACGCCCACAGCACTGCGGTCGAGCGTCTGCCGTCGTTGGACCGTTACGTCAAGTCCAGCGATGCCACGCGCGCTTCGTATGCCCAGCAATTCGCCATCGGCCAGCGCACCTTGCTAGACTTGCTGGATGCGGAAAACGAATACTTCACCGCGCGCACCACCTACGCCACCGGCAAATACATTGAAATCTCGGCGAAATACCGCACACTGAACGCGATGGGGCAGCTGCTCGCCACATTCGATATCAAGCGGCCCGATCAGGCGACGCTGTTGCCGCGCTAAGTGATGTGGTTGCCGTTGCAAGAGGCGCTTCATGCGCCTCTTGTTGTTTTGCGGCGATTGATCAGCCAAACCACTGTGGAGTGCGCGCCATGCCCTATGTAATCCGGGATGCTGAAGGGAAAATCGTCCAGGTGTTTGAACAGCCGGTGACAGGCGCCAGCGAGCAAATCGCACCCGACTCCAGTGAGATGGCGGAATTCCAGAAAGAGCGTACCGCCAATACCATCGAGGCCTTACGACGCCAGCTTGCCGAAAGCGACAGCGGCATGGCACGGTTGGTGGAAGACATGATCGATGTTCTGATCGGCAACGGCGTTATCAAATTCACCGATCTACCGCAAGCGGCAGGCGCCAAATATCTCGAACGGCTTTCCACGCGTGAGCGCATGCACGCGGTCAAGAGCATTATCGTGGATGCCGAAGACATCATTTGACCCGGCGCTGATGCCAGTTTCGGCCTACTGGCCTTGGTGAGTTGTTCTATGCGATTGATTTTACCGTCTTTAATTTTATGGGTGCTACTGCCCGTGGGCCCTGTGCCGGGGCAACCCTCTGCGCCGCCGACAGCCGCTGGCACGATCCCACAGGCCGCAATTCCCCCGCTGTCCCAGCCCGTGGTGGAAGTTGCCGCGTTTCGCGTAGCGCCGGTGACCGCGGGCACGGTCGATGCGCGTTCGAGAAATGTTCTGCCCGGCGGCAAAGCCGAACGCGTGATAGAAGTGCGCACGCAAAAAACCGACACCTGGGAACACCTGTTTCAACGCGTCGCCACGCGGCTTTCCATAAAGCTGCCTGCCGGCGCTGCGCACACCCGGCAAGTGTCGATGCCGCAACTGCTGCCCGGAAAGTACTTGCGCGTCACAGCACTGCCGGACGATGCGCTGGAATTGGAATACGTGGTAACGCGCGGCGAAGCCTACATGCTGCATCTGAACAATGCGTCGTTGCAGGTGCGCCCACTCGCAGTCGATCCACGTGTGCTGGAGCGCATGCGCGCGGATCCTTCCAAGGCGTCGTTGTTCACCGCCACCGATGCCATCGGCCTGCCGGAAAACATCGCTTTGCAACTGACTGAAATCTTCGCCGGCGAAGTGGATTTTCTGCGTGAGCTGCATCAGGGTTATCGTTGCGCAATTGTTTACGAAGCGCATTACCGCGAAGGGTTCATCGAGAATTCGGGACACATACTCGCGGCCGAGCTCGAAGTAGGCTCACGCCTGTATCGCGCATACTATGCACACGATACGCAAGGGCGCGCCGCGTATTTCGACGCCAGCGGCAAAAGCACGCAGCGCTTGTTTCGCCGCTCGCCGCTGGCGTTCACGCGCGTAACATCGGATTTCACTCTCGCGCGCTTTCACCCGATACTCGGCGTGTGGCGCGCGCATCGCGGCGTGGATTATGCGGCACCCACGGGAACCAAAGTCATGTCGGTCGCCGATGGCGTGGTGGAATTCGTCGGCCCGCGTGGCGGTTATGGCGAACTGGTGACAGTGCGGCATTACGAAAAGTTTTTGACCTACTACGCGCACCTGAGTGCGTACGCGCCCCAACTCGCGGTGGGCGATAAAGTCACACAGGGCCAGACCATTGGCTTTGTTGGCATGAGCGGTCTGGCCACCGGGCCGCATTTGCATTTTGAGTTTCACCTGCGTTCGGCGGCGGGCGCATGGACGGCAGTGCCTGCCCCTAACGTGATCGATTTCACTCTAGTCGCCGCTCCCGGCTTTGAGGCCCGGGTAAAGGGCTATCGCGCTGGCCTGGACTTGGCAGCCCAAGCTAATCAATTGATTTTAGAGTAGTTTTTATTTGGTGGCGCGCCTTGTACTCTGTACTCACTGTAGCCAATCGCTTGTCCAAGAATTAACCGCTCAAAACGCGCGTTCTCAGCCCATTCTTGGTTGCGTGCCGTGTGCATAAAGTCCCGCATCGACTCGTGACAAATAACACACTCGATACCTTGGTATCGATACCAAAGGCCCTTTTTTTCGTCAATTGACACGCGCATGATCCAACCCATCAAAAGGGAGGCGTGCGTCTAAGCAGGCGCATTCCACACTCGCAAGCTTAACCGGGATTCAAGGAGATCAAAATGGCAACAGCATCCGTCACCAGAGCAGAGGTTGGTACCGTCAAGGTAGCGATTGGCGAGGTGAAAGTTGTTGGCGTCGATGGCGTTACGCGCACTGTCGGCGTAGGCGACAAAGTGTACGCAAAAGAAGTGGTGGAAACTGGCGCCAATTCCGTCGTGCAAGTGCAGCTTGCCAATGGCAACATGATTGATATGGGCCGTGAGTCCAAGATGACGCTCGAGGGAGATATCCTTGCCGGCACGCAGGAGACGGCGCCCCGTCCAGCTGTGGACGATGCGGCCCGCCTCGCAGCCGAAGCCAAAGCAGCCCAAATAGCAGCTTTGCAAGCCAGGTTAGACGCGGGTGATATTTCCGTCGCAGATGAACTTACCAAGTTACAAGGCACAGCGGCCGGCGGTCAACAAGCCCCCGGCGCGGGTGCTGGCGGTGACGCCGGCGGGTCTGAACCGCCACCGAATCTTGACCAAGCCAACCAAATAGGCCCGGTAACGTCAGGTTTCAATACCTTGGGAGCGAACATAGCTTTTCCCAACACCATTCCGTTCAACGAGCTGCCGGCTTCGCCGATTGTTTCAGTATCGGTGGGCGTGGAGATCGGCGATCCTCCCCCGCCGCCGCCCGGCACACCAAACGATGTACCGCTTGCCCGTACCGACGTCGATGCAGTACCAGCCGGCACGTTTGTCGCCACCGGAAATGTCATTACCGGCGTGGGTACCACCAGTGGCAGTGCGGGCATTGATATTCCGGGCGCTGACGGGGCAATCGTATCCGTTGTTACCAGCCCTAGCGGCAGCCCGGCCATCGTAAGCCCTGGCGGCGTGATTACGCTGGTGGGCCTGTTTGGCACGCTCAGCATCAATCCCGACGGCGGCTATGTCTACGACCGTAATCCGGGTTCCCCCGACGGCGTAGTGGATAAATTCACCTATACGCTGACCGACGGCAGCGGCGACATCTCGAAGGCTGATTTACTGATCGACATAGGCACGCCTGTCGATGTGCCCATCGCCCGCACCGACGTCGACGTGGTACCTGCGGGCAGTTCGATTGCTACCGGTAACGTCATCACGGGAGCCAACACCACCAGCGGCGCTGCCGGTGCGGATACTGTCGGTGCCGAGGGTGCGATAGTAACGACCGTTACCAGCCCCAGCGGCAACCCGCCCAATATCAACGGCGGCGTGATTACCATTGTCGGCCAGTTTGGTACGCTCACCATCAACCCCAACGGCAGCTATACCTATAACAGTAACCCGGGTTCCGAAGGCAAAGTAGAGCAATTTACCTATACGCTGACAGATGGCAGTGGCGATACTTCGACTGCCAAACTGCTGATCAGTATCGGCGCGCCTTCCGATAAGCCTATAGCCCGTACCGATATCGATGATATACCGGTGGGCAATTCGGTTGCCACCGGCAACGTCATTACCGGATCCGGGACTACCAGTGGCGGTGCCGGCGCGGATACGCCGGGCGCCGACGGCGCGATAGTTACGGCGATTACCGGCACGCCCATCAGCAATATCGGTGGCGTGATTACCGTCCTCGGCCAGTTTGGTACGCTCACCATCAATCCCGACGGCAGCTACCTCTACAACCGTAACCCTGGTGCGCCCGGCGGCGTAACCGAGACTTTCAAATACACGCTGACCGACGGCACCGGCGACACTTCCACTGCCGATTTGTTGATCAACATTGGCACCCCTGTTATTCCGCCAGGCGACGACCCCTCCAGCGTGGTGATTACCCTCGAAGGCGCCGATGTGCTCGAAGGCACGCATCCCGACCCCAAAGACATCAATTTTGTACTGAAACTCGATCACGCCCATATCCTGCCGGTCGAAGTAACCTACGTGATCAATGCGATTAGCGCACAAAGCCCGGGCGATTTTTTTGGCGTGCTTACCGGCACCGTTACCATTCCAGCCGGGCAGACAGAGTTTATTGTGCCCGTCAGCATCGTTCAGGATCATCTCGTTGAACCGAACGAAATTTTCAACATCGTGCTGACTAATGCGGTCAATGCAACGATCAGCCCGACAGGCAGCACCGCACAAATCACCATTGTTGACGATGACACGCCGCCGCTGGCGCGAGACGACAGTTATGACGTCGTTCGTGGACAACCGAGTACGCTGTCCAGCGTGCTCACGCACAAAGACCCGGGCGAAATTCTGGATGACTCCGGTGATGGTCCGTTTGAGACACTAGCTCTCGTCCCCAACAACACCGTGCAACCGAACGGTGACTTTACAATCATAACGACTCAGGGTGGCACGGTGGTGATGCACCCGGATGGCACGTTTATCTATACGCCGCCTGCCACGTTGACAGGCCCGGACACGTTCCAATACACCATTACCGATGCCGTGAATGGCGTGCCTGTAGGCAATGGCACCTCCACGGCCACGGTTACGCTCAACCCGACTAACAAGCCGCCCACGGTACACTTCGACGGTGATCCCACCTCGGCCACGGTCAACGAGGCGGGCTTGCCGGTAATTGGCTCCAATGCCGTCAGCGACAGCGAAAAAACTCAACGCACCTTTACCCTCAGCGATCCGGATGGTGCGGCGGACCTCTTTTCAGTCACCATCAATGGCGCAACCATACCGCTGACTGAACTGCCCGGGAAAGTGTTTGCCACACCCAAAGGCGAGATGACTATTGATTCCTACAATCCGGCCACGGGCGTAGTCACGTTTACGTACGTGCTCAAGATTCCGGTTACGGATGCGCCCAATCAGAATGAAGTCGACGAAATCACCGTAACGGTGACTGACAAATTCAACGCGACGTCGGCGCCAGCCAAACTTCCTATCACCATCATTGATGACGTGCCGACGGCGCATTTGGATGTGGGCACAGTGGCCTCAGGTCAGACTCTTGTCGTGAATTCTCTACAAGGTGTCGAATCTAATGATATTTTTGGCGCAGATAGCAAGGACCTTGCAGGCGGCGTCGTGGGCGTCAAAGCGGGCGGTGACACCACCACGCCTGCAACTGGTACCCCTGGCACGCCCATTGTGACTGCGCTGGGCACGCTGACGCTGAACGTAGACGGCAGCTATAGCTACAAAGCCAATCCGAATGTCAGTGGAACAGATACTTTCGTCTACACCATCAAGGATAGCGATGGCGACCTGTCAACTACCACCCTCTCCATTAACGTAAACAAAGACCGCCCGCCAGATGCCGATGGCACGGTAACAGTGGACGAGGCTGCGCTGGACGCTACCGGTAGCGCTCCCGGTAGTTCGAATGAAACGCGCGATGGTACGCTGGGACTTCCCGCTGGCGTTACGGTCGTGTCCGGAGCGCAGCAGGATCAAACCGGCGCGCATGGCACGCTGCACGTCAATACTGACGGTACATTCACCTACACCCTCACGAAAAATGTCTTGAATGCGCTGGCAAACGACGGGGTTCAAACCATCAATGGCGTAGAGGCATTCACGGTGGCAACCATCGACGCCAACGGCAATTCCAATTCCGCGACGATCACGGTGAATGTCATAGACGACGTTCCGACGCGCGCGACCAGCGCCACACCGGTGACGGCGACGGTGGAAGAAGACGACATGACGGGCGCTGCGGGAAGCGATCTTTCCACCGGCAACAACGAAGA
Organism: Bordetella parapertussis; assembly: GCA_945861275.1. Taxonomy (GTDB): domain Bacteria; phylum Pseudomonadota; class Gammaproteobacteria; order Burkholderiales; family SG8-41; genus UBA5216. The sequence continues at coordinate 6,895 of CAMATZ010000024.1, forward strand.
CGTTTCGGTGGACAAAGACGAAGCCACGAGTGCCGCGGGTTCACTGACCGCGCTGTTTACGCCAGGGGCAGACCAGCCACTAGCAGTGGGTCTGTCGGGAGACACCGGCGGATTGCCGGCGCTACTGTCGAGCGGACAACCGGTGGTCTACAGCGTCACGGGCAGCGTGCTGACCGCGTATGTGGACAGCGGCCCGGCGGGACTGGACGCGAATGACCGGCAAGTGTTCACGTTGACGGTGAGCAACAACGGCAGCTGGGCGTTTGACCTGAAAGACCAGCTGGATCACATGGCTGCGGGGGGCGAGAACACGGCGCTGCGCACGGTAGGTGGTGGCAGCGTCACGGCCATTGACTTCTCGGGCATGATCACCGGCACGGACGCGGACGGTGACACGGTCAAGCCGCTGCAGGCGGGCGACTTTGCGATTACCGTGCAAGACGACATACCGGTGATGAAGACCAACTTTGTGCCGGTGGTAGCGGCGGTGGACGAAGACGGCCTGCCCACGGGCAATGCGGATGCAACGCCGCTGCGTACGGGCGAGACCACGGGCACGGGTTCGGCGGTAGCCACCGGAGGTGCGGGTGCGCTGAGCGGCCTGGTGTCAGTGGGTGCGGACGAAGAGCCCACGTTTGGCCTGAACGTAGTGACCACGCCGGTGAACTCCGGACTTGACTCCAAGGGCGGTGACGTACTCATCGTATCCGACGGCGCCACACTGCACGGCTACGTAGACGTAGACGGCGTAGCGGGCTTTGGTGCTGCGGATCGTGACGTCTTCACCCTCACCGTGGATGCAGACGGCTCCTACCGGTTTGAATTGAAAGACCAGATCGACCATGCTGCGGGCGCGGGAGAAAACCTGCTGACCAATGCACTGGACCTGTCGGGCTTCATCAAAGCGACAGACAAAGATGGCGACACCCTGCCGGGCTTGGCAGCGGGTGCGTTCGCGGTGCAAGTGCGCGACGACATCCCGACCATGAAGACCAACTTTGTGCCGGTGGTAGCGGCGGTGGACGAAGACGGCCTGCCCACGGGCAATACGGATGCAACGCCGCTGCGTACGGGCGAGACCACGGGCACCGGTTCAGCGGTAGCCGCGGGCGGCGCGGGCGCATTGAACGGCCTGGTGTCAGTGGGTGCGGACGAAGACGTGAACTTTGGATTGAAACCGGTGACTACACCCGAGACATTGGCGGGTGTGACTTCCAATGGCGGAACCATCTCTATTGTGACCGATGCCAACGGGTTGCACGGCTATGTGAACGCCGGTGCCGCTGGTTTTGATCCTGGCGTTGATCGCGAAGTCTTCACGCTGACGGTGGGCAGTAACGGCTCTTACACCTTCACGTTAAAAGACCATATTGACCACCCGACGTTGAATGGCTTGACTGGCGACGACACCGAGAACCTACTGGCGGCACCGCTGGACTTGTCCAAATATATACAAGCGACAGACAGGGACGGTGACGCAATCACCTTGGCGGATGGGGCGTTCAAAATTGATGTTCGGGACGACATCCCGGTCGTGGCGAACATCACCCAGACAACGGCAACGGAAATTACCGGCAATCTGCTTACCGATCCGACCCCGGATGCCAGCTTCGGTGCGGACAACGGTTGGGTGCAGGTGCTCACTGTGGATGGCAAGACCTATATCTACGATCAGAAAACCGACACCACGACCGGGTCTACCGGCACCAGCGGCACGTTTGATACCGTCACCAACCAGTGGACGGTCACCACCAGTAATAGCGGCAGGATTGTGGTCGATATGGACGATGGCGCGTATGTTTACACGCCGCCAGTTAATCCCTCGGGCGCGAAGGTGGAAACTATCGGATTCACACTGACCGACCGCGATGGCGACACAGCCAGCGCCAATCTGACGGTCAATGTGATAGCCCCGGTGCTGGTGGTAGGCCAAAACGTGGACGATCAGACTGGCCAAACCACGCCGCACAAAGTGGATCCGCCAGGCGCTCCCGTCATCGGCGAGATTACTGGCTCCAATGCCAGCGATATGCTGATCGGTGACATCGGTGGCGGACAGTTGCAAGGCAAGAACACCAACGTGATCCTGATGCTCGATACCTCGGGTAGCATGATGGAGACTTTCGGCTCCGGCGGCTTAACGCGCTTGGCGGGACTCCAGGCTGGTGTAGTGGATGCACTCAACGCGATGGCTAACAGTGGCGCGGAAAACGTTCGTGTTCACATGAATGACTTTGCCACTGACCTTAAGAGCAGCGTAACCTTTAACTTAGTGGTAAACGGGGTTGTAAACACTGCTCAGCTGACCGCCGCCACCAATTATGTAAACGGCCTGACGGCTCCGCCAGAAGGCTGGACCAACTATGAAGCCAGTCTGAATGATGCGCTTGCATGGGTGGACGGTCCGAACGAGCTTACTGGTCCCAACGTAATCAATCAGGCCGTGTTTGTTTCAGATGGGGGGCCGAATACCGCATTGCAGGGGAACACCAGCACGGCATCAACGCCCGGTGGCTTGACTGCGGCGCAAGCCATGCAGCAACTCACGGGTACCGCCCCTGCCACGAATCCTGCCGGCGCCGACAATGTTAGCGAGATAGCGGGTATCGAAAACCGATTTGGACAAATACAAGCCATCGGCATGGGTTTGGATCCCGCGACGTTAGCGGTAATGACCCAGGTTGAAGGTGCGGCGCCGGTTGGTGCCCCGCCCGATACCGCGACCAACACCACGAATCCGCTGGAACTCAGAAACGTGTTGTTTACCAACCTCACGCCGAACGTTACGCTCTCTGCCGTGGGTAATGACGTGCTGACCGGCGGCGCTGGCGGTGACATCATGTATGGTGATACGGTTAACACCGACGTGCTGGGAACGGCCAGGGCATTGGGTTTACCGACTGGCGCCGGCTGGGAAGTATTTGAGCGGCTCGAAACGGGTACCGTACCGGGGAGCTTGGGCTGGACGCGCGCGGATACGCTGAACTACATCCGCACACACACCGATGAGCTGGCGGTGGAATCTGTCGGCACGGGCGGCGCCACGCGTGCCGGCGGTAACGACACCATTACTGCGGGTGCAGGCAACGACACGGTCTACGGTCAGGAAGGCAACGACATCATTATTGGCGGTGCCGGCAACGATATCCTGAGCGGCGGCAGTGGTGCGGATACCTTCAGTTGGAACAATGCTGACAAGGGAAGCGTAGCCGTACCGGCGGTGGATACTATTAAGGACTTCAATCCGACCACGGTCGCGGCCAACAAGGACGTGCTGAATCTGAGCGATCTGCTGCAAGGTGAAAACGCGGGTAATTTGAGTTCTTACCTGACGTTCGCGCAGACCGGTGCCGACGTAACACTGTCGGTGCAATCGACCGGGATTGCGGGTCAAGTGGATCAGAAAATTGTGCTACAGGGCATAACGATGGCGCAACTGGCTGGCAGCAATCCCGCCGACAGCGCGGGCGTGATCGCCAACCTGCTTGCCAACAACAAGCTGATCACCGACTAATCGCGCTTAACGCCAGGCAGTCCGCGTCAAAACACCCGGCGCAACGAAATCGTTGCGCCGGGTTTTTTTGTCAGGGCACGGCGTAGGATTCGCACTGGCCTCCGTACGCGCCAGCCGCCATAATAACGGCTTTTAGCGAAGCGCCGATGTCCATTGAATTCCGATACGATGCCATAATCATCGGTGGCGGCCACAATGGCCTCACATGTGCGTGTTATCTCGCCGCAGCGGGATTGAAAGTGCGCATTCTCGAGCGCCACACCGAAGTTGGCGGCGCCGCGGTAACCGAGGAATTTCATCCGGGTTTTCGCAATTCCACCGCGAGCTACACGGTCAGCCTGCTCCATCCCAAAGTTATCGCCGATCTTAAGCTCGCGGAACACGGTTTGCGCATCGTCGAACGGCCGCTCTCTAATTTCCTGCCTTTGCCGGATAAAAAGTATTTACAGATAGGCCGCACCAGCGCGGAGACGCAAGCCGAAGTGGCGCGCTTTTCCAAGCGTGATGCGCAACGCCTGCCCGATTATTATCGGACGCTCGATCAAGCTGCCGACGTGGTGCGCGAGATGCTGCTGGAGACACCGCCGAATGCCGGCGGCGGTTTGGGCGATTTTCTTTCCGCACTCAAAACCGCACAGCGCTTGCGCAAGCTCGACATGGCCGAGCGCCGCAACGTGCTGGATTTTTTTACCAAAAGCGCGGGTGATGTGCTCGATGCGTGGTTCGAGTCCGACCCGATCAAGGCGGCGTTTGGTTTTGACGCCATCGTCGGGCATTTCGCCAGTCCCTACACGCCGGGTTCAGCGTACGTGTTGCTGCATCACGTGATCGGCGAGGTCAACGGACAACGCGGCGCGTGGGGCCACGCCATCGGCGGCATGGGTGCGATTACCCAGGCGATGCGCAAAGAAGCCGAGCACCGCGGCGTTGAAATCACCACCGGCTGTGAAGTGGCGCAGGTGTGCGCCGACATTCGCGGCGTGCAAGGCGTGCAGCTCGCCGATGGCCGCGTGATCGAAAGCCGTTGCGTGGTGTCGGGCGTAAATCCGAAGCTGCTCTACACCAAGCTCATGCCGCATCATGTGCTGGATGAAGATTTTCTGCGCCGCATGCGCAACTATAAATGCGTATCCGGTACGTTTCGCATGAACGTGGCGTTGTCCGAGCTGCCAGACTTCACCTGTATTCCGGGCAAGCAAGCGGGCGATCATCACAAGTCGGGCATCATTATCGCGCCCTCGCTGCACTACATGGAACAGGCGTATTTCGATGCGCGCACACTTGGCTGTTCGCGCAAACCGGTGATAGAAATTTTGATTCCCTCCACGGTGGACGACAGTCTCGCGCCACCGGGAAATCACGTTGCGAGCTTGTTCTGTCAGCACTTTAACCCGCAGTTGCCGAATCATCTCGATTGGCAGGTGATTCGCGAGCCGGTCGCGGACCTGGTCATTGCCACGGTCACGCAGTACGCCCCTAACTTCAAGGCGAGCGTGCTGGGTCGTATGGTGTTGTCACCGCCGGATCTGGAAAAGCGCTTTGGCCTTGTCGGCGGCGACATTTTTCATGGCGCTTTGACGCTCGATCAATTGTGGAGCGCGCGACCGTTGCTGGGCAACGGCGCGTACCGAGGGCCAGTGGCGGGGTTGTATATGTGCAGCGCCGGCACCCATCCCGGCGGCGGTGTCAGCGGTGCGCCTGGGCATAATGCCGCGCGCGAAATCGTGCGTGACTTCAAGCGTGGGCGGGCGCGAAATAAGTCATGAAAATATCCTTAAAATCCCACAGTTATATTATTTTCTTGCTGTGGCTGGCGCTGGCGGCAGGCTGCGCGCCCAGCGTCCCCAAAGTAGGCAAACTCGCGCCTGCCGAGGTGATTGTTGCCTTCGGCGACAGCCTGACCTTCGGCACCGGCGCCACCGAAGCGGAAAGTTACCCGGTGGTGCTGGAGCAGTTGATTGCACGCAACGTCGTGCGCGCGGGCGTCCCCGGTGAAGTCACCGCGGGCGGACTCGCACGCTTGCAACAGGTAATTGATGCGCACAAACCGGCGCTGATGATCGTGTGCCTTGGCGGCAACGATATGCTGCGCAAGATGGATGAAAGCCAAACCAAAGCCAATTTGCGCAGCATCATAAAAACCATCAAGGCGCAGGGCATCAGTGTCGTGCTGGTGGGCGTACCCAAGCCTGCGCTGGTGACCAGTGCGCCGCCGTTCTTCGAGGAAATCGCGATGGAGCTCGGCATACCCTACGAAGGAAAAATCGTCACCGACATATTGTATCAGCGCGATCAGAAATCCGATTCGATTCATCCCAATGCCAAGGGCTATCGACGCATGGCGGAAGCGATCGCCGCGCTGCTGAAAAAAGCGGGTGCGGTCTAAGGTGGCGGCGCCGCGCTCCGCGGTCGCCATGACCGCGATCATGTGCGTGGCCGAGTCGTTCAGCATGAGCGGCTTTGCCGCGTACACCACGCTGTTGCCGCAGTTTCAGCGTGAGTGGCATCTGTCGAATTCCGAAGCGGGACTGATCGGCGGTATCGTTTTCGCCGGCTACATGACCGCGGTGCCGGTACTGTCGGCGCTCACCGACCGCATCGATTCGCGGCGTATTTACCTCTGGGCGTGTTTGCTGTCGGCATTTGGTGCGCTGTGTTTTTATGGGTTCGCGCAAGGCTTGTGGACAGCGCTCATGTGCCAGTTTCTGATCGGCGCGGGGCTGGGTGGCACTTACATGCCGGGCTTGAAAACGCTGACCGATCATCTGCAAGGCACGGCGCAGGCGCGCGCTACCGCGTTTTACGCGGCGTGTTTTGGCGTCGGCTCCAGTGTTTCCATATTCGTGTGCGGTTATCTGGGCAGCACGCTGGGCTGGAAAGCCGCGTTCCTGTTCGGCGCGGTGGCGCCAGTGGTCGCCGCGTTGATGGTCAACCTGATGATGCCCAAAGGCCGCACGCACACGGTGCACGCGCATTCGCCCGCGCTGCTGGATTTCCGTCCGGTGCTTGCCAATCGCACCACGCGTTATTACATATTCGGCTATGCGCTGCACAGCTACGAACTGTTTGGCCAGCGCGCGTGGATGGTGGCGTTTCTGGCGTTCTCGGCCACCTTGCAACCCGACGCTGCGATGATGGTGATGAGCGCAGCGACGCTCGCCGCCATTATCAATCTGTGCGGGCCGTTGATGAGCGTGACCGGCAATGAGCTCGCGCTGCGTTTTGGCCGTCAACGCATCATTTTTATTTTCATGACTGCATCGGGCTTGTTTGCGTGCGGACTGGGCTACAGCGCCGGCCTGCCGTGGTACGCGGTATTCACGTTTATGTGTGTGCATTACGCGCTGATGCTCGGAGACTCCGCTGCGCTTACCGCAGGCGCGATAGGCTCGGCGCCTCCCGATCAGCGCGGCGCAATGATGGCGGTGTATTCATTTATCGGATTCAGCGCCGCATTGATAGCGCCGCTGGTGTTCGGCGTCGTGCTCGATCTCGCGGGCGGTAATCGCAGCACGCTGGCGTGGGGATTGGCGTTCGCCAGTCTGGGTATCTTCGGCACGCTGGCGCCGGTTGCGCGCTGGTGGCATGCGCAGCGCAGCCCAGCGTAGCGGCGTATTTTGGTGACGGCGGCCGGCCACTCACAGCAGCCCGCCACCGCGCAACCGATCAGGTTACTTTTTTCGACCCGGTATAAAACTGCGGCCAGCGTTGTAACACTGCCGGTCCATCATCGCTATAGATGTGGCAGGCGTTAAGCTGATACGGCACCTTGGTGATGGGACGGCCGGCATTGTGTGCGTCACGCGCGCGGCCGGTGGCCTGAAACGCGGTGGTGGCCAACGGCCCCAGCAACTCCACCAGATGCGTACAACCTTTGACGCCGCCCAGCCGCAGGCCCACTTCACGCCGCCAGCCGCGGCCGATTTTTACGCCGGCCAGTTGCTTGAAATTCACCGTGATGTCACCACAGGTGGGGTGTGGGCCCTCGTCGGTCTTCGCCTCGGCATCGTGAATTAACATATCCAGATCAATGGTAAGGCGTATCCACATGTCATGCACGGGCTCACCGGGTTGACGCGGCTCGCGGCCGTGGCGTCGCGGATGCGCATTGGATTTGGTATCCACCAGATGCGCTTCAATGTCCCACAGGCCGTCGTCGCGCTCATAGCCTTTGCATTCGATGGCGCGGGTGTGGATGGGTTTGCGGGGTTGGTGGGGTGATAAGGGCATTGCGTCACATCCTCGGATTCATGGGTTCAGCGGGCTGACGCGTGGGCAATTGCTGCAGGATGCGTTGCCGCTCTTCCTGAGTGTAGCGCGTCCAGTATGAAATTTCATGCAGCGTGCGCCCACAGCCTCTGCAAAAGCTGGTTTGCTGATCGATCACGCAGGTGTTCACACAAGGCGACTGGTAATCCTCGTACGCATCAAACACGTACGATCAGGCCGCCATTTTTGCGGCAATGGCTTTTGCCGCGCGCGCGAATGTGGGCCGGCCCAGCACGCCGCATATGTAATCGCCGGCGGCGATGAGTTTTTGCATGTCGACGCCGGTTTCGATGTTCAGACCATCCAGCAGATACAGCACGTCTTCGGTGGCGACGTTGCCGGTCGCGCCCTTGGCATACGGGCAGCCGCCCAGCCCCGCGACCGAGCTGTCAAAGGTGGAGATGCCGCATTCCAGCGCCGCATAAATGTTGGCGATGGCCTGGCCGTAGGTGTCATGCACATGCACTGCCAGCCGCTCGATGGCGATGTATTTCGCCACCGCCTCGATTACCGCGCGCGTCTTGCCCGCGGTGCCGGTGCCGATGGTGTCGGCGATGGTGATCTCATAACAGCCGAGTTGATCAAACTCGCGCGCCAGCCGCGCCACGGCCTGCGGATCGACTTCGCCTTCATACGGGCAGCCCAGACACACCGACATGTCACCGCGTACTTTAAGGCCGTGCGCCAGCGCCTCGGCGCACACCTCCGAAAAACGCGCGATACCTTCGGCGATGGTGCAGTTGGTGTTTTTTTTCGAGAACGCTTCGGTGGCCGCACCAAAGATTACGACCTCTGTGCAACCTGCCGCGATAGCGGCGTCCAGCCCTTTGCGGTTGGGCACCAGCACCGGGTAACTCACGCCCGGCTTGCGCCGGATGCCCGCCATCACCTGCGCGTTATCCGCCATCTGCGGCACCCACTTGGGCGACACGAATGCCGTGGCCTGTATCGCCCGCAAACCGGCATCCTGCAGGCGGTGGATGAGTTCGATTTTGACTGCGGCGGGAACGGGCGTGGCTTCGTTCTGCAAACCGTCGCGCGGACCGACTTCAACCAGCTTTACTTTTTTGGGCAGGTGCATTTGAATTCCTTAGGATTTTCTCGCTTCTTCGTTTCTTTGGCTCCACCCAATCCGGTTTGCGCTTTTCCAAAAATCTTGAAAATTCAGTTGTTGCCCTTTTATTTCATGCGATTATACGCGCCGTGTTTCGCGAGTTCCGTGTCGTAGAGCGCGAGCATGTGCGCGTCAAAGCAGCAGAAAAATATTTTGTCAAAAACGTCATCGTGTGATGCAGCGAGGCACTCGCGTAGCGCAATCGCCACCGCTTCGCTGAGCGGATAGCCGTAAACCCCACAGCTAATCGCTGGATAAGCTATTGTTTTTATTGCATTTTGAGAGGCGAGAGCCAAGCTCGTTCGATAACATGAAGCGAGCAATTCCGGCTCGCCGGCGTGCCCGCCCTGCCACACCGGACCGACAGTGTGAATGACGTACTGCGCAGGCAGCTTGTAACCGCGCGTGATTTTCGCCTGCCCGGTTTTGCAGCCGTTCAGCGCGCGGCACGCGTCGAGCAGCGCCGGCCCGGCGGCGCGGTGGATCGCGCCATCGACACCGCCGCCGCCGAGCAGCGACGTGTTCGCGGCGTTGACGATGGCGTCAACTTTCAGGGTGACGATGTTGGCGAGCAGCGCCTGTAGTTGGGCGGGCATGTGACATCAGACTTCAAAAGAATTTTGCCACAGAGAACACAGAGGAACACCGAGAACCACGAAAGGATTTTCCGCTATGCGTCTCGATGTCCTTCGTAGCCAAAAGGGTTATTACCAAGGCCCCACTTCCAGCCAGCGTTCGATCTGATCCAGCCGGTCCGCGCCCCAGAAAGGTTCGCCATCGACCACGATGTAGGGCGAGCCGAATACGCCGCGTTCGATGGCGGCATCCACTTCCGTTTTGGTGCGTTCCTTGACTGCGGCATCGTTCAACGCGACGGCCAGTGCCACCGTGTCGATGCCGAGTGTGGCGGCGACTTCAAGGGTGATTTCGACAGCGGAAATGTCACGGTCTTCGGCGAAGTACGCGTGATACAGTGCGCGCGCGAATTTTTTCGCCAGCGCGGCATCCTTGTCATACAGCCAGTAGTAAGCGCGGCACGGCGCGACGGTATTGATCGGGAACTTGCCCGGAATCCTGAAGGGTACATTAAACCAGCGCGCTGAACGCAGCATGTCGTGCTTGGCGTAACCCCCTTTTAACGGAATGGTCGTTAGCGGCTGTTGGCCGTTGATCTTGAATACCGCGCCCAGCAACATTGGCCGCCACAGGACATCACGCTCGTGTTTAGCAGCGATAGCGTCTATTTTCGTCGCCGCAAGGTAGCCATACGGCGATGAAAAATCAAAATAAAAATCAATTGCAGTCGTCATGAATATTCCCCCGGGGTTCAGCGCCCTAGCGAACCCAGTCTGGCCAGCGTGTCCAGCGTTTCCTGTTCCAGCGCTGCAATCAACGCCGCCGCCGAAAGTGCACGTGACAGCGGCGCAGCCTGCCCCGCCCACATTGCCAGCAAATCCGCATTGCCTGCCTTGCCCGCCGCCGAGCGCAGCGGCCCTGACAATACACCCTGCGCCGGGAACGCGAGTTGAGGTGCGTTGCTGTTACGCATCTCACGCATAAAGCGGTTGGCGAGTCCGCGCGCGGGCTTGCCGGTAAATTTCTCGGTGACGCGCGTGGTGTCTTCGCGCGCGGCGAGCACGCTTTCTTTGTGGGTGCTCGGCGCGCCGCTTTCGGCGCAGGGGATAAACGCCGTGCCCAGTTGCGCGCCTTGTGCGCCGAGCGCAAGTACCGCGGCGATGCCCGCGCCGTCCATGATGCCACCGGCGGCAACCACCGGAATTTGCACCGCGCGCACGATGAGCCGGGTGAGTGCGAGCGTGCCGGTCATTGCTTCGTATGGATCGCGCAGATACGAACCACGATGGCCGCCGGCTTCCGCACCCTGCGCGATGATGAAATCCACGCCGAGTGCTTCGACGTGCCGCGCTTCAGCGATGCACGTCGCGCTGGCGCCTATGCGAATGCCCGCGGCTCGCATACGCTGCAGCCGTTTTGCATCTATGCTCCCGAGGTGACAGGTGAACACGCGCGGACGCGCCTCTTCAATCACATTAAGCTGCGACTCGGTATCGGGCGCGTAGGGCGCATTAACCGGCTGGGGCGGCGGTAACCCCATTTCCGCGTAATAACCGGCCAGTGCGGCAATCGCTGCGAGTTGATCGTTAGCAGGAATCGTCCCGGGTTGTGGCGACAAAAACAGGTTCAGATTAATCGGCGCGTCGGTGAGTTTGCGCGCCGCGTCGATGTCGCGCTGCATGGTTTCGGGTTGGGTATAGGCGAACCCGAATGAGCCGAGCGCGCCCGCCTTGCTGGCCGCCGCGACCAGCGCTGGCGTGCTCACGCCACTTGCCATCGGCGCTTGTATGATGGGCAGGCGCGTCCCCAGCAAATCGCACAGCGGCGTGTGAAGTTTGTTCATCTGTGTGTCTCCGTGAATAGTTCTCGCCCACTCGGCCTGCGGCGTATCTGCCCCGTGCCGGCACTCACCAGCACGCTGACGCTCTTGCCCGCAGTGTTCGCTGCGCCTTTCGCAGGCATGCGTCTGGTGTCTCGATTGTTGCGGCGCGCGGTACTATTTGATGGTGTTCGTATGTGCCCAGACTGGCGTTCAACAGCTGCAGTTCCTCGTTAAATAAAAACAGATAACTCACAAAAAACGTATTTAAAACAATAAATTACATATTTATCTCGATCAGGCGCACAGCGCCCGGCAGCCACCGACCGCGGCCCGGGACAGGTTTGTCTTGCACCGCCGCTATGCGATGGCTATTGTGCTTTGCAATATAAGCCAGTATTCTCAAAAACACCCCTCAAAACACGATCATAAAGGATATTACGTCAGCGCCGATATTCGCGTCATCGGATCGCGCTGCCGAAATCAATATGCAAGCTGCGACTGCCAGAAAAAAGGCTCAAACCGACACCTCGAACCTGTTTTACCCCATCGCCGAGCCTCCGGCGTCCGGCACGGTGACTGCCGTTGCGCCCGGCGTCTACTGGCTGCGCATGCCGTTGCCGTTTGTGCTGAATCACATCAATCTGTGGCTGCTCGAAGATGGCGATGGTTGGACTATCGTCGATTGCGGCTTCGCCACCGATGAAGCTCGCACTTGCTGGCAACAGATTTTCGCGCAGCATCTCAAGGGAAAGCCGGTGACGCGCGTGATCGTCACGCATTTTCACCCCGATCATATTGGCCTTTGCGATTGGTTGTGCGAAAAGCATCAACTCACGCCGTGGATGACCAAGGCGGAATTTCTGCAGGCGCATGTGGTGCACAAACGCGGCGGCGGTAGCGAGCCCGAATGTGTGCGCGCACTGATGTTGCGTCACGGGCTGGATGATGAGCGCATGAAATGGATCGATGAACGCGACAACCTCTACCCGCGCGGCGTACCCACCCTGCCGCGCGCGCACCGGCGCATCCACGACAATGAAGCCATTGCGATCGGCGCGCACACCTGGCGCGTGGTCGTCGGCCACGGCCACGCACCGGAGCACGCCAGCCTGTATTGCGAAAAGCTCGGGGTGTTCATTGCGGGCGATATGCTGCTGCCGCGCATTTCGACCAACGTCAGTGTGTGGCCGGCGGAGCCGGAAGCCGATCCGGTAGGCGACTTTCTGGCTTCGCTCACGCGTTACGCCACGCTTGCCGCCAACACGCTGGTGTTGCCGTCACACGGCTTGCCGTTTCAGGGGCTGCACGCGCGCGTCGATGCGCTGCACGAACACCATCGGTCGCGGCTCGAGCGGCTGAGTGTAGCGTGCATCACCCCGCAAACCGCGGTGGCAGTGTTACCGGTGTTGTTCGATCGCCAGTTTGACGATCACCATTTGCTGTTCGCAATGGGAGAGGCCATTGCGCACCTTAACTATCTGATGCATCGCGGCACCGTGCGCCGCGTCCTCAATAGCAGCGGCGTCTACCAGTTTCAACGCGCGGAGAAAATTTGAATGCGTACCGCAGAACAGCAGCCTAAACCCTTTAACCTGACAGAGACGGTGCGGCTTTACGCAGGCATCGCGCGCAAGAGCCGCGAGTTGCTCAGACGCACCCTGCGTAAGGCCGGCACGCCTCCGCGGCAGGCGTCTGACGAACTCGGCATCGCGCGCGCTTTTTTCGAGGCGTGGGTAAAAATGGCCAGCGACCCGCTGCAACTGGCGCAGACGCAAATGAAAGTTTGGCGGGATCACGCCGCACTGTGGCAAAACACCTGGATTTCTCTGAGCGGGCAAAAGCCCGGACCGGTGGCCGAGGTGCAAAAGGGTGACCGTCGCTTTCGCCATGAAGATTGGCAGAACAGGTTTTTGTTTGATTACCTGAAGCAGTCGTACCTGATCGCCGCGCGCCATTTGCACAAGGCCATGTGCGGCGTGCATGGCCTGGATGAAACCACTGCGAAGAAGGTGGATTTTTATACGCGCCAGTACATCGACGCCCTGTCGCCGTCGAATTTCGCGCTCACCAATCCTGAAGTGCTGCAGGAAACCGTGCGCAGCAGTGGCAGGAATTTACTCAAAGGACTCAATAATTTACTCGATGATCTCGCGCGTGCCGACGGCACCCAATTGCGCGTGAAAATGGTGGATGACCGTGCCTTCAGGCTCGGCGTGAACATCGCTGCGACACCGGGTAAAGTGGTGTTCCAGAACGAGCTGTTACAGTTGATTCAATACGCGCCCGCCACCAAAACGGTGTATCGCCGTCCGCTGTTGATCGTGCCGCCGTGGATCAACAAATTTTACGTGTTCGACATGCGCGCGGATAACTCGTTTGTGCGCTGGGCAGTCGCACAGGGTCACAGCGTGTTCATGGTGTCGTGGATCAATCCTGATGCCAGGCACGCGGGCAAAACGTTCGAGGATTATCTCAAAGAGGGCACGCTGGCGGCGATCGATGCCACGCTGAAAGCGGCCGGCGCGGAAACGCTGAATCTGATTGGATTTTGCCTTGGCGGCACCCTGACGGCCGCGACACTCGGCCACCTTGCCGCAAAACATGACGCGCGTGTGGCGAGCACCGCTTTCTTTGCGACACTGGTGGATTTCAAGCAAGCGGGTGAGCTCGAGGTGTTCATCGATGAGCAGCAAATCAGCGCGCTGGAAAAGCGCATGCATCAGCGGGGTTACCTCGAGGGCTCCGAGATGGCGGCCACATTCAATATGTTGCGCGCCAATGATTTGATCTGGTCTTTCGTGGTCAACAATTATTTGATGGGCCGCGATCCGATGCCGTTTGATCTGCTCTACTGGAACGCCGATTCCACGCGCATGCCGGCAGCCATGCACAGCTACTATTTGCGCAATATGTACATGAAAAACCTGTTGCGCGAGCCGGGCGGCCTCACGCTTGCCGGCACGCCGATTGATTTGAGCCGGGTGAAGACGCCGCTGTATTTTGTTGCCACTGTCGAAGACCATATCGCGCCGTGGAAAACCGTTTACGCCGGCGCGCAGGTTTTCGCCAGCAACATCCCGTTGCGATTTGTGCTTGGCGGTTCGGGTCATATCGCGGGCACCGTCAACCCGCCGTCGGCCAACAAGTACGGCTACTGGACCAACAACAAAATTGGCGCTGAACCGGATGCGTGGCTGGCTGGCGCGAAGCAACACAGCGGTTCGTGGTGGACGGATTGGCAGCAGTGGGTGGACAAACACGGCGGCGGCAAAGTAACGGCGCGCATACCCGGTAAAGGCAAGTTGAAGGCGCTGGAAGATGCGCCGGGGTCTTATGTCAGCGTACGACTGGATCACAAGGCGGCGGCCTAGCCCGTAAAATCCTCCCGCAGTACAGAGGCGATGGTGTGCTGCCGGGCCTGAAAGCGGGAGAATGAACAGAATGCGCCGGCGCCCGGCCGATTGCAACGCCGGCCGGAACACGAGACACGCGGCGCGCGCGCGGCGCTGCAAGCCCACGATTCCCGCTATAATCTCCAGGCACTGCGAACTTTCCGGGAGTGTCGGTTCATGAACACCCAGCTACTCGACAAACTCAACCTACTCGACGTGAGCCCGCTCAGCGGCGGCATGGGCGCGGAAATCCGCGGCGTTGATTTATCGCGGGAACTGGATGACCGGGGCTTCGCCGCGATTAACCAGGTGCTGCTGGATCATGGCGTGATCTTTTTCCGTGAACAGAACATTACCCCGGCGCAACAGATGGCGTTCGCTACGCACTGGGGTGAAATCCATCTGCACCCCCACATGCGTTGTCTGCCGGATCATCCGGGCGTCATCGAGATCGTGAAGAAAGAGGATGACACCACCGTTTTCGGCGAGAACTGGCACACCGACCAGATGTTTACGCCTACGCCCGCGCGCGTCACCATCCTCTACGCAAAACAGGTGCCTCCGGTTGGCGGTGACACCCTGTTCGCCAACCTGTACATGGCCTACGACACGCTATCGGACGGCATGAAGGTGATGATTGCCAATCTGCGCACCATCAGTGTCTACGACAAGCAGAAAAAAAGGCCGGCGGCCATGACACCGACTGCGCCCGACGATGACCCGGAACCTGTCGAACACCCACTGGTGCGGCAGCACCCCGAAACCGGACGCAAGGCACTGTACCTCTGCCACATCGGGATCACGCGCCAGATCGTTGGCATGACCGAGGAAGAAAGCCGACCCACCTTGTCCTATCTGATAGCCCACGCGACGCGGCCGGAATTCACCTGCCGCTTCCGCTGGGAGGCCGGTTCGATGGCGGTGTGGGACAACCGCCGTGCGCTGCATTATCCGGTCAATGATTACTACGGCTACCGCAGGGTCATGCACCGGATCACGATCAAGGGCGAGCGCACATACTGAGTGTGCCGAGTGTCAGTTGCCACAAAATTGAACGCATGGGCATCGGCGACCTCATGAAAACCAGGCGTAAACCAGTGTCTGGCGAGCCGGTTGCTGCGGTTGTCGCGCGTGCGCCGCAATCGGCTTTCAGCAAGGCGGTGACGGGAATAGCAGGGTTGGTGTTAGCCCGCACGACAGTGAGATGCACCGTCTAGTTTTACACCGCACAAGCCGCCACAACAAACCGCCATGCACTTGCTTTATCGAGCGTCGCGGCATGATAATCACACCATGTTCACCCGCAGCCGCAAAAAGCTCACCGCGCTGATCGCGCTCCTCGCCGTGCTCTTTGCCGCCTTGATGCCGGCAACGTCCGCGTTCGCGCGCACGCTATCGGCCGATCATGCTTTGGCGTTGAGTGGCATTTGCACCACGCACGATGCGAGTGAGCCGGCGCCGATGGAACGTGCCGCCACGCACGGCCATTGTGCGTTTTGCTCCCTGGGCGCGCCGCTGGTATCTGCGCCGCGCGTGGATGCACTGCTGGCTACACTGGATGCACCCACGCCCGTGCCGCACGTGCATCGCAACCCTGCGCTGCCGCGCGATGCGGTTGCGCTTCATCCGCTCAGTCCCCGCGCGCCGCCGCGCGCCATTTAATCCTGCGCCTGGTTTGGCCGTGCTTGGTTGCGGCTGCGTGACCGTTTCGCGTCACGGGTTATCTCATAACTATTTGTTTTAAAAGGATTATTATGGCTACTATACAGAGCATTGCAAGGCTATCCGGCATTATCGCGCTGACGATTACGTGCGCCGCGCAGGCGCAAAGCATTGACGTAAAAGACGCATGGGTGCGCGGCACAGTGCCTGCGCAAAAAACCACCGGCGCGTTCATGGAAATCACGGCAAAAAGCGCCGTGCGCCTGGTCGGCGTAGCGAGCACGGTTGCGGGCACGGTCGAAATTCACAACATGACCATGCAAAACGGTGTGATGAAAATGTTTCGGGTTGAAGGCATCGATGTGCCTGCCGGAAAAACCATCATGCTCGCGCCCGGCGGCTATCACGTGATGATGATGGGCCTCAAACAGCAAATGAAACCCGGCGATAAAGTGCCGCTGGATTTGCTGATTGAGTCCGCCGATAAAAAACGCGAGACCATCAGCCTGCAAGTTGAGGTGCGCGATATCGCGGGCAAGCGCGCTGTTGCGCACTAAGCGCGTGGAGACTTTCCATGAATATTTTAGTGCGACGCGCCATCGCGGGCGCAGGGCTATCGGCATTACTTTGCAGCGGCACCGCAGCAGCGCAAGTCATTACGCTACCTGATGTCACCGTCACCGGCACGCGCGAAAAAGCGCTGTTGAATGAAACCCCGGCGGCAGTCGGCGCCATCACCGGCGACACCGTGCGGCAGGATCGCCCCTATCACCCGATGCAAATCATGAGCCAGATTCCCGGCGTAGCGGTAGCGGTGACCAACGGCGAAGGGCACACTACCGCAATACGCCAGCCGTTCACCACTAACCCGGTGTATCTGTTTCTGGAAGACGGCATACCGATCCGCTCCACTGGATTTTTTAATCACAACGCGTTGTACGAAATCAACATCCCGCAGTCGGGCGGCATCGAAGTGATCCGCGGGCCGGGCACTGCGTTGTACGGCTCGGACGCCATCGGCGGCGTCATCAACGTGCTCACACGCGCGCCACCCAAGCAGGGCGAGTTCACGCTCGGCGGCGACGTGGGCGGTCACGGCTGGGCGCGGTTGCTGTTAGGCGGCGGCAACACCGTGGGTGACAACGCGTGGCGCGCGGATTTGAACGTCTCGCATACCGACGGCTGGCGTGATGCCACCAAATACGACCGGCAAAGTGGCGCCTTGCGCTGGGATCGCGCGCTGGGTTCCGATGCCACGCTGAAAACCGTGTTGTCGTTTTCCAATATCGATCAGCAAACCGGCGCCAATTCGCCACTGACGCTCGCCGATTACAGCAACAATCCGACGCGCAACTATTTGCCGATTGCCTATCGCAAGGTCGAAGCGTTCAGGCTGTCCACCAGTTACGAAAAGGAATGGGCCGACACACTGCTGTCCATCACGCCGTATGTGCGCAATAACAGCATGGAATTGCTGGCGTCGTTTACGCTGAATTCCGATCCTACGGTGTCGCTGTCGGAGAATCGATCCTATGGCGTGCTGGCGAAATGGCGGCGCGATTTTCCGCAGTTCATGCGTGCGCGGCTGATCGCCGGAGCGGATATCGATTACAGCCCCGGCGGGCGCAGCGAAGACAGTTTGAATGCGAGCGTCACCGGCGCGGCGCCCTCGCGCGTGTTCAATGCCTAC
Organism: Bordetella parapertussis; assembly: GCA_945861275.1. Lineage (GTDB taxonomy): Bacteria > Pseudomonadota > Gammaproteobacteria > Burkholderiales > SG8-41 > UBA5216. The sequence goes on from CAMATZ010000024.1 coordinate 24,934, forward strand.
ACCCTGGCGCGCCGCGTCTACGACTACGATGTCACGTTCAAGGGTGTTTCGCCGTACATTCATGGCGAGATTTCGCCGAGCGAGCGCCTGCGTGTGACCAGCGGCGTGCGCTTTGATCATCTGTCGTATACCTTTGAGAACCGTCTTGCTGGCGCACCGCTATTGGTGCCTGCGGGCGTGACGTTTCCGGCGGCGCGATTCTATGGCCAGGTAAACAATACCGATGTGACGTTCAGACACACCAGTCCCAAACTGGGCGCGACCTATGCCATCGCCAAAGACATGCACCTGTTCGCGGGTTACACCCACGGCTTTCGTGCGCCGTCCGAGGGCAATCTGTTCCGGCCTTCGGTGGGAGCGAGTGCCGCCGCAGCCAATGCATCGGCGGCGGCGGCGGTTGCGTTAAAGCCGATCAAGGCGGATCAGTTCGAGATCGGCTTGCGTGGCAATGCGGGCGTATTCAACTACGACGTGGTAGTGTATGACCTCACCAAACGCGACGATCTGGTGTCGCAGCGCGATCCGGTGACCACGCTCTCCACCACCGTCAACGCCGGCAAGACGCGTCATCGCGGCATTGAAATTGGCGGCGGCATGCCCTTCGCAAAAACCTTGCGCTTTGACACGGCGCTGTCGTACGCCAAACACACTTATGAAGAATGGGTGACCAACGCCGGCAATTTCACCGGCAAGGAAATCGAAGCCGCGCCGCGCGTGATGACCAACACGCGCGTCACGTGGTCGCCGCAAAAGGACACACGCGTGCAACTGGAGTGGGTCAAACTCGGCAGCTACTGGCTGGATGCGCCCAACACGCAAAAATATGGCGGGCACGATTTGTTCAACGCACGCCTGAACTGGGCTTTGACCCGGGATGTCGCTATCAACAGCAGCCTCTATAATCTGGCCAACCGGCGTTATGCGGACAGTGCGCAAGTGTCGGGCGGGCAGCCGGTGCTGTCGCCGGGATTGCCGCGCACGCTGTATGTGGGATTGGAGGCGAAGTGGTGAGCATGCTGCGCATCGCCGCGTTGTTCGCTCTGCTCTCGTGGGCATGCGCCCACGCGCAACACGCGAGCCACACCCAAGATCCAAGCCGCGGGCGGGTCGAACTCGGGGCATCGGCGACTTTTGATACGCAAGGCGTGTTGTGGGCGGTGAGCAAAAGCGGCGGGCAAGTGATGCTGCGCCGATCAATGGATACGGGCAAAAGCTGGTCTGCGCCGCAGCCGGTTAATGCCGTGAGCGAAGGCATCGGTGCGGACGGCGATGCACGTCCGAAAATCGCGCTGGGCGCGCGCGGCGAAGTCTACGTGACTTGGACCAAACCCTTGTCGAAGCCCTACACCGGCGACATTCGTTTTTCGCGCTCCATCGATGGCGGCAAAACCTTCAGCGTGCCGGTGACGGTGCATAGCGACCGCCAGGAAATCACCCATCGCTTCGACGCTCTCACAGTAACGCGCGATGGAAAACTGTTCATCGCATGGATCGACAAGCGCGACATGATCGCGGCAGATAAGAACACAAGTAAGGACGCCAAGTATCAGGGCGCGGCGGTGTATTTCGCGGTGTCGGACAATCAGGGCGCGAGTTTTCGCGGCGACTTCAAACTTGCCGATCACAGTTGCGAGTGTTGCCGCATTGGCTTACTGCCGCGCGATGACGGCAGCGTGCTGGCGCTGTGGCGTCACGTGTTCGAGCCCAATGTGCGCGATCACGCGCTGGGCGTGATGCATGCGGATGGGCGCGTGGGTACTGTGCGCCGCGCCACGTTTGATGAGTGGGCAGTGGATGTGTGCCCGCATCACGGCCCGTCACTGGCGGCGGATGCCGATGGGCGGCTGCACGCGGTGTGGTTTACGCAGGGCGCGAAACGCGCCGGTGTGTTTTATGGGCGTTTGCGTATGGACGGCGACGGCGGTGTGGATGCGCTGCGGCAGGTGGGCGGCGAAACGGCGGCGCATGCCGATCTGGTGGTCAGCGGCAAGCGCGTGGTGGTGGTATGGAAAGATTTCGACGGTACGCGCTCGCGATTGCGTGCGCTGATTTCGGACAATGGTGGCGACACCTGGCGCGAACGTGATTTGTTTGCCACCACCGGCGCTTCCGATCAGCCGCGCGCGCTGCAACATGGCGGGCGCGTGGTGGTGTTCTGGAACACGCAGCGTGAAGGCTTCACCACCACCGCGGTGCTGCCATGAACAGAAGGAACTTCTTAATAATAACAATACCTTACGTTTCTTCTGCTGTGGTGGCTCGGAGCGCGGTTGCGGCCGCGCCAGCCGCCGGAGACTTGCTGCCGTTCGATGCCAGCAGCCTGGCGGGGCTACGCAAAATTCATGCTGGAAAACCGTTTGTGTTGTCGTTCTGGTCAGTGTATTGCGAGCCGTGCCGCGATGAAATGGCAGAGTGGAATGCGCTTAAACGCAACCACCCGTCGCTGCCAATCGTGTTGGTGTCCACCGACGCGCCGGCGGATCGCGGGCTGATCGACACCTTCTTCGCGAAATATCCGCCCGGTCCGGTGCAGAAATGGGTGTTCGCCGATGCGTTCACGGAACGTGTGCGCTATGCGGTCGATAAATCCTGGCGCGGCGAATTGCCCAAGAGCTATTTCTTTGACGCCGCGCATCGCCCCGAGGTGAAAAGCGGAAAGGTTGAGCGCGCGTGGATTGAGGCTTGGCTGGCGCGGCAATTCGCGCGCGCGCCATAAAAATCAGGGCGCCCCATCTTGCGAAGGGCGCCCCAGAGTGACGGCGCGGGGGAGAACCTCGCCGCCAACTGACTACACGTTGCGCTTACATGCGATACGCGGTCTCGCCGTGCGAGTTGATGTCGAGGCCTTCGCGTTCTTCCTCTTCGGAGACGCGCAGTCCGACGATGATGTCCGCGATCTTGAAGGCGATCAATGCGACCACTGCGGTCCACACCACCGTCACACCGACCGCCTGCGCCTGAATGATGACCTGATCGAATATCTTATAGTCAGCGGCAGAAGTGACTTTGCCGGTAACCCAATCGGACACGAAGCCAGGGCCGCCCAGTGACGGTGCACAGAACACGCCGGTGAGCAAAGCACCGAGTACGCCGCCCACCGCATGCACACCGAATACGTCCAGCGAGTCGTCGGCCTTGAGCATCTTTTTCAGGCCATTCACGCCCCACAGGCATATGATACCGGCGAGAGTGCCGATGACGAACGCGCCGGGGATACCCACATTGCCCGCCGCCGGTGTAATGGCCACCAAACCCGCGACCGCGCCCGAAGCCGCACCGAGCATCGACGGCTTTCCTTTGAACATCCACTCGGCGAACGTCCACGACAGCACCGCGCATGCTGTGGCGAGGAAGGTGTTGATGAACGCCAGCGCGGCGGTGTTGTTGGCCTCCAGCGCGGAACCGGCATTAAACCCGAACCAGCCCACCCACAGCAGCGCGGCACCGATCATGGTCATGGTCAGGTTGTGCGGCGTCATCGCTTCCTTGCCGAAACCGACCCGCTTGCCCACGATGTAGGCGCCAATCAATCCGGCGACACCAGCGTTGATATGCACCACCGTGCCGCCCGCGAAATCGAGCGCGCCCCATTGCCACATCATCCCTGCGGTAGCGTTCAGCTTATCCACCAGTTTGGCATCGGTGTAGGCATCCGGGCCTGGCCAGAACCACACCATGTGCGCGACCGGCAAGTAGGCAAAGGTGAACCAGATGACGACGAAGATCAGCACCGCAGAGAACTTGATGCGTTCGGCCACCGCACCGAGAATCAGACAGCAAGTGATAGCGGCGAAGGTAGCCTGAAACGCTACGAACACCAATTCCGGCAGCACTACGCCTTTGCTGAAGGTTGCCGCGGTTGAAAACTCCGCTTTGGCGGCATCAAAGGTACCGCCGAGGAAAAGCCGGTCGAATCCACCAATAAACCTATTGCCCTCGGTAAATGCCAGGCTGTAACCGTAAATGCACCACAGCACCGTCACCAGCGAGAACACCACGAATACCTGCATCAGCACCGACAGCATGTTTTTCGAGCGCACCATGCCGCCGTAGAACAAGGCCAGCGCGGGAATGCTCATCATCAGCACCAGCGCAGTGGAGGTCAGCATCCACGCGATGTCGCCTTTGTTGGTGGTGGACTTCACCGCAGTGGCAGCAGGTGCGGGACTCGCTGCAGTGGCGGTGGGTGCCGGTGCCGCTGCCGGCGCAGCGGCTGGTGCTGCCGCCGCGGCGGGTTCTGCGGCTTTCTCGGCGGGCTTGTCCTGCGCGTGTGTCACAAAGTTCGCGCATACCAGCAATGCCAGCGCGGATAAAATAAGGCTTAGTCGTTTCATTTCAGTTCCCCTTAAAGCGCTTTAAAGTGCATCAGCGCCGGTTTCACCGGTGCGGATACGAATGGCTTGCTCAAGTTCGGTGACAAAGACCTTGCCGTCGCCGATTTTCCCCGTGTTGGCGGCTTTTTCGATGGCCTCAATCACCTGCTCCAGCATGTCGCTCTTGATCGCGGCCTCGATTTTTACCTTGGGCAGAAAATCCACCACGTATTCCGCGCCACGATAAAGTTCGGTGTGACCTTTCTGCCGTCCAAAACCCTTTACTTCCGTTACCGTCACGCCGCTCACACCGACGGCGGAGAGCGCTTCGCGCACTTCGTCGAGCTTGAACGGTTTAATAATTGCCGTTACGAGTTTCATGATGCCCCCTTGTGTCCTCAATCAATAAACTACTGGATGAAAATTATTACGGTTGCGTTCTTAGTCCTATAGCTGGCTTAGCTTATTGCATATACCGTACCAGTTTCATTAAATTCAATTAAAACAATAAGCTACTTAATTTCAGTATAGGTGTCTCGCACTGAATAGGTGCGGAGTATTTTGGTTCGCACCTTAACAGTGCTAATGTTTTTCCGAGGCATCAAAAGTGAGCGCGATTTCAAACACTTTGCCACTCTATGCGCATGGCGTTTTACGCAACAGACTGCGTAATACGTACGGTTATTCAAGCTAAAACTCGCTCCGCTCCTACGACGGGCCTTAAAATTAGCGAATATTCAGCAAAGCCATTCGAACAGGCGTGAGTTTTGCTTAGTAGGGTTGCTGTCTAATTTTTCTAAAATGCCTAACAAAGGGATCACCATGCGTAAACTCATTCTCGGCGCGGCCATTGCCAGCGCCTTTGCAATATCCACCGCCTTCGCGCAAACGCCAGCTCCAGCCGCACCTGCGGCACCGGCCGCACCGGCTTCGCCCCTTAGCTTTAACCTGGGCCTGACATCCAACTATCTGTTCCGCGGCATCAGCCAGACGCATGGCCGGCCTGCCGTTCAGGGTGGCATTGACTATGCGCACGCCAGCGGTTTCTACGTGGGCGCATGGGCTTCCTCAATCACCTGGGTCAAAGACTTCCTCGGCAAAGGCTCGCTTGAAATTGACGTTTACGGCGGCTACAAGAACTCCTTCGCGGGCGGCGACTGGAACTACGATGTAGGCTACATCACCTACAACTACCCGGGCAAAGGCGGAGAGATTCTGACTATTCTGGCGAATCCCAACACACAGGAGCTTTATGCCGCTATCGGTTACAAGTGGCTGACGGCAAAATACTCTTATGCCACCTCCAGAAACTTCATCGGCTGGTATGGCGGCGCAGCGCTCAACGAAAACACCCGCGGTTCGGGTTATCTGGAACTGAATGCCAACTATGATGCGGGTAACGGCTGGACCGTGATTGGTCACCTTGGACACCAAAGAGTCAAAGGCTCGGTTACGACTGCTGGCGGCGTCAATGGCGCCTCTTATAGCGACTGGAAGGTCGGGGTTAGCAAGGATATCGGCTTCGGAACCGTTACCGCAGCCTATTCCGACACCAACACATCGGGAACCTGTACCCCTGTCGTTGCGCTCAACACTAATCCCTATTGCTGGGGTAACAGCGGCTTCACTCCCGGTGTAGGCCCGACCACGGGTTTCAAGGATGTGAGCAAAGGCACATTCGCGCTGTCATGGCTCAAGACGTTCTAAGCGCAATAGCAACGAAAGTCTTAAATGTTCCCAAGAAAGCCGCCTGCGGGCGGCTTTTTTGCGCCCTCGCCTAACAGGCGTTGCATAAAAAACGCACCCGCGCAAGTGCGCGGCACGGTGGCGGTGCGCGCAGGCGCTCAGTTATCGCCACAATGGCAGTTTGTTAGACTAGCGGAATCGCCGCCACCAAGGATCTTCATGGACAATCGCGCGCTCGACGACTTAAACAATAAAATCAAAGAGTTGCTCGCCAACACGCCAGTGGCGGAATTGCAGAAAAACCTGCGCGCGCTGCTGCAATCCACGTTTGCGAAACTCGATCTGGTGACGCGTGAGGAATTCGATGTGCAGCGCGCGGTGCTGCTGCGCGCGCGCGAAAAGATTACGCAACTGGAAGCGCGGCTGGCGGAATTGGAGCGTGACACAGGCATGCGGTAAAGTGCAGGCCCTGTTCACTCGCGACGCACAACCCAGCGCATGTCCCTAGCCGTTCTCCACAGCCGCGCCCTGGTGGGCGTTAATGCGCCGCCGGTTGCGGTTGAAGTGCATCTGGCGAATGGCTTGCCGAGCTTCACCATCGTCGGTTTGCCCGAAGCCGAGGTGAAGGAATCGAAGGATCGTGTGCGCGCGGCCCTGCAGAACGCGCGCTTTGAATTTCCGATGCGTCGTATCACCGTGAACCTGGCGCCGGCTGATCTGCCGAAAGAGTCAGGCCGTCTCGATTTACCGATCGCGCTGGGCATACTGGCATCGTCAGGACAGATACCCGCGGACCAACTCGACGCCTACGAATTTGCCGGTGAACTCGCGCTGACCGGCGCACTGCGCCCGGTGCGCGGTGCACTGGCGATGACACTGGGCGCGCAGCATGATGGCCGCGCATTCATGTTGCCGGTGGAAAATGCGGCGGAAGCCGCGCTGGTGGAAAACGCCACCGTGTTTGCCGCGCCATCCTTGCTCGCGGTGTGTGCGCATTTGTGCGGGCAGGAAAAACTGAAGCCGTATCAAAGTGAACCGGTCACGAGCGAGATTGCGTACGCCGATCTGCTGGATGTGAAAGGCCAGGCGCACGCCAAGCGCGCGCTTGAAATTGCCGCCGCGGGCGGACACAGCCTGCTGATGGTGGGCCCGCCCGGCACCGGCAAGACCATGCTGGCTTCGCGCCTGCCCGGCATCCTGCCGCCGATGACACAGCAGGAGGCGCTCGAATCGGCGGCCATGCAATCGCTCGGCAGCGCCGGCTTCGATGTGTCGCGATGGAAGCAGCGCCCCTATCGCGCGCCGCATCACACCGCATCGGGCGTGGCGCTGGTCGGCGGTGGCAGCAATCCGCGACCCGGCGAAATCTCGATGGCCATGCACGGCGTGCTGTTTCTGGATGAACTACCGGAATTCCAGCGCAGCGTGCTCGAAGTGCTGCGAGAACCGCTCGAATCCGGGCGCATTATGGTATCGCGCGCGGCGCGGCAGGCGGAATTCCCGGCTCGCTTCCAGCTCGTTGCGGCGATGAACCCGTGCCCTTGCGGCTATCTGGGCCATCACGGCGGCAAATGCCGCTGCACGCCCGATCAGGTCGCGCGCTACCGTTCGCGTATCTCCGGACCGCTGCTCGATCGCATTGATTTGCAAATCGAAGTGCCGGCGTTGCCGCAGGAAGCCATGACGCGCCAGGCACAGGGCGATGCATCCCCGACGGTGCGCGTGCGCGTCACGGCTGCGCGTGAGCACGCACTCACGCGGCAGCACAAACCCAATGCACAACTCAGCACGCGCGACATCGATAAACACTGCGTGCCCGACGCGAACGGTGAAACTTTGCTCAAGCAGGCGATCAGCCGCATGGGGCTATCGGCGCGCGCGTATCACCGCATCCTCAAGGTGGCGCGCACCATTGCTGACCTCGCCAGCGTAACCAGCATCGGTGCCGCGCACGTGGCCGAGGCGATTCAGTATCGCCGGTTTGAACGTGGCTAACGCATGCTCGACGTAAGCAACCTCGCCTGCACACGCGGCGATCGCATACTGTTTCGCGGCGTGTCGTTCAAGCTCGAATCGCGCGGACTGCTGCATGTCGCGGGGGCGAACGGCAGCGGCAAGACAAGTTTGCTGCGCATCCTCTGCGGTTTGGGCGCAGCCGACGGGGGCGAGGTGCGCTGGCACGGCGAGCCCATACATAGGCTGCGTGAGAGCTACTGGCGCGAGGTCGTTTACCTGGGGCACACCAACGCGCTTCAGGATGATCTTTCAGCGACGGAAAATCTGCAGGTGGCGTGCGCGCTCGCCGGCCGGCCGGCTACGAACGCGGCTGCAAGCGCAGCGCTGGCGGCGTTTGGTCTGGCGGCTTGTTCGCATTTGCCGGTGCGCGCGTTGTCACAAGGACAAAAGCGCCGCTCTGCGCTGGCGCGGTTGGCACTTTCGACGCACGCGCCGCTGTGGATACTCGATGAGCCGTTTTCCGCGCTCGACGTGGATGCCGTGAGCCATCTTGAAGGATTAATTCTGGCCCACATCGATGGCGGCGGCAGTGTAATCTTTACCACCCATCAGGATGCCGCCATCCACGCGCGCGTAACCCAGCGCGTCGATCTGAACGGCGTGGCACAGGCCGTATGCTAAATGTGATGCGCAGCGTGATCGGCCGCGATCTCACGCTCGCCTGGCGGCGTCGCAGCGATGTATTCAGCGCGGTAATTTTTTTTGTGATCGTCGCCAGTTTATTTCCGCTGGGTATCGGCCCGGAGCCGCAACTGTTGCGCGCCATCGGGCCAGGTGTGGTGTGGGTGGCAGCACTGCTCGCGTCTATGCTGGCGTTATCGCGGTTGTTTGCGAGTGATTACGCCGATGGCACCTTGGAACAGATGTTGCTCGCTGCCACGCCGTTGTCCGTGATTGTGATTGCCAAAGTGATAGCGCACTGGATCGCGGCGAATCTGCCGCTGGTGTTGATCGCACCGCTGCTGGGCTTGCAGTTTGGCTTGCCGGCCGATGCGCTGGCGGTGCTGGCGCTCGCACTTGCACTCGGCACCCCGAGCCTCAGTTTGATCGGCGCCATCGGTGCGGCGCTGACCTTGGGCTTGCGCGGCGGTGGCGTGTTGCTGGCATTGCTGGTGTTGCCACTGTATGCGCCGGTGCTGATACTCGGTTCGCTCGCGGTCGAAGCCACTGCCGCGGGGCTCACTGCCCAGCCCTATTTGCTGCTACTGGCGGCGCTGTCGCTGGCGGCACTGTCGCTGGCGCCCTGGGCGATTTCGGCTGCCTTAAGAATTTCATACGAATAAACAAATACTTACGTTATACTTCCGGCGCCGTAAAATTGCTTTAAACTTAGCCCCCCGAACCGCACTACCCCTACGCACACCGCGCCATGTCGAGCGCTACACCACAAACTGCAATGCAAGGCGTCAATTGGTTCAAGTACGCCTCGCCGCAAACATTTTTTCCGCTGGCCGGTGCGCTGGCGCCGTGGTTTGCCGCGATCGCTGCGGTGCTGTTTGCGGTGGGCATGTACATTGGCTTTTTTGTGGCGCCCACCGACGCGCAGCAGGGCGAGTCGTATCGCATCATTTTCATTCACGTGCCGGCAGCGTGGATGTCGATGTTGATATATCTGGTGATGGCGTTCTGGGCGGGCGTGGGCCTCGCGTTCAACACACGGCTGTCGGGCATGATGGCGAGCGCGCTGGCGCCGACTGGCGCACTGTTTACGTTTATTGCGCTGTGGAGCGGCGCGCTGTGGGGCAGGCCGACGTGGGGCACGTGGTGGGTGTGGGATGCGCGGTTAACCTCCGAACTGCTGCTGCTGTTTTTGTATTTCGGTTTCATGGCGCTGCAAGCGGCCATCGACGATCCGCGCCGCGCGGACAAAGCCGGCGCGGTGCTGGCGCTGGTGGGGGTGATTAACATTCCCATCATTTATTTTTCGGTAAAGTGGTGGAACACGCTGCATCAAGGCGCTTCGGTCAGCCTGAAAAGCGCGCCCACCATGGCGATGACCATGTTCACCGGCATGATGGTCATGGTGTTTGCGTGCTGGGCGTATGCGATTGCGGCGTCGCTGTGGCGCGTGCGTTGTATCATCCTTGAACGTGAACGGCGCAGCGATTGGGTGAACGAAACCTTGAGGACGCGGTAATGAGTTGGGGTAGTGTGCATGAATTTTTCGCGATGGGCGGGCACGGACTCTATGTGTGGGGTTCATACGCCGTGACATTTGCGTTGATCGCGCTGGAGCTGCTGGCCTTGGCGTTGCGTAGCCGCGCGGCAGCCAAACCAACATGAAACCGCGTCATCGCCGCATGGCCTTGATCGTCGCCGGCGTCGCCGGACTGGCGGTTGCCGCCGCGCTGGTGTTATCGGCGTTTCAGCAGAATCTGGTGTTTTTCTTCACCCCGTCGCAGGTGGCCGCGAACGAGGCGCCGCAGGGGCGCGCGTTTCGCGTCGGCGGCATGGTTGAAACCGGCAGCGTCAAGCGTCAGCCCGATGGCGTCACCGTGCATTTCATCGTTACCGACACCGCCAAGAGCATCCCCGTCGCGTACAAGGGCGTGCTGCCGGATCTATTTCGCGAAGGCAAGGGTGTGGTGACGCAGGGACGGCTTGAAAATGGCCTGTTTGTGGCGAGCGAGGTGCTGGCCAAGCACGACGAGAATTACATGCCGCCCGAAGCGGCTGATGCCGTTAAAAAAGCGCAGGCCACCAATGAAAAGGCGGCGCGCACCCTGGTCGATTCACCACCAAAACCCGGAGCGCTAAATCGATGATTCCAGAACTTGGTCAATTCGCACTCATCCTCGCGCTGCTGCTGGCACTGGCGCAAGGCACGCTGCCGCTGGCGGGCGCAGCACGCGGCGCGTCATCGTGGATGAATCTGGCGCGGCCCGCGGCGCAGGGACAGTTCGTGTTCATCGCTATTGCGTTCGGCTGTTTGACTTATTCGTTTGTGATCAACGATTTTTCCGTGCTCTACGTGGCATCGAACTCCAACTCCGCCCTGCCCTTGCAGTACCGCATTGCCGCGGTGTGGGGCGGTCACGAAGGCTCGCTCTTGCTGTGGGTGTTGATGCTGTCGCTGTGGACCATGGCAGTGAGTGTGTTCAGCAGCCATCTGCCCGAAGACATCGTTGCGCGCGTGCTGGGAGTGCTGGGGCTGATCAGCGTGGGATTTTTGAGCTTTATGCTGTTTACCTCGAACCCGTTTGACCGGCTGCTGCCGGCGGCCATGGATGGACGCGATCTGAATCCCTTGTTGCAGGACTTCGGCATGGTGATACATCCGCCGATGCTCTACATGGGTTATGTCGGATTTTCCGTGGCGTTTGCGTTTGCCATCGCGGCGCTGCTGTCGGGCCGGCTCGACGCCACGTGGGCGCGCTGGTCGCGGCCGTGGACCACCACCGCGTGGATGTTTTTGACACTCGGCATCGCGCTCGGCAGCTGGTGGGCGTATTACGAACTCGGCTGGGGCGGCTGGTGGTTCTGGGATCCGGTTGAGAATGCCTCATTCATGCCGTGGCTGATGGGCACGGCACTGATTCATTCGCTGGCGGTGACGGAAAAACGCGGCGCCTTTAAAAGCTGGACCGTGCTGCTGGCCATCTTTACCTTTGCCCTGTCGCTGCTCGGGACTTTTCTGGTGCGATCGGGCGTGCTGACGTCGGTGCATGCGTTTGCAACGGACCCCAAACGCGGCGTATTCATACTCGCGTTTTTGGTCATTGTGATCGGCGGTTCGCTCACTCTGTTCGCGTGGCGCGCTCAACGCGTGGGCCTGGGCGGACAATTCGAGGTGGTGTCGCGCGAATCGTTTTTGCTCACCAACAATGTGTTGCTGGTGGTGGCCGCCGGTTCGGTTTTTCTGGGCACGCTTTATCCTTTATTTCTCGATGCGCTGGGGCTGGGCAAACTTTCCGTCGGCCCGCCCTACTTTGAAACCGTGTTCGCGCCGCTGATGGCGCCGGCGTTATTCCTGATGGGCGTGGGGCCGCTGGCGCGCTGGAAACAAGCCAGCCTTCCGGAACTTGCAGTGCGCCTGAAGTGGGCGTTTGCGGTGTCGCTGGCCGTTGGGTTGCTGTTGCCGTTGACCATGGGCCAATGGACACCGCTGGCAAGCTTTGGCATGGTGCTGGCGTTGTGGATCGTTGCCAGCAGCCTCACCAATTTGGTGTTGCGGTTGCAGCCGTCGCCCGGCGTGACCGTGCGCACCAAACTGCGCGCCCAATCGCGCAGCTACTACGGCATGCTGCTGGCGCACGTGGGCGTGGCGGTGTTCGTGGTAGGCGTGACCATGGTCAAGAGCTATGAGGCCGAGAAAGATGTAAAGCTGGCGCCAGGCGAAACCGTTGAACTCGGCGGCTACACGTTTCGCTTCGATGCGGTGGAGGATGTAAAAGGGCCGAACTATGTAGCAGCACGCGGCACATTTACCGTTACCCGCGCCAACGCTGCGGTGGGCACGATGTATCCGGAAAAGCGCATTTACAACGTGCAAAAAAACCCCATGACCGAAGCAGCCATCGACACCGGCTTCACGCGCGACTTGTATGTGTCGCTGGGCGAGCAGGTGGGTGACAAAGCGTGGGTGGTGCGCGTGCAGGTCAAGCCGTTCGTCGACTGGATTTGGGGCGGCTGCGTGCTGATGGCACTGGGTGGGCTGCTGGCGGTGCTCGACCGGCGCTATCGTGTACATGGCGTGGCAGCGCGCGCGCGAACTGAAACGGTGCCTGCTGCGGGTGCGGCGAATGCCCCGGTAGCGAGTTAGCCCGATGCAACGCTGGTTGTGGCCGCTGGGCCTGTTTCTGGTATTGGCGGTGTTTCTCGGTGTGGGACTTACGCTCAACCCGCGTGAAGTGCCGTCGCCCTTGATCGGCAAAGCCGCGCCGCCATTTAAATTGCCGCAATTGCACGCGCAGGACAAAACGTTTTCGCAAAAAGACCTGGCCGGTAAAGTGTGGCTGCTTAACGTGTGGGCCTCGTGGTGCGCCTCGTGCCGTGAAGAACATCCGCTGCTGATGGACCTTGCGAAGAGCGGTGCAGTGCCGATCTACGGTCTTAACTACAAAGACAAGCATCCCGACGGCATCGCGTGGCTAAAACGTTTCGGCGATCCGTACGTGCTGTCGGCGTACGATGTGCAGGGTCGCATCGGCATCGACTACGGCGTTTATGGCGTGCCGGAAACCTATGTGATCGACAAGCAGGGCATCATTCGTTTCAAACAAATCGGGCCGGTCACCCCCGCCGTGCTCAAAGAGAAAATTCTACCGCTGATCGCGAAGCTCAATGGCAATGCGTAACTATTTGTTTTTGTTCATATTTCTTTCATTTGGTATAGCGCCTGCGCACGCCGCCTCGGACGCCGCGCTTGAACGCCGCGTGCAGGCGCTGTCCGAAGAACTGCGTTGCCTGGTATGCCAGAACCAGTCGCTCGCCGATTCACACGCCGATCTTGCGATTGATTTAAAAAATCAGGTGCGCGAAAAATTGCAGCAGGGCGCCAGCGAAAAAGATGTGATCACGTTTATGACCGAACGTTATGGCGATTTTGTGCTGTATCGGCCGCCGCTGAAGGCAACCACACTGTTGCTGTGGTTCGGGCCGGGCTTGCTGCTGCTGGCGGGGCTGATCGCGTTGTTTGTGCGCCTGCGGCGCCGCGCCGCGGTTGCAGCGACGCCGGCGCTCACCGCGGACGAGCGTGCGCGTGCTGCTGCTTTACTCGATAGCGGCACGGTGGATCGGCGATGACTATTTTCTGGATAGTCGCGGCGCTACTGATTATGGTTGCGCTGATATTCGTGTTGCCGCCGTTGTGCAGGCGCCGCAACCCGGCTGGCGTTGCCGGCCCGGCACAACATGCGAACAATGCACTCAATGTCGCGGTATATCGCGATCAGCAGCTGGAGCTTGAGGCCGACCGCAATGCCGGCACGTTAAGCGATGCGCAATACCAGCATGCGCGCATCGAACTGGAACGGCGGTTGCTGGATGATGTCGCCCCGACTGCCGCAGCGGTGAGCGCACCGCCGGCCGGCCGCCTGCCTGCGGTGCTGGTGGGCGTGGCGATGCCGCTACTGGCTGTCGGGCTTTATTTTGCGGTGGGCACGCCGCGTGCGCTGGCGCCGCTTGCAGCACCGCCCCACGGCAGCGCGGATAGCGGCAAGGGCCCCAGTGCTGAACAAATCGAGGCGATGGTGGCAAAGCTCGCCGAGCGCATGAAGCAAAACCCCGACGATGCGCAGGGCTGGGCGATGCTCGCGCGCTCGTACGCGGTGATGGGCCGCTATGAAGATTCCGCCGCCGCCTATGGCAAAGCGGTGGAGCGCGTGCCTGACAATGCGCATTTGCTGGCCGATTACGCCGATGCGCTGGCGATGGCGCGCGGGCAAAATCTGCAAGGCGAGCCCGAAGCGCTGATCATGCGCGCGCTGAAAATCGATCCGAATCACGCCAAGTCGCTGGCGCTCGCGGGGACTATCGCCTTTGATAAGAAGAACTACGCGGAGGCAATCAAGTATTGGGAAAAACTGGCGACGCTGGCACCGCCCGATACCGAAATGGCGCGCAATGTGCAGGCCAGTATCGCCGAAGCGCGCGGCCTGGCCAGTGGTGGCGCGCCTAAAGTGGCGGTCGTTGCGGACAAACCCGTGCCGGCGCCGGCGGCATCCGGTAAGGGTGTGAGCGGCACGGTGTCGCTTGCGCCCGCGTTAGCGGCGAAGGTCGCGCCCAATGACACGGTGTTCATCTTCGCCCGCGCCGCCGAGGGCTCGCGCATGCCGCTAGCCATACTGCGCAAAAAGGCGAGCGAATTGCCGCTGACGTTCACACTGGATGACAGCATGGCGATGAACCCGTCGGCGCGCCTATCGAGTGCGCCGCAAGTGATCATCGGCGCGCGCATCTCGAAAAGCGGCAACGCCATGCCACAGCCGGGCGATTTGCAGGGCGCGACCAAGCCGGTGACCCATACCGCGAAAAACATTGCGCTAAGCATCGATACCGAAGTGCAGTGACATGTGCAGGGCCGCGCAGGGTGAAGGCACTGTGCCAGGAACAATTATTTAGAAAAGGAAAGCGATGACCATTACCCTCGATGAAACCCACGACGCTAAACGCAAAAGCTGGGTTGCCAGCGCGAATCTTCACGCTCAGGGCCATGGTGATTTTCCGCTGCAGAATTTGCCGCTGGGCGTGTTCAGCGCGGCAAACGCCAAGGGCGATACGCCGCGCGGCGGTATCGCCATCGGCGACGAGGTGTTTGATCTCAAAGCCGCGTGCGAAGCGAAACTTTTTTCCGGTGACGCCGAAGCAGCCGCGCGTGCCGCCAGCGCTGCAACGCTGAACGATTTGATGGCACTGGGCGCAGGCCCGCGCGCCGCGCTGCGCAAACAAGTCTCGGCGTTGCTGGCCGAAGGCACGGCCGAATCGGCGCGCGCCAAGCCGCTCGCCGCCAGGCTGCTGCACAAGGCCGCCGCTTGCGCGCTGCATGTGCCGGCGAAGATCGGCGCCTTTACCGATTTTTTCGCCGGCATCACGCACGCCGAAAACGGCGGCAAGCGCCGCGGCGCGAATCCGCCGCTGACGCCAAACTACAAATATGTGCCGGTGGCCTATCACAGCCGTGCCTCCAGCGTGCATCCGACGGGCATTGCGGTGCGCCGCCCCAATGGCCAGCGCGTGGTGGATGGCGAGCAACTGCCGACATTCGGACCGTGCCTGAAAATGGATTTCGAACTCGAATTCGGCGTCTGGCTCGGCAATGGCAACGCCTGGGGCGAACCGATTTCCGTCAACCAGGCGGGTGAGCATATCTACGGCTACTGCATGTTGAATGACTGGTCGGCGCGCGACATACAACGCTGGGAGTCCGCGCCACTGGGGCCGTTCCTGTCGAAGAATTTCGGCACCACCATTTCGCCGTGGATGGTCACGCCCGAAGCGTTGGCGCCGTTTCGCATCGCACAGCCTGCGCGACCCGCGGGGGATCCCAGACCGCTGGATTATTTATGGGACGACGCCGATCAACGTACGGGCGCACTCGATCTCGAAATCGAAGTGCTGATCCACACCGCAGGCATGCGTGCGCAAGGCACGCCGCCGCAGCGCATATCCGTCAGCAACACCAAACACCTCTACTGGACGGTGGCGCAAATGGTGGCGCATCACACCTGCGGCGGATGCAACCTCGAACCCGGAGACCTCTTCGGTTCCGGCACCGTTTCCGGTCCCACACCCGAAAACTACGGCAGCATCGCCGAGCTATCGTTCGACGGCACCCGCGACATCACGCTCGCCTCGGGCGAAATCCGTCGCTGGGTGGAGGATGGCGACGACATCATCCTGCGCGCGCATGGGCGGCGTGCCGGGTATGCGGCGATCGGGTTTGGGGATTGTTGTGCGCGGATGGTGGCGGGCAAGGCTGTGTAGGATGCCGGGGCAGCCCGGCGGCTGGTCACTTTCTTTTGTACGGCCAAAAGAACTTACGTGTATGGGCTGAGCTTGCGAAGCCCAACACCAACAGCGCTGATGATTCGACGACATTTGCGTTTCGCGTGGGATCCTTGTGTTGGGCTTCATTTCATTCAGCCCAACCTACGCGCTGGCGAAGTGGCGTGAACCGCAGCCATCGGGATCGCAGCCAGGCCAGAACTCTTACAAGGATTTATTGACCGGCGTCTGTATCTGATCCGCGGTCATTGTCCAATCATGGCCGCATTTTTTGCAACGGACTTTTAACCAATCACTGCTGGCCGCATCGCCATCGTCGAGTGCGCCCGGTGCGGCGGATGACAGCACCTCAAGCACGCCATAAACGCCACACCCGCTGCAAACGGCCTGCGTGGCGAAATGCTCTGCACGAAACAGCACTTTAAAATAAAACGCTGTGGTTTTAAAGCAAAGCGCAATGCCCGCAGCGATCAGAACTACCATGATGATCGGTTTAAACCCCGCGTCTCGCCAGTGCAATTGATCCATGCATACCGCTACCATAATGACGCCCAGAAAGGCCGTGACCAGACTGGCGTGTGCTTCGATCAGTTGGCGCTCATGCCAGCGGCGAAAGCCGAGCTTGCGGATGCGGTCTGCAACAGGCATGGGCTGCCCCACGGAATTGGATAGTGCTCAGAGTAGCGCCGACGCGATACCAATACAACTGCAACGCGCCTATCGCGGAACCGGGTGCATCAGTTCACACTACAATGTCCGCCGCCTGCTCCTCCGTCTCGCTGAGATTCCCCATTGTCCATTGATACCCGCCACCGCCGGTTATTACCGCTGCTGATCGCCGGCCTGGCGACCATAGGCCCGTTCACCATCGACACCTATCTGCCGTCGTTCCCGGCGATTGCGCTGGAAATGCAGACGACGGAAGTGCTGGTGCAGCAGACGCTCACCGCGTATCTGATTCCGTTTGCGGTAATGATGTTGTTCCATGGCGCGATTTCGGATGCGGTCGGCCGGCGGCCGGTGATTCTCATCGGTGTCGGCGGTTTTGTGATCGCCTCCATCGGTTGCGCACTGGCAACCAGCATGACCATGCTGCTGGTGTGCCGCGCGCTGCAAGGGCTGGTGGCGGGTGCGGGCACCTCGCTCAGCCGCGCAGTCGTGCGCGATGCCTATCAGGGCGTGGAGGCGCAGCGGCTGCTGTCGCGGGTGATGTTGCTGTTTTCGATTGCACCGGCGATCGCGCCCGTCATCGGCGGCTGGTTGCAGACGTGGTTTGGCTGGCGCGCGATTTTCTGGTTTCTCGCGCTGTTTGGCACGGTGTTGCTGGTAGCGTGTTACCGCTACCTGCCCGAAACGCTCCCGGTGCCAGCGCGCCAGCGTTTCGCACCAGCGCCCTTGCTGGCGGCGTACCGGCTGGTTGCCTTCAATCCGCGATTTCTGTTGCTGGCAGGTGTGAGTTCGTTTGGTTTCGCCGGATTTTTTCTGTATGTGTTATCCGCGCCTGCTTTCATTTATCACCACCTCGGTCTCACCGCACATGATTTCGCGTGGCTGTTCATGGCGGGCGTGATCGGCATGATGCTCGGCGCGTACCTCTCCGGCAGGCTCGCGGGCAGGCTCTCGCCCCATCGCACGGTGTGGCTGTCGTTCGCTATCATGTTCGCGGGTGCTGCGTACAACAACTTGTTTTATATTTGGTTTTCGCCACAGTTGCCGTGGTCAGTCCTACATCAAGTGATTGTCGCCACCGGCATGGCAATGGCCATGCCGTCGCTGACGCTGATGTTGCTGGAGCTGTTTCCGCACAATCGCGGCATGGCCGCATCGCTGCAAAGCTGCGTGCAATCGATGGTGGCCGGGTTTGTAGCCGCCATCGCATCGCCCCTGTTTTCCACGTCAGCGGCGACGATGGCGTTCGGCGCACTGCTGTTTGCGCTGGCCGCGCTGGGGTTGTGGCTGGTCTATCTAAGGCAGGACTGAGGGCTTAGGAATGAGGACTGAGTAACACCGATACGCCGGTGTGGATGTTACTCAGTCCTCAGTCCTGCCCTTCAATCCTGCCGTCAACACTGCTCCCACGGCAGCCCATCGTGCCGCCAGCCCGCTTTCCCATTGCGATGATGGTTCTCGTCGAGTTCGCCCTCAAAGCCATGCAGCACGTTATAGACTTGGGTGAATCCCGCTTCTTCGAGGGCGGCGCCAGCATCCAGCGAGCGGTTGCCACTGCGGCAAATCAGCACAATGGGGCGATCCACACTGGCTGCTTTTTTAACATGCGCCACAAATTGCGGATTCACCTCCCAGTTGGGGCCGTCGTTCCACGCGACCAATATCGCACTTGTCGGATGGCCGACGAACAGATACTCCATTTCACTGCGGCAATCGATAAAAATCGCGTTCGGATTTTTCTTGAGGAAATCGTAGGCTTCCCGGGGTTCGAAGTGTTTCATCGCTAGGGTTTCCGCTGGACCAAAGCTCAATTATAGTGCGCCTGACCTGATTGCCGGCAGCGCATGTTAAAATTGTGCTTTCTTAACAAGAACTTGGCGGCGCCGCCCTCACACTAGGCCGCGATCACGCACGCTGACGCCATGACTTTATCCCGTTTTACCGCTATCGAAGCAGCGCTCCGCCAACGCATCCTGGTGCTCGACGGCGCGATGGGCACCATGATCCAGCGTTACCAACTGGATGAAAAGGCTTATCGTGGCACGCGCTTCGCGGATTTCGCGCACGACGTGAAGGGCAATAACGAGCTGCTGGTGCTGACGCAGCCGCACATTATTCAGGAAATTCACGAGCAGTATCTCGAAGCCGGCTCGGATATTATCGAGACCAACACCTTCGGCGCGCAACGCGTCGCGCAAGCGGATTACCACATGGCGCCGCTGGCGTACGAAATGAATGTCGCGGCAGCGCGGCTGGCAAAAGCAGCGTGCGCGAAATATTCCACGCCCGATGCGCCGCGATTCGCGGCAGGCGCGTTTGGCCCGACGCCGAAAACGGCATCCATTTCCCCCGATGTCAATGACGCCGGCGCGCGCAATATTACCTTCGATGAACTGGTGACGGCCTATCTCGAACAGGCGCGTGCGCTGCACGAAGGCGGCGTGGATTTGTTCCTGGTCGAAACCATATTCGATACCTTGAACGCCAAAGCGGCGCTATTCGCCATCGACCAATTTTTCGAGGAAAGCGGCGAGCGCTACCCGGTGATGATTTCCGGCACCGTCACTGATGCTTCGGGGCGCATTCTGTCAGGGCAGACGGTGGAGGCGTTCTGGAATTCGGTGCGCCATGCCAAGCCGGTCACGATAGGGCTGAATTGCGCGCTGGGTGCGGCATTAATGCGTCCGTATATCGAGGAGCTGTCGACGATTTGCGATGCGCCGATTTGTGTGTATCCGAACGCGGGCTTGCCCAATCCGATGAGCGACACCGGCTTTGATGAAACACCGGTGATTACAGCGGGCTTGTTGCAAGAGTTCGCCGCAGCGGGATTTGTAAACGTTGCCGGTGGTTGTTGCGGCACCACGCCGGAGCATATTCGCGCCATTGCGCAGGCGGTTAAATCATTGCCGCCGCGCGTGGTGCCGCTGGCCGAACACAAGCTGCGGCTGTCGGGACTGGAGCCGGCCAACATCGACGAGACGTCGCTGTTCGTCAACGTCGGCGAGCGCACCAATGTCACCGGCTCGCGCGCCTTTGCACGGCTGATTCTGAATGAGCAATACGACGAAGCGCTGGCGGTGGCGCGGCAGCAGGTCGAAAACGGCGCGCAAATCATCGACATCAATATGGACGAGGCGATGCTCGATTCGAAGGCGGCAATGGCGCGTTTTTTGAATCTGCTCGCGGGCGAGCCGGATATTTCGCGCGTGCCGGTAATGATCGACTCCTCGAAATGGGAAGTGATCGAGGCGGGACTGAAGTGCGTGCAGGGCAAGCCGGTGGTCAACTCGATCAGCATGAAAGAGGGAGAAGCCGAGTTTCTGCGGCAGGCTAAGCTGTGCAAGCGTTACGGCGCGGCGGTGATCGTGATGGCGTTTGATGAGCAAGGGCAGGCCGATACCTTCAAGCGCAAAACCGAAATCTGCAAGCGTGCCTACGACCTGCTGACGCAGCGCGTGGACTTCGCGCCCGAAGACATTATTTTCGATCCCAACATTTTCGCAATTGCCACCGGCATCGAGGACCACAACAACTACGCGGTGGATTACATCGAAGCGACGCGCTGGATACGCCAGAATTTGCCGTACGCCAAGGTCAGTGGCGGCGTGTCGAACGTGAGCTTTTCATTCCGCGGCAACGATCCGGCGCGCGAAGCCATCCACACCGTGTTTTTATATCACGCGATCAAAGCGGGTATGACCATGGGCATCGTCAATGCCGGCATGGTGGGCGTGTACGACGATCTTGCGCCGGAACTGCGCGAGCGTGTCGAAGATGTGGTGCTCAACCGGCGCGACGACGCGACCGAGCGCCTGATCGAAATCGCGGGCACGCTGAAAGCCGGCGCCGCGAAGGAAGAGCAAACGCTGGAGTGGCGCGAGGCGCCGGTGGAAAAGCGGCTGTCACACGCGCTGGTTCACGGCATTACGCAATGGATACTCGAGGACACCGAAGAAGCGCGCAGCAACATTGCAGCGGCCGGTGGACGTCCGATACAGGTGATTGAAGGCCCGCTGATGGACGGCATGAATATCGTCGGCGATTTGTTCGGCGCGGGCAAGATGTTTCTGCCGCAGGTGGTCAAATCCGCGCGCGTGATGAAACAGGCGGTGGCGCATCTGATTCCGTTTATCGAAGAAGAAAAAGCGCGCCTCGCCGGTGAATCGGGTGAAGCTGCCAAGCCCAAGGGCAAGATCGTGATCGCCACAGTCAAGGGCGATGTACACGACATCGGCAAGAATATCGTGGCTGTCGTGCTCCAGTGCAACAACTACGAAGTGGTCAATATGGGCGTGATGGCGCCGTGCCAGAAAATACTGGATACCGCGCGCGCCGAAAAGGTGGACATCATCGGTCTGTCGGGATTGATTACGCCTTCGCTCGAGGAAATGGCCCATGTCGCGCGCGAAATGCAGCGGCAGGGCTTCACGCTGCCGCTGCTGATCGGCGGCGCCACCACGTCGCGCACGCACACCGCGGTGAAAATCGCGCCGGGCTACACCAACGGCCCGACGGTGTGGGTGCCCGATGCGTCGCGCAGCGTGACCGTGTGCAGCAGCCTCTTAGCCGAAGATGAAGTCACCCGCCGCAAGTATCTGGAAGAGCTGAACACCGACTACGAAAAAGTTCGCATACAGCACGCCAACAAAAAAGGCCCGGAGCTGATACCGCTGGCCGAAGCGCGCGCCAATCGCTTCAAAACCGATTGGCAAAAACATGCGCCGGTAGCGCCGGCTTTTCCCGGCATGAAGCTGCTGAGGAATTATGATCTCGCCGAGATTGCCGAACATATCGACTGGGGGCCGTATTTCCAGACCTGGGATCTGGCCGGCGCGTACCCGAAAATTCTCGACGATGCGGTGGTGGGGGCGGAAGCGAAAAAAGTGTTTGCCGACGCCAGGGCGATGCTGAAAAAAATCATCGACGGCAAATGGCTGCAGGCGCACGGCGTGCTGGGGCTGTTCGCGGCGAACAGTGTGAATGCGGGCGAAGACATCGAAATTTACGGCGATGAGAAGCGCACTAAACCGGTGATGACCTGGCACAATCTGCGACAGCAAAACCGCAAGCCCACGGGCAATCCCAACTTGTGTCTGGGCGATTTCGTGGCGCCCAAAGACAGCGGCCACAGCAGCATTAAGGACTACGTGGGTGCGTTTGCCGTCACTGCCGGGTATGGCATCGAGAAAAAGCTCGACGAGTTCGAGAAAAATCACGACGACTACAGCGGCATCATACTCAAGGCGCTGGCCGACCGGCTGGCGGAAGCGTTCGTGGAATTGCTGCACAAGCGCGTGCGCCGCGAGTTCTGGGGCTATGCCAGGGATGAAGCGCTCGACAATGAGGCAATGATCGCCGAGAAATATCGCGGCGTACGTCCCGCGCCTGGCTATCCCGCGTGCCCGGATCACACCGAGAAAGGCGCGTTGTTCGAGTTGCTCGACGCCAAACGCGCCGGGCTGACGCTCACCGAAAATTTTGCCATGTGCCCG
Source organism: Bordetella parapertussis (assembly GCA_945861275.1). Taxonomy (GTDB): domain Bacteria; phylum Pseudomonadota; class Gammaproteobacteria; order Burkholderiales; family SG8-41; genus UBA5216. The sequence continues at coordinate 47,558 of CAMATZ010000024.1, forward strand.
GCGTCATCGGTGAGCGGTTTTTATCTCGCGCACCCGCAGTCGCAGTATTTTGCCGTCGGCAAAATAGGCAAAGATCAACTCGAGGACTACGCGCGGCGCAAGGGCATGGCGCTGGCAGAAGCCGCGCGCTGGCTCGCGCCGACATTGGGATAATTATTCGTGTTGTTTAGGCGCTCATATTATAACTATCTGTTTTTAAACGATATTTTCATAAAGCTTAATGTAAGGGTCAGTGCGGGCGCGCGACCAAAGCTGGTGTAGGATAATCTGCGTTGCATCCCAGTCACCGCATTAGCCACATTCGCCACATTGCTCACGCTAGGAGGTGTTATGAACTATCGTCGCAAAATCTCAACCGCAGTTGCTGCAGTTCTGGCCGTGGGCGCTGGTGTGCTGATGGCGCAAGGCACTGTAGGCCCCAAGGACGTCGCGTTCCCGACCGGCTTTGAGAAATGGCAGGTGTATCAACAGCTGAATCGCCACGACACCAAGCAATACCGCGAGCTTTATGCAAAACCCGAAGTGGTTAAAGCCGTGCGCGAAGGCAAGCCCATCCCCAACGGCACGGTGCTGGCGCTGGCAATTTTCGCCGCACAGGTTGATGCGGACGGCAAACCGACGCGCGATGCCAAAGGCAATTTCATCAAAGGTAAACCGATGGGCGTCACGGTGATGGAAAAGCGCCCGGGCTGGGGCGCGTCGGTGCCGGAGGCATGGCGCAACGCCGACTGGCAGTACGCATCTTATCTGCCGGACGGCAAGCCCAACGAAAAAGCCAATGCCAATATCAAGGCCTGCTTCGAATGCCATCTTCCCCATGCGAAACAGGATTTCGTGATGTCGCTCGCGGGCTTGTCAGGCACCGCGTTGGGCGCAGCGCAACGGCCGTCGGGACCCGGTTCAGTCGCCATCGCTGAATTTTTGTTCGGTCCGGAGAAAGTTTCCGTAAAAGCCGGTCAGACAATTACGTGGACCAACATCGACGATTCGCCGCATCAAGTAACCGTACAGGGCGAGACTACGCTGCGCACGCCGGTGGTACTGAAAGGACAGAGCACGTCGCTGCAGTTCAACGACGCCGGCTCGTACGGCTACATCTGCGGATTGCACCCGGGGATGAAGGGTGAGATTGTAGTTACACGCTAACTGCAGTGAAGTAGTGAATGGGTGAAGGGGTGAAAGAGGTACCCCCCTTCACTCTTCACCTTTCCCCTTTCACGTATGCACCACCCTTACTCCACCCGTATATTCGCCGCCTGTATCACCTTGGCGTAGCGCGCTACTTCGCTTTTGAAATAGGCCGCGAATTCCTGCGGCGTGCTGCCTACCGGATCAGCCCCTTCCTTCAGCATGAAGTCGCGCATCTCGGGTGATTTGATCGCGGCGATTATTTCAGCACTTAACTTGTTGACGATGGCGGCGGGCGTTGCGGCAGGTACGAAGATCGCATACCAGTTCACCGACTCGAAACCCGGGTAAAGTGATGCCAGCGTCGGCAACCCGGGCGCCAGCCGGCTAGGCGCAGGGGAAGTTACCGCGAGCGCTCGCACCTTGCCGGAGCGCATATGCGGAATCATGGAGATCGCGCCGGCGAAACTGAAATCCACCTCACCGCTCATCAGTGCGATGGTTGCCGGGCCGGAGCCTTTGTAGGGAATATGCGTCGCCTGGAAACCCGCTCGCTGCTTGAACATTTCGAGCACCAGGTGGTTGGCCGTACCCGTGCCACCCGACGCGGCATTCATCTTTCCGGCCTGCTTTCTTGCCAGTGCGATGAATTCGTTCAACGACGCCGCCGGCAGGCTGGGATGCGCTATCAAAAACTGCGCATTCGACGAAATCTGGCTCACCGGCGCGAGATCGCGTTGCACATCAAACGGTAGATTCCTGTACAGCGTGACAGCGCTGGCGAGCGAGGCCGCCGCGCACAACAGCGTGTAACCATCGGCAGGCGATTTCGCGACCAGTTCGGTGCCGATCATGCTACCAGCGCCGGGCCGGTTTTCGACGACGACCGACTGCCCCATGCTCTCCTGAAACTTCCTGCCGAGCAGCCGTGCCTGCGGATCAAGGCCGCCGCCCGGCTGCACCGGCACGATGATGCGCAAGGTTTTAACGGGAAAACTTTGCGCCGGCGCAGTTGCAGGCAGGCACAGCGCGAAGACCGCTGCTGCGACCGTACAAGTAACGAATTTCATCTGGACTCCAGCCTCAGTTAAGTACCGTGAAGGGGCTAACTGCCGTGAAGTTGTGAAGGAGTGAAGACGTGAAGGGGGTACCCCATTCACTCCTTCACTCCTTCACTCCTTCACCCTTCACCCTTCACCCTTCACCCTTCACCCTTCACGACCCTATCTCCCCGCCATCCGCCTTGGTAATCGCCACCACCGCAGGCCGCGGCGGCATATCGGGTTTGAAATCCGGCCAGCGCGTTGACGGCTTGTCGTAGGTCGAACCTTTCTCATCACCCGGATGTTGAATCGCGAGAAACAGTGTCTTGCCGTCAGGTGTGAATTCAGGCCCGCAGATTTCTCCGCCGCGCGGGCATGCAAAGAATGCGCGTGTGACACCACGCTGTGGGCCGCTGGTCTCGGCGGCATACGCGGTGTCGGCGAAACCCGCCGCGTCTTCCTGACCGTCGGTCACAATCCAGATTCTGCCTTTGGGGTCGAACGCGACGTTGTCCGGCGCGGCAATCCAGCCGTTGTCCGTCACCGGGCCGTGATAGCGCGCGCCATGCTCCGGCTTTTTCGGATCACCGCCGAGTATGAAAAACTCCCACGTGCATTCCGTTGCCGAGTGATCGGGCTTGCCGTTGACCATCGGCGGTACGATTTCGATGATGTGCCCATGCCGGTTCGGTCCACGAGGATTGGCGACATTCACCTGATCCGGCTTACGCTGCTCGTTGTAGGTGAGCACGACGTAAACGCGGCCAGTGACGGGATGCGCCTCCACGTCTTCGGGGCGATCCATCGGCGTTGCGCCCAGCAAATCACCGGCGCGGCGCAGTTCGATCATCACGTCGCCCTGATTCTCGAAACCGTTCGCTTTGGTCAGCGACCCCTGTCCGTACACGATGGGCAGCCAGCGCATCTTGCCATCGGCCTCGAAACGCGCAGCGTAAAGCGTGCCGTTGTCGAGCAGATCGCGATTTGCCGCTGGCGAGTCCGCGCTGTAGCGGTCACGCGTAACGAACTTGTAGACGTAATCCATGCGCTCGTCGTCGCCCGAGTAGACGGCGACGCGTCCATCGTGGCTTATCGCGGTGGTCGCGCATTCGTGCTTGCAGCGACCCAGCGCGGTGCGCTTGACTGGCGTCGATTTCGGATCGTATGGATCGATCTCGACGATCCACCCGAAGCGGTTCGGCTCGTTGGGTTCGCGATTCAGATTGAAGCGGTCGAAATGCCGGCCCCACAAGTAGCGTCCGCGACCGTTAATGCCGTAACGCTTCCAAGCTGCGGCCTCGCGCCCCACACTTGCGTCGCCAGTGAAATAATTCTGGAGATTCTCCTCAGCCGTGAGCACCGTGCCCCAAGGCGTTACGCCGCCGGCGCAGTTGTTAAGCGTGCCGATCACGCGCGTGCCCGATACATCTGCCCGCGTGGCCATGCGCGGATGTCCTGCCGCTGGCCCCGACACGCGCATCGATGTGCTGCGCGTGGAGATGCGCCGATTGTACTGGCTGCCGCTGACCACACGCCACGCGTTGCCTTCGCGCGCGATCTCCACAACGGTGTGTCCCTGTGACGCCATCTCGGTTTCGCATTGTTCGCGCGTCATGATCTTTGGGTAATTTTGTGCCGTCATGCCCGGCCACATCAGCTGCGGTTGGTTGAGCTCATGGTTGACGCACAGCAATCCACGTGTCGAATTTTTTGAGCCGCGTGGTAGCGGCATGAAGGCCATGAAGTCATTGTTGACGCCGAACTGGCGTTCCTGCTCGTCGGCGGTTTGCACACCCGGCCTGAACTCCGGAGCGCCGGTGTGCAACGGATCACCCCAGCGTATCAGCACTTGTGTGGCGTAACCCGGCGCGACATGGTGGTTTTCATCCAGAAAGCGCCCGATCTCAGCGAAGGTCAGCGACGAACCACTGTCCTGTGGAGCGGACGTGGCGCAGCCGAACAGTCCGTAGACACCCGCCGCCGCCATGCCTTTCAAAGCCGCGCGCCGCGTCATGCGCGCGTCCATTACTTGGGCAATCGTGGGTTCGGCGGATTCGTTTGAGACGGTATCGTCCGCGTCTTCGTTGTGAATCGGCCTGTTCATGAAGGTGCCTCCTGGTTGTTTTCTTCGGTTGGCCCGCGAATACGAAGCTTAATGGAATAAGCAGAAGGAGGTACAATGTTTACGGAACGATCGGGCGTATAACAATACTAATCACGAGGAACCGTCCGATGGTGACGCCGGAGCATCGCTGCGCATGACGCGCCGGTGTGTCAAATATGCAACAGAACTTTGATGAACCAATGAAACACATCCTCGTGCTTTTCCCCAAGGATTGGGATCGTGATGAACTCGAGCAACCGCGCTATCGCGCACGCTACGCGTTTTTCTACGAAGGCTTTGATCTTTTTACGTTTCCCGAAAACGCGCGCCTGCTCACGTTTAACGTTTGGCGCTATGCCGCTAAGCTGGTCAAAAAATATCGCGGCCGCATCGATGGCGTGATCAGCAACAACGAGCAATTTGGCGCGCTGATTGCCGCTGTGGTGGCGCAGCGGCTCGGGTTGCCGGGCACCGATCCGGCGGTGATCATCGCCGCACAGCACAAGTACTACGCGCGCTGCCTGCAACAGAAAATCGTGCCGGAGGCGACGCCGCGCTTCTCGGTGTTTCCGTACCAAATGCAAACTGCTGCCGAGGTGGGCTTGCCGTTTCCGCTTTACGTGAAGCCGGTGAAGGCGACCTACTCCGTGCTCGCACGCCGGGTGGATAGTTTCACCGAGCTGCAAAAGCATCTGCGCTTCAATCCGCTGGAAACCCTGATCCTGCACAAACTGGTGACGCCGTTTAACGATTTGATGGCGCGCTTCACGCCGTTCACCATCGACGCCCATCACCTGATCGGCGAGGAAATCATGAGCGGGATGCAGGTCAATCTCGACGGCTTCCTGCACAACGGCAAAATCACCATCCTCGGCATTGTCGATGAAGTGATGTATCCGGGCACGCAGGCCTTCATGCGCTTCGAGTATCCGTCGCGTCTGCCCGCCGAGGTACTGGCGCGCATGCGTGCACTTGCCGAAAAATTGTTCACCGGCATCGATTACGGCTACGGCTTTTTCAACGTCGAACTGATCTATCAGCCGGAAACCGGGCGCATACAGATTATCGAAATCAATCCGCGCATGGCATCGCAAATCGTCAACCTGTATCGCCGTGTCGATGGCTACGACCCGTATGAGGTATTGATCAATCTCGCCCTCGGCGTGGCGCCGCGCATCACCGTCGGCGCGGGCGACTTCGGCGCGGCAGCGAGTTTCGTGTTCCGCCGCTTTGACGGGCGCGAAGTCGTGCGCGCGCCGCAACCGGCGCAGATCGAGTCGGTGCACCAGCGTTATCCCGATGCGCGGCTGATGTTGTATCTGAAGCGCGGCGCGAGCCTGGCGCGCGAGATGAAGTGGCTGGGCAGTTACCGCTATGCCGTGCTCAATCTAGGCGGCGCGAGCGCCGAAGACCTGCATCATCGCTACGACGAGATACGGCGGGCATTGTCGTTTGAGTGATTAGGGCGTGAAGGGTGAAACGTGAAGGGTGAAGAGTAAACCGCGCGGTTGTCGCCCTTCACGCTTCACGCTTCACCCTTCACGGCAGTTAAGTTATTCTCCCCCATCATGCACATCCACATCCTCGGCATCTGCGGCACCTTCATGGGTGGCATCGCGGCGCTGGCACGAGCGGCAGGACACGAAGTTACCGGCTGCGATGCCAACGTATATCCGCCGATGAGCACGCAGTTGCAAACCCTGGGCATAACGCTGATTGAAGGCTTTGCGCCGGATCAGATCAAGCTGGAACCCGATTTATTCGTGGCCGGCAATGTGGTTGCGCGCGGCAATCCGCTGATGGAGGAAATTTTAAATCGCGGTTTGCCGTATACCTCCGGTCCGCAATGGCTGGCGGAAAACGTGTTGCGCGGCAAGTGGGTGCTGGCGGTGGCAGGCACGCACGGCAAGACCACCACCACTGCCATGCTGGCGTGGATGCTCGAATGCGGCGGCCTGTCACCGGGATTTCTGGTGGGCGGCGTACCTGAAAATTTCGGCGTCTCGGCGCGGCTGACGCCGGCTTCGTTTTTTGTGATTGAGGCCGATGAGTACGACACGGCGTTCTTCGACAAGCGTTCCAAGTTCGTGCATTACCTGCCGCGCACGGCGATCTTGAACAACCTGGAATTCGATCACGCCGATATTTTTGCCGATCTCGCGGCGATTGAAACGCAGTTTCATCACCTGGTGCGCACTGTGCCGGGCAACGGTTTGATCGTCAGCAACGGCGCTGACGCAAATCTTGAGCGCATGTTAAAGCGCGGCTGCTGGACACCCATCGAACGCTATGGCGTGGCCGTTGGCTGGCAGGCAGGCGTGCGCTATGCCGACGGATTTGAGGTGCTGTTAAACGGCGCGGTGCAAGGCCGCGTACGGTGGGATTTACTCGGCGAACACAACATAGCCAATGCGCTGGCCGCAATCGCCGCGGCACGCCACGCGGGTGTGCCCGCAAAGGTGGCTATCGAAGCGCTGGTGACCTTCAAAAACGTCAAGCGGCGCATGGAGTTCAAGGGCACTGCGGGGGGTGTCACCGTTTACGACGATTTCGCGCATCACCCCACGGCCATCGCCACCACGCTTGCCGGACTGCGCGCAAAAATCGGCGATGCACGCCTGATCGCGGTACTGGAGCCGCGCTCCAACACCATGAAACTGGGGGTGATGAAAGACGCGCTCGCGGCAAGCCTCAGTGCCGCTGACCGCGTATTTTGTTACAGCGGCGGACTTGGCTGGGACCCCGCCGCAGCGCTCGCGACGCTGGGCGCCACGGCCAGCGTGTGTGATGATCTCACGCGGCTGGTCAATGATATTGTGGCCGTCGTACGCGCGGGAGATCATGTGCTCATCATGAGCAACGGCGGCTTTGGCGGTATCCACCAAAAACTTTTAACGCGACTGGCGCAGGATGCAGGCGCATGAACGATCAGCATTTTTAAAGGAATTTTTGTGACTATATTAGATCGCGACAAGCTCGGTGCATTTTGCCGTCACACCCATGTAGAAGTGCCGGGCGCGGCCAGCGGCCCGCTCGCCGGATTGAGCTTTGGGCTGAAGGATATTTTTGATGTGGCTGGCCACAAGACGGGTTTCGGCTGCCCCGACTGGCTGCGCACACACGATGCGGCCAAGGTGCATTCACTGGTTGCAAAAAAGTTGCTCGATGCCGGCGCTAGCCTCGCCGGCAAAACACACACCGAAGAAATGGCGTTCAGTCTCACCGGCGAAAACGCCCATTACGGTACACCGCTGAACGTCGCCGCTCCCGGCCGCGTTCCCGGCGGATCGTCCAGCGGTTCAGCAGCGGCAGTAGCAGGCAAGCTGGTGGATTTTGCCATCGGCAGCGACACCGGCGGCTCGGTGCGCGGTCCGGCGAGTTTTTGCGGCATCTACGGCATACGCCCCACGCATGGGCACGTCTCGCTCGACGGCGTGTGTGCGCTCGCACCGAGCTTCGACACCTGCGGCTGGTTCGCGCGCGACGCCGATTTGCTGGCACGCGTGGGCGATGTGCTGCTGGGCGGCAAGGCGGCATCGCCGGGACGCGTGTTGCTGGCGCAGGATGCGTTTGCGCTCGCCCTGCCCGACGCCGCTGCAGCGTTGCAACCGGCGCTGGCGCGCGTGGCAAAAGTGCTGGGCACGCCGCAAGCGGTTACTGTCAGCAGCGAAGGTTTGAACGCATGGTTTGAGGTGTTTCGCATCCTGCAGTTTGCCGAGATTTGGGAGACGCACCGCGAGTGGGTAACAAGGGTAAAACCCAACTTTGGTATCGCCATCGGCAAACGCTTTGAAGCGGTTGCGAAGAGCGACCCCGCTGAAGTGGCGCGCATGGCGCCGCAACGCGACGCCATCGCTGAACGGCTCGACCACTTGCTCGCCAACAACGCCATCATGCTGCTGCCCACCGTGCCGGATATCGCGCCGCTGCTGAACTGTCCGCATGAACAGACCACTTCATTTCGCGAGCGTGCGATGGGCATGTTGTGCATTTCAGGCCTGGGCCGATTGCCGCAGGTGAGCCTGCCGCTGGCGACAGTGAACGGTTGCCCGTTGGGGCTGTCGATGGTGGCCGCGCGCGGCAATGATGAAATGCTGCTGGCGGTGGCACGGCAGATAGTTTGATTCACACCCATGCCTGCTTTCGCCTATCGTATCGTTAACGTCTTCGTTGACCCGGCTTCGCCGCAAAGCCGGCTAACCGGCAACCCGCTGTGCGTGTTCGAAGACGCGCGCGGCATTGATGCAGCAACGCAGCAAGCGCTGGCGCTGCAATTCAATCTATCGGAAACCGTGTTCGTACTGCCTTCCGCCAAAGCCACCGCACGCATTCGCATTTACACGCCGGCGTTTGAAATGCCGTTTGCCGGACATCCCACACTGGGGTCCGCGCACGTGGTGCGCGCACTCACGGGCGCTGGCGACTCGCTTACGCTGGAAACCGGCTCCGGCGTCATTCCGGTGCGCGCGAACGGTGACCATTGGACGCTTACAGCCAACGCGCCGAAGACGCGCGCACTCGACCTGTCGAACGACGCGTTCGTTTCATTGATGGGGCTGGACGCCACTGACCTGCGTGAAACCCCGCTGTGGGTGAACACCGGCAACGAGCAACTGCTTGCGCCGCTGGCGAGCGCGGACGCGATTCGGCGCTGCCGCCCCGACCCCGCGCGCATGGCGGCACTAACCCACGCCGGTGGCACACCGAAAATTTACGTGTGGGCCGAGTTGGGCAACGACGAATTACTCGCACGGTTCTTCCTGCTCAAGCACGGCGCGCTGCTCGAGGATTACGGCACCGGCAGTGCGGCAGCCAATCTCGGCGGCTGGTTTGTCGCACGGCAGGCGTCGTTGCCGGTAAAGCGCATGATCCATCAGGGCGAGCCGATTGGCCGCCCCGCGCGCGTCGCGCTCGAGGTGGATGCCAGCGGCGGCATCCACGTCAGCGGACAGGTGATTGAACTGGGTGCGGGATCGGTGGAGATTTAAAGCTTAGCTTGCAGCGTCCTGCAGAATCATGTCGGCGCCCTTCTCCGCGATCATGATGGTCGGCGCGTGCGTATTTCCCGAGACCAGCGTCGGCATGATCGAGGCGTCCACCACGCGCAAACCCTGCACGCTACGAACGCGCAGACGCTCGTCCACCACTGCTTCGGCATCGTTGCCCATTTTGCAGGTGCCGACCGGGTGGTAGGCGATCCCACCGCGCTGACGCAGAAAATCCAGCAGCTCGGAATCGCTGGCGCAGGAGGACCCGGGATCGTGTTCGCGCACAATGTAGCGGCGCATCGCCGCGGTGTCCGCCAGACGCCGCGTCGCTTTCATGCCCGCGAGCAGGACCGCGCAATCCTTCTCGGACGAAAGGTAGTTGGGGCGGATCGCGGGTGCTTGCAGCGGATCGGTATTCTGAATCAGGACACTGCCCCGGCTCTCGGGACGCAACAGCCTTGCGGCGAGCGAAAACCCGGAAAAGCCGTGAAGTTTGTCGCCCGCCTTGTCGGCACTGAACGGCGAGATGCTGGTCTGGATATCCGGCGTCGCGGAAGCGGGGTCGGCGCTGATGAATCCCGTCGCATACGAAGCGCCCATCGTCAATGGCCCTTTGCGCAAAAAAGCAAATTGCAAAGCGGCAGCGAGGCCGCGCGCGAAGCTGCCCGTCACATCGTTGAGCGTAATCGGGTCGGTGCACTCGTACACCAGCCGGCCAGCGTAGTGATCCTGCAGATTCATCCCGACGCCGGGCAGGTCGGCGACGATGCGCATGCCAAAGCCCTGCAGCAGTGAAGCCGGGCCTACGCCGGAGAGTTGCAAAAGCTGCGGGGAATTGAACGAGCCCCCGGCCACGATCACTTCCCTGCGCGCCGTGGCGGAATTGAGCTTGCCGCCGCGCGAGTACTGCACGCCGGTGGCGCGCGTGTCCGAGAACAGGATGCGGGTTGCATGGGCGCGCGTGATCACCGTGAGGTTGCCGCGCCGCCGGGCCGGACGCAGATAGGCCGTCGCCGCACTGCTGCGAAATCCGTTGCGCAGCGTCCACTGGTTGTAGCCAAAGCCCTCCTGGGTCGCACCGTTGAAATCCGGGTTGCGCCGGTATCCGCATTCGTCGGCGGCGGCGAGGTACGCGTCGGCAAGCGGATGCGGTTGCGGCGGGTCGCATACCGCGAGCGGCCCGCCCACGCCGTGATATTCATCGGCGCCGCGCTGCTGATCTTCGGACTGGCGAAAATAAGGCAGCACATCGGCATAACCCCAGCCCGCATTGCCGAAATCGCGCCAGCGGTTGTAATCGTCGTGCTGCCCACGAATGTACAGCAGACCGTTGATTGAACTCGACCCGCCGAGCACCTTGCCGCGCGGCTGCGCGATACGGCGGTTGCCGGCGCCCGCCCCCGGTTCGCTGGTATACAGCCAGTTCACTTGCGGATTCGAAAAATGTTTTCCGTATCCCAGCGGAATGTGTATCCAAGGGCTGCTGTCGTTACCTCCGGCCTCCAGCAGCAGCACGCTGTGGCGCCCCGACGCGGTAAGCCGGTTGGCCAGCACGCAACCCGCGGCACCCGCGCCGACTATGACAAAATCGTATGCATCAATCGTTTCCACCGGGCAATCCTCTTCAACCGGTCTCCGACGGCGGACAGACCCCCAGGGTGGTCTGTCCCACTTCGAATCCGCGTTCCGCGCCATTCTCCAGACCCGGTAACAACGCGAGTCCGGCGCAGCGATCAGCCGGTGGCGCGCAGCTTCTCGGCGTCGCCCGGCGCGGCGCCGAGCACGCCCTCGCTTCTCAGCTTGGCGACCTGACCGCCGTCGATGCCAAGCCAGCTGTTCAGCACCTCGGAGGTATCTCCCCCCAATGCCGGCGATCCCTTGATGCGCACCATCTTGCCGTCGACCCGCACCGGCCACGCCGCCTGTTTGTACTCGCCGTTATGATGCTTGACGGTCTGCATGAAGCCGCGCTCGACGAATGTAGGCTCGTTCTGCAGCTCCATCGTGTCGAATACCGCGCCGGCCGGCACGCCGACGCCAATCAGCTTTTCCATCGCTTCGCGCTTCTCGTGTTGGCGGGTCCAGACGCTGATGATCTCGTCGAGTTCCTTATCGTGAGCAACGCGGTCGTTGCCCGTGGCAAAGCGCGGATCGTTGATCAATTCCTCGCGGCCAATCAATTTCATCAACCGCGACCAGTGCTCGGGGTTGGCCCGGCTCGTGGTTATGTAGACGTAGTCGTTGGAGCCGCCGCCCTTGCTCGGGTAGAGGCCGGACGGCGCGTTGTTGCCGGCGCCCGATTTGGCGCCGTTGCGTTGCGCGGGCTTGCCGGTACGCGCCATGTTCGCGAAGCAGGTACGCATGTAGTGAATCATCGCGTCCTGCATCGCAATCTGCAGCCGACGGCCCTGACCGGTGCGATTCCGCTCGATCAGCGCGCCGAGTATCGTCGCCGTCATCAGCATGCCGGTGCCGGTGTCGCCGAAGGAGAGGCCCGGCTTGACCGGCGAGCGGCCGGGCTCGCCAGTGACGCTGATCGGGCCGCCGGCGGCCTGCGCGATCATGTCGAACGCCAGGCCTTTCTCGTGCGGACTGCCGCTCGCGAATCCCTTGATCTGGCAATAGATGATGCGCGGGTTGATTTTCTTCACCGACTCGTAGTCGAGGCCGAGCCGCTCGATCGTGCCCGGGGCCATGTTCTCGGCGATGATGTCGGCCTTGACGATCATGTCCTTGACGATCTGGAGGCCGCGCTCGGACTTCAAGTTGACCGCTATGGACTTCTTGTTGACGTTGAACTGATAGAAGTACCAGGGGTCGTCATCGGGCTTGCCCGGGAGCAGCCGGCGGCCCGGATCGCCGCGTCCCGGGTTCTCGATCTTGACCACCTCGGCGCCCATCCAGGCGAGCGCCTCGGTGCAGGTCGTGCCCGCCTCGAACTGGGTGAAATCGACGACCTTGATGCCCTGCAAGAAATTCAAGTCCTGGACGTTGTCGCTCATCTTTGCTCCTCACTTTGGGAATGGATAGGCCAGCCGTTAGGGTGCACCTTATCACTGGATACTGCAATCCTCGGCGCGGAAATGGGTGCTGTCGTTACCTCCGGCCTCCAGCAGCAGCACACTGTGGCGCCCCGACGCGGTGAGCCGGTTGGCCAGCACGCAACCCGCAGCGCCCGCGCCGACGATGACAAAATCAAATGCATCTAACGTTTCCACCAGGCAATCCTTTTCAGCAATTTCCCACAGCCGGATTTATATTATAGAAGTTTGCCGGGGCCCAATCGGGCAAACACCCGCTTAACATGGGCCCCCTGTCACGCATCCGTTTCTAACCCACTCGCAGCTGTGTCAGTATAGCGATACCGTTGCCGCCTATGTGTTTGTCCTGCACACCGAGTGAAAGGAGTAGTCCCATGCACAAGATAACCCGTTCCTCAGGATTGTGGGCCGCAGCAGCCGGACTCATGTTCGGTGGTTCATGCGCATTCGCGCAAGACGCTTATCCCGCCAAGACGGTGCGCTTTATCGCGCCTTTTCCGCCGGGCGGCACCACCGATGTGCTGTCGCGCATACTGGCGCAAAAACTCAGCGACAGCCTCGGGCGGCAAGTGGTGGTGGACAACCGCCCTGGCGCGGGCGGCAACATCGGTCACGAAATTGCCGCAAAAACCGCGCCCGACGGTTACACGCTGCTGATGAGCAACAACGCCGCGCTGGCGACTAATCCGCATCTCTACAAGCGGCTCGGCTTCGATCCGTTAAACGACTTCTCACCGATTTCGTTGGTGGCAAGAGCCGGTCCGGTGCTGGTGGTTCATCCCTCGGTGCCGGCGCGCAGCGTCAAAGAATTAGTCGCGCTCGCCAAGGCGCGGCCCGGCCAACTCAATTTTGGCTCCGGCGGCAGGGGCACGCCCGCGCATGTCGTCGGCGAAATTTTCAAAACGGCAACCGGAATCAATATCGTCCATGTGCCCTACAAAGGTGGAATACTGGCGGTGACGGACCTGGTGGGCGGACAGATTGCCATGGTGTTTTCGGACATGGTGCCCGCCGTGCCGCAGATCAAGGGTGGCAAGCTGCGAGCGCTAGCCGTCACCAGCGAGCAGCGCTCGCCAGCACTGCCGGACGTGCCGACAATGCTTGAAGCGGGCGTGGCGGAACCCATTCCCCAGACCTGGTGGGCCATCCTCACGCCCAAGGGCACACCGGTTGCCATTGTCAATCGTCTCAATAGCGACCTCGCGCAGATCATGAAATTGCCCGACGTGCAGGAGAGATATGCGGGCCTGGGCGTGGCCACCGTTCACACCACGCCGCAGCGGGTGCTGGAGCTGGTCAGAATCGAATCGCCGAAAATGGGCAAGGTGCTGAAAGCGGCGGGCGTTGAGCCGGATTGATGCCAACGAACACCACTGCCACAATTCCAATACACTTCCCATAACGAGCGCACTACTCCGCCCGTATCCCCGCCTCCTGCAGCAGCTTGCCCCACCGCTCAGACTCGGCGCGCACGAAATCACGCAGCGCCTCGGGTGTGCCGGACAGGGCCTCGACACCCATCTCTTCGAATTTCTGTTTGATGTCGGCACTGCTCATGGCCTTGGTCAGCGTTGCGTGCAGCCTGTCGGAGATGGATTTTGGTGTGGCAGCAGGCACGAATGCGCCCCACCAATTCTCGGCGACAAATCCCGGCAGACCGGCTTCTGCAAACGTAGGCACCTCGGGCACCACCGCCGCGCGTTTGGCACTGGTGACCGCGAGTGCGCGCGCTTTGCCCGAGCGTATGTGCTGCAAAATCGGCTGCGGGTCGGCAAATACCAGTTGCACGTGACCGCCGAGCATGTCCTGAATCGCCAGCACGCCACCCTTGTATGGCACGTGCACCAGGTCGATCTTCGCCAGACGCTTCATCATCTCGCCGCCCAGGTGGCCGAGCGTGCCGGGGCCGGCAGTGCCAAAGTTGATGGTGCCGGGTTTGGCGCGTGCAAGCGCAATCAATTCCTTGAGGTTCTGCGCCGGCGAGCCCGGGTAGATAACCAGCACCGTCGGCGAAATCGCCACCATGCTGATGGGAACGAAGTCGCGCGCGATGACGTAAGGCACTTTAGTGATCAACGGATTGATCGACACCGGTCCCAGATTGCCGATCACAAACGAGCTGCCATCGGCAGGCTGACGCGCCGCGTACTCGAGGCCGATGGAGCCGTTCGCGCCGGCTTTGTTCTCGACGATCACCGTCTGGCCCCAGATTTCGCCCAGCTTCTGCGCGATGATCCGGCCCATGATGTCGGAAGCGCCGCCCGGCGGATAGGTGGTAATCAGGCGCACCTGCTTGGCGGGGGGCGGCGTTTCGCCCTGCGCCTGAGCATGCGCTGGATTAAGCGCGGCAAGTGCCACTGCAACGAGCATCAAGGTGCGCATAGAGCGTCTGCTGGCCATCATCATTTTGAACCCTCCGTTCTCAAACAACCTGTGGTCTGAACGTTACACGACTGTCTGCATGCGCAAGAGACGCGCCGCTTCCTGCGCGCGAGCATCATCGATTTCACTCATTACGCTGGCGATATCCACCTCGCCCAGCGCGCGTTCAAAGGCGCCGGTGAGTGCGGCCTCCGTTGTCAGTTCGCCGCGTTGATACAAGTCCCAGATTTCCGGGCCAAAGTCGGTGTGCAGCAACTCCGGCGCAAAGCGGGCAAAAAAATCGCGCAAGTTCACCACATCACGCAACAGCATGCGCTGCGCGTGATTGTTGCCGGCGGCATCCACCGCCTGCGGCAGATCAATAATCACCGGGCCGTCCGCCCCCAGCAAAACGTTGAACTCCGAAAGATCGCCATGCACCACGCCGGCGCACAACATGCGCACCACTTGCAGCAACAGCATCGCGTGATGCGCGCGCGCCTCAGCGGGCGTGAACGTCACATCGTTGAGGCGCGGTGCCGCCTCGCCATTTTCATCGGTCACCAATTCCATCAGCAGCACGCCGTCGAGAAAGTTGTGCGGCGCCGGCACACGCACACCAGCGGCAGCCAGCCGGT
The DNA here is from genome assembly GCA_945861275.1 of Bordetella parapertussis. Taxonomy (GTDB): domain Bacteria; phylum Pseudomonadota; class Gammaproteobacteria; order Burkholderiales; family SG8-41; genus UBA5216. The sequence goes on from CAMATZ010000024.1 coordinate 62,861, forward strand.
AGAGCGCATCCACCTCGGCACTTTGCCAGGCCGCCTCCTGCGCCTGCCGGCCAAAGCGGGTGCCTTTGGCCATCGCGCGCGCCTGGCGGCTATTTTTGGTCTTGCGGTTTTCGGTGTAATCCACCGCCTGCCGGAAGCTGCGCTGGGTGGCTTCTTTGTAAACCTTGGCGCACAGCGTGTGGTCACCGCTACGCACCACGTAGACGGCAGCCTCTTTGCCGCTCATCAGTTGCAGCACCACCGTGTCGATCAGGCCTTCTTCGATTAATGACTGCAGTCTTTTGGGTGGTTTCATGGGGGCATTGTACGCTACCGCGTAGCTCTCACCCTACCCATGAACCTCCCCGCTCGGGCGGGGACTCAACGCTCCCTTCTCTCTCCGGGAGAAGGGCTGGGGAGAGCGCAGCGAGGGGGCCGAAGGCGGGAGGAGATGCCAGGTTCATGGTCGCAATTCGCGACGTGCGTGTCGTGGCGTCTCTCCATGCAGACAGAATTAACGCTCAGTGGCCATAGAGGTGCTGGCGAAGCAAGTCGCGTGCGCCCTCTGCCTTTGCGTCCGGCGTAGAGCCGGTTACCGCGTGCTGCGCGTGACTGTGCGAGCGGTGGTGAAAGTATTCCACGCCGGCGAGGCATGCCAATAAAAGTATCAGTAGATATTTCATAATCTCGCGTGACAAGATCGTGGAGGGTAGCGCCGATCTTCAGTAAATAATGTTACGCCCTTTATCGCGGCGGCGGAAGAATGAACCACCGGTACACGATCACGGCATCAAACGCCACCTGTTCGCCATCACAGGACGGCAGAGCAAACTTTGAATGCTAATATACCGCTGGCAGTCGAAGCTCACCGCAGAATCAAAAACTCCCGAAAGCGCCCCCATCAGTGGCACACATAAAAAAATACAGTTTTCACTACGCGTGGGTCGTTTTGGGGGCGTCGTGCGTCCTCAACATTGTCAGCCGCGCCGATACCGCCTCATTCGCCGTCTTCATCGATCCTCTGGTCGAGCTGTTTGGGTGGAAGCGCGGCGACATATCGTTTGCCTATTCCCTCGCCTTCCTGGTCGGACTTCCTGCTGTCATGATCATGGGGTGGCTGGGAGACCGCTACGGCGCCCGCATACTGATGTTGGGGGCGTCCATTCTGATTGGCGTGGGCACGGTGCTCCTGGGCACCATCACGGAGCTGTGGCACTTTTATCTGTTTTACGGAGTATTTGTCGGCTCACTGGGGCATGCGGCATTTAGTGTGCTGCTGCCGGTGATCATGACGCGATGGTTCTATCGCCATATGGGCATCGCGTTAGGCATTTATTGGGCGGCGCAGGGACTCGGCCCGGTGATTTTTGCGCCGCTCTTCCGCTGGCTGTTGGAAACACGGGGATGGCAAAACACCTTTACCACTATCGGCATTGTGGTGGGATGCATACTGGCAATCTTTTCGATGTTCATAGTCAACAGTCCCGCTGCAAAAGGCCTGACCGCCTACGGCGCGGAGGACATCCCCGACAAGCCGCGCGCGCCCGGCACATCCGAACCAGCGCCGGTGCGGCTGCGCGATATTCTCAGCCAGCGCACGGTGTGGCAGTTGATGAGCATCCACCACATCGGCTGCGTAGCACACGCCGTCATCCTCGCCCATGTGGTATCGATGGCTACCTTCAAGGGCATACCGGGAGTGGAGGCAGCGGGCGTGCTCGCTACCATCGCCGGCGTCTCGGTGATCAGCCGTTTCACTTTCTCTGTCCTCGCGGAGCGTCTCGGCGGCCGCACCGTGCTCAGCATCTCGCTGCTGGGCCAGAGCCTGCCGGTGATTATTTTATTTTTTGCCACCGAAGCCTGGGCCTTCTATCTGTTTGCCGTCATCTTTGGCCTATGCTACGGCGGCGAGATGGTCGGCTTTCCGATCATTAACCGGCAGTTGTTCGGCGATAAGGCGCCCCTAAGCTCGATTTACTCCTTCGAGATGGTGGGGGCCAGTCTCGGCATGGCCCTCGGGGGCTGGCTGGGCGGAGGCCTGTTCGACATGTCCGGAGACTATACCTGGTCGCTGACTGCATCCCTGTTGATTGGGTTGGTTGGGCTGCCGCTGGCGCTTGCCTTGCCGCGCCATAAAAAGACTGCGCTTTACTAATTCATGTTTAGCGGACATGGGTCATACCGCCCGCGTTTGCGCAAAGAGTGCTTTCACTTGTGCAATCTCGTCTCTGAAACCTGGTGAGCGCAGGAAGCTGATTACGTAGCGGTCCGGACGCAGCAGCAGCGCTTGCGCACCCGCCTCGTTTAGCAGGCTTTCAAGCACGCCGTCGCAATCGCGCACCACGATGCAATCTTGCGGCGCGTCACGCAAAAACGGCTGATCCTTGCGCACGATCAAAACAAAATGCAAGGGCAGGCCTGCAAACGCCTCGCGCAGGGCGGCGGGCACGCCCGGCGGCGCACTTCGACCGATGCAGGCAAAGCCGTGACCGAGCACCTCGTCGAGTAACACGCGCTCACCGCTTTGCAACTCCACCTGTGGCTGCGCGAGGAGCTGGCCGGCGCGCATCGCCTCACTTGACAACGAGCCGGGCGCCGCATCCGGCACGAAAAAGCCCGCGCGGAATCGCGGCTTGGGCTTGAACTTCAGTTGCAACACGTAGTCGCGTGCCGGCGGGTAGAGGCTGATCACCCGCAGCGCACCTTGCATGAGCATCGCCGAGAAGCGCGACTTCGGCTGCATGAAAAAGCCTATGCGCAAGGCCATCCGGATCAAGGCCCAGGCGTGGGGCGCGCGCTCGACGGCGTAACTGTCGAGCAAACGCGGCCCGAGTTCGCCGCGCACGACCGCGGCAAGTTTCCACGCCAGGTTGCAGGCATCGCGCACGCCGCTATTCATGCCCTGCCCGGCGAACGGCGGCGTCAGGTGCGCGGCATCACCCGCGAGGAACACGCGGCCATTGCGCCATGCGGCGGCGATGCGGGCATGGAAGGTGTAGACCACCTTGCGCACGATGGGCAGATTAGCGTCGCTGGCGACGCGTTCCCGCATCCAGGCGCGGATGCGGGATTCATCGAGCATCTCCTCAGCGTCCTCATCGGGATGCAGCATGAATTCATAGCGAAGCGTGCCGTGCGGACCCGGCAGCCGTATGGTTGCACGCGCCGGGTCGCAATAGGTGCGGGTGTGCGGGAACACATCCTGCCGGTGCGTGAGATCGACAATCAGCCAGCGCTCGGCAAAGGTGGCGCCGCGCATCGAAATACCGAGTTTCTCGCGCACCGCGCTGCGCCCGCCATCGCAGGCCACCAGCCAGTCGCACGTGACCTGGCGCGTGACCTCCGCGTGCTTGAGCGAGCATTCAACCTTGTCGTTGGCTTCGGCAAAGTCGACCAGTTCATGGTTCATGCACACGCTCACCTGCGGGAAGCGCTTGAGCGCATCGTGCAAAGCCGACTCAAACAACGGCTGGCGAAATGCGTTGCGCTTGGCGTGACCGTACTCGCGCGAGGTCGGCAGTATCTGCGCAAACACTTTCCCGCTCAGCGCGTGGTAATGCACGCCGTAGCCCTGCACGATGTCGGGCAGCACGCGGCCCAGTGCGCCGGCGTTTTGCACGGCGCGCAGACTTTCATCGTCGATCGAGACCGCGCGCGGCTCTCCTACGGTGGTGGAATGGCGCTCGATCAGCAGCGTCCCGATACCATACACGCCCAGCAGATTGGCCAGCATCAAGCCGGTGGGCCCGGCGCCGATGATGACAACCGGGTAGTGATTCGCAGGTTTCATTTTTTCGCAGCCCGCATTTGCGCACGCGCCTCCTTGCTGCTCATGAAGCATAGACGCGTGGATAGCAAGCTGCAACCTGTTGAACCGTTCGACCCTCTTGCCGCAACAAGGCTGCTGGTCAGCGCTAGTGTTTGCGGGCATGGTTTCAATCGCGCGCCAGGTTTATTCAAGGCGTGACTTGCCGGCCGCCACTTGGCGGTCGTGAGCGTCGCGCCACGTGCTGGCCTCCGCCAGCGAACTATGTCACCATCCCGCCCCCGGCAAATCCACCGAGCGCCCCATTCAATTATGCAAACCGAAACCTTCATTCCCGGCAAAGACGCCGCGCTCGAATCCACTATCGAGACCATGCAGCAAAAGCTGGCATCGCGTAACTTTCATCTGGATGAATCGTCGTGGCTGAACCCGGTGGAATCGATCTGGTCGGTGCATGTGCGCGACCACGAATGCCCGATGCTGTTTGCCAATGGCAAGGGCGCAACCATGCTGGCGGCGCGCGCGAGTGCGCTGGGTGAGTTTTTTGAGCGGCTTAACACGCATTACTTCTGGACGCATTTTTATCTGGGCGCGACGCGCGCCAATCGCGCATTTGTTCACTATCCGCAGGAACGCTGGTTTGCCCCGACCAAGAATGGCAAGTGGCCGAAAGCGTTGCTCAATCCCGAACTGCATAAATTCTACAACCCGGACGGTGACATTGATGATCAGGTGCTGGTGGACCTGAACTCCGGCAATGTGGCGCGCGGTATTTGCGCGCTGCCGTACACGCGTTTGCGTGATGGCGCGCAGACCTGGATACCGGTCAATATCATCGGCAACCTATATGTGAGCAACGGCATGGCGGCGGGCAACACCATGATGGAGGCGCGCAGCCAGGCTTTGTCGGAGATCTTCGAGCGCAACATCAAGAACCGCATCATCAGCGAGGGTTTGTGCCTGCCCGAAGTGCCGGACGAAGTGATTGCGCGTTATCCGGGCATCGCCGCAGGCATCAAGGGATTGCGCGAGGCGGGTTTCGGCATTCTGGTACGCGATGCGTCGCTGGGCGGGCGTTACCCGGTGATGAACGTAACGCTGCTGCATCCGAAGGATCAGGGTGTGTTTGCGAGCTTTGGCGCGCACCCGCGCTTTCAGGTGGCGCTGGAACGCGCGCTCACTGAGTTGCTGCAAGGCCGTGCGCTGGATGCGCTGGAGAGTTTTCCCGAGCCGGGTTTCGACATGGATGAAATCACCATGGCGTCGAATCTGGAGATTCACTTCGTCGATTCGAGCGGCGTGATCAGCTGGAATTTCCTCGGCGACAAGCCGGATTTTCCGTTCGCCGACTGGAACTTCAGCACCACCACTGCCGAAGACTACGCGTGGCTGTGCAACTGCATCAAGGCCGAGGGCAAGGATATCTACGTCGCGGATTTCACCGAGCAGGGCGCCTACAGTTGCCGCATTCTGGTGCCGGGCATGTCCGAGATTTATCCGGTGGAGGATCTGGCGTGGGAGAACAACAGCGTCGGCAACCAGATACGCCCCGCATTGGTCAAGTTGCCCGCGTTAAGCGATGCCGAATCGAAGGCGCTGCTCGACGATTTGCAAACATTGAACCTGAACGACGAGCGCCCGCTATGGGAAATTCTCGGCCTCGCGATACCGGTGGATACGGTATGGAAAGAGCTGCGCATCGGTGAACTCAAAACCCTGCTGGCGCTGGCCACCGGCGACGAAGATGCCACGCGCGAAGGCTGCGACTGGATCCATCACTTTCAGGAAATGAAACCGGCGCGGCGGCTGGTGTATCGCTGCATTGAAAGCCTGATGAATCTGGAGAACGCGGCCGATTACCGGCGTTCGCTGGATTTGTTGTACGGCAAAGAAACCGTGCGTCAGGCGCAAGCCTTGCTTGACCGCAGCGAAAAGTTTTTCGGCCTGGAAACGCTGGGAGTGGATATGGAAGGCAGTGCCATGCACCAGACGCTGCTGGCGGCCTATGACAAATTGTTTGCGGGGGCTGATTGAAAAGCCCGTACATACTTGCGTCTATTCCACAGGATAGAACTTTGCCCGACAAGTAATGCGCACCTCCTCTTCGGTGCGATGCTGCCCAGGCAATTGCGCAGGCTTATGACATCGTGCGGCAGTAGGCGGTTGACCGCCCTCCAGTCTAGGGATACATTGCCAATTCGTGAAAAAGGGGCGACGTTTTTCATATGCGCCCTATTTGTTGATCACTTGGGAGGAAGTTTTTCGTGTGTCTGAAATCCATTGTCCTGGCCGCAGCCGTGGCGCTGAGCACGGCCCTGCCGCATTATGTGATTGCGCAGTCTGCAGTCACCGTGCAACTCAAGCCCCAAGCGCATTATGTGCGCACATTCCCGCCGTTTCGCATCGTCGGGAACGTGTATTACGTCGGAACCTATGATCTGGCGGTGTACTTGATCACGACACCGCAGGGTCATATGCTGATTAATACCGGGGTCAATGATTCGGCACCGGTAATCAAGTCTAACGTCGAAAAGCTTGGCTTCCAGTTTTCTGATATCAAGCTTCTGCTTGCAACGCACGGGCACTGGGACCATGTCGGCGCGTTCGCGGAGATCAAGCGCATGACGGGCGCGCCTCTGCTTATACACGAGGCCGATGCCGGGCTGGTCGAGAGCGGTGGCAGCGAAGATTATCGTTTTCCGCAGGGCCGCGGCACCACATACGAGCCGGCGAAAGTCGATAAGCGACTGCGGGAAGGCGACAAGGTGCGCCTTGGCGGCACCGAATTGACGGTGCTTCATCATCCCGGCCATACCAAGGGTTCAGCGACATTTTCATTCACCGTGCCAGACGCGGGGCGCGACTACAACGTGCTAATCGTCAACATGGGCAGCATCAATCCCGGCGTTACGGTGAGCGGTATGCCCGCATTTACCGGCATTACAGATGCATACGCCAGCACATTGACGCGGCAGAAGCAGATGCAACCGGACATTTGGCTGGCTTCCCACGCCGCACAATTCAACATGCATCAGAAATACAAGCCGGGCGATCAGTACGATGCCAATCGTTTCGTCGATCCAGATGGGTTCGGTGCAAAAATCCAGTTTTATGAAAAACTGTTTCAGGCGGCGTTGCAGCGGGAGCGGGAGGCAAAGGCAAAATAGTGCAGCAGGAAGGCCATTGGTTGGGGTTGCCGCGCCGTTGCGTTGAAGGATGCCGGCCATGATCTCGAAGTCCAGCATCCAGCACATAATTACCTACGTCGGATGACATTTAAGGAAAATCATGACAATCAATGCTTCTCCCTCAGCTCGCCGGAACTTTCTCAAGTTTCTCGCCGCCAGCCCGTATGTTGCCTCAGTCGGCGGCGTTGCCGCTTACTTGCAGCAGGACAGCTTCGCCCAGGACATAAAATCCAGCAGCTTTACCAGCATCATGCGTGACCGCATGAGCGTTGTCGAAAAACCTTCCGATGCGCTGACGGTGTTTGATTTCGAGGCAACGGCGCGCACCAAGGTTAACCAGGGCCACTGGTCGTACATGGCCAGCGGCACCGATGACGACGCGACGCTATTCGCGAATCGCGAGGGGTTCCGGCAGGTGCAGTTGCGCCCGCGCCGCTTGCGCGACGCCACCAAGGTGGACATGCGTGTGGATTTGTTTGGCACCACTTATGACAGCCCGATCTTTACCTGCCCGACGGGGGGCCAGGGATCAATGCACAGCGACGGCGAGGTGGCGGTGGCGCGCGCCGCGCGCGCCCGCGGCACCATGCAGATGTTGTCTACCTCTACCGGCATTTCCATCGAAGAAGTCACCAAAGCGCTGGGCCGTCCGGTGTGGCAGCAGTTTTATGCGCCCAACAAGTGGGAAGCGTGCGTGCAATTACTGAACCGTTTCCAGGCCAACGGTGTGACGGTGATTGCGCTCACCGTCGATAACACCACCGGCCGCTTCAGTGAAACGTACTACCGCACCCGGCCCAAAGACATGAAACAGTGCGAGGTCTGTCACAAAGGCGGGCCGGAAGTCGGGCGGCATCGCCCCATGCTCGATGGCATCGACATGACGGGCGTTCGCAGATCCGACCCGGCAATGGATTGGAAATTTGTCGAGCGCCTGCGCAACTACTGGAAAGGCAAGTTCATCATCAAGGGCATCGACACACACGAAGATGCCAAGCTGTGCCTTGAACACGGTCTTGACGGCATACTGGTGTCGAACCACGGCGGGCGCTCCACTGAAACCGGGCGCAGTACCATTGAAGCGCTGCCGGAAGTGGCGGCCGCGGTCGGCAAAAAGATTCCCGTGTTTCTGGATGGCGGCGTGCGCCGCGGCGCCGATGTGTTCAAGGCGCTGGCGCTTGGCGCCACCGGCGTGGGCATCGGCCGGCCGACGCTATGGGGCCTGGGTGCGTTCGGCGAAGCTGGTGTGGATCGTGTGCTTGAAATTCTGCAACGCGAACTGAAACTGGTGATGGGCAACTGCGGCACGCAAAAGGTGGCCGACATTAACCGCAATTACGTGGCTACGCCGCACTGGAAGAGTTAAACGCGTCGATCCGGCGCAAAAGCGCTAAAGTTACGAACGGCCACGGAGACGCCATGCAGGCTTCGCGACGACATAGATACGCAACCAGATTCGTGCTGGGCGCAGCGTTCGCGGCAGCGCCAGCGTTTGCGCAGGCGCAACAGAATTACCCGGTGAAGCCAATCCGTCTGGTGATCTCGACCACCGCCGCCAGTCAGCCCGACACGCTGGCGCGCATGTTCGCCCAGAAAATGAGCGAGAGCTGGGGACGACCCGTGATAGTGGACAATCGGCCTGGCGCAAGCGGATTACTGGCGGCGAGTCCGGTTGCCAGGGCCGCGCCGGACGGCTACACGCTCATTTACACGCTGCCCAATTTTGCCATCAGCGCGGCAATGCAGCCTAGCCTTCCTTACGACCCGCTCAAAGACTACGCGGGCGCTACGCAGATCGGGTTCAGCGCAAACCTGCTGGTGGTGGCGCCTACGCTGGGCGTCAAGACGATCAAGGAGTTTATCGCTCTCGCCAAGGCCCAGCCCGGCAAGTTCATCTTTGGCTCCAGCTCGACCGGATCCGCGAGCCACTTGAGCGGTGCACGCTTTAACCTCGCCGCCGGCATCAAGGTTATACAGGTGGCGTTCAAAGGCGGGCCGGAAGCGATGATCGAAGTGCTGGGCGGACGCGTCCACTACACCGTCGCGACGCTGGGCGTGGCGCTGCCTTTCATCCAGGATGGGAAGGTGGTGCCGTTGGCGATGACCGCGCCTTGGCGTACACCCGTACTGCCTGACGTGCCGTCGCTGGCTGAGCTGCTGTCCGAGTTCAAGCAACCCGAAACATCGCACGCAATACTGGCGCCCGCCGGCACACCACGTCCCATTCTCAATCAGATCAGCAAAGAGATGGCGCGTATTCTCGGCTTCCCCGACGTCAAGGAACGGATGCAGGCCATCGGCTTTGTTGCCGCGCCGACTACGCCGGAGGAATGCGACAAGATCCTGCGCGCCCAAATCACAACCTTATCCAAATTGATACGGGATGCCGGTCTGCAAGCCAGGTAACGCGTGTGTTGATTAGCAAAAGGAGCGGTAACCATGAAGCATCGAGCACAAGAAATCCACGCCGGGTTGAAGCACCCGGTGATCGACGGCGACGGCCATTGGATGGAGCCGATTCCGGTGTTCCTCGAGTACTTGAGCGAAGCGGGCGGCCCCGGTTCCGTCGACAAGATGCGGGCGCTGTGGCGCCAGAATGACGCATGGTACCGATCCACTGCGGAGGTGCGCCAGCACCATCGCCTGCGCCGCGCCATCTGGTGGGGTGTGACCAGCAATACGCTCGACAAGGCTACGGCGCTGCTGCCGGCCCTGCTCAATGAGCGCCTGCCGGAATTGGGTATTGACTTCGCGGTGATGTATCCCAGCTTCGGGCTCACCATCAACGGCATAGCCGACGATGACCTGCTACGGGCCTCGGCGCGCGCCTACAACCGCATGACGGCCGACATGTTCGCGCCGTTTGCGGCAAGGTTTGCGCCGGTAGCCATCCTGCCCGCGCGTACGCCAGATGACGCTATCGAGGAGCTGGAATACGCGGTAGGCACGCTGGGATTCAAAGCGATCATGCTGCGCGGAAACCAGGAGCGCGCCATCCCCAGCGCTGCGGAAGGCATCGATCCGCGCAAGGCCGCCTGGTACTGCGACACCATCGCGCTGGACAGCCCCTATGACTACGACCCGTTGTGGCAGCGCTGCGTAGATCTTGGCGTGGCAGTGACCCAACACTCGGGCAGCCCGCGCTGGCAGGATCGCGCCTCCATCAGCAACTTCACTTACAACCATGTCGGCCACTTCGCCGAATCCAACCACGCCTTCGCACGCGGCGTTTTCCTGGGTGGTGTCGCGCGCCGCTACCCCAGCCTCAATTTCGGCTTCATGGAAGGCGGCGTGAGCTGGGCCTGTCAAATGGTCGGCGACATGATCGAACACTGGGAGAAACGCCAGCGCACCGCTTTGCAGTACCCGAATGAAACGAATGTTGCCGAGTTACAGCAGCTTATCGGAAAGTATGGCGATCCGCGATTGAAAGCCAATGCCGATGCGATCATGAATAACCTCGACGCATTCCGTCCGGAGTGCAGTCTTGAAGAACTCGCGCGGCCCGAGCACGTCACCGACGATTTTGAAGCGGCGGGCGTCAATTCAAAAGCGGATATCCGGTCCGTGTTCTCCGGCAACTTCTACTTCGGCTGCGAAGCGGACGACCGCGCAACGATGTGGGCCTTCGACCCGCGTATGGGCGTGCGGCTGCGTCCGGTGTTCAGTTCCGACTTCACGCATTTCGACGTGCCCGATTTCAGGGAAGTGATTCCCGAAGCGTTTGAGATGGTGGAAAAAGGCTTCGTCACCGATCAGGATTTCCGCGAGTTCACCTTCACCAACGCCGCACGTCTGCATACCGGCAACAACCCGGACTTTTTCAAGGGCACTGTGGTGGAGCAGGCGGTGGTTGATGAGCTTGGGTTGAAGAGGGCGGAGGCGGTGGCAAGTGCCTGAGTTGTAGTAGTCGCGACTTGCTCTGTGACAGACATTGTCCGCCGACGCCTGGTGAAGGCTATTTCACTCATCGACCGTCAAAGGCCAGCTCGTTATTCCCTCCAAGATCCGGCGGATGTTTGGAATCAAGCAAGGGTGGGCAAAACGTCTTTTGTTTTGCCCACGCGGTCGAACATGAACCGCCCCGCAACGCGTGGGCACAAAGGGCGTGCCCACCCTACTACAGCGCCTGCTGCTGAAGGAAGGTGCGGAGCGGTTTGTGGAGCGGGGGAACAACGAGGATGGCAACATCGGGGTCTACACGCTGCAGGCCGATGGCTCGCTGCAGCCCGGCGCGCGCGTTCCGGCCGCAGGCAAGGTGGTGATGCCGATGACCGTCAGCCCCGACAAACGCTTGCTCATCGCCGGTGTGCGCACGACGCCGTTCACGGCGCAGACCTACAGCATCGACCGCTACAGCGGCGCGCTGAAGTCCATAGCGACGGGGCCTCTTCACGAAAGCTACCCGTACATTTTTCTTGATCGCAGCGGGCGCTTCCTGCTCGGCGCCTCGTACGGCGCGAATCTCGTGAGCGTAAACCCGGTCGGCGCCGACGGGCGTGTGGGCGAGACGCTGCAGGTGATCCCCACCGCGCGCAACGCGCACGCCATCATCACCGACAACAGCAACCGCTATGTGTTCGTGCCGCACCTGGGCACCGACCAGATCTTCCAGTTCGTTTTCGACGCGAAGAGTGGCCGGCTCACCGCCAATACGCCACCGGTGGTGCAGATGAAGAGCGGGATCGGTCCGCGCCACCTCATCACCTCGTCCGACAACCGCTTCGTCTACCTGCTGAACGAGTTGACGGCGAGCGTCACCACGCTGGCGCTCGACAGCAAGACGGGGCTGCTTACGGAGGTAAGCTCGGCTTCCGCACTTCCACCCGACAGCAAACTCGTGCCCGGCGGACCGCGCGGTCCCGACGCGCCTAAGCGCAACCGCGACAATGACATCTGGGCCTCAGACCTGCATCTGGCGCCGCACGGGAATTTTTTGTACGCCGCGGAGTGCACCAGCAGTTCGCTCGGCGCCTTCCGCGTGGACGCAGCCACCGGCAAGCTCACCTGGCTCGGCAGCACCCCCACGGAGAAACAGCCGCGCGGCTTTCGCATCGATCCGGCGGGGCGCTACGTGGTCGTTTCCGGCGAGCAGTCGGACACGCTCTCCACGTATGCGATCAACCCGGCCAGCGGCGCTTTGAAGCCGATCGGAAAATACCCGACCGGCAAAGGCTCGAACTGGGTGGCGATCGTCAGTTTTGATTGACGCCTAAGTTATTGATTTTATTCAAGCAGGATTCCCAGAAATAGAATTTGTAGAAGTCCACATCAGTTCGCCGGAGTCCATTAGTTGTAATAGGCCAAGGTTGGGAGTAGGCTTGCACGCGGCTGGAAGGAGGCCTCACGATGAGGGTGTTGGCCTCGTGGTTACCATGCTGTTGCTGGCGGCCTCAATTGGCGGCGCGCAGGCGCAGCTTGGCCTGGCGGGGCCGGCGCGCGCGCCTGCGCAAGATTCGGCACAGGGGTTTCCGCAACGGCCGTTGCGCACCATAGTCCAGTTTCCGCCGGGAGGCTCGACCGACATCGTCGGCCGCATCGTATCCGCCGCGCTAAGCGAAGTGCTCGGCCAGCAGGTCATCGTCGACAACCGGGGCGGGGCGGCTGGCAACATCGGCGCTGAGATCGCGGCCCGCGCGACGCCCGACGGCTACACGCTATTCACCTGCAATATCGCCACCTTCGCGATCAGCCCGGCGCTCTACCGTAAGCTCGCCTACAATCCGGAGATCGACTTCGCGCCGCTGGGCCCGACCGGCGCAACACCCAACGTCCTGGTCGTCAATGTTGCGCAGCCGGCAGCGACGATCGCCGAGTTTATCGCCCTCGTGCAAGCGCAACCCGGCAAACTCAATTACGCGTCGGCCGGTGTCGGCACTTCGCCGCAGTTGTCGATGGAGTTGTTCAAGACGCTGGCCCGCTTTGAAATCGTGCATGTCCCGTACAAGGGCGCCGGTCCTGCGCTGGCCGACCTGATCGGGGGCCACGTGCAGGCGATGTTCACCACCGTGCCGTCGGTAATCTCGATGGTCCGCTCCGGCAGGATTCGCGCGCTCGGAGTCACGTCGGCACAGCGCTCCCCCGATCTGCCCGAGGTGCCGACCATCGCCGAGTCCGGCATGCCCGGCTTCGAGGTCATTTCCTGGCAGGGCCTTTGCACCCCCCCGCCGGGGTACCGCCAGCGGTGCTCACTCAGCTACGCACCGCACTCGCCAAGGCGCTCGCTCTGCTGGACACCGTCAAACGGCTGGCCGACCAGGGCCAGCAATCCACCCCAATGACCTCTGCGCAGTTCGCAGCGTTTCTCCGCGCCGAGCGCACCAAGTGGGCCAAGGTGGTGAAGGACGCCGGCATCAAGCCGCAATAAGTACGGACGACAGCAGCCGCAGCGATGTTATTCCGCATTCATGCGCATGCCGGATTAAATTCCATGTGCGCCCAAAATCACGCCTCGAACGCATAGCGGTAGGCGCTGCCGTGCCGCACGATGCGTCCGATGGTCGGCGCAGGGAAATGCCCTGGCAGCAGGCGCGTACCGAGCTCGGCATGCTCTTCGACCAGCCGCGTGCGCGTCCTGCGCGACAACTCACGATCGGTGCAGGCGAGCGTTGACCATTCCGGCTGCATCAACTGGAACTGGTGATGCACCACGTCGCCCAGAAAAACGGCGCGCTCATCGCGCGAGCGGGCGTGAATCACCACGTTGCCGGGCGTATGGCCGGGGGCGCTTTCGAACCACAAGCCGTCTTCGAGCGCGTAGTCGTCGTCAACCAGCAGCGACTGGCCCGCGCGCACCACCGGCAGCACACTGTCCTCGAAGGCGAGGCGGTGCGGCGTTTGCTCGCCCCGCTCCTGCGCGCCCCGACTGTACTCAAACTCGCGGCGCGCCATGATGTAGCGCGCATTGGGAAAGGTCGGCACCCAGCGCCCGTTTTCGAGACGGGTGTTCCACCCCACATGATCCCAGTGCAGGTGAGTGCACATCACGTAGTCGACGTCCTCGACGGTGACGCCTGCATGGGCGAGATCGGCGAGAAACGGGGATCGCAGCTGATGAAACTGCGGCCGCGTCGGGCGCTCCTTGTCATTGCCGATGCAGGAATCGATGAGGATGGTGTGATGCCCGGTCTTGACGATGAAGCTGTGAAAGCTGAACACCAGCTTGCCGCTTACCGGGTCGATCAGCCGTGGTCCCGCCATATCGGGGTGCGCCCGCAACAACTCGGGATCGAAATCGGGGAAAAACACCTCGGGCGCTATGAACGGCCCTTCGAACTCGCTGATGCAATGCACCTCGAAATCGCCGATGCGCGTGGCCTGCATATTTTTCTCCTCACTGTGGATTCGAAATCACTATAATTGATGATAGCTATTGTTGCCATCAAAATTTATCGCATTTACCACTCGGAGTTGACGCATGAACGATACGTTGCAAAACGTTACGCTGGGTTCACAAGATCAGGGCCACAAACTGATTGTCGAAAAAGATGTGTGGATTCCGCTGCGCGACGGCGGCCGGCTGTGCGCGGATATTTTCCGGCCCGATACCACGACCCGAGTACCGGTGATCGCCAACATCACCGTGTATCAAAAAAACAAGTTGTGGATACCCCCCGCCGACCTCGATGAAAAAGCCAACCCCCACATGAACTGGGAAACGGTGAATCCCGAGTGGTGGTGCCCGCGCGAATATGCGTGTTTGCGCATTGACTCGCGCGGCTCGGGCCAGTCCCCGGGTAAATGCGAGCCGAGTTCGTATCAGGAATCTCTGGATTTTTACGATTGCATCGAATGGGTGGCGAAGCAGCCCTGGTGCAACGGCAGCGTCGGCACGCTGGGCATTTCGTATCACGCCAGTTCGCAATGGCGCGTGGCGAACCTGCAGCCGCCATCGCTGAAAGCGATTATGCCGTGGGAGGGCCGTGCCGATCAGTATCGCGATCAGTGTTACCACGGCGGGATTTTTGCAATGGGCTTTGTCTCCAACTGGATCGCCACCCACACCGCGCATCATCTGCTGGGGCGGCCGCGCAGCTTCAATCCGGAATCGTTTCAGCCCGACATGCTTTACAACCTGATGCGCAACGATCTCGATTCGCAGTGGTGGCGTATGATGAGCGCGCGCTGGGAAAACATCACCATGCCGGTGTACAGCGTGGGCAACTGGGGCGGCTTTTCACTGCACCTGCGCGGCAACACCGAGGGCTACACGCAGGCCGCGGCCAAGCACAAAAAGCTGCGCATCCACACCGGCACGCACTTTCATCCGTTCCACTCCCACGAAGGCCGCGCCGAGCAACTGCGCTGGTTCGACCACTGGCTGAAGGGCATCGATACCGGCATTCTTGATGAACCGCCGATCAAACTTGAAATCCGCACTGGCGGCAGCAAAAAACCTTATGCGTTTCGTACCGAAACAGAATGGCCGCTGGCGCGCACCGACTGGAAAAAAGTTTATCTCAAAATCGAGCGTGCGCAAGGCGAGGATGAAATGGCGGCTGAAGGTGTGCTCACCTGCGATGCGCCCGCCACCGAATCCAGCCTGAGTTATTCGGCCAGCGGCTCCACTGCGGCGGGTGTCGCGTCGGGTTCTTCACTCTCCACCACCCACGGCGGCGCAGGCCGTCTCGGCGTGTCGTTCGAGAGCGACCCCATGCCCGCAGACAGCGAAATCACCGGCCCGCTGATGCTGAACCTCTGGGTGTCGAGTTCGTCGGAGGACATGGACATTATGTGCACGCTGCGCAACATCGGCCCCGACGGCAAGGACGTGTGGGAAGTCGGCCAGCACGGCGGTCCGGTGCCGCTCACCAAAGGCTGGCTGCGCGCGTCGCACCGCAAGACCGATGCGCTGAAATCGACGCCGTACCGGCCGTTTCATCCGCACGATGAGCGCCGGTGGCTGGAGCCGAACAAGCCGGTTGAATGCCAGATCGAGATCTGGCCGACCTGCATCGTGCTGAAAAAAGGCCACAAACTGCGGCTCGATATTCAGCCGCGCGACGGCGTCGGCGCGGCACCTTACACGCATTACCACTGCGACTACAACGCCGGCGCTACGAATACGATTTATTCGGGCGGCGACAAGCAGACGTATCTGCTGGTGCCGTTTATTCCGGCAAAGTGACTTCCACCCGCAAACGCACGGCCTTCGTCACCGGCGCATCGCAGGGGCTGGGTGCAGTCATTGCACTGCGTCTGGCTCACGACGGCTACGACGTAGCCGTGTCTGCTACCCACGTTGGAAATCTTACGGACACGGTCGCCGCGCTGGGTGCAACGGGTGCGCAGGTGGTGGCGGTGCCGCTCGACCTGCGCTCGCAGCAAAGCACCGAGCAGGCGATGACTCAAGTCATCAAGGCATTCGGCGAACTCGATGTGCTGGTCAACAACGCCGGCGTTACCACGCGCTCGCTGGCGCTGGATGTAACGCGTGAAGAATGGCAGTCGGTGATGGAGGTCAATCTCACCGGCACGTTTTTCATCAGCCAGCAGATGGGGCGGCACCTGATCGCGCAAAAGCGCGCGGGTTGCATCGTCAATCTGGGTTCCACGCATGGGCTGGTGGGCTTCGCGCAGCGCTCGGCTTACGGCATTTCCAAAGCGGGTATTTCACACATGACGCGCATGCTCGCCATTGAGTGGGCCGAGCATCGCATACGCGTCAATGCGGTGGCGCCGGGCACCGTGGCCACACCGTCGCGGGTGAAGTTTTTCACCGCCGACGCCGGAGG
Source organism: Bordetella parapertussis (assembly GCA_945861275.1). GTDB lineage: Bacteria > Pseudomonadota > Gammaproteobacteria > Burkholderiales > SG8-41 > UBA5216. Next base: position 79,528 of record CAMATZ010000024.1, read on the forward strand.
TTTCAAAGCCATGATCGACCGCGTGCCGCTGGCGCGGCTGTGCGAGATGGAGGAGGTAGCGGCGATGGTGAGCTACCTCGCCGGCCCGGATGCGGCGTATATTACCGGGCAGACGATGGTGCTGGACGGCGGGCTTACCGCTTATTGATTTGCCAACGATAGCGAAAGGAAACCAATCATGCTGACCCAACAACTGGCGCAATTTGTTATCCATACACGAGAAACCGATGTGCCCGCCGCAGTACTCGATGGCGCGCGCGATGCGCTGGTTGACACGCTGGGCTGCACGCTCGCGGGCACCCTCGACGAAGGCGCCGAGATCGCACAGCGCTGGGTGATGGAAACCGGCGCGCGTGCGCAGGCCGCTGTGCTCGGCACGCGGCTTGCTACCTCACCCGCTGAAGCCGCATTTGCCAATGGCCTTGCCGCGCATGCGCTTGATTTCGATGACGCGATGACCACGCTGCGCGGGCATCCGACGGCGCCGATGCTGGGCGCGGGTCTCGCGGTAGGCGAAGCGGCAGGCGCCAGCGGCAAGGCAGTGCTCGCTGCGATTTCGATTGGCCTTGAAGTCGGCGGCAAGCTGGGCCCGGCGTTCGGCGCGCAGCATTACATCAAGGGCTGGCACAGCACGGCCACGGTGGGCGTGTTTGGCGCGACGGCAGTTGCCGCGCGTCTGTGGGGACTGACGGTTGAACAATTGCAAACCGCATGGGGCATCGCCGCTTCGCAGGCATCGGGACTGATACGCAATTTCGGCACCATGACCAAACCGTTTCACGCGGGACACGCGGCGCGCAGCGCGGTGATGGCGGCGTGGCTGGCGAAAAATGGCTTCACCGCCGACAGCAATATTTTCGATGGCAAGAACAATCTCTTCGGCACCTATGCCGGCAACGACGCGGTGCCGCTGGAATCAACGTTAAAACATCTCGCCAGCCCGTGGGAGATGCTGACCCCCGGCATTTACGTCAAGCGTTATCCGTGCTGCTACTGCAACCACCGGCCGGTGGGCGGCATGTTTGAACTCATCAAACAGCACAACATCAAGGCCGAAGAAGTCACCAAAGTGCGTATCGGCTTTTTGCCGGGCGCGGATACGCCGTTGATCCATCGCGATCCGCACACCGGTCTTGAAGGAAAATTCAGCATGGAATACAACGCCGCCGCAACCGTGCTCGATGGCAAACTCATCATGGAAACGTTTACCGATGCCATGGTGCAGCGCCCGGAAATACGCGCGTTCATGCCCAAGGTCGAGCGCTTCTACATCCCCAGCGAGAAAACATTTTCCGGCACTACCGGCTATAACGATATCGAGATTGAAACCCGGCGCGGCACATTCAGGTTGAACATCGACCGCGTGCCCGGCTCGCCCGCATGGCCAATGACAGCAGCGGATCGCGAGGAAAAATTTCTCGATTGCGCGGGGCGCGTGCTGGGCAGTGCGGGTGCGAAGAAGCTGTATGCCCTAGCGGATCGCTGCGGGCAGTTGGCGAACATCGCTGAACTTGCGCGCGCCACGGTGCCCGTGGAATCGCGCCAGGCTGCCGCACAAAACACCATAGTAATTGTTTAAAAAATTCAATAAAAACAATAAGTTACGGTATTTGTGTGCGGTAAAAAATCGGGCGGACAGCAATGTCCGCCCGATTTTTTATGCATCGCGCACGCTACTCGATCTTGATGTTCGCCTGTTTGATAATGTCGGCCACCTGCGCGCTTTGTTTTTTCAGGTACGCGCCCATGTCATCCGCGCGGTGGTAATTGACGTCGAGACCAACGCTCCCCATTTTCTCGCGCGCATCGGCGGATTGCAGAACCTTGTCCACTGCCGCTGCTACTTTGTCGACGGACATTCGGAGGCATTAGCCTGCTTACTGGCATCCTTGGGGCGTTGGCGCGCGCGCCGTAACTTTTTACTGCTCGTAGACGAACCTACGGCAGCGGGGCACAACGAGATGCCGATGCGGCTCATGCACTGAACGAATGCCGTGACAGGCAGCAGGACCGCTCGATGCAGCTGCCCTTGACATGCGGAGTAGGCGCCAGAATAATGTCGTGCGGATTGCTCGTAACGCAGTGAGCAAGGAGATTCCAATGAAATTGGATGATGCGGAACTGCTTAAGTCGCCGGGCCATCAAGCCGGGGATCGTGTCCGGAATGCGCACATACAGAGTCAGCGCGGGCACCAGGCGACGCTGAGTCTGGAAGGCAGACTCTTACGGTATCTACTGAGTTCGCTCGGCGATCCGCCGCTGCGGATCATCCTCTGGAACGGCGAGTCAATCACGGCAGGCACGGAGCGCACATTGGGCACCTTGCGCATCGACGATCGCGCTTCATTGCTCAAGTTGCTGATCAATCCCAATCTATATTTCGGGGACGCTTACAGCGATGGCTCGATTGAGATCGAAGGTGATCTCGCGAGATTAATCGAAGCCGTCTATGTCCACCGCCGCAGGCCGCTTACACCCTACTCCCGATGGCTCAACCGCGCTGCGAAGTGGATCAATCACGGCCGTCCGAACACGCTTTCCGCTGCGCGCGACAATATTCACCGTCATTACGATCTCGGCAACGAATTCTACAGCCTGTGGCTCGACCGGCAGATGAGCTATACCTGCGCCTACTTCCCAAGCCCCGATACGACGCTCGAGCAGGCGCAGATCGCCAAGATGGATCTCATTTGCCGCAAGCTCAGGCTGCGTCCGGAGGAGACCGTGGCCGAAGCCGGCTGTGGCTGGGGCGCGCTGGCGCTGCACATGGCCCAACACTATGGCGTGCGGGTGAAAGCGTTTAACATTTCGCGCGAGCAAATCGCCTACGCCAAGGCCCGCGCGCGCGCGCTGGATTTGGAAGCTCGCGTGGAATTCATCGAAGACGATTATCGCAATATCAGCGGCCGCTACCACGCGTTTGTTTCAGTCGGCATGCTGGAGCACGTCGGCCCCAGTCACCACGATGAGCTGGGCCGTCTCATTAATCGCTGCCTTGCGAACGACGGCCGCGGGCTTCTTCACAGTATTGGCCAGAATCAGCCCGGGCCATTTAACCCATGGATCGTGAAACGGATATTTCCCGGCGCTTATCCTCCGACGCTGCGGGAAATGACTGCCATTCTCGAGCCGCAGGGATTTTCAGTGATCGATGTCGAGAACCTGCGGCTGCACTACGCGCTGACACTCAGGCATTGGCTGCGCCGTTTTGAGGATGCACGCGAGCGCGTGAGCGCTCTGTATGACGAACGTTTCGTGCGCGCCTGGCGTTTGTATCTCTCGGGATCGCTCGCGGCGTTCAATACCGGCGAACTGCAATTGTTTCAGGTGCTGTTCACGCGCGGGGGCAGCAATGATGTGCCATGGACCCGGGCCCATCTTTACGACCCGCGAACGGCGAGCGGATGAGCGTGCACTGGTGCGACGTATTGATCGTGGGCGGCGGTCCCGCCGGTTCCACCTGCGCATGGCAACTGGTACGCGCCGGCCTTGATGTGCTGGTAATGGACAAGCACATTTTCCCGCGCGACAAGGTGTGCGCGGGCTGGATCACCCCGGCGGTTATCGAGTCACTTGAACTCAACTGCGCCGACTACGCGCAGGAGCGGGTGCTGCAACCCATCCACGGGTTTCGCACCGGCATTATCGGCGAGGCGCAGGTGGAAACACGCTATCCCGAAGCGGCGAGCTTCGGCATCCGCCGTCGCGAGTTCGATCATTATCTGCTGCAGCGCTCGCAGGCTCGCCTCAGACTCGGCGAGCCGATGCGGACAATGGTCCGCGATGGGGGCGAGTGGCTGGTGAACGGCGAGATACGCACTCCGCTCGTGGTCGGCGCAGGCGGGCATTTTTGTCCAGTCTCGCGCGTGCTTGGCGCCCGGCTTGGACACGGCGAGACTATCGTCTCCGCTCAGGAAATCGAGTTTCCACTGGCAGCAGATGAACACAGTGACTGCCACGTCGACAGCGACGTCGTGCAACTCTATTTCTGCGCCGACCTTAAGGGCTACGGCTGGTGCTTTCGCAAGGGAAATTACCTCAACATCGGTCTTGGCCGCGAGGACAACCACCGGCTGGCAGAACATGTAGAACGATTTTGTGTAGGGTTGCAGCATCGCGGGAGCATCCCCCGCAATCTGCCCGGCAAGTTCAATGGCCATGCTTATCTGCAGTATCCGGCATCGCGCCGCAAGCTTACGGACAACGGTGTGCTGGTTATCGGCGACGCCGCAGGTCTGGCATACCCGCAGAGCGGGGAAGGCATTCGTCCGGCGGTGGAATCCGGTTTGATCGCCGCGCAAGTCATAGTCGATGCCGCGAAGGACTACCAACAACGCAAGCTCGAACCCTACGTTGAGCGCCTGACAGGCCGTTTCGGGAAGAGAAATCCGCGCCAACCAAGCGCATCATGGTTGCCGCAGGAATTCAGGTACAAGCTCGCAAAGCGGTTGATGGCAAGCGGATGGTTTGCACGCCATGTCGTTATCGATAACTGGTTTTTGCATTCCGGGCTACGCGCAATGCTGTCGCGGCAGTCGCTTTGACTCATAGTCAACATGAGCGTTCTTATTATTTTCACCCCATGCTCCTGATCGACCGTCTCTACGCCATCGGCAAAGTGAAGAAGGCGCTATGGCGCCACTGGTACTCCTTTCTCACCCGGCGCGTGGGGGACGATGTCCTCTTTCTAAACTACGCTTACGACGACGATCCACCGCTCCGCATTCCCCTCGATGCGTCCGACGAGCCGAATCGCGCCTGTATTCAGCTCTATCATGCGGTAGCCGGCCAGGTCGAAAATTGCGGCAAGGCTGTCCTCGAAGTCAGTTGCGGGCATGGCGGCGGAGCCTCGTACCTCATGCGCACGCTGCGCCCGAAACGATACACGGGATTGGACCTGAATCCCACGGGAATTCGATTTTGCCGGCAGCGGCACGGGAACGTGCCCGGCCTGGATTTTGTGCAAGGTGACGCCGAGGTGCTGCCTTTTCCCGATCACAGTTTTGATACAGTCATCAATGTCGAGGCGTCCCACTGCTACGCTTCGTTTCCGCGATTTCTGACCGAAGCCGCGCGCGTCCTTAAGCCGGGCGGGCACTTGCTCTATGCCGATTTCCGCGCTAAGGAAGACATCGCGGCTTGGGAACAAGCGATCGCTTCGGCGCCGCTACGGGTGAAGGCCCGCCGCGATATTAGCGGGCCAGTGCTGCGCGGAATGGCGCGGAACTCCTCGCGATCGCGCGCCTTGGTATCGCGCTACCTGCCCAAAGCTTTGCAAGGATTCGGCTTCGATTTCGCCGGAGTACAGGGCTCACGCATTTACCGTGTGCTTGAGAGCGGTCAGATGTCGTATCACTCGTACTGTCTCGAGAAGGCATGATGCGCTCTTGCTGTGAGGGCGCGGCTCAGGCCCGGCGAGCCGATGCGGACAATGGTCCGTGATGGGGGCGAGTGGTTGGTGAACGGCGACGAGGGAAGCCTGATATCGCCAATTTTTTCAGGCGCCGATTTTAAAAACGGAATCGCCGTATTCCCCGATGCCAACAAAATGCATACCGTGTATTAAGACTCCATATTCTCTGGGCGTCATGTCAGATCTCGGTGCAAAACGCCTTCGAGAATGCGCACCGCCGCCTGATCCGGCGCTGGCACGCGAAACTGCGTGCATCCCACCTCGCGATGAGAGTACGCATGACTCGGGGCCAAGGTGATTAGTCATTTCTTCCTCGTATTGGACTTCCACCAACTACTACTTGCCAGTTTGTGCTGGCACACTCAAACACCATTTTGCACCAAACGGCAATCTATCCGGCGACGGGCGCACAGTCAATCGCGTGAATTTTCGCCAGGCCCAACCAAATCGATGTTGGTAAGGCTCAACTCGGCAGGGCAGTGCTCGCCGCGATTTCGATCGGCCTTGAAGTCGGCGGCAAGCTGGGCCCGGTGTTTGGCGCGAGTCACTACATAAAGGGCTAGCCCAGCACGGCCAAAGTGGGCGTGCTGGGCAGTGCAGGTGCGAAGAAGCTGTATGCCATGGCGGATCGTTGCGGGCAGCTGGCGACCATCGCGGAACTCACGCGCGCAACAGTGCCCGTAGAATCACGCCAGCTTGACGCACAAAATGCCATAGTGATCGTATAAATTTATTCAATAAAAACAAACAGTTACGTAATTTTACGCAGTAAAATAACCGAGCGGACAGCAATGTCCGCTCGATTATTTTGTGCACGCCGCACGCTACTCGATCTTGATGTTCGCCTGTTTGATAATGTCTGCCACCTGCGCGCTTTGTTTTTTCAGGTACGCACCCATGTCGTCCGCACGGTGGTAATTGACATCAAGACCGACGCTCCCCATTTTCTCGCGCGCATCGGCGGTTTGCAGAACCTTGTCGACTGCCGCGGCTACTTTGTCGACGATGGGTTTAGGCGTACCTGCCGAAACCATGATGCCGATCCACGCCGCGAAGTCGAAGCCGGGCATGTTGGCTGCAACGGCATAGGTCGGAATATCCGGCGCCAGCGCGCTTGCCTTCAGCGTTGATTGGCCGTAAGCCTTGAGTCTCCCCGAGCGCACGTGCGGCAGGGTCGCAGCGACGGTTTCAGTCATGTAACTCACCTGGCCGCCGATCACATCGGTAAGTGCCGGCACGCTGCCCTTGTACGGCACGTGGATTGCCTTGATGCCGGCGACGTTATTGAAATATTCAACCGCCAGATGCGCGGCGGCGCCGGTGCCCGACGAGGCATAGGTGTACTTGCCGGGATTGCTTTTCGCCAGTGCGATGAATTCCTTGATGTCCCTGGCGGGAAACGACGGCGCTGTTACCAGCACGTAGCCCACAAATCCCGCGATCGCCACCGGCGCCAGATCGCGCGCCGGGACATAAGGCGTTTTCTGCAACAGCGGGGCAACGGTAATCGGCCCGCTGGATGCCGCGAGGATGGTATAGCCATCGGGCGCGGCTTTGGCCACGATGTCAGTGCCGATCATGCCGCCCGCGCCGGCGCGATTGTCGGCCACGACTTGATAGCCGAGAATGTCCGAGAGCTTTTGCGCCATCACGCGTCCGACCAGATCGGTGGCTTGCCCCGGCGGCCATGGAATGACCAGGCGCATGGGACGGTTGGGATAGTTCTGTTGTGCAAAGGCCGCGTTGCTTACCAGCAGCACGACCAGCAATGTCCATAGGCGTTTCAAGTTGTCTTCTCCGCGTTTTTTTGTCCTCGTAATATAACGCAGAATGGCGAAACCTCGATAAGGTGCCGGCAAATTTGGCACAATAGGCCAGGATCAGACCTTACTTGCGGGAGCAGGATCATGCTGGTAACGCTACTCAAATGGGCGCTCGCTACGTGCGGCGTGATGATCGCGGTGACATCGGGCGCGCATGCGCAAGCAACGGCTGCGGGCTATCCCAGCAGGCCGATACGCATCCTGGTGCCGTTCGCGCCGGGTGGCGGCGCTGATCTGATGGCGCGGATACTCACGCCAAGACTGATGGATCGATTCGGCCAGACCGTGGTGGTGGATAATCGCCCGGCCGCCAGCGGTATCGTCGCCACCGAACTCACCGCGCGCGCCGCGCCGGACGGCTACACCCTGCTGATTTGCACCAGCAATCACGCGAGATACCCGTGGATGTATAAAAAACTGCCTTTCGACATCCGCAATGATTTTGAATTCGTGACACAGGCGACGCTGTCGCCGCTGGTGCTGG